>NZ_JACVCV010000069.1 GCF_017811155.1 Lunatimonas salinarum | reverse complement strand
ATACGCTTTAAAACAGATTATTTGTTGTTTTTTCAGAAATTTCTAAAATAATAGTTGCAACTCTCGTTTTTATTTTTTCAATTTAAGCACCATTAAATCAATGTTTTACTTCAAACTAAAAAAACATGAAGTAATGGATTAACAATTCAAAAAAAGGAATGGCAGCCTGTGGCGCTGTAGCAATTATGCTGGTGGCTGGCTGGCAATTTGGTGTTAGTGGTGCGGAAGTGCCGTTTTCGGAAAATGAGGTGGCATTGGAGAAGGCGATTGCGGGGAGTGGTAATGGGCGATGGGTTTGTTGTGCTACAAGTTATCGCAGTTTTTGTACAGATATGGATGGAGACGCCTGCCATGATTACAAAAGAGTAAATGATGTATATACCTGTACCTAAAGTGAGCGAAAAAAACGTTGAAATTGGAAGTATCGGTTGTGTAAGCCGATATTTTCCTTTCTGGTCAAGGATTAATATTATTCCAGGAATCGTTTTTTCTACTTGGGTCATATTACTGGGTGCTTGCGATTCATTCAAAGACAACCCAAATGAAAAGATATTCACATGGAACTCCATCTCTTCCCTCGAAAAGCAGCTCACTGGAAAAAAATTTCTCATTGAGGAATTGAAAATGCCCGATATGCTTCTTTACAAAAATAATAAGTTATTAATTACTGAATCAGCTCCGGGAAACACCTTTGTACACGTTTTGGATGGAAACAACTTGGAATATCTTTTCGCCACTGCTAGAGTGGGCTACGGTCCTGGGGAAATTCCTGATGCCTGGACCATTGAGGGTGGACCTAATAGCGATACCTTCTGGGTATATAGTTTGGAAGGAAAGCTTTTTTCGGAATATGTGTTGGAAAATGCAACTGATTCCAGAGCCTTAAACCAAGTGAGACAAACAGAAGATTTTTACCTGGCCATGGGCCTCACTTGGAGTTCTGATAGTACTTTCATGACATTTTTGGTTCGTGGTGAAGATAAGTTTGTAGAATTCAATACTAATGGCACTCGGCTAAGAGGCTACGGCAAGTGGAAAGGGATGGTAGAGGGGAATTTTGAAGATCATGTCATTGCAGATCTTCATCAAGGAAAATTAATGGGTGATCCTAAAGCAGGCAAATTTATCAAGGCCAGCATATTTAGAGACCGTTTGGAAGTCCTGGATAAGAAAAGCGGGCAGATAATTGGAATCAACGGGCCAGAAAATTCCATACCGGAATTTCAGGCTGTCGATGCCGGTGCCGTTATCACTTCTGACCATCCGTTGGCCTATATGGACGCGTTTCTAGGCACAGAGTATATCTTTGGATTATATTCAGGCAAAACTGACAAAGAAATCAGGGAGCAGGGAAGAGGAGAAACGGACCTGCTTGTCTTTGATCTTTTAGGAAATGTGAAAGCAGTTTTGAAGCTCGATATACCTATAAGTTCATTTACGGTAGATGACAAGGGCCAACGAATCTTTGGGGTTACCGTAGATAGTGACCCCGGCGTGGCAGTATTTAACCTCCCCAAAGACTTCTAGAAATGTCTGCAACAATAGAATTCCACAAGCCTGTTTACAGGGAAAATTTTATCTCACTAAACCCGCAACCTACATCCCCCGCATACGCTTTAAAACAGATTATTTGTTGTTTTTTCAGAAATTTCTAAAATAATAGTTGCAACTCTCG
>NZ_JACVCV010000068.1 GCF_017811155.1 Lunatimonas salinarum | reverse complement strand
AGAATCCCTTTGACCTTATGCCAAAGGCTGGCGGATTTACCGGCCCGGGTTCGGGAAACCACTGGAAAGATGATATTCCCGGCAACCCCAACGATCCGGCAAAAAGGGATTATTATTTACTGAGCGGGAGTGAGTTTGAAAAGAAATACGGTGCACACCAAGTTAATACGGTATTTATCGCTGGAAATTTGTATATCGTTTCGAACACTACTCGATGGACAGAGTATGATGGGGTAGCCAATGAGAATTCATATACTTATGAAACAACATTTACTAAAGCTGATGCCAGTTCGGGAGGCAATGGTTGGCATCCACCAATGGCATTACCAAGCGGAAAAAATGTCTTAGACGCAACGGCTGGTGTTTTAAGCCATCCTGCGACAAGTGTTTTCTTACAAGTTGGAGATGATGCGTTAAGGTATATTGGCTTAACAAAAGTAATCCCAGGACTTAATATTGCTGCAAATGCTGCTAGTGCTTACGTCTATACAAGCGATATGTCTAATCCCAACTTAAGCGATGGTAGGAAAGCCTATCGTACAGTATCGAATGGAGTTCCTTTGGTGTTGGGAACAGGTGCGATGATAGGTGCATTTAGTACAGGTGTTGGTGGATTAGGAGTTGCTATAGGAGTAGTCGGTTATGTCGGAGAACAAGTTTATGACCATGCAATACATCCAGCTATATGGTATGTTTCTGGTAGGATTGTCGAATATAATTCTTGGTTTAAAAGTGGTGGTTATAATTCAATGTATAGTGACCAAAATTTGAAAGGCAATATTATACGTATTGACAATTCTTTAAATAAGTTGTTGCAAATTAATGGATATAACTTTGAATGGAAAGACGGTATCGCACCAGAAGAAGGGCATGACATTGGACTATTAGCGCAAGAGATTGAGAGGATTTATCCAGAATTGGTTGTATCTGATAGTTCAGGATATAAAAAAATCTACTATTATAAATTAATCCCTGCTATGGTTGAAGCTATTAAAGAGCAACAGATAAGAATTGATTCACAAAATGTTTTGTTGATTAACTATCAACAAAACATCAAAGAAAATGAGCAATTACTTAATAGTGTTTTAATTCGACTCGATGAATTAGAAAAAATGAAGAAAAATAAATGATAGAACAAAAAATAACACCTAAGAAACACCTCAAACATATATGGCCTTATATATTGTTTTCATTTATTATGGTGCTTATCATGTTTTATGATTGGGGAAATAAAACTGAGAGCAATAATAAGGCTATATATATAATTTATTTTGTTTTTGGTACCGTTAGTATTATTAATATCTATTTACATCTTGAATATTACTTTACCAACAGAGGGGTTAAGTTGCAATATGATAGAGAGAAAGGAGAAATACGGTATCGTAGAAAAATAGTAGAGATTGTAATATCGCCTGAATCAGTAAAGAGTATTGAAATACACCAAAGCCGTTTTTTTAAGAAAAAGGGTGGTTTTCTTACAACAGATAATTATCACTTTTATAAATTTATTTTATATGATGGAAAAAAGGTGGTAATAACAAGTTTGCTGTACCCCGGTTTTGAGTATAAATTAGAAGGTATCACGGAATTGAAAGAAAAAACAATTAGTTCAATATTATTTGATTAGTTATCTGAATCGCGCCACATCTGGGTGTAGAATCGGCTACACCCTACTATTCCTAACCTGTTTTGCTTTCGTAATCAATTCAATTCTATTTGCAGTTATCCGGGAAAATATTAGAATATTTAGCTAAAAATATAACCTGATAAATTCCAGCTTTAAGTAGATCAG
>NZ_JACVCV010000067.1 GCF_017811155.1 Lunatimonas salinarum | reverse complement strand
TGGTAGAATCCGCATATTCCCAACAACCATCCAGGGGCGTTAGCCGGGAGATCTTCAACATGCCCGTCAGTCGTTCCGGCAGAAAGGGTTCACGCAAAGGCGCAAAGACGCAAAGAAAAAAGAGGGGATGAGTCCATCTCCCTCGTTTCCATCAGGAATCAAAAAAACCTATCGCAAAGTCTTCGACCAATCCAAAGTGGCGTAGCCCTGTCATCTTGGTAGAATCCGCATATTCCCAACAACCATCCAGGGGCGTTAGCCGGGAGATCTTCAACATGCCCGTCAGTCGTTCCGGGAAAAAGAGGTTCACGCAGAGGCGCAAAGACGCAAAGGAAAAAGAAGGGATGAGATCGTCTCCCTCATTGCGGGAAGGAATCAAAAAGCCAGTAGCATAGCCTACGATCAATCCAAAGTGGCGTAGCCCTGTCATCTTAGTAGAATGTTAAAATAGGTATCGTATACACCAAGATTTTTAAAAAACCTTTGGGCCTTCTGTGAAACTCCGTGTCCTTCGTGGTGACCCTTTTTTTCAGCCAACTACAGCAAATAAGACCTCACGGGGGTTTTATATGCACAATTTAGCAGGTATATTTTTTGGCAGGCTTGTCACTTTTCGGCCATTTCGAGAAGGGGTTCACGCCACAGACACACAGAAAACGCAAAGAACACCTTGGGAGCTATTTAGGAGCTAATTCACATAGACCTGCGGTTGAGCGCGTTGCAAGGAACTGTGATTCGTCACAATCCCTCACGAATGGTCAAGCATAAAATAGAAACAATGCTGAAATCTTAGTATATTGTGCACAAATGATCACCGAAGAACAAAAAAATATGATTATTGAGGTGTTAAAACCTTATTCGCCAAAAATGATTGGTATTTTCGGCTCCTTTGCCCGCGGGGAAAACCAAGAGGATAGTGACTTGGATATCCTAGTCGACTTCCAACGTACAGTGAACCTGCTAGATATTATCGGGGCTGAAATTGAACTTTCGGAAATACTGAACATGAACGTTGAACTCGTTACTAAAAGAGCAATATCCCCTAAGCTGATTCCTCATATTGAGCGGGATTTGAAAAACATATTTTATGCAGAAGGATAATCTGATTTATATAAATCACATTTACGATTGCATAATTAAAATAGAAAGCTATACAGAATCAATTTCACTGGAGGAATTTTTAAAGAATTCTCTTATTCAAGATGGTGTCATAAGGAACTTTGAGGTAATAGGTGAGGCTACAAAAAAACTCTCCGCTGATTTCCGGTTGAAAAATACAGCTATCGAATGGAAGAAAATTTCGGGAATGAGAGACAAACTAATTCACGATTATCTTGGTGTGGATCTCTGGGCCCTCTGGGCAGTAATAACGGATAAACTGCCAGAATTAAAAAAGCAAATCGAAGAGATCTTGGATAACGAGTAGGTTACTCGCTACAAGAGAACGCACTATTTCGACAGGTTAACCACGTGAAACTTTAGGGAATCTCTACATACTATTATTGTTAACTAAGAGATAAGATCATGAAGAGACTTTGCTTTTTATCAATACGGCGCAAGTGGGGTATAATCAGATCTAGTCGAGGTAAAACCCCCAACGTCCAACTGGGTGTAGTATCCTAAACCCACTTATCACTTCCTTTTTCTGAAAAAGTAAATGTACATCGAACCATTTGCACTGGCAGGCTATCCGACAAAGAGGTTCACGCAAAGGCGCCAAGACGCGAAGGAAAATAGAGATGGATTTGTCTCCTTCGTTACGGGAAGGAATCAAAAATACCTGTAGCAAAGTCTTCGACCAACCCAAAG
>NZ_JACVCV010000066.1 GCF_017811155.1 Lunatimonas salinarum | reverse complement strand
CGCAAAGGTGTGCTGTGAATGGCCGACAATCGTAGGTTGGCCAATGCTGTATAGAAGATGATGGTAGGCCCATCAGTATCGGCTTTCAAGGGCAGGTACAAAACCGCCTCTCGGTGCTTGGATAGTAATTGAAAGGTGCTGAACAGAAAGAGGAAAAGGCTGTCTAGAACAGTCAGGTAAGAACTAGGGAGACAAACGTAAGTGAACCTGTGTGGAAGTTGTGTGAGGGTGGCTACATTTTGTCAAAAGCTTGTATTCTTTGCTACAAGTGAAAAGCTGTAACGGGAGCTTGAATATTGGTTACAGGGCAAACGCAATTGAGCAGGTGTGAATCTAGTTTAGGCTTTTATACGGAACTCAGGAAGTCCTTATAGAATGCAAAGAGAACGGCACAAGTGGGAAGTACCCACGAGGCTTACAGTATCGATGTTTATAAGGATGACGGATGCTGTTGTAGTAGTGATGAAGTGTTTGTAATGAGCATGGAGTGAAGGACGGCAGACATACAGTTTCGAGTAAGTAAACAACTTGAGAAATTAAGGATGACAGATTTATTTGGAACAAAATCAAAACCTATTCCGATAACCAAGGACATGGTCAGGGAAGCCTATCGCAAGGTCAGGGCAAACAAAGGCAGTGCAGGAGTGGATGAAGTTTCATTGAAACATTTTGATGAAAACCTATCCAAGAACCTGTACAGGATTTGGAACCGAATGGCCAGCGGAAGCTATTTTCCCAAGCCCGTGAAAGAGGTTATCATACCCAAGAGCAATGGGGGAGAGCGAAAATTGGGCATTCCGAGCATCAGCGACAGAATAGCCCAGGAAGTAGTGAAAACCTATCTCGAACCACGATTAGAAGCGGAGTTTCTACCCCAATCGTATGGGTACAGACCCCACAGATCGGCACACCAGGCATTGGAAGAAGTACGGACCAATGTACGTCTGTATGCTTGGGTCATAGACATGGATATCAAGAGTTTCTTTGACGAAGTCAGCCACGGGTTGCTGATGAAAGCCGTGGAAAAGCATGTGCCGGAAAAGTGGGTGAGAATGTACATCCAACGATGGTTGGAAGCCCCCGTGCAAACCAAGGAAGGACTGGTTCACAAACAAGGGCAAGGTACACCACAAGGTGGAGTGATCAGTCCGCTGTTGGCCAATTTGTTCCTGCATTACGTGCTGGATAAATGGATAGAAAAGACCTTTCCTACCGTAAAATTTGTGCGGTATGCCGACGATATCGTGGTGCATTGCAAGAGCGAAAACCAAAGTCATTATGTTCTGGAAGGCATCAGGCGGAGACTGGGTGAATGCAGACTTCGGTTAAGCGAAGAGAAGACCAGGATAACCTATTGCCAGGACTACCGCCGTGAAAAGCGAACGGACTACCCAAAGAAGTTTGATTTTCTGGGGCACACGTTCAAGCCTATGTCAAAGAAAAGCAATAGGGATACAGGGGTTTTCTTGGGCTTTGATTGTCAAATGAGCATGAAGTCACGCAGCCGTATCATCGCAACTTGGAAAGAAATGGACTTTCATCGCGAAAGCACCTGGACGATCCAGGACCTTGCCAATCTACTCAATGCAAAATCCAGAGGGTTGATGAATTACTTCGGTAAGATGGAAACCAGGATGTTGGAGAGATTATTCCGACATTTGGACTATCGCATTGCAAAGTGGGTAAAGAATAAGTTTAAGAGATTACGAAGCTACCAAAAAGCATTCAATTGGCTGCGGGACATCAGGTCAGGCTATCCCAATATGTTTGTACATTGGTCAATCAGTAAAATCTGAATGATTGTATGTCAAGAGCCGTATGAGTCGAGAGGTTCACGTACGGTTCTGTGAGAGGCTTGGGCTGAAATGCGCTTGCCTACTCGACC
>NZ_JACVCV010000065.1 GCF_017811155.1 Lunatimonas salinarum | reverse complement strand
TGGTGTGAGAGGCGCACCTCGCTAACCTAACGGTTGGCGGGGCCGTCTACTCGATGTGTGCTGTGTAAGCTATGATAAAGATGAGGGCAGGCCCCTCGGTGAGGGTTTTTAGGAAAACTCACCAAACCACTTCTATGATGCATTTGCGGCAACAAGGATGTGTGAAGCGATAGAAGAAAAGGCTGTTTAAACAGTCAGGTAAGGATAGAAGAGATGAGCGAAAGCGAACCTTCCGATGAAGTGACGAAAAGACCAGTCGTTGTCAAAAACAGGCCTATATCGAGAGGCTTGCGATAAGCATAGAGGACACCTAACTACTGTCTATGCGGCAACCGTCATAAAGGGGGCATGACTTCTATCCAGGCTTTATTGTGGAATCACAGGAAGCCTATGTGCTATGCCAAAAGGAAAACGCAATCAGGCAATACCTGAGAGCTGATTACTAATGAGCATATAGGTGGCGGGTGAAGCCGTAGTAGCGATGAAATTCCTGTAATGGGAAGGGAGCGAAGGGCTTCAATTATGCAGTTTTAATTTAAGAACAACTTAAATGATTAAGGATGATTTTTAAAGAACAGACAAAGTCGGTACCAATTACCAAGGAGATGGTGTGGGAATCCTACAAGAAGGTGAAAAGTAACGGAGGCAGTGCAGGGATTGACCAGCAGAGCCTGTCAGAATTTGACAGTGTACGTTCCAAAGAACTGTACAAGCTATGGAACAGACTTGCTTCTGGAAGTTACTTTGCGCCAGCGATAAAGCGGGTAACAATACCCAAGGCAGGAGGTAAAACCCGTCCTTTGGGAATTCCAACTGTAAGCGACAGGATTGCACAGCAAGTTGTAAAGACGTACCTCGAACCAAGGTTGGAGTCGGTATTCGTGGACAACTCCTACGGTTATCGGCCGAACAAGAATGCGCATACAGCAATCCAGAAAGTACAACAAAATGTACGCAAGTTTAGCTGGGTGATAGATTTGGATATACAGGAGTTCTTTGAAAATGTGAGTCATGAGCTTTTGTTGAAAGCTTTGGAAAGACACGTTTCGGAAAAATGGGTACTGATGTACATTCAAAGGTGGCTGGAAGCACCAGTCATACTTGAGGATGGAACGGTCAAAGTATCCACGGGAAAAGGGACTCCTCAGGGAGGGGTAATCAGTCCGCTCCTTGCCAATCTCTATATGCATTACTGTGTTGACAAGTGGTTGGAAAAATCACATCCATCAGTCATTATGATTCGGTACGCTGATGACCTAATCATCCATTGCAGTAGCTATCAGAAGGCTGTTGATACCCTTGCAGACCTGAAAAGACGTCTTGAAAATTGTGGTTTAAAAGCCCATCCTGAAAAGACCAAAATGGTGTATTGCAAGAAAGATGGCAGAAATCTGGAAGGTTACCCTGTTCAGTTTGATTTTCTCGGCTTCAGTTTTCAGCCCATGAGAAACAAATTAAGAAACGGGGGAAGTTATCTGCAATTTGATTGTAAGATGAGCCGAAAGTCCAAAGTCCGTATCAACGGTGAACTTAGAAAGCTTAATTTCCACAACAAAACCCAACGAGGTATTCAGGATCTGGCAATATTGCTGAATCCAAAGATACGAGGGTGGGTTCAATATTATGGGAAGATAAGCCGAAGAAGTCTAAAACCTGTGTTTTATTACCTGCACCATCGATTGATCAGGTGGATTTTGAACAAGTACAAGAGCTTCAAAGGAAGCAAGGTCAAGGCAGTTAAATGGCTTAGACAAGTTACCGTTTCTTATCCAAACCTGTTCTACCATTGGGAACTGGGCTACAAATTGGTCTAGTATAATTGACCATAACCGACTGCATAATAAGAGCCGTATGAATCGAGAGATTCACTGCCTGTCCCGAGTATTGGGATACGGTTCTGTGAGAGGTTTAGGGGTGGGATTCCCCTTTACCTACTCGACTAGGCTCTGGCATTCTTTGGGTTATTCCCCAGCTTGTTCCAACACCTTTTCAAAA
>NZ_JACVCV010000064.1 GCF_017811155.1 Lunatimonas salinarum | reverse complement strand
CGTCCTTCCGTGTTCCATTTTATCCTGAACGCTGATGACGCTGAAAACGCGGAGAATCGCTGATTTACAAGGTTTACGAACCTACTCACATTTTCTGAAAAAAAATTAAACCTGTTTATTTTCAACGACTTACCATGCTACTTAGAATAACCTATCCGTGACCATCCGCTATATCTGTGTCCGTCCGTGTTCTTTTTTTTGAACGCTGATTACGCGGAGTACGCGGAGATTTGCGGATCTACTTTGTTTTACGAACCTACTCATATCTTCTAAAAAAAAATTATCCCTGTTTATTTTCAACGACTTACCATGCTAGTTAGTCTAACTTATCCGTGATCATCCGCTACATCTGTGTCCTTCTGTGTTCCTTTTATAGAACGCTGATGACCCTGAGTACGCGGATAATCGCTGATCTACTTGGATTTACGAACATACCTACATTTTCAAAATAAATAAACTCCTCTTATTTCAACGACTAACTAACTTACTAAACCCAACCTATCCGCGATCATCGGCGTTTCATCTGTGTCCTTCCGTGTTCTTTTTTATAGAACGCTGATGACGCGGAAAACGCAGAGATTCGCGGATTTACTTGGTTTTTCGAACCTACTCACATCTTCTGAAAAAAAAATTAACCCTGTTTATTTTCAACGACTTACCATGATACTAAGACTAACCGATCCGCGAATATCTGCGCCAGTCCGTGTCCTTCTGCGTTCTTTTTTCTTACTTGTCCGCTACATCCGTGTGCGTCTGTGTTCTTTTTATGGATTATCTTTATTTTATGATAAATTTAGACGATACTTGGTCCAGCTCAATCATAAAGCTCCCTTGGGAATTCAACCGTTTGATAAAATTAAGATTTTCAGAAATTACTTTTATCAGAGTTGAGTTGGCTAGATTACCAAGTTTAATTCTTACCAGCTTCTTGGGCGTGTTATTTATCAAGTAACTGTTTCTAAAATCCGCATCCTTCGTGATAACTATCAAATCTTGCGCATCCGCAAATTCGCAAATGTCCTTATCTTTAGTACTTGATCCCTCCAAAATCTCGTTTATGTGAATGGTATCATACTATCTTGATCGAAGGTAATTTACCAATTTGTAAGATATATGAACATCACACAAGAACTTCATCAAGCCACTTCTTGGATATCTTGACCTGAAAGGGACAACTTTGCGTACTGTAAACAGGCCAAAACATCCTCTTTTTCCAATTCAGGGTGATCTTCCACAATCTCTTCAACACCCATTCCGGACCCAAGCATATCGATCACTACTTCAACTGGCCAACGCATGCCCCTAATGCAAGGCTTTCCATGGCAAATATGTGGGTCAACTGTAATTCTGCTTAATAGATTCATTGCATAATAGTTAGCATACTCTAATCTACGGTTTTTTTAAATACATGTTAACATATTCTAAACCAACTACCTGAAATATCCGCCAAATCCGTGTTCTTTCTATAGAACGCTGAATACGCGGAGAACGCGGAGGTTCGCGGATTTAATGTACTTACCTAACCGGAACGCGGAATACGCTGAGAACGCGGATAATCGCGGATTTACTTGGGTTTACGAACCTACTCACATTTTCTGAAAAAAATTAAACCTGTTTATTTTCAACGACTTACTAGAATACTAAGCCTAACCTATCCGCGATAATCCGCACCATCCGTGCCCTTCCGTGTTCTATTTTTTGAACGCTGATGACGCTGAATACGCCGAACATCGCGGATTTACGTGGTTTATGAATCTAAATATATCCTCTAAATAAAATTTAATCTTCTTTTTTCCAACGACTGTCTAGATTACTTCGCCTAACCTATCCGTGGCCATCCGCTATATCTGCGTCCTTCCGTGTTCCATTTTATCCTGAACGCTGATGACGCTGAAAACGCGGAGAATCGCTGATTTACAAGGTTTACGAACCTACTCACATTTTCTGAAAAAAAATTAAACCTGTTTATTTTCAACGACTTACCATGATACTAAGACTAACCGA
>NZ_JACVCV010000063.1 GCF_017811155.1 Lunatimonas salinarum | reverse complement strand
GGACATCGATAGGCATTACGAAAATGATAAAAAAACTTAAGTCCGTAAAGTAGTACTTTGTATATTAAGTTTATTTTCATTGTATTTGATCAATAATAAACCCTACTAAATTTGTAGAAGCATGTACGATAGTGACCGAAATAAACGCATTCATACTCACGTTGTATTTAGCAATTAAATAAAATAGGGCGTATAGGATGCCAATTAACGAGGCTGAAAAAATATAGTATACATTGTAGTCGTGTGTCAGTCCAAATACGATTGCAGACACGGCTATTGGGACAAAGAATGGAATATGAAGCCATTTTCGGATGAATAGTAGTACCTCAATAATCAGAAATTGATAAAGGAAGGTTTCAAATAGTGGTGCAAAGAGCACCGTAATGGTGAATACAGAAGTTGTTGATAGATCATCTAAATAATCAATATAAAATACTCCATCTCCAGCTATAAAGCTAACGATTCCGCAAAGTAAAAAGGTTACTAACAAACTCGAAAAAATCATAAACAACAAAATAAAATTTCTATTTTTAAGTTTAAAAGACGCTAAAGAGGTATTAATATGCAAGGTGTACATTATCATATAAGTGTCGCTGCTTAAAAGGATTGCGCAGTAAATTTAATTGTCTACACTGAAAAAAAATTTCAGTGGATCAAAAAATATGCTTGTTTTAAATGGAGTGGGGTCTGATTTTTACGAGGAGTGAGATTCGTTAGAATAGGCTGTCGTTGATCCATATTTTATTTGATAAGCATGGAATGGCTCCTCATTTCTTCGCTTTACATCGCCTTCAAAGATTATCCAGGCTCCCAATAGGTAGTATAGAATGTCACCAATATCAATTGTGTAGCTAAACCAATCGATTTAATTTTCGATAACAAATCCAATTAGATTTGCAAATGAATGCACTAATAAAACTGAAAGGTAGGCTTTCATATTTGTATTGTATTTTGCGATCAAGTAATATGTCGCATAAAGAATTCCTATTAATATCATCGATATAATATACAGTACGTTATAGTTGTGAGATATACCAAATGCCAGGGCAGAAACTGATATGGGTACAATATTTGGTATATTTATTTTATTCTTCATTAATAATATAGCTTCAATAATTAAAAACTGATATATAAATGTTTCAATTATAGGTCCTAAAACAACATAGGATATAAAAATTGCTCCTTGAGAAGTTTCCTCTAAAAAATCAGCATCAAAAGCTTTATCATCTATAATATTGATGACTAAAAACGAAAGAATTGAGCTAAAAGCAAAATCTATTAAAACCATATATGTTAACATTTTGATATTGGACTCATATCTATATTTGAATACAAGTTTATCTAATGTGTTGATTGTCAGTTCCATAGGATGGAAAGTGTATTTAATAATGCTATGTATGAATAAATTATAACCATAAACATAATGGTAAAAAAAATAAAAATATGAAATGAGACTTAAAAAAAATAAGAAATAGTCCTTAAATATTTTAAGTCTCATTATCACCTTAAGAGGTCAAAAGCCGTAAACTAGTAAGGCTTTATTTCTCCAATATCCGTCATGCTTCCCAAGGATTAAATAGATAGTATTAGACTTGACGCTAATTCAAGATTCGTATACCTCGATAGAATGGTTGACGACTGTTGCGGGAAAAATCTTTTGATAGCTCATAGGTTAGCAGCTTTATAAAACCTAACTAAGACATCGCATCGAAGTAGTATTCTGTAAAATTATTCCTTCTCACTGAAAAAAAATTTCAGTGGATCAAAAAATATGCTTGTTTTAAATGGAGTGGGGTCTGATTTTTACGAGGAGTGAGATTCGTTAGAATAGGCTGTCGTTGATCCATATTTTATTTGATAAGCATGGAATGGCTCCTCATTTCTTCGCTTTACATCGCCTTCAAAGATTATCCAGGCTCCTAATAGGTAGTATAGAATGTCACCAATATCAAAGGTTCCTATTATTTCTGGGTAGAACAAAGAAAGAATTTCCTGGACGACGAATAGGGTAATGGCTCAATGCTATTAAGTTAAGGAAAAAGGCCTTTTAGGAGCAAAAAAAAAACCGGCTT
>NZ_JACVCV010000062.1 GCF_017811155.1 Lunatimonas salinarum | reverse complement strand
TGCTCAATACGCTGGAGTTTTACCAAGGCTAAAACCTGATAAATTCCAGCTTCAAACAAATCGGGAAGGAAGCCGCCGAAGATGGATCGGATATCAGCCACCAATACCTAAATGTCGGCCCGATGACGATATCAGAACCGGAATATGTGTATATTTACGTCTCCAATGAAAATGGAGATCCTGTGGAAGTCTTTTTTGACGATTTCAGTGTATACCTTACCGGTACGGATGTTGTACAGAAGGATGATTACTATCCTTTTGGGGGAAGCTTTAATGCCTATACCGACCTGAGTACCCCACAGCAGGAATACCTTTACAACGGGGTAAGGCGGAACAAGACCACGCAGCTTTATGAAACGGCCTTCAGGACCTACGATCCGTATCTGGGGAGGTTCAATCATATAGACCCCTTGACCGCCATGGTGCCGGGCCTAAGTCCCTACCACTTTGGGTTTAACAACCCGGTACGCTACAGTGACCCGATGGGATTGATGGGGGATGATGCAGGAATGTGGGGTACGGGGAATACCTATGCATCAAACTACTCCCAGAATCCCTTTGACCTTATGCCAAAGGCTGGCGGATTTACCGGCCCGGGTTCGGGGAGTCACTGGTCAGATCAGTATAGGGATCCCTATCATAACTATATGTTGATGGATTCAGATGCGTTCGAAAATTTATATAGTTCAGGATATACAATAAAATATAAATGGGTAGATTACGAAGCTAAAACAATTTTAGATTCAAATGGAAATGCAGTTGCAACTGGTCCCCGTTCTAAATTGATTGTAGATGATGTTCAAACAAATGCTGGCAGTATGCAATATGCCGGGTTTGGAACGGTAGATTTTTTGACCTCTACAGAGCTGGCTATAGCAGCGCTAAAGCCATCTTTCATTGCTGCTGCATCTCAGGCAAAACATGGTGGCAGTGTACCATTATTCTTAAAAAAGAACATATTCATATCTCCGCATGCGGTCAATAACAATGCCGTATATTTAGGTAAAATAAGTAATAGCCTTGCTAGAAATGGTGCATCAATTATGAAAGTTGCCGCACCGGCCTTGACCGTTACAGCTATAGTTACTAATGGGATCAATATTTTTTCAGACGGTCAATTAACATTTGGAGATGCTTTTGTTGCATTAAATACTGCCTTACAGATAGGCTTCCCAGTGTATGGCGTTGCTTATGGTGTTGTTGATGTAGGGAGTAATCTTATTTTTGGGCAGAGCGTTACAGATTATGCGAAGAATGCCATTGATACTAATATGAAAGGTAGATTAAACATAGGATACTAATGATTGTATTTAATTATTTGTTTAGAAAAATACTTGGACTAAGAATTTACAATTCTACTTATTGGGGCAGATTAGGGATAACTATATTTCAAGCATTTTTGATACTTCCTGTTTTTATACTGCTAGCTAAGTATTTCTTCGGTTGTGATGCTTTTGTGAGTAAGGATACTTCTTTAAAAATAGTATTTGGAATTGTAGGGTTGGTTCTGTTAGGCTTCAACTACTGGTATTATTCAGTAAGTCGCATAAACAAAATCAGGAGTAAGTTTCATGAGGAAAAGATAGTTTCTATTATCAAATTATCATTGCTGTTGGTCCTATTCTCGTTTTGGTTACTAAAGGCAGGGTATATTTTAAGGCTTTTTATCGATATTCCGCAATGCTAAACATTGAATATTGACAGCCTAAGAAAATGTAGAATGCATACTCTCCTTACTGGCGGTAGGTGTGTCATGAAGTCCTTGATTTGAAACAAAGACATGATTTATAAGACAGAATAGTAGGTCTACCGCAATCGCTGAGTAAACGGAGGTTGCAAACCGTCTCTCGGTGCTGTTTTGGTAACGAAACGGATTTGAAAGGAAAAGGGAAAAGAATAGCTGTACGAATCTGGTATTAATAAGAGAGATGAATAAAAGTGAATCTCCGATTAAGGATGATTTCAGCGTACACCTTACCGGTACGGATATCGTACAGAAGGATGATTACTATCCTTTTGGGGGAAGCTTTAATGCCTATACCGACTTGGGTACTCCGCAACAGGATTACCTTTACAACGGGGTGAGTCTAAATGAAACCACGCAGCTCT
>NZ_JACVCV010000061.1 GCF_017811155.1 Lunatimonas salinarum | reverse complement strand
CGGGGTTTGCAGTCTCGCTTCCTTCAGTGCATGCCTCACGGCAAACCACCTTGCGACTTGCTAACGCTTCGGGGCGTTACCCCCGCACGTAAGGGACTTGCACCCTCTGGAATATTATGGTATCTTCGATACCAGATGCCCATGCCGGGCACACACAGCACCTAAGAAAACATGGGGCAGATATTCTGATATGAAAGGTTTACGTCTCGTATTTTGCTTTATCTTAGACTTAAAGTTTAACGCTTTGAACTGCCCCACGTTTCTTAGCCGCGGACCGTTATGGGCAATTCTAACGACCACTCAAAAAATGCAACATTATATTGATAAAATAAAAAAACTCATTGAAAACTTTGACGATGCGACACTAAAAGCATTGACCGAAATAAGTTATACAAAGACGTTCTCAAAAGGCGACTACCTGCTTAAAGCGGACAGTATTTGCGACAAAAGTTTTTGGGTTGAAAGTGGAATTTTACGAAAATATTATGCTTACAATGACAAAGAAATAACTACCGAGTTTTATTTCAAGGACGACCTTGCTATGTCATTTGACAGTTATACACAACAAAAGCCGAGCAGGGAATGCATACAAGCTTTAACAGAAGTAACAGTAAATATAACAGATTACAGTAGTTTTCAAATTGAAAAGCTAAAACACAGACAATTACAAGAACTTGATTTTTTGATGACAGAATATTATGCTTTATGGCTTGAAGAAAAAGTATTTGAACTTCATACCCAAAATGCAACAGAACGCTATCAAACTATATTGACAAAATCACCTCATATAATTCAACAAGTTCAACTGACCCAAATTGCTTCATATCTGAATGTATCCCTTGAAACATTGAGTAGAATTAGAGCCAAGAAATGATTATTTGACTTTACCTCAAATGATTAAAAAAACATTTCATTGACCTTTGCGAATAAAGTTTAATAAAGGAAAAATGAAACAACGGATAATTGGATTTGATTTGGCAAGAGCTTATGCCATTTTTGGAATGTTCATAGTAAACTTCAACATGGTATTTGGTTCTTACAAAGACCAAACTATAATTGGGAAGTTTTTATCACTTTTTAGTGGCAACTCGAGTACTGTTTTTGTGATGCTGGCAGGGATGGGCATTGCACTAATGACTAACAGAAGCGAATATTCAAACGAAGAAAAAATTAAGCTTCGTAATACCATTCTAAAACGAGCATTGTTTTTATTTATTGCTGGACTTTTGCTTAACATAATTTGGCCTGCCGATATACTTCATTTCTACGGTTGCTATATGTTTATAATTGCTTTTACAATTTTCTATGATAAGAGCTATTTTCTAAAGTTTGCAACGCTTTCCATTTTAATCTTCCATTTTCTGATTTTCTTTATTCCTTACGAAACTGGCTGGTATCTTGAGAAATTTCAGTACAAAGACTTCTATACTATAAATGGCTTTATTAGAAACACATTTTATAACGGTTGGAATTCTATTTTCCCTTGGATAGCCTATTTCTTTTTGGGGATGTTTTTAGGCAGGTTGAACTGGACAGAAATAAAAGTCCAGCTAAAAATGTTCTTGATAGGGTTGTCTTTATACCTTACTGTTAATATCATTCAAATAGTATCTCAACATATTTCTATTCCGCAAGAATTAAGCGAATTTATAAACGCTGATTACCTTCCACCATTTCTGCCTTTCATGCTTAGTACATTCGGATTTGGATTAATGCTGATTTCTGGATTTATGTATTTAGGCAACAAAATAGGAGGAAGTCAATTTGCTAAAAATTTTGCTTCAACTGGACAAATGACTTTAACACATTATGTTTCACACGTTACTATTGGAATGATGATATTTTCAATTCTTGCAGGCAAAGACTTATCAAAAGACTTGACACTTCAACAACCGAAAGAGCCTTTATATGTTTTGCTATTTTCAATTGCTTACTTTGTCTTTAGTTACTATTTTAGCAAACTATGGACAAAGAAATTTAAAAATGGGCCGCTTGAAACACTTATGCGAAAAATATCAGGCTGACAGAAGAACTGCCCATAATCGAGTAGACGGCCTCGCCAGATTTCTCTGACGAGGTGCGCCTCTCACACCACCAAGCGTACGGGTCTCGTACTTGGCGGTTCACTGGATTGTAGGTTGCGATTTGAGGTAATAGGAAAGCATAGATTCGTA
>NZ_JACVCV010000060.1 GCF_017811155.1 Lunatimonas salinarum | reverse complement strand
GTTGTATTGTAATACTGTGTCCTGATCCCCTGCATACACGCCTGGTTGCCAAGAGCCGAAGCTATGTAGCTTTTACCGGATCCCGTTGCCCCGGTAATAAGTACATTTTCCTTCTTTTTTATAAAGGACATATCGGCAAGCCTTAGGACCTGCATTTTATCAAGCCCCCTTTCTTGGGAGAACTCAAGCTCCTCAATAGTGGCACTGTACCTGAACTTTGCGGTTCTGAACAGTCTGTTGATTTTGCTGTTCTCCCTTTCTTCCCATTCTGCCTGTAAAAGGTGGTTGATTAGTTCTTCTGGATTGAGGTCATGGTGTCTGTTACTGTCCAAGATGGTTTTATAAGCCTCCATCATCCCGTGAAACTTCATTTTGGACATCTGGTTCAATGCTGTGCTCTGTGTCATATCTGTAAAATTTGGTTTTAAGGTAAACAATTGGTTATCCGAAGTTTTCCGCCCCCCTTATGTTTTCGTGGTCGGCCGGTTTGTCGGGCTTTGTTTCTGTGTCAAAAGGGATTGTATCCATTCCGCTGTTGAGTATTCTGGTGATGACCGAAAAGTTATAGGTATTGTAGTGCTTGGCACGTTTTACCGCGTTGACCAGCCTTTCCCTTCCTGCCTTTTTATCATATCCCAAAATCCCCAGACAGCTTTTGTATGCCTGCTCCGGATAGGGATAACTGTCGAGAATAACCTGCAGATAATGCCGGACTTCGGGATGGATCCCTTTTGCCCAGTTCAGAAAAAAGTCAGGGTTCCAGCCACTCACAAACCTGTGGGTGGAAGGCATATGGTCCTTTACTGAAGTGTATCCCCGTTCCTTCATGTTTCTTTTATGAAAAGCGATCCTATCCCCGTCGTGGAAAACAGACACGTAACTCAGGGAGTAGACCACTTTGACCTTTTTGCCTATAAACCTGTAGGGAATGGAATAATAGTGTTTTTCAGGACCCAGGGATATGTGGGAGGTTTTGGTGACGGTTGCATACTTGAACTGTTTGATCTCATACCTTTCTGATGGCAGGGGTCCCAGTGCATCCTTTTCATCCCTGTCAAAAAGTTCCTTCCTTGATTCAGGCCTCTTTTGAAAAGGGGTATTGTTGTGGATTTCCAGATAATGCCATATATCCGCATTCAAGGTTTTGATATCGTGATAGACCTTGTTCCTGATCGGAGCGTAGATTCTGCTGTAGACAATGCTTACCGTCTTTTCCACCAAAGACTTGTCCTGCGGTTTTCTGCTCCTTGCGGGAAAAACCGTGCAGCCATAATGGTTTGCAAAGTCCAGAAAATCAGGGTTGATCACCGGTTCATACCTGTCGGCTTTGGTGACTGCGCTTTTAAGGTTGTCGGGAACCAGGGCTTTGGGCACACCGCCGAAGTAGTGTACCGCGTTTTCAGTGACAGCTATCAAGTCTTCTTTTCTTTGGGAAGGTATGGCTTCAACATAGCTGTATTGGCTGTATCCGAGTGTGGCAACATACACCTCCAGATCTGTGACTTCACCCGTTACGGGGTCTACTGTGCATAGTTTGTCCCCGGTAAAATCTATGTAAAGCTTATCACCCGGAACATGTTCAATCCGCATGCTCGCCGACAAGCCTATACGCCATTGTTTAAAGATGTCACAGAACTGGGAATAGCTGTAACCATCAGGGTGTTTTAGGCGGTATTCACCCCATAGAACCCATCTGTTTACACCTGTTCTTTTGAGTTCTGATTCCATATACGGTAGGAAGGACTCAATTTCCTGCTGTCTTTGATCTGATTTCTGGTCGGGATCAGCAAGCAGCGCATCGAGCTCCTCGTCGCTTTTGACAAGAAGTTCATCATAGCCCAAGCCCTTGGAATCAATTAGTTGAAGGTACTTTTTAACTGTGTTACGGGCGATGCCCAAAGTTTTGGAAATTGTCTGTAACGCCATACCGTTGTCCCGGTGGCGGATGATCTGTTTAAGATTGCTCATAGTTATCGTTTTTCCTGCCATACTTTAAGGTATGGATTATACCTCGAAGCAATCGATAACTGAAAATACAAAGTGGTCAATATGCCATTCCGGCAATGCTGACCACTCTTACAAGGGTGGTCAGGATGGTCAGATTGACAGTGGTCAAGATCACCGGAATAGTATTCTCTGATGTTTGATCATCCCCTAAATAGGGGTGGTCAGCATCATCGGAAAAAAGTGGTCAACATCACCGGAACAGGTGGTCAAGATGGATCGGAATATACAATC
>NZ_JACVCV010000005.1:332458-350526 GCF_017811155.1 Lunatimonas salinarum | reverse complement strand
TAAAGGGGTTAATGTTCCGTGGCGTGGCTTGCATGGGTTGAATATACAAAATATTCGGATTAAGTCGGCAAGTAGTTCTACCGACATTGATAAGATCAGCCCGAGATCGTAGAGCGACACAGAAGCGAAGCAATTTCGTTTTTTTGTTGAATCGTAGGACTGTCGAATCGTTGGACCGAGCTGTTTACTATCTCGATCTTAAACCTTCGCGAGTCTTACGTCTTAAATCTTATGTCTCCTAAAGTGGATTGCTTCGGTAAGACCCGTCATTGCGAGCGACGTAGGAGCGAAGCAATCTTAATTCGCGGGTTCAGACGGCGATGTGGGATCGATAGTTTCTCGAGTCTTACATCTTATGTCTTATATCTTAAATCTTACGTCTCCTCAAGGAGATTGCTTCGGCTTGATACTACTTATCAACCTATTGAACGATTCCGTTTGTATCCTACTCCGTATCTGAATTACTGCATATCTTCAAGCCTCGCAATGACGGGGAGTGCATTGGCTGAGATTAGGGTCGCTTCGAAACTTTTGGTTTTAGACCGGATGTAGGATCGAACGTTTTGCGAGTCTTACGTCTTATGTCCTAAATCTTACGTCTCCTAAAAATCTCATGTCTCACATCTAACCGTCTACCTCACCCCAACCATCCCCGGGTTTTGGCGAAAGGGGAATGGCACCATGAACAGGGTAGGCGGCCAAAACTTGGGAAGAAGGAGCTTTTTGGCCCCCGGGTTGACACCCGGGGCTATAAACCTGCTACCCCTTTGGGGTTGGGGACTTCATCCGACAATATGGTTGCTAGGCTTTTGGGGTGTCAGCGATAAAACGAAATCGTGAATGTTTGCGAATCTTATGTCTTATTTCTCAGGTCTAAGGCCTCAAATCTCATATCTAACGTCCTAGTATCGCTTCGGATTTTTGGTGCTGGATGGGATGTAGGATCGAAAGATTTGCGAGTCTTACGTCTTATGTCCTAAATCTTATGTCTCCTAAAAATCTCATGTCTCACATCTAACCGTCTACCTCCACCCCAACCATCCCCGGGTTTTGGCGAAAGGGGGATGGCACCATGAACAGGGTAGGCGGCCAAAACTTGGGAAGAAGGAGCTTTTTGGCCCCAGGGATTTGACACCCGGGGCTATAAACATGCCACCCTTTTGGGGTTGGGGACTTCATCCGACAATATGGTTGCAACGCTTTTTGGGTGTCAGTGATAAAACGAAATCGTGAATGTTTGCGAATCTTACCAGCCCCTATTCCGATAAGTAAGTGCTTATTAATTTTTAAGACAAGGGATAAATATCGGTGATTGGGGGGCTCTATGGGTGGATCACGGAGCTTTACATACCATCAAGGGGGAAGTGGGGTACGGAAAAATGGAGCTTTTTAGGTGGTAACTTTCGGAGTTGGTTAAATGAATCATACCGTTTTTTTTGAATCTGCCACCAAACGCAGGATTTCGGCCAGTTCTTCCGGGGTTAGGTAACGCCACTCGCCTACCGGAAGATCTAGTCGGATATTCATGATGCGGATACGTTTCAGTTTGACCACCTCGTAGCCCAAGTAGGCACACATTCTCCGGATCTGTCGATTTAGCCCTTGGGTAAGTACGATATTGAAGGTTTTTTTACCCAGCTGACGGACTTGGCAGGGTGCCGTTACGGTATCCAAGATGGGTATACCCCCGCCCATTTGGCGAATGAAGTCGGAGTCAATGGGCCGGTTTACGGTCACGATGTATTCCTTTTCATGGTTGTTCCCTGCCCGGAGGATTTTATTCACGATATCCCCGTCGCTGGTGAGCAAAATCAACCCTTCGCTGGGTTTGTCTAATCGGCCGACGTGAAAAATCCTGCGTGGGTGGCCGATAAAGTCGATGATGTTGTCTTTTTCATTTGCCCTATCGGTGGTGCAGACAATCCCGACAGGTTTATTCAAGGCCAGGTACACGTGTTCTTCATCGGTTGGGTTTACGCGTTTTCCGTCTACCGTCACCTGATCGCCTGACTGAATCTTGGTGCCCATCTCCGGTACCAGTCCATTAATTTTCACCCTGCCTTCTTCGATCAGTCGATCGGCTTCCCGCCGTGAGCAGAATCCTATTTCGCTAAGGTATTTGTTGATCCGCGTGGCCATGGCTTACTTTCTTTCAAGGATCCAATCGGCCATGTCATTCAGCACAGCCTCGTTAAAGGTTTCGGAAATTTCAGCATACTCAGATACAGCCCCAGTTTGAGCAGTCTGAAACAGGTGGTTTAGGTCAGGGTATGTGATGACAGTGTGACGGGACTGATTGACCAGGGCCGTTTCTAAAGCCGCATGATTTTCCGCTGCGTTGACCTGTACGTCTTTGCCGCCAAAGCCAGCCCAGATGGGCACTTGAATCTGTTTGATAAGCACTTGGGGATCCGTACGGATGAAATGGAAAAACCATGGATCCAACAGCTGCCGGTAGTTGGCCAGTTGATCCTTTACCTGCTCCTGTAGCGAGGTGCCAGAGAGGCCGGATTGTTCTCCCTGTTGTCGTAGTACCTTTTCCATGGATATAGCGGCTGAGGTGGTGTCATCAGCGGTGACGATTGCTTGGTAAAGGGCTCCGTTAAAGGCTTTTTGAGATTGAATCAGTTCTTCTGGAGCGCCCGTTGCCCGGATGGCATCCTCCGTTTGCCTTTCCATGAGGTCTGCGATGGGCACTACGGGAGGCGCGAGGGCAAGGATATAGGCAGGCAGGGGACGCTGTTCTGCGGCAAGCATCCAAGCAATCAGTCCGCCTTCGCTATGTCCGATGAGGCCAATGCGCGCATGGTCCACAAACTCGTAATAGGGGAGCCTTTCCAGCGCAGCTCTTGCATCGTCCGCAAATCCCCGGCTGGTCGTGCCTTTAAAGTTTCCTTCTGATTGGCCCACGCCCCGTTCATCGTATCGGAAGACCACCATGCCCTTTCGGGTGAGAAAATCGGCTATTACCCAAAATGGTTTATGCCCGAGCAATTCTCCGTTTCGATCCTGCGGTCCCGACCCGTTTACCAGTACGACCGCAGGAAAGGGGCCGTTTCCGGAGGGCTTGGTGATCGTTCCTTTCAGCGCAGTTTTTTCAGGTCCGGAAAGGAAGGTTACTTCCATGGTTTCATAGGGGAAAGGAGGTTTGGGTTCTTGAGGCCGGTTCAGGCTCAAGGGCTGTGCCGATAGGCCGTTGGTCTTTGACAGATTAAGCGGAAGCTTGAACCCTCTCTGTGTAAACTGACCCTGAATGACGTTATTTTGTAACAGGCCCTCAAAGGACACACTTAATGCGTCGATTTCAAGCAGCAGCATCATGCCGTCAAACAAGACTTTGGATGCCTTAATTCCAAGTGCACTTTGGCTTGGACTGTCCATTTTTCCCCGCCATTCTCCTGAATCCTTATCAAAATGAAAAAGCAGCGGCAGTTTTTGAAATCCCAAGTCCAGCGTTCCCTCCCAGCTGCCGCTTAGCTCTGCCTGTGCTTGGAGTGACCTGCAATCGAAGAAAAGTAAGCATTGGCACAGAAATAATCCCAAGTAAAGCATTTTAGGCCTAATGGGAAGGAATGGCTGATGAGATGAAAGGTGTCTCATGGTTGGTTTGGCATGTTTTCTAGGTGACAACGGGAAACTTCCCAATTTCCGGATATAAAATTACCGGATTAATTAAAATAATTTAATCTGAAGCCTTTAAAAAAACCAATGCTCAACTATATGGTTCGTTTGATTATCCAAAAGACAAACTTGGAGAAATATTTTTCCGATAATATTGTATAGTGCCATATTTTTACTATGTTTAAGCGATTTTAGTATTCAAAACGAATAATTAAATCAATAATAACGAAATAATAATAGCTGTTAGTCAGTTATAATAAACCCAGCCTAAAGGAATCTTGACAGAGATTCCTTTTTTTATGCCCTTTTTTTAAACTGATTTTTTTGCAAAAAGCATAGATAATATAAAATATGGTTTAAAAATTAACCAGTTACTGTCTCGAAGATACGGCTAGTGGATGGTCTTATTTCAGAGAAAGCGTATATTGGCTAAAAGTATGCACATATATCCAACGGTGGATTAATTTCGCATCAAACCTGAATCGAATTTTCTGTCCATGGAATTTTCTCCCCATCCAATATTTGCTATTTTTGAGCCGCATACTAAATCCTAATCTACCCATGAAGAAACTACCCTTGCTTTTACTTGTCGTTTGTGTGCTTGTTTTACCTTCCTTTGGGCAACAGAAAATCAGGGCAGAAAAGATAGGTGACCGCATCGATATCTATATAGGCAACCTCTTTTTTACCAGTTATCATTTTGCATCAAATGAAAAATACCCCTTTTTCTATCCCGTAAACGGTCCCTCTGGTGCATCCGTGACATCTAAACGAAACGGAACCTACCCCCATCACAGTTCACTTTTTTTCGGTTGCGACAAAGTAAATGGGGGGAATTACTGGCAGGAGGGCCTGGACAGGGGACAAATAGTAACCCTCCGAGCAGAAATTGATCAAAAGATGGACGATCAGGTGGTGATTCATAATGAAACGGTCTGGACGAGACCGGGCGCGAACGCACCCATCAAAGACATCCGAAAGATCACTATCAGCAGCCCTTCCCCGTCGGTGTTTCAGATTGACTTTGAGGTAGACATGGAAATGCTGGAGGATGTAGTCATCGAAAAGACCAATCATTCGCTTTTTAGTGGCCGAATGGACCCAGACTTAGCCGTGGTCAACGGAGGTACCCTCATCAATGCGGAAGGGGAGAAGGGAGAGAAGGAGACCTTCGGAAAGCAGTCTCCATGGATGGATTTTTACGGTAAGCGTGGTGACGGAATAGAGGGGATGGCCATCATGCAGCATCCATCAAATGCCTGGTACCCCTCTCCTTGGTTTACGCGGGATTACGGTTTTTTTTCACCCACTCCGATGTATTGGCCTGAAAATGATACAGCTACACACCTTTCAAAGGGAGAGGTGGTCAAGTTGAAATACAGGGTGTTGGTACATAGCGGGGACCATGTACAGGCTGAAATAGCCAAGTATTTTGATACTTATACTAAATGATATCTCTCATAAATAGTCGGTTAGGTAGAGTAATTGGACGCCGGATCCCGTCCCAACCAGACTACCCGCAATGACTTCGCTCCAATGGTGACGGCCTAAACTCACCCTCGCCCAGGCCAGCCAGGGTGCCAAGGCGATTAATCCCAAGGCCATCGGAACATGTAAAGGAAGCATGGCCATTGCGAGGTAGGAACATACGGCTAGATGCAATGAAGACTTGAGCCGAAAATTCAGTAAAAACGTAAGGAGTATTGCTTGAATCAGCAGGAGAGACCCAAGGAATATTTCTTTAGGTTGATCGCTTAGGTGCAAGAAAGCCACCAAAATGGCGGCAAGGAGAAAGATAACGCCAAACATCGAAAACCGCTGTTCTCTAATGGACACGTCGAAATTTGCATATACCCCTTGCTTCCACTTGATCCAGTTCCATACGATCAAAGGAATGATGGTAATGCCCAACATCCCGGAGATGGTGTAAAGGGCAGCGTCGAATTCCTGTAGCCTCAGGTTGCTATAAAAGACGAACAACGTCAGGATGACCAAAGGGTGTGCCAAACGGGAGAGAAACAGTGCCAGTGGTTGGTTCATGGGGGGCTGATTGAAAAATTATTTTAAATATACAGGCATATACCTATCTTTCAAAAAAAACCATTTGGATTCATGCGACCTTTGAAGGTGATTTTAGTTATCTGCTGGCTTTTGGGGCCCATTTACATGCTTTCCGCGCAGCAGTCATCGGCCACTATGGACATTTACTTGGCGATAGGCCAATCGAACATGGCAGGACGTGCCGAGGTACCCTCGAATCTTACCGGAGAAATATCCGGAGTCTTCTTGTTTACGGGAGATGACATAACCCCTTGGGTTCCAGCAAAGAATCCATTAAACCTGTATTCATCCATCAGAAAGGAAGAGAGCATGCAGCGGTTGAGCCCTGCTTATTCCTTTGCTCGCCAAATGTCAAAAAAATCTGATGCGAAGGTGGGATTGGTGGTAAATGCCCGGGGTGGCAGTGCGATAGCAGAGTGGATGCCCGGTACACCCTTTTACCAAGATCTACTACAAAAGGCAAGAGAGGCTTCCACTTTTGGGGTAATAAAGGGCGTTATCTGGCATCAAGGCGAATCGGACCTAAGTAAACTAGACACCTACTTGGTTAGTCTACAAACCTTGATTACTCAGATACGAACAGATCTAGAGTTACCGGAATTACCTTTTGTCGCAGGTGAAATTGCGGAGGACCAGGCAGGAAGAGAGGCGTTTAACCAATTGATTAGGCGTTTACCTAATTTGGTTAGTCGCACGGGAGTTGCGTCTTCTAAAGGAACGAAGACGTTTGATAAGGTCCATTTCGATACCAAAAGCCAGCTCAAATTAGGTAAACGATACGCTAAAGAAATGATAAAATTGATCCGATGAGATTTCTTTCCATTGTTTTCATACTAGTTGGTATGGTCGCTTTGAGTCATCCCGCATATACGCAGCAGGTAACATCTCCCCAGTTTTCGTTTGGTGTAATCACAGACGTTCAATATGCTGACAAAGATCAGGTAGGTTTACGCAATTACCGGGGAACGTTAGCCACGCTGAATAATACCATAAAGGAGTTAAACAAGCATACTTTATCGTTTACGGTCAACCTAGGGGACCTTATTGACGAAGATTTCGCCAGTTTTGAAAAGCCTATGGCATTACTTGAAAATAGCCGTGCCAAGCTGTACCACGTATTTGGAAACCATGATTATAGCATCGCTGATGAACACAAGGAGAAAGTGCCCACACTCTTGGGAAACCCCGAAGGATATCACGCTTTTACGCAGGGCAATATACAGTTTGTAGTACTGAATGGGATGGACGTCAGTTTGGATGGACACCGCAAGGATTCCAAGGGATATATAAAAGCGGGAGCTTTACTGGAAGGCTTGGAAGCAGCAGGTGCCAACAATGCCAAACCTTGGAATGGAGGTATTGGGAAGAAGCAATTAAACTGGTTTAAAAGACGGTTGAAATCGGGGGAAAGGAAAGGGGTCAAGACCATCGTGTTTTGCCATTACCCGGTTTTACCGGAAAATGGGCTACAATTACTCAACCATACCGAGGTTATACAAATGATTGCGGCATCTCCAGGAGTGGTAGCTTATTTTTCAGGTCATCATCATGGGGGCAATTATGTGTTGGATGATGGAGTGCACCACCTAACCTTCTACGGGATGGTGGAGTCTCCCACAGATGCCTTGGGTGCGGTGGTAGATGTTTATTCCGATCGCTTACAGATCAGGGGGATTGGAAAGCAAGAGGACCGGGTACTGCCCTTCAGGTAGAAAAAAATGCCGGTGCTAAACCACTGGAAATGCGTCAACTGGGCGATGCTTTGCCAATGGGGGCCTCATGGAACCGTATTAATATTTATATTAGCGGCTTAATTCCTCAAACTATGTACGCAAGATTATCCAAGGCATTCTATTTTCTGAGTGTCGTTTTCTTTCTGATTGCTTTTATGTATATGTATTCCGCCTCTCCGGAATTTGTCACGTATGAGCTCTCTGACCGGGGATTACCTCTAAAGCAACTCAGTAAGGATAGCTTCTTTTACCTTACCGTGGCGTTGTTTTTGGTTTCCAACGTTTTGCTGATACTGCCTGCAAAACTGGTAGAGATGCAATACACCCTTACATTAAAGCGTGTATTTCCGAAGGGAGACCCGTTCAGGGAACAGGTGCTGTCTTGGATTTATTCGTTCACGGGGATTGTCAATATTTCTACCGTGGCACTGGTGTTTTATCTATACAGTATCACCAACCAACATGAAATCAAAAGCGAGGAATTTAATGTCTTTTTTTACCTGGTACCGGCTTTATTTGTCGCTTGGATTGTCGCACTCTTTGTAATATTGGCCGTCAAGATCAAGCAGGTTAGGTCTGGTTCCGCTTTATCGTAGCAAAAACGAACAGCAATGGCAGAAAATGTAAAATACACCGAAGATAGCATCAAATCCCTTGATTGGCGGGAGCATATCCGGCTCCGTCCGGGTATGTATATTGGCAAATTGGGGGATGGAAGTGCACAAGATGATGGTATTTATGTGTTGGTAAAAGAGGTGCTGGATAACAGCATCGATGAACACATGATGGGGTATGGGCGCACAATCGACATAAAGATCTCCGAACACCTTGTGGAAGTTAGGGATTACGGCAGGGGAATTCCACTTGGAAAGGTCATAGACTGTGTTTCCAAGATAAATACAGGAGGTAAGTATGATTCGGGGGCCTTTCAGAAGTCGGTGGGCCTTAATGGCGTGGGTACCAAAGCGGTAAATGCCCTTTCGGAGTATTTCCGGGTACAGTCATTCCGGGATGGTGAAACCAAGGTTGCCGAATTTGAGAAAGGGATTCTAAAAGAAGACCGGCCCTTGGAGAAGACATCAGAGCGAAATGGTACCAAGGTGGTATTTACCCCGGACTCTACGGTTTTTAAAAATTATCATTTCATTCCCGAGTACCTAGAGAATCAAATATGGAATTATGCGTTCCTGAACGCGGGCCTTACCATTAATTACAACGGAAAGAAGTTCTTTTCGGAGCGGGGGCTGTACGATCTTTTGATGCGAAAGGTGGATGAGGATCAGATCCGTTATCCCGTGATTCATCTAAAGGGTAGGGATATAGAAATGGCCATCACCCACAGCAATCAGTACGGCGAAGAATATTATTCATTTGTAAACGGTCAATTCACCACTCAGGGAGGCACCCACTTGGCAGCTTTTCGGGAGGCAATCGTAAAGACGCTAAGGGAATTTTACAAGAAGGATTATGATGCCTCGGATATTCGGCAGTCGGTGGTAGCGGCAGTGGCAGTAAGGGTTCAAGAACCGGTTTTTGAATCCCAGACCAAGACCAAGTTGGGCTCACAAAGCGTGGGTCCAGATGGTCCGACGCTACGGACCTTCGTCAATGATTTTGTAAAAACAGAGCTGGACAACTACTTACATAAAAACCCCTCAGTGGCCGATGCGCTCCTCAAACGAATCCTTCAGTCAGAGCGGGAACGAAAGGAAATCTCCGGTATTAAGAAGCTGGCTAACGAGCGGGCAAAGAAGGCCAATCTGCATAATAAAAAGCTACGGGATTGTAGGGCGCACTACGACGACCAAAAAGCGGACGAAGAGCTGCGAAATAACACTATGCTGTTTATCACCGAAGGGGACTCAGCTTCCGGTTCCATCACCAAATCCCGCAATGTACAGACCCAGGCCGTGTTTTCGCTGCGTGGAAAGCCGTTGAATTGCTTTGGGATGACCAAAAAGGTGGTTTACGAAAACGAAGAATTCAACCTGCTTCAACACGCGTTGAATATAGAAGATGGAATAGAAGGGCTACGTTATCGGAAAATCGTAATTGCAACGGATGCGGACGTGGACGGCATGCATATCAGGCTGTTGATTATGACGTATTTTCTGCAGTTTTTCCCGGATTTGGTCCGAAACGGGCACCTTTTTATCCTGGATACCCCGCTATTTCGGGTTAGGAATAAAAAGGAAACCATCTATTGCTACACCGACGAGGAACGGCAACGGGCCATCCACAAGTTGGGCAAAAGTGCAGAGATCACCCGGTTCAAGGGACTCGGGGAGATATCGCCCGAGGAGTTTGGTACCTTTATCGGCGACGAGATTAGGCTCGATCCCATCATTCTCAATAAAGAGACCAAGATCAGCGAGTTGTTGAGCTTTTACATGGGCAAAAACACACCCAACCGGCAGACTTTCATCATTGACAACCTGAGAATTGAAAAAGACCTGGCACTGGATGACCCTAGGAAGGCGCAGGGAGAAGAGGACAGCGAGGCAGCCTAGAACCACTTCATTTCCTATCCTAGGCAGCAAAAGCGATTAAGGGTGATTAATTGAGGATAAAATGGATTTCGGTAGGATCGGTTTAACTGACCTGCTTGGTAAATCAAAATCAGAAAATATTACATGAGTGAAGAGCAAAATGAGCTAGAAGGTAAAGGAGGAGATAGTCTGCATGATTCTGTGCCGGTGACCGGCATGTACAAAGATTGGTTTTTGGATTATGCATCCTACGTCATACTGGAGCGAGCAGTGCCAGCGATTGAGGATGGATTAAAGCCCGTTCAGCGCCGGATTCTGCATGCGATGAAGGAAATGGACGATGGGCGATTCAATAAAGTAGCCAATATTATTGGCCAATCCATGCAATATCACCCCCATGGAGACGCGTCTATCGGTGATGCCATTGTGAATTTGGGACAAAAGGACCTTTTGATCGAAACGCAGGGTAACTGGGGCGATGTGCGTACCGGAGACGGTGCTGCGGCGGCCCGGTATATCGAGGCGCGACTTTCCAAGTTTGCGTTGGAGGTTGTGTTTAATCCACAGACAACGGAATGGCAGCTCTCTTACGATGGCCGGAAACGGGAACCTGTTACGCTACCGGTTAAGTTTCCACTACTTTTGGCGCAAGGGGTAGAGGGAATTGCGGTAGGTTTGTCCACCAAAATACTGCCCCATAATTTTTGTGAGCTGATCGAAGGCTCTATAAGTATCTTACGCGGTGAAAAGACCAATGTTTTGCCCGACTTTCCCACCGGAGGTCTGGCAGATTTTTCGGAATACAATGAAGGCCTTCGCGGCGGTAGGGTAAAAGTCAGGGCCCGAATTGAGGAAGGGGATAATAAGACATTGATTATCAAAGATATTCCCTTTGGGACTACGACCAACTCTCTGATTGATTCCATTATTCGTGCAAACGACAAAGGGAAAATCAAGATCAAAAAAGTAGTGGATAATACAGCCAAAGATGTAGAGATACAGATTCAACTGGCACCCGGTCAGTCTCCCGATATGACCATCGACGCACTCTACGCCTTTACTGACTGTGAGGTTAGCATTTCCCCCAATGCCTGTGTGATTGTAGAAGAAAAACCTGTTTTTCTTTCGGTAAACGACATGCTGGCTTACAATACGCAGTTGACAAGAGAGCTTCTGCGAAGGGAATTGGAAATCCGTAAGGGGGAGTTGATGGAAAAGCTGTTGTTTTCATCCCTGGAAAAGATATTTATAGAAAACCGGATTTACCGAGACATCGAAGAATGTACCACATGGGAGTCGGTTTTGGAAACGATTGATCGCGGACTGGATCCCTACAAACCTGATTTTTACCGAGAGATCACCACGGAGGATATTATCCGCCTGACAGAGATTAAGATCAAGCGCATTTCGAAGTTTGACGCCTTTAAGGCCGATGAACTGATGCGCAGGCTTCAGGACGAGCTGGCAGAGGTCAACCATCACTTAAATCACCTCACCGACTATGCCATCAGCTACTACGGTAACCTGCTGCAGAAATACGGGAAAGGGCGTGAGCGGAAAACCGAGATCCGGGCCTTTGATACAATAGAGGCCACCGTGGTCGCAGCCAATAACGCAAAGCTATATGTCAACCGATCAGATGGATTTGTGGGGTATGGACTTAAAAAGGACGAGTTTGTATGCGACTGTTCGGATTTGGATGATGTGGTCGTAATCCGGAGGGACGGGGTGTGCGTGGTAACCCGAATTCAGGAAAAGGGCTTTGTGGGAAAGGATATTATTCATGTTGGGATATTCCGGAAGGGCGACGAGCGGATGGTGTATAACCTGATTTACCTTGACGGAGCGTCCGGCAGAACCATGGTAAAGCGGTTTCAGGTTTTGGCAGTGACCAGGGATCGCGAATACGATCTAACAAAGGGAACAAAGGGTTCCAAGGTTTTGTATCTCACGGCCAATCCAAATGGCGAAGCAGAGGTCGTGTCTGTTAGCTTGACCCAAGGGTCTAAGGCGCGGGTGAAAGTATTCGATTTTGACTTTAGTGCCATAGAGATCAAGGGGCGCGGAGCCGCTGGCAACATCCTCACCAAATATCCGGTACGGAAAATTCAATTTAAAATGCAGGGGGCATCTACCCTCGGTGGGTTGGATATTTACTACGATTCCGCCATAGGACGCCTGAATACCGATCAGCGGGGCAAGAAAATCGGGAATTTCCTTGGAGAGGATAGGATATTGGTTTTTTATAAAAGCGGAGACTACGAGCTTACCTCATTTGAGCTTACCAATCGCTATGAATCATCTCAGGTGTTGCTGATTGAGAAATTTGATCCTGCGAAAGTGATATCAGCCGTTTACTATGACGGTGCAGCAAAGGCCTTCTATGTAAAGCGTTTCGTTATCGAAACCAGTACGATGAACAAGAAGTTCAATGCGATTTCTGACCATCGTCAGTCCTACCTAAAGATTGTTTCTACCGATAAGCAACCGCAAGTAAAAGTGGTCCTGAAGAAGGGCAAGGAAATCGAGGAACATGAGTACGACTTGGATATGCTGATAGATGTAAAGGGCTGGAAGGCAATTGGAAACAAGCTGTCTTCCTATCCGATAGACGACGTGGTTTTGCTCAGTGGTGCTTCGGACGATTCAGGGGAAGAGGCGGATGAAGAATTGGAAGTTGGTTCTACGTTGGATTTTAAAATCAAGAAGGACGAAGAAGAAGACTCCGATGATCAGTTGGGGCTTTTTTAGCATGAACAGTGAAATGACGCCGGTTTTTGGTTGGATGCCTCGTATCGGTGGAATAACAAAGCGAATTACATGGATGCCATAGAATCTCGGTTTTTGACATACCTTAAAAACTACATTACGCCCCATAAGCTTGAACGGATCGAGGAGGTGCTTACGGCCCGCACCCGGTATTTTACGGTCGTTTTGGAGGATATCTACAAACCGCATAATGCATCAGCCGTATTACGTACCGCCGATTGTTTTGGCATTCAGGATGTGCATGTGATAGAAAAGGCTAATACCTATAAGATCAATCCCTACGTGACCAGGGGTGCAGCCCAGTGGGTTGATGTCCATAAATATGCAGAGCTGGCCGGATCTCCTGTTAGCACCTGTTTTGACCACCTGCGGAGCCAGGGGTATCAGATTATAGCTACCAGTCCGCGGAGTGAGAGTCTGTCCATCCAAGAGTTTTTCCCAGACCGTAAAACCGCCTTGGTGTTCGGCAACGAACATGAGGGAGTCAGTGAAGACGTGATCAAGCAAGCGGATGGCCTCATCCACATTCCTATGTACGGATTCACCGAAAGCTTTAATATTTCTGTTACCGCGTCGGTTTTTTTATACGATTTTTTGGCAAAGCTTAGAGGAAGCTGGCCGGAAGGTTTTTTCTTGAAGGAATCGGAAAAAGAAGCCTTGAGGTATCGTTGGTATCAGGAAATTGTCAAAAATGCAGAGATACATCGGAATGCTTTTTTCGGATCAAATCAAATACCGTGATACAGCTATTATTCCTCATGGGATCAAGCGTTTTCTTTTAAAAGCCGTTGGCAATTGCCATCTTTGCAGGAAGATTGAACGCGCCTGTTTGTAAAGGACGCTATTACCAAAACGAAAAGTTAGATGTCTAATCAAGAAATCAAGATTACGTTTCCCGATGGTTCAGTTCGGGAATTTGAAAAGGGAAGTACTGGCTTGCAGATTGCCACTAGTATCAGTGAGGGATTGGCGAGGAACGTGCTAGCGGCAAAAGTAAACGGGGAGGTATGGGATGCCACCCGGCCACTGCAAACCGACGCATCCATTGAATTGCTGACGTGGAATGACCGGGAGGGCAAGTCCACTTTTTGGCATTCATCTGCCCACTTGATGGCAGAAGCATTGGAAGCACTCTATCCGGGTATCAAATTTGGTATTGGTCCACCGATTGAAAACGGATTTTACTACGATGTTGATTTCGGAGACAAGCCACTTGACGGGGCGGAGTTGGAAAAAATCGAGGCCAAGATGGCAGAACTGGCCAAGAAGAAAAATGAATATATTCGAAAGGACGTTGCGAAGCCGGCGGCGGTTGAATATTTTAAAGCCAAAGGCGACGAATACAAGCTCGATTTGCTGGAGCGATTGGAAGATGGTACCATTACCTTTTATGAGCAAGGCAACTTTGTAGACCTGTGCCGGGGGCCCCATATCCCCCACACGGGATTTATCAAGGCGATTAAGCTATTGAACATTGCCGGCGCCTATTGGCGCGGAGACGAGAAGAACAAGATGCTCACGCGAATCTATGGGATTACCTTCCCCAAGGCCAAGGAGCTACAGGAGTACCTTACCCTGCTAGAAGAAGCAAAGAAGCGGGATCACCGAAAGTTAGGCAGGGAATTGGAGCTGTTTACATTCTCTGAGAAGGTTGGGATGGGCTTGCCATTATGGCTTCCAAAAGGCACGCTACTTCGGGAAAGGTTGGTTAATTTTCTGAAGAAGGAACAGGATAGGTCTGGATACCAGCAGGTAATCACGCCTCACATTGGACACAGAGCACTTTACGAGACCTCTGGTCATTACGAGAAATATGGCAAGGATTCATTTCAGCCCATTGCGACTCCCAACGAGGGCGAGTCTTTTTTGCTAAAGCCTATGAATTGTCCGCACCATTGTGAGATTTATAAAAGTAAACCCAGATCTTACAAAGAGCTTCCTGTGCGATATGCAGAATTTGGTACCGTATATCGGTACGAGCAAAGTGGCGAATTGCATGGCCTTACCAGGGTGAGGGGGTTTACTCAGGATGATGCGCATATTTTTTGCCGCCAAGACCAGGTCAAGGAGGAGTTTGTAAAAGTTATCGATTTGGTGTTGTATGTATTCAAGGCGCTCGGATTTGATGATTTTACGGCACAAGTTTCGCTCAGAGATCCTGCGGATAAGCAGAAGTACATCGGAGAGGACGAGGCTTGGAATAGGGCGGAACGGGCCATTATAGAGGCGGCAAAGGAACGTGGTCTGGTTACTGTGACAGAATTGGGCGAGGCGGCTTTTTACGGTCCTAAATTAGACTTTATGGTAAAGGATGCTCTTGGCAGAAGTTGGCAGCTGGGCACTATTCAGGTGGATTACCAATTACCTCAACGCTTCGAACTGGAGTATGTAGGGGCGGATAATCAACGACACAGGCCGGTGATGATACATCGGGCACCTTTTGGATCGCTGGAGCGTTTTGTCGCTGTTTTGATAGAACACTGTGCGGGAAATTTCCCCTTGTGGCTAGCGCCAGAGCAAGTGATTATCCTGCCGATATCAGAAAAATACGTGGATTATGCCGAGGAGATAAAGTCGCATCTGGATGAAAAGGGTATCACCGGTAGTATTGACAACCGGGATGAGAAAATCGGCCGTAAGATACGGGATGCCGAAGTCAAAAAGATACCGTTTATGATCATTGTTGGCGAAAAGGAACAGGAACAAGGAATGCTGTCTCTCAGGAAGCATGGTGCTGGAGATCAGGGGACCTTTACTACGGAGGGCTTTGTGGCCTATTTTCAGGACATTATAAACGCTTCACTCAGCAAATAAAGAAGGTATAAAAAAAATGTTGGATTTTTTATAATTCAAAATTTATTCGATATTTGCAGCTTAAATCTAAAAACAACCATAAACATTTTGAGAGGAAAAAGAACTTATACTCCGAGACAAGAAGAGCCATACAAAGTTAATTCCAAAATCAGGGCTAGGGAAGTCAGGGTAGTGGGCGATTTCGTCGAAGGCGGAAATGCTGTAATGCCTACGGACAAGGCTATTAAACTGGCAGAGGAAAATGGGCTTGATCTCGTTGAAATTTCTCCTTCCGCTGTACCGCCTGTGTGCAAGGTGATTGACTACGCTAAGTTTAAATACGAGCAGAAAAAGAAGCAGAAGGAAATCAAATCCAATGCGGCAAAAACGGTAGTGAAGGAGATCAGGTTTGGACCCAATACGGACGACCATGATTTTGACTTCAAACTGAAGCATGCCATTAACTTTCTCAAAGAAGGAGCGAAAGTAAAGGCCTATGTACATTTCGTAGGGCGTACCATCGTTTTTAAAGAACGGGGCGAGATGTTATTGCTAAAGTTTGCACAGGCACTGGAGGAATACGGACAAGTCGAACAACTTCCCAAAATGGAGGGGAAACGGATGAATATATTTGTTGCCCCAAAAGCAGGTAAGAAATAATTTCAACTAACAGATAGAGTAATGCCAAAAGTAAAAACAAAATCAAGTGCGAAAAAGCGGTTTACCTTAACAGGTACCGGGAAAATCAGAAGGAAGCATGCTTACAAAAGCCATATCCTGACCAAAAAGTCTACAAAAAGGAAGAAGAATCTGACTAAAATGGGCTTTGTACATACGTCAGATGAAGGCCGGGTACGGGATATGTTGAGAATCTAATTTTCCAAAACAAACAAAGGTTATTTATTCACCGGATGCTTGGTTATAAAAGTCCGAGAGGCACCAAGTGTTAAAAATTAAAAATTATGCCAAGATCAGTAAATGCAGTAGCTTCCAGGGCTAGGAGAAAGAAAGTGCTAAAGGCCACCAAGGGATACTTCGGAAGAGGTAAAAACGTTTGGACCGTAGCCAAAAACAAGTATGAGAAAGGATTGCAGTATGCTTACAGGGATCGTAAAGTTAAGAAACGTGAGTTTCGTAAGCTTTGGATTCAGCGTATCAATGCCGGTGCCAGAATACATGGCGTTTCCTACTCACAACTAATGGGGTTATTGAAGAAGGCAGATATCGAGCTGAACCGGAAGGTGTTGGCAGACCTTGCCATGAATCATCCCGACGCATTCAAAGCTGTAGTTGAAAAGGTAAAGTAAGTTTCGCACAGACCTACTTTATAAAGAAGGCCCTCATTCGAGGGCTTTTTTTTGTGTTGTGTGTCCCCAAGGTAGTGAACTGTGTAGTGATAATCCATCGCCTATCTACTCATTCTGCTCAATTAAACCCGGATCGGCGAAAACAGTTATGGGCTCAGGCCAGGGGAAAAGCCCATCAATCACTAAACAAGTGCAACATTGCAGAGAGTTATGGTTTGGCAGCCGGGTTGGGCTTGCCCCCATTTCCCATTACCGGATTTGAGGAATTTTTCTCTGTTGAGAGCGATATTTTTAGAATGATAATTTTCGACCAATATGCAGTACCAAGGCCTAAACCTGGTGGTGAAGCCTTTGATAGCTTTGATGTTGTGGAATTTAAACCGCGTGATTAAATCAGCAGTCATTCCGATGTACAGCCTGTCAGCGGAGAATGAATAGAGTACGTATACGGTAAACATAAAAACAGAAGAAGCCCCAAGACAAGGGGCTTCCAAGTAGCGAGGACGGGAGTTGAACCCGTGTCCGCCTAGGCGGATATGAATCCTGCGCTCAGCCTGGCCGATTCATTTTTATTTTGTAATTAGCCAGTAAAAATGACATGCGTTAGAATTGTCTGCTAATTTTGGTTTTGCGCTATTTGTAAATTGGGAGGATGGTATTTCTGATCCATTGCCTTCCATTACCGGATTTGAGGAATTTTTCTCTGTTGAGAGCGATATTTTTAGAATGATAATTTTCGACCAATATGCAGTACCAAGGCCTAAACCTGGTGGTGAAGCCTTTGATAGCTTTGATGTTGTGGAATTTAAACCGCGTGATTAAATCAGCAGTCATTCCGATGTACAGCCTGTCAGCGGAGAATGAATAGAGTACGTATACGGTAAACATAAAAACAGAAGAAGCCCCAAGACAAGGGGCTTCCAAGTAGCGAGGACGGGAGTTGAACCCGTGTCCGCCTAGGCGGATATGAATCCTGCGCTCTAACCGACTGAGCTACCTCGCCAAATTGACTAATATATTTTAACACCAACTATTTTCAGGAGTTGAACCCGTGTCCGCCTAGGCGGATATGAATCCTGCGCTCTAACCGACTGAGCTACCTCGCCAAATTGACTAATATATTTTAACACCAACTATTTTCAGGAGTTGAACCTGTGTCCGCCTAGGCGGATATGAATCCTGCGCTCTAACCGACTGAGCTACCTCGCCAAATTGACTAATATATTTTAACACCAACTATTTTCAGGAGTTGAACCCGTGTCCGCCTAGGCGGATATGAATCCTGCGCTCTAACC
>NZ_JACVCV010000005.1:0-332453 GCF_017811155.1 Lunatimonas salinarum | reverse complement strand
GGAGTTGAACCCGTGTCCGCCTAGGCGGATATGAATCCTGCGCTCTAACCGACTGAGCTACCTCGCCAAATTGACTAATATATTTTAACACCAACTATTTTCAGGAGTTGAACCTGTGTCCGCCTAGGCGGATATGAATCCTGCGCTCTAACCGACTGAGCTACCTCGCCAAATTGACTAATATATTTTAACACCAACTATTTTCAGGAGTTGAACCTGTGTCCGCCTAGGCGGATATGAATCCTGCGCTCTAACCGACTGAGCTACCTCGCCAAATTGACTAATATATTTTAACACCAACTATTTTCAGGAGTTGAACCCGTGTCCGCCTAGGCGGATATGAATCCTGCGCTCTAACCTACTGAGCTACCTCGCCAAATTGTCAAGCTTATTTCACTATCAACAATGCGCCAGGTGTTGAAGCTGTCTCCTATATTCCGAAAAGCAGAACTACCCATTGATGATCAACCGAAAGGAATCGGATGTGTTCAACCAATTGTTTTAGTTAAAATATTCGTACCTTCACACATCTACCTTGCTCCTGCATAAGCGACGAAATTGCCTGGATTGGGCTTGTTTTCTTATTATGCAACTTGGTCGAGTAGATGCCCCGCTTTTGGGAATGCAAATATGTGGGTATAAATATTGAATTCCAAGTGGGAATCCTAAAAAAAATAGTTACTTTTTGCCTATTAAAAACTTTGTGCCATGGTAAAAAATAAATTTGTATCTGACTATCAGATAAATACTTCCAAGAAGGTGATTTATCCTTATTTAAGCACAGCCAGTGGGCTATCTCAATGGTTTGCAGACGATGTGATCATCAATGAAGACAAGGTTTATAATTTCATCTTCGACGGAGAGGATCATTTCGCCCGGCCTACCATCATGAGGATTAACCACCACGTCAAGTTTGAGTTTTTTGATCCCACTGATGAGGATGTGGACGAGGATCCCTCGTTTATAGAATTTAAGCTCGATGAAAATGAACTCACACAGACATTTTATCTGCGGGTGATCGATTACGGTGACGCTTATGATAATCAGGAACAAGTGGGGATTTGGGAGGGTTTGATCACTAATCTCAAGGAGATAATAGGGGGATAGCATCGGATTATTCCTAAATTTGTCCCAATCAAGTTTCAGTAAAGGCAGCCGCTGTGTTGTCTAGTTGTTTATGAAAAAACTCGATAAGCTGATTTTAGGGTCTTTTATTGGGCCGTTTTTGCTCACATTTATTGTCGTGGATTTTATCCTTTTGACAGTGAATATGTTAAAATATTTTGATGAGATTTTTGGTAAGGACCTGCCTTTCATGGTCTATATGGAGCTGATAAGTTATTTTGTGATCAGCATTTCTCCTATGGCATTGCCGCTGGCGGTGCTATTATCTTCACTGATGACTTTTGGTAACCTGGGCGAGCATTTTGAGTTGACAGCCATTAAAAGTAGCGGGATATCCTTGCTTAGGGCTTTACGGCCCATTGGTGTGTTTGTGGTGTTTCTTACTGTGTTTGCTTACCTATCCAATAATTACTTGGTTCCAAGGGTGAATCTAAAGACTTTTAGCTTGCTCTATGATATACGTATGAAATCACCGGCACTGGATATTAAAGAAGGTGTTTTTTATAATGGAATACCTAATTACAGTATCAAGGTTAACCAAAAGCTGGATGAAATACGCCTGAGAGATGTGCTTATTTATGACCATACGTCAGGTCAGGGGAATATTCACGTAATCACTGCCGATTCTGGAAGGATGGAGCCATTTTTCAATGATCGGTATATGATGCTCACCCTGTACAATGGTAGTAGCTATCAGGAGGGGCAGAGTCAACGAGGTATTCAGGATAAGCCTCCAACCTTCAACCGTACTCGGTTCAGTACCAATGAAATGGTTTTTGATTTGGAAGCCTTTGAGATGAACCGAACACCCGAAAATCTTTGGTCGAATAACCGGTCCATCAAAAATATCGGGGAGATCCGTATTGATCTAGATTCCATGGATAGAGAGATCAGTCAAAAGTTGTTTTTCAACTATGCCACGACCGAGGCATCCTACGCTTACTTTGGAAGGGAACGTAAAATTACGCCGCCCGAAGACCTCGTCAGAAAGAAGCTTTTGGCAGACTCTATTCGTAACCTAAAATACCAGGAAGAGTATGAATTGACCCATGGTGTTAGCCTGCAAGGTGCCGACCTCAATGAACAGAGTGAGGCCGCCCGTTTATTGGCAGCTGATCAACGTGCCGAGACTAGGGATACGGTTGCAGGTTCAGTAGGGGGTGGAACTTCCTCTGTTGATTCCTTAGCGTCGGCATATTCAAATGATACGATAACGAATGCGGTAGTTGATAACCCGGTTTCTTCCGAGGGAGGCAATCAAATAGCTTCGGTTGTTTTACCTCGGCAGGAGAAGGAAATCTTGTTATTGACTGATGCACAAAGGGCAAAATTGGATTCTCTTCGGGATACACAGCGTCAGATGATCTCTGCAGCCGCAAGTGCACTAACGAGCGCGAGAAACTTGAAGAACAATTTCACAACCAATAAGAACCAAATAGACGCGCTGGAAAGGGAGTTTAGGAGGTTTCAGATCTCGTGGTTTCAAAAATATACGCAGGCATTAGCCTGTTTTGTGATGTTTATGATCGGGGCTCCTTTGGGGGCCATCATAAAGAAGGGGGGGCTGGGTATGCCGGTGTTGGTGTCGATCATTTTCTTTATCATTTACTATATGCTCACCATCACCGGTGAAAAGTGGGCTAAGGAAGGAGTGACAGGAACACTCTTCGGTACCTCATTTTCAATCGCTTCATTGATACCTTTTGGGTTGTTTTTTTTAAGACAAGCTAGAAAGGATGCGCGGATATTTGAAGCAGATTTTTATTATGGATTCCTCCAAAGGATAAAAAATAGCTTCGCCAGAATCCCAAAACGAGAAAAGTTGAAGGAAGAGTTTTCATAACAAAAAAATGTTTGTACCTTTGTGTCTGTTTTATTAAAATAGCCGTATTAACTTGACTAAGCATGTATTTAAGTAAAGAAAAAAAATCAGAGTTGTTTAAGAATCATGGTCGGTTGAAGTCTGAAAAGGATACGGGTTCTCCAGAAGCGCAGATTGCGTTGTTTACTTACAGAATCCAACACTTGACAGAACACCTTAGGACGAATAAAAAAGACCATTCATCCCGCTTGGGCTTGTTAAAGCTGGTAGGTAAAAGAAGAAGCCTGTTGAACTACCTTGTCAAAAATGACATCGAGAGATATCGGTCAATTATCGCCGAGCTGGGAATCCGTAAATAAGATTACTGTAAGGTTCTTCTCATGAAGGACCTTACTTTTTTACTTATCCTTTAGTAAACCTTACTTTTAAAACTATTCACCTTTCAGAATCATTACATTTTATGTTACCAAACGTTATCAGTAAATCTATCATATTAGAAGATGGTAGAGAGATTATCATTGAAACCGGAGCGCTAGCCAAGCAGGCAGACGGTTCGGCCGTTGTAAAAATGGGAAAAGCCATTCTATTGGCTACGATTGTTACCAAGAAAGAGGCAGGAGATGGTGTCGACTTTCTTCCATTATCAGTCGATTATCAGGAGAAATTTGCTGCTTCCGGGAAGATTCCCGGAGGATTTTTAAAGAGAGAAGGCAGATTGTCGGATTACGAAGTGTTGATAAGCCGCTTGGTAGACCGCGCGGTCCGTCCCTTGTTTCCGGACGATTATCATGCAGATACGAATATTACCATCACGTTGATGTCTTCTGACGAAGAGGTATTGCCGGATGCACTGGCAGGTTTGGCTGCATCAGCTGCCATTGCGGTATCAGATATTCCTTTCAACGGCCCCATTTCTGAGGTTCGCGTGGCCAAAGTGGATGGAAAGCTGATTATTAACCCAAAACCTCAGGAGCTAAAAATAGCTACGTTGGAATTTATGGTTGCGGGTTCTGAGGAATTCATTTTGATGGTGGAAGGCGAAGCCGATGAAATTTCCGAGGACGAAATGGTGGAGGCTTTAGAGCTGGCACATCAGGAGATCAAGAGGCATTGTGCCGTTCAGAAGGCGCTTACCAGGGAGCTGGGAAAGGAAGTGAAGCGGGAGTATTCGCATGAAAACCATGACGAGGCCTTGCTTGCCCGTATGAAGGATGAACTTTACGATGCCTGCTATGAAGTGGTAAGCCGTCAGATTCCCAACAAAAACGAGCGATCTGAGTTGATAAAGGCGATCAAACAGGGCTTTGTGGATGGCTTAGGCGAGGATCACGGGTATGATAGCTTTTTGATTGGTAAGTATTTCGCCAAAATACATAAGGAAGCGGCCCGCAATTTTACGCTTCATGAGAAGAAGAGACTGGATGGCAGGAATCCAAGCGAAATCAGACCTATTTGGTCTGTGGTAGACTACCTGCCCTCGGCGCACGGTTCAGCGGTGTTTACTAGAGGAGAGACACAGTCTATCACCACCTGTACGTTGGGAACCAAGTTGGATGAACAGATGGTGGACGGAGCCGTGCATTCCGGATACAATAAGTTTTACCTGCATTATAACTTTCCTGGTTTTTCCACTGGGGAGGTAAAGATAAATAGAGGACCTGGCCGTCGTGAGATTGGGCATGGTAATTTAGCTATGAGGGCTTTGCGGAGGGTGTTGCCGCCGGATGCGAAAAATCCGTATACCATCCGCGTAGTTTCGGATATTTTGGAGTCAAACGGCTCATCCTCTATGGCCACCGTATGTGCGGGTTCTTTGGCGCTGATGGATGCGGGGGTACCCATAAAGGCGCCGGTAACGGGTATTGCGATGGGGATGATCTCCGATGCTTCTACTGGTAAGTATACGATCCTCTCCGATATCCTCGGAGACGAAGATCACCTTGGTGACATGGATTTTAAAGTGACAGGTACAGAAAAGGGTATTACCGCCTGTCAGATGGACCTAAAGGTAGAGGGCTTGGATTATGCCGTGCTGAAGGAAGCATTGTATCAAGCAAAGGACGGTAGGCTACATATATTGAATGAGATTAGCAAAACCTTGGCTGCGCCTAGAGAGGATTATAAGCCACATGCACCTAGGTCCCAAAATATGGAGATTCCGAAGGAGTTGATCGGAGCGGTGATCGGGCCTGGCGGAAAGGTGATTCAGGAGATCCAGAAAGATACGGGAGCAACGATCATCATAGAGGAAGTGGATAATATGGGCAAGATCAATATTTTTGCCAATAATCAAACCTCGATGGATGGCGCCATACAGCGAATAAAAGCCATCGTTGCACAGCCTGAGATTGGAGAAGTGTACACTGGAAAGGTGAAAAACATCATGCCTTTCGGTGCATTTGTGGAGTTTATGCCGGGTAAGGATGGATTACTCCATATCTCTGAAATCAAGTGGGAAAGACTTGAATCCATGGATGGCGTGCTGGAGACCGGTGAGGAAATTACCGTTAAATTGATCGACGTGGACAAGAAAACCGGTAAATACAAACTTTCGCGGAAGGTGTTGCTACCAAAGGCGGATAAGTCTGATAAATCGGCCCAAAAATCGTAACATAGGTTTAAACAATCACGGTTGAATGAACTTATTTTAAAGATAGTTCTGTTATATAAGGCGTTTAAAAAATCAGATACTTGAATGAGGCAGCTTAAAATCAGCAAACAGATTACCAACAGAGAAAGTCAGTCTCTAGACAAATACCTACAGGAAATAGGCAAGGTAGACCTTCTTACTGCGGATGAAGAGGTCGTCTTGGCGAAACGGATCAGGGAGGGAGACCAACTTGCTCTAGAAAAGCTTACCAAAGCCAACCTAAGGTTTGTGGTGTCTGTGGCCAAACAGTATCAAAACCAAGGATTGTCCTTGGGTGATTTGATCAATGAGGGAAACCTTGGTCTTATCAAGGCAGCTCAGCGTTTTGACGAAACCAGGGGTTTTAAGTTTATCTCTTATGCGGTCTGGTGGATTCGTCAGTCGATTCTTCAGGCACTTGCCGAGCAGTCTAGGATTGTTAGACTTCCTCTAAACCGAGTGGGTTCTTTGAACAAGATCAGTAAGACCTTTTCCGAGTTGGAGCAGAAATTTGAGCGTGAACCATCTCCAGAGGAACTTGCAGAAGTCTTGGAAGTTACCGCGGGGGAAGTAGTGGATACCATGAAAATTTCAGGACGACACGTGTCTATGGATGCTCCGTTCGTTCAAGGAGAAGAAAATAGCCTTTTGGACGTGTTGGAAAACGACGGTGAGACGAAGCCGGACGATGGACTTATGAACGATTCCCTCCGAAAGGAGGTTCAGCGTGCCCTCTCTACCCTTACCCAACGTGAGGCAGATGTGATTACGCTGTATTTTGGGTTAAATGGCGAGCATGCCATGACCCTTGAGGAGATCGGAGAGAAGTTTAATCTTACTCGTGAGCGAGTAAGGCAAATCAAAGAAAAGGCGATACGCAGATTGCGCCATACATCAAGGAGCAAAACGCTCAAGCCTTATTTGGGTTAGGGGGGCGGTCTCTAGGAATAATGAAAAAGAAAGGGGGTAGTTCCCCTTTTTTTTTACGCTGGATTTGTTAATTTAGGTTAAAAGGTGTTTTCTTCTGTGACTTTGTTCCTTTGTTTATTAGGTAAAATTGCCAAAATTTGCCCTCTTAAATAGCGAAATCATCGGAATTCAACTATCATCGGGCCCCCGCTTCGGCGTTGGTTTATCCAAGATGGTTTATAATCCAATCATATATAACCTATTTGACCGGTATTAGACTACAATAATGATATGAATAAGGACATTGAACACGTAAAGGTTTTGATCATTGGTTCGGGACCGGCAGGATATACTGCCGCTATTTATGCGGCTCGTGCGGGGTTGAATCCCGTTCTATATACAGGTGCTCAACCTGGGGGGCAGCTCACCATAACCACGGATGTGGAAAATTACCCGGGCTACCCCGATGGTGTGATGGGTCCGGAGATGATGGAAGATTTCAGAAAGCAAGCGGAGCGGTTCGGTACGGAGGTTCGGTACGGCCTGATAACCCAAGTGGATTTCAGCCAAATGCCGCACAAGGTGACTGTAGACGATTCCGTTGAACTCATAGCGGACACCGTCATTATTTCTACCGGTGCCTCGGCTAAATGGCTTGGTCTTGAGAGTGAATCGAGGCTGAACGGCAGGGGTGTTTCTGCTTGTGCCGTCTGCGACGGGTTCTTTTTCAGAGGGCAAGAGGTAGCGATCGTTGGAGGTGGAGATACGGCATGCGAAGAAGCTTCTTATTTGTCCAATATATGCAAAAAGGTGTATATGATCGTTCGAAGGGATGAGTTACGTGCCTCTCAGATCATGCAAAAGCGGGTGCTTTCCAATCCGAAAATTGAGGTGCTGTGGAACCACGAAACCGTTCAGGTGCTTGGAGATGATGAAGTCACCGGAGTAGCGCTTAAAAATAATCTGACGGGTGAACACAAAGAATTGTCGGTTGGAGCTTTTTTTGTTGCCATAGGCCATGAGCCAAATACGGAGGTGTTTAAGCAGTTCATTGATATGGATGAAAATGGGTATATTCAGACTAAGCCGGGGTCCACAAAAACCAATATCCCGGGTGTTTTTGCCTGCGGAGATGCCCAAGATAATGTATACCGGCAAGCAGTAACCGCGGCCGGTACGGGCTGTATGGCTGCGTTGGATGCCGAGCGGTTTTTGGCAGAACAGGAACTAGCTTAGTCTCTTTGATGGCGATATTGCGGATTGGCTGCTTGATGGGAATGATTTGCTTTCTGGTTTCCCAATTAGCAGAGGCACAAGTTAATCCCCGACTAGTCAAAAGGTCTCCATCGAAGGATTCGTTGATTCCCGATCAAAAGAAAATTCAGCCTTTTGATGTGCAGGAATATTTGTCTAACCTGCAGCGAGGGACAGACTCCCTGATTTTCAGTGGCGGTATAGACCTCAAAAAGAGGCTTTCGATTGTCAATGAGGATACCTTGTCAATTGTTTGGGCACCGACTAATCAGTTGGTTCAAGTATCTGAAAAGACGCTGATCGATAGCATTTGGGTGACTGCTTACGAGTATTTTGCCTCTTGGGATAGTAAAAAAATTGATATCTATGATTTTAATCCCAAGGATTTCAAAGATACTATTCCTGTTAGGCTTTTTGATCCGTATTATGGGTCGCTTTGGAGCATGCCTTTAAAGGATAGTAGAGTAAGTTCCGAATTTGGATTCCGGAGATATCGTTGGCATCACGGGATCGATCTCCGCTTAAGTGTGGGGGATTCGGTCTTTTCGGCATTTGACGGGATAGTTCGAATGGCAAGTTATGATCGGTACGGGTATGGACACTTTGTATTGGTACGTCACCGCAATGGGTTGGAGACTCTTTACGGGCATTTATCCAAGATTTTGGTGAAGGTAGGGGAGGAATTGGTTGCGGGTTCTGTGCTTGGATTCGGGGGAAATACCGGGAGGAGTACCGGTCCACACCTTCATTTTGAAGTGCGGTATAAAGGGCTCTCGATTGATCCAAAGAACTTGTATGATTTTGAAAACCACAAAATCCGAAGTCCCTTGTATACGATAACATCGGCTAGTTTTGACCACGTAATCAAGATGCAGGAGGCGGTGGTACACCGGGTTCGTAGTGGTGAGAATCTTTCGGTGATAGCCAGGAAATACGGTGTGTCCGTCTCTCATATTACACGAATGAACAATATTTCTACCAGGACGATTCTCCGGGTGGGGATGAGGTTGAAAATAAGATGAATATGGTAAAACTAGATATTTTGGCGATAGCCGCCCATCCGGATGATGCGGAACTTTCTTGTTCTGGTACCATTGCCTCTCATGTAGCCAAAGGCTATCGTGTAGGAATACTGGATCTGACCCAAGGTGAAATGGGAACTAGAGGCACGCCTGCGATTCGTCTGGAAGAGTCGAATGCGGCGGCAAGGGTTTTGGGATTGAGTGCTCGTGAAAACCTCGCATTTGAAGATGTCTTTTTTTCCGAGGAAAAGAAATATCAAGTAGAAATCGCAAAGATCTTGCGCAAATACCGTCCAGAGATCGTTTTGGCCAATGCCATCACCGACCGGCATCCGGATCACGGAAAAGGAGGGAGTTTAGCCACAAAGGCTTGCTTTCTTAGCGGACTCCGTCGTCTAGAGACTGAGATCGATGGCGTTCCTCAGGACGCTTGGAGGCCCAAAGCCGTTTACCATTATATTCAAAATAATTATATTGAACCCGATTTGGTAGTAGATATCTCTGACTATTGGGAGGTTAAAAAAAACAGTATCTTAGCTTTCAAGTCCCAATTCTTTGATCCGGAGAGCCGGGAGCCGGAAAGTTTTATTTCACGTCCCGGATTTCTGGACTTCATCGAAGCACGTGCCCGTGAGATGGGGCATAAGATTTCGGTGACCTATGGCGAGGGCTTTACGGTAGAGCGGGTTCCTGGCATAGAAAACCTTTTTCACCTGATCTAAACAATCTATATGCGATGATAGGTACCTCCGGTTTGATTCTCTAGTTTGCAGAAGGGTTATGGCGCAAGGCGTGCGATATTCCATTGGCCATCCCTAAGTTGGTACTTAATTCTGTCGTGAAGCCTCCCAGGTCTGCCTTGCCAAAACTCCAATCGATCTGCCAAAAGCCTAAATCCTCCCCAGTGAGGAGGCCTTTGGAGTGGTTTTTCATTGAATTTATCTTCAAAATGTTTCCGCCTTTCCTCTAAAAACAGCCTGCTTGGTATTTCTTGGCTTTGGGGAGATGTCCATGCACCGATTTGACTTTCGGTCGGTCGGGAAAGAAAGTATTCGTCGGATTCTGATTCACTTATTTTTTCTGTACGGCCCTCTATACGTACTTGCCTTTCCATTTCTGGCCAGAAAAATGTGAGAGAAGCAAAGGGAGTTTCTATGAGTTCTTGACCTTTTTTGCTTTCGTAATTTGTAAAGAAAACGAACCCCTGATCGATGCCCTTTAAAAGTACGATTCGTGAGGAGGGGCGGTTATCCAACCCGATTGTAGCCAGATTCATGGCATTTGGCTCCATTACCTGGGCTTCTAGTGCCTCCGTCATCCACCGTTTGAATTGTTCTATGGGACTTTTTTCAACCTTGTTTATTTCTAATATTTTTGAAGAATACTCCTTTCTGATGTCTGATATTTTCATTTTATAGTTTTATAAGGGGAAAACTAAATTTAGATGCGCTAGATCGTTGTATTTAATTTTTTTTGCTTTATATTGACCGCTTCATATCAAAATGATTTTTGATGCATTTGCATTCTACGATACCGCCACATTCCGGATGCTTGCTTATTTCCGAGCCTTTTTTGCAAGATGAGAATTTTGTGAGGTCAGTGGTACTACTGTGCGAAAATAACGATAAAGGTTCCTTTGGCCTTGTTTTGAACAAACTTTCTTTGTTTAAACTTGGAGACCTGTTGGATGGTTTGGAAGGATTTGACAGTGATGTGTACGTAGGTGGTCCAGTCGAGCAAAACACGCTCCATTTTATCTATTTTGGCGAGAAGCAACTCGAAGATAGTGTGTCTCTTCAGGGAGACCTTTGGTGGGGTGGTGATTTCAATGAACTCATCCAAAAATACAAAAGGGGAGTTTTGGACCTGGATACTTTTCGGTTTTTTATCGGGTATTCTGGATGGAACGGTGGCCAATTGAATGAGGAATTGGAAGAAAAGACCTGGATCGTATGCAAAAATGAGTTTACCGATCATATTTTCTTTTCCGATCCGGACGAGTTATGGCGTGTGATTCTAAAGAATATGGGCGGAGACTATCAAGTCTTAGCAAATTATCCGATAGACCCAAGATTAAATTAAACCAAAATCACTACTTTTGTTTAGACACCCTTAAGTAGTCAGCACGTTTAGTATATTATGGAGAATGATAAAGAAATGTCTGAAGAAGACAACAAGGCGACCCAAGAAGTAAGTGAAAATCCGGAATTGGGTAAAGGGCAGGAAGTAGAAAATGCCAGTTTGGAAGCAGAAGAAGATCAAAGCGAAGAATCACAAGATGAGGAGGTGGTTGATTTTAGTGGTTATTCGAAGCAAAAACTGCTCCTTGCCATCAAAGAAATTTTAAAAAGTGATCAGTATATTAAATGTGACCCTCAGGTAAACGATATTAAAAGTCATTACGATGAAATTTACCAAAAGGAGAAAGACGCTGCTTTGGAGCTTTTTCTCGCAGATGGAGGTGCTGAAGATGACTTTGAATATCGGGACGCAGAGGAAGATAGGGAGTTTTTTGCAGTCTATCATGAGTTTAAGTCGCGCAGGTCTAAGCAGATTAAGGAAAACGAACGAGCGAAGGAGCGCAATGCAACAGCTAAAACGGCTGTATTGGACAGGCTTCGAGAGCTTGTGGACAGTGAGGAGACCACGTCAAGTATAGAAGTAATTAAGGGAATTCAGCAGGAGTGGAAATCTATAGGTCCTGTTCCTGCTAACCAGAATAAAAACCTATGGGCGTCCTACAATGCCCTGATGGATCGATTTTATGATAATCGCAGCATCTATTTTGAACTAAAGGAGCTGGATCGAAAGAAGAACTTGGAAAGTAAACTAGAGCTTTGCGAAAAGGCAGAGGCCCTCGGTTCAGAATCCGATTTGAAGGAAGCAATCAAAAATCTCAACGAGCTACATGAAGAGTTTAAGCATGTAGGCCCGGTACCTAGAGAGGATCAGGAGCAGGTTTGGCAACGGTTTAAGGCTGCCTCTGATGCCGTTTACTCTCGACGGAAGGAATTCTATGAAGAGCAAAAGTCTGTTTATAAAGGTAATCTGGAGCTGAAATTAAAGCTGATCGAAAAGTTAGAGCCTTTTAGAGATTTTAAAGCCGATCGAATAAAGGAATGGAATAACAAAACAAAGGAGCTGCTTGCTATCCAAAAAGATTGGGAGGCGATCGGACCAGTCCCCAAAGAAAACGGCAGGGAAGTGAATAAGGCGTTTTGGGGGCTTTTCAAGCAGTTCTTCAATCATAAGAACCAGTTTTTTAAAGAATTGGATGAGGTTCGAAAGCGGAATAAGGAAAAGGCAGAGCTATTAATACTTGAGGCAGAAAAGCATAAGGATAGCACGGATTGGAAGGAGTCATCCGATGAACTAATACGGTTGCAAAGGGAGTGGAAGGAGCTCGGACCGATGCCGGAGAAAAGCCGGGATGACTTGTATGGTCGGTTCAAGGCTGCCTGTGACACTTTTTTTCAAAGCAGAAGAAATTCCAATAAGGAGGCAAACAAGGAATATGAGGATAATCTAAATAAGAAAAAGGCATTGTGTGTGCAGATAGCCGAGGAGGCGAAGGCCAGTGCTGACCTCAGTGAAGAAAAACTTGAGGCTTATATCCAGGAATTCAATTCTATTGGTTTCGTTCCAAGGAAAAATATTAAGGAAATAGCGGCAGCCTTTTCCGATGTGGTGGATCTGTACATAGCTAAATTAGGGGTTGAAGGGGCTGATAAGGATGATTTTCTGTTCAGGCTAAACCTAAACAAGATCCAAGCCGACCCCAATAGCGCGAGGGTACTGAATAAAAAAGAACATGGTATCAGAAAGCAAATTGCCGATTTGGAGAATAACATCACCTTATGGAAAAATAATTTGGAGTTTTTCGCTGCATCCAAAACCGCAGACAAATTGAAGGATCAATTTGAGGAGAAGATCGGCAAGGCCGAACAGGAAGTAGACCGTCTGAAGAAGAAGCTTTCGATTATCCGGGAATTTTAATGAGCTCATTTTTAGGGGTATTTCTGGTTGCGTGGAAATTTCCTTAATATTTGCTTGATCTTCATTTGTGAAGCTTCTATATTTGCACTCGCATTAACGAATTACTCGTTTATGTAGGTTAATCGGGTAGATGAATCGGCTAGCTGTTTATCCGAAACGCCTCCTTAGCTCAGCTGGTAGAGCAACTGACTTGTAATCAGTAGGTCGTTGGTTCGATCCCGACAGGGGGCTCTTGATTATCAAGCGCTTGTAAGAGTTCTCTTACAAGCGCTTTTTTCATTTTTCTTTGGCCGCAACAAAGCCATTTTCATCAGTTTCCTCTTTGTGACCCTAAATGGACTTAAGATATAGGCTACCGGAGAAATACAGGCATTAAATTCTTGTTTTTTTATTCGCTGTTTTAAATGCTACCAGAAAAAATCCAAATCCTTCCTTAACATGGCCTTGATCCTCCAGTCTGAGCTAATCGCTTGATTTCATTTTTGGTTTTAGTTGCCGTCGTGGCTTCTTTTCTTCTGCCTTTTAGTTCAACGAATCGGAGGGCTGTTTCCTGGAAATTTCTAAAATACCTATCCGAAGATTTGGTTTTCTGTTTTCTTTATTTACATTTGTAGTATGTAAAATGCTTTTTAAAATAATTAAACTGTATTTCAATGATAAATATTGTGCTGATTGACGATGATGTGGTGAGTAGTTTTGTGACGGAGAAATTTATCCAACGGCATGTCACCCAACCATTTCGCATATTTAAGTTTTCTAGTGCGGCTGATGCATTAAAGGAAGTTTATGCCATTAAACCCAATTACATGTTCGTAGACCTGTTGATGCCACAGATGACGGGATGGGATTTTATTGAAAACTTGGATTCTGTAGCACTTAATTCGGAGATTTATGTATTGAGTAGTTCAGTGGATGAGCGGGATATTGAGCGTGTGGACGAATCCGGAAAAGTGGTGAAATTTTTGCCTAAGCAGTATGTGCAGAAGTCTATAAGGGAAATTTTTTCTTGCTAGGTCAGCCTGTCTGAATTTATTCTTTCTTTGACACATCTACGTCCAAGTACAGGAAGTTTAAGTGACCTTTTGCCTGACGATTAAATACCAATCGTTTTCCAGAGGGAGGTATCCGTAATCGTAGCAATACACGTATACATTTCCCTTTTTATTGGTGTAAGTGTGCGTGATGTATTTAAATTGGAAGCCTTCTTCTATCAGTTTCTGTTTCGTTGTTTTGGCAATCTCTCCCTGTTGTTTAATCAGCTCTGCTAGAATATTTCTGTTTTTCTTCAGCGCGTTGTTGATATTGCGAACGATCTTGGTGCTTGCTGCCGTCCGCTGATTGTTGTATGCGTTGCGGCAATAGTCATCGCAGAATTTTTTATCCACCCGCCCTTGAATAGGTTTACCACAACTTTGGCATTTTCTTTCAATCTCGTTTTCCATAAAAGTGTGTTTTAGCTAAAAATTGAAGGGAATATACGGCAAAAACCGGATTTAACAAACGTTTGTAAGCGTTTGTAAACGGATAGAAACGAAAAACATACGGCAAATGACAATTTGGGTAGGCAACTTTGCAACGTTCGTTTTAGACGGATGACTTACGAAATCAGTTACTAAACCTTTAACGTTTACAAACATGAATGCTCTAAAAAACAAAGTACAGTTGATCGGACGCTTAGGCGCAAAGGCAGATTATCGGACATTAAGCACAGGTACCACCATGGCGAGGTTTAGGTTGGCAACAAATGAATCGTACAAAAACACCAAAGGAGAAAGAGTGGAAGAGACCTACTGGCATTCTTTGGTGGCATTTGGAAAAGCGGCCGATATCATCCATAAGTATACCGACAAGGGCGCTGAAATCGGGATAGAAGGAAAGTTGGTCAACCGATCTTATGAGGATAAGAGCGGAGAAAAGAAATATGTGACCGAAGTGCAGGTCAGTGAAGTGTTGCTGATGGGAGAGAGAACTTCCAAGCCTCAGTAGATTGTGGGTTATTGCTAGGTTTTCCGGCCCCTTTTAAAATAGTATCTTGCCGGATTATTTTTCAACAGCTACGGGGAAACCAAGCCCTTGGGACGTAGGTCTCAGGGCTTGGTTTTTTTCGTTTACCAGAGGTTATGTACTACGGGCTTGATGTGTTTTTCGTAGATGGATTTTACGGCATCCATTTGATCGGGTGTAAGAAGGGGTAATCCGGCGGCTGAAATATTCTGATGGACTTGGCTTGGTGTAGAAGCCCCGGGGATCACCGTGCTCACTTCGGGGAACATCAAAATCCACCGCAGCGCAAAGGCAGCGAGCGGGGCATGGTTTCCAAACACCTGCTTTAGCGCCTCCACTGCTTGAAGGCCAAGATCAAAGGGTACTCCCGAGAACGTTTCCCCTTTGTCAAAAGCCTCTCCCTGTCTGTTAAAAGTTCGATGATCACCTTCAGCGAACTGACTATTGGAGTGAAGTTTTCCTGTAAGCATTCCGCTGGCAAGGGGGACTCGGACGATAATACCACATTCCTCTTTTTGTGCAAGAGCAAAGAATTTTTCAGCAGGCTTTAAACGGAACATGTTAAAGATGATTTGTACCGTAGCGACGTTCGAAAAGTTGAGTGCCATCTCAGCTTCCGCAACGGTTTCAACACTTACTCCCAAGTGTTGAATCTTGCCTTCTTCTTTTAGTCTTTCAAATAGTCCAAAGATTTCGGGCCTTGAATATACCGGTGTGGGCGGACAATGCAGCTGTATTAAATCGATCGTTTCAAGCTGCATATTTTTCAAGCTTGCCTCCACGTACTTTCGCAGTACCTCGACGGTATAGCCCTCGTTTCGGTGTGGCTGAATCTGTCTTCCGCACTTGGTTGCCACATAAATTCGTTCACGACGCTCTTTGAGGGCTTTCCCCACTGCTGCCTCGCTCAGGCCCGCGTCGTACACGTCTGCGGTGTCTATAAAGTTTACACCGGCATCCAAAGCAGTGTGAATAATCCGGGATGCGGTTTGTTGATCAAAGGTGCTACCCCATCCGCCGCCTACCTGCCAGGTTCCCAGTGCTACTTCCGAAACATTAAAGTTTGTTTTGCCAAGTTTTCGATAGTTCATTTCAAAAGGTGTTTTATAGTGGTCTAGTAAGGGAATGCCTTATGTACTGTATATAGGTTTTTCCATAGTCTTCGGTTTTTGTCAGTATTCACTCTATGGTTCGTTTTTATCGGTGTTGGTTGTGAAATTCCGTATATTTGATTCGAAATGATATCCACTTTATAAACAAACTAACGAATGATTGTACACCAGGTGTTTTTTTGGCTGCATCAGCCTGACAAGGACTTGACGGCCGTGATGGAAGGTTGCAAGAAAATCGGGTCGGTATCTACCGCGAAGGATTTTTCAGTGGGAATTCCCGCAAAAACTCCCAAGCGAGAAGTAATAGACGATAGCTACCATATTGCATTGACCGTTTATTTCGACAGTATATCCGATCACGATGTTTACCAAGAACATCCCGATCACCTTCAGTTTATCCAAGATCACAAAGCCAAGTGGGCCAAGGTACAGGTTTATGACTTTGAGATTTAAGAATTGGGGCAGGGCCAGTTTTTGAAGATGGCCCTGTTTTTCCCTTATTTCTGAGAACTGACTTTTTCCACGACTATGTTGTGGTTGGTGTATATGCAAATATCCGCGGCAATGCCAAGGCTTTCCCGCACCATTTCTTCAGCACTTAGCTGCGGAGCGTATTTTTTTAATGCTCTTGCGGCAGATTGGGCATACATGCTTCCGGAACCGATGGTCGCAATATTCAGGTCCGGCTCGATAACATCTCCCGTACCGGATATGATCAGAACGTCATCGGCATCTGCTACTATCATCATGGCCTCCAGCCTGCTTAGCATCCTGTCTGTCCGCCACTCCTTGGCCAGTTCCACCGCGGCACGCTTCATGTTGTTGCCAAAAGCTCCCAGTTTTTCTTCAAATTTTTCCAATAGGGTAAATGCATCGGCTGTTGACCCGGCAAATCCCGTCACGATCTTTCCTTGTTGTAATTTGCGGATTTTATTTACGCTGCTCTTGGCTACCGTGTTGCCCATGGTCGCCTGACCATCCGCACCAATGACTACTTCTCCGTTATGTTTGATTGCCACCACAGTGGTCGATCTTATTTTCTCCATTGCCTGTATTTCGCTAGGTTGCTTAGACTGTATTAACGCAAAAAGTCCTAATAGGTAGGACTTTTTGGTTTTAGCGTATCTGAATAAATTAAATTAAAATCCGTACAGGATCTTCCAAGAGATTTTTCAACGTGATTAGGAAGGCCGAACCCACCGCCCCATCCACCACGCGGTGGTCACAAGAAAGCGTTACTTTCATGACATTTCCTATCTTCATTTCGCCGTTTTTCACGACTACGGTTTCCTTGATTCCTCCGACAGCAAGAATGCAGGCATCTGGAGGGTTGATAATTGCCGTAAACTCATCGATGCCAAACATGCCAAGATTGGATATCGTGAAGGTATTTCCCTCCCAATCCTTTGGCTGTAGCTCTTTATTCTTTGCCTTGCCAGCCAATGTCTTGGCCTCATTGGAAATTTGAGAGAGGGATTTGGAATCTGCAAATCGGATTACCGGAACCAAAAGACCTTCTTCTACGGCCACCGCCATGCCTATATGCACGTGGTCATTGTACCTGATTTTATCACCCAACCACGAAGAATTGGCTTTAGGGTTTTGTTTCAGTGCTACCGCACAGGCTTTGATGACCATATCATTGAAGGAAATCTTAACAGGTGCCACTTCATTCATACTTTTTCTAGCTTCGATGGCTTTATCCATGTTGATCTCCATGGTGAGGTAGAAGTGCGGAGCGGTAAACTTGCTTTCTGCCAGTCTCTTGGCGATGACCTTACGCATTTGCGATACTTTTTCCTCTTTGTAGGATTCCTGACCTATCGCCGCCGTTCCTGCTGGGGCAGCTGCCGTAGCTACCGAAGGCTTGGCTGATGCAGGGTCAAAACTTTCTACGTCCTTTTTGATGATTCTGCCGTGGTCCCCACTACCCTTGATCAGGGCGATGTCCACACCTTTTTCTTTGGCGATTTTTTTGGCTAATGGGGAGGCCTTTACTCGGCCATTTTCAGAAGAGGAGGTCGAAGCGACGGTTGTTTGTTGCTTGCTTTCATTTGTTTCAGTTGGAGCAACTTCCGTTTTTGGAGCCTTTTTTTCTTCTGCCGGGCTGCTACTTCCCGCTGTTTTTTGGTTGTGTGCTTTAAGAAGCTTCTCAAAGTCAGCTCCTTTTTCGCCGATCACAGCAATTACCCCATCCACTTCGATGGAATCGCCCGCTTCCACACCGATGTACAGCAGGGTTCCATCCTCATAGGATTCCAGTTCCATGGTAGCTTTGTCGGTTTCCACTTCAGCGAGGATATCACCACTTTTAACGGAGTCTCCCACTTTCTTAAGCCAAGATGCAATGGTTCCCTCCTGCATGGTATCGCTCATTTTAGGCATGGCAATGATCGTAGCAGGAACATCAGAGATATCGATTTCCTCTGCAGGTGCTTCTTCTTTTTTGGGTTCGGAGGATTGTTTCTTTTCTTCCTGTGTGTCTTGGGAGGATTTTGCATTAGGTTCACTCCCTCCTGCAACGTCCTTCAGCAGACTGTCTATATTTTCACCTTTTTCTCCCAAAATGGCAATCACGCCATTCACCGGAACAGCGTCTTTTTCTTCCACGCCGATATGGAGCAGGATACCTTCCTCATAAGATTCCAATTCCATGGTAGCCTTGTCCGTTTCTACCTCGGCCAGTATGTCTCCTGGTTTAACTTCATCACCAACTTTTTTCAACCATTGTGCGATCACCCCTTCTTCCATGGTGTCACTCATTTTGGGCATTCGTATTATCTCGGCCATAAGTTAATTTTTCGAATTCTAAATTTCCGCAATCCAAAAATAGTTCTTAAAATATGTTTATTCAAATTTAATAATAGTATTTTCACCTCGGATAAGGCCTAACTGCTTTGCGAATAATTGAAATGCCTGTAGTCAAAAATCAAAATTATGTTCATCCTGGGTTCTTAATTGGTGGTCACCTTCAAACGATTGTTCCGTCAGTGTTCCGAAGGACTCCTAGCTTACCCTTTGAGAGAGAAAGGATTACTACGCCGGATGGCGATTTTTTGGATTTGGACTGGTTGAAAAAGGGGGCTGATAGTTTGGTGATTATCAGCCACGGTCTGGAGGGGAACAGCAGGAGGCCTTATATGCGTGGAATGGCTGATTTTTTTTCCGGACAGGGATACGATATCCTTAACTGGAACTTCAGAGGCTGTGGTGGTTCGCAGAACCTGCAGCCTGGGTTTTATCATTCGGGAGCTACCCACGATTTGGATACTGTGATCCGCTACGCTCATACTGGCTATTGCCATGTGTTTTTAGTCGGATTCAGTCTAGGGGGTAATTTAATCTTAAAGTACCTGGGGGAGCGACAGCCTGCGGGGTATAAAATTCGCAAAGCAGTCGCTATCTCGGTTCCATTGGACCTTGCTGGGGCGGCTGACCAAATCTCCCGCCCTTCCAATTGGCTTTATTCGCACCGGTTTTTGAAGTCACTGAAGAAAAAGGTCATGGAAAAGGCCAAGGCTTTTCCTGATCGGATTTCTGTAGCTGATTTAAAAGGAGTAAGAACCTTAAGGGATTTTGATAATCGATATACCGGTCCGTTGCATGGTTTTATGAATGCGGATCATTATTACCAGTCTTGTTCTGCGCTGGGGTTTCTCGAAGGGATCACCATTCCTGTGTTGATTCTAAATGCCCGTAATGACCCTTTTTTGAGTGAAAGCTGTTTTCCTGAAAAACTGGGAAAGGTGTTGGATGATGTCTTTATGGAATTTACCGATACCGGTGGGCATGTGGGATTCAGTCCCGAAAGGGCCGGAATGCCCTATTGGTCTGAAAAAAGGGCCTTTGATTTTATCCATTTCGATTAAACACGTATCTTTAACGATAAAAAAATAATTCTATGTGCGGAAGATACTCCTTGGCAAAAAGCAAGGCGGTACTGGAAGAGCGGTTCAAAGCGGAAATGCTGGAACCATTCCAACCCAGATACAACATAGCGCCAACCCAGCTTGCTCCGGTGATTACCTCGGATAGCCCCATGGGTTTTTCCCATTTTTATTGGGGTATCACACCGGAGTTTGCCAGAAACAAGCCGGTAGCGCAGCGATTCATCAATGCAAGGGCCGAAACAATCCGGGAGACCGCTTCCTTTAAGAATTCCTTTCGGAAAAAGCGTTGCCTGGTGCCCGCTGACGGTTTTTTTGAGTGGAAAAAGATGGGCAAAAGGACCAAGATCCCTTATCGATTTACCCTCTTGGATGAGGGTTTGTTTGCCTTTGCAGGCATCTGGGATGAATATGAAAATACAGAAGGAGAGGTTCAGCACACCTTTTTGTTATTGACTACAGCTCCCAATGGGATGGTCAATGAAGTTCACGATCGAATGCCGGTGATATTGGATAGAGATGCCGAGTCTACTTGGCTAAACCCGAGTACTTCCGAGGAAACGTTGGTCGCTTTGTTACGACCATACGCAGAAGAAAACATGCTTTCCTACACGGTCTCTCCTTTGGTAAATCATATCTCCAATGATTCTCCCGCAGTGATCAGAAAGACGATGCCAATGGATCAGTTTGGTAATTATACCCTATTTGGGTAAAGTATATGCGAAAGGTAGAAATCCTAGATCTTCAATTTCAGGACGCCAACGAAACCATAGGCGCATTTTTGGTGGAAAGTAGCGAAGGGCTTATTCTGATAGAGACAGGACCTGAGAGTACGTTTTCTATGCTGAAACATAAAGTTGCAGCATTAGGATATCAGATTTCCGATATACGTCACGTTTTGCTGACTCACATTCACTTTGACCATGCCGGTGCTGCTTGGAAGTTGGCAAAAGGTGGTGCCCAAATATACGTACACCCGGTGGGGTCTCCTCATTTGGCATCGCCTGAGCGACTTTGGAATTCTGCTTCACTGATCTATGGGAAGGAGAATATGGAAAAACTGTGGGGTAGGATGGAGCCGATCTCCCAACATGCTATCACCGAAGCAGCCCACGGAGAATCCTTCGTTTTTGGAGATGTGGTATTTACCGCTTGGCACACGCCTGGACATGCTTCACATCACATTGCTTGGGAGTTTGAAGGGGGGCTTTTTGCCGGCGACGTCGGGGGAGTCAAGATTTGCGGAGGGCCTGTGGTGCCACCCTGCCCACCGCCCGATATACATTTGGAAGCATGGGCCGCATCCTTGGGGTTGATTCGGAAAATTGCCCCTTCCCGTCTTTTTTTGACTCATTTTGGCGTAGTGGACGAGGTAGGTTCGCACCTATCTGAGTTGGAGCTTTCGATTGATTCCTGGGCGAAATGGATGAAGAATGAGTTTGACAAGGGGGCAACTGTAGACGATACGACACCTCGTTTTATGGAATTTACGCGTTCCCAAATGAACATCCTCAGGATTTCCGAGGATGTTCAGTCTCTCTATGAATACGCAAACCCCAGTTGGATGTCCGTGGCTGGGTTGATGCGCTATTGGAAATTAAAGGCCCAAGGTAGGCTCTAAGATCTATCTGCTGATGATAATTCGGGTGGGCTTCAAAGGGATACCGTTGCTGTATGCCCGTATCGTGTAGCTTCCGGAGCCCAAGTTTCCGGTATTGAGTTCGAGCACCTCTTTTTGCCAAGGCCCGGCATCTACGTCCCAGGTGTTTTTTAACGTGCCTGAGGCATCATAAATCTCCACTTTTTGTATCGCTAACGCACTTCCGACTTTTAGTTTGACCACATGGGAGGCAGGGTTCGGATACGCTTGAAGCGTAAATGCAACCTCGGGATTGATTTGGGGCTGAGCTAGTAGTTCGTCTTGTTCCATCTCTCTGAATCCGCGTATCATTTCCCGGTATCCACGAAGGCGACTGATTGACGGGGCGTAGGTTTCGGGAACCGTATGGATTGGGTCTCCGTAAAGGATTCCCGATCTATTTGCGGTGACGATGGGTGTGATTTTAACGGAGGGTTTTGGGAATGTAGCGGTCTCTCGCAGCCGTGACCCGGAGAGCGAGTCAGTTTCGTTGATTGACTGCAAATGGCCGTTGGATTTTGTGTTAGCTCCCTGAACTTTGGTGAATACCACCAGGGAAAGTCCCAGAATTAAAAACAGTGTCGATACATTGTAGCGTTGGATCATAGCTTAGGTTGGTTTTTTCGTGATAACATGCCTAATTTGATAAGTGCAAATTTGAACCTCAAATCTATTTTATTGCCTTTTGTTATTTAGAATATAAGTAAACGTTTTACAGAATAACTTTAACAACATTTGCTATTTGATTATGTTTTCGATAATTAATTACAAACTATTTTAACAAAAAAGGATTTGAGTGTTTTTTTTGATTTTGCACTTAGCAGGGAATAGTTGACTTTTATCTGAATTCGAATTGAAATTCGTTTTTATTAATTTGAGGGACAAAAAACATGAGACCGGGCTAATCAAAAAAAATCCAGTAGTATTTTTAAAAAAAGATGGAAATTTTTATTTCGGACTACAAAAAAAAACCATCCAAGGGAACCGACTTGCAAATCTGATGATAAATCGGAACTTTGTCTTACCAATCGTATGACGTAACAAGGAATGAATAAATCCAAGATAATAGGCGCAGGGCATTATTTGCCTGAGCGTGTAGTTACCAATGATGACCTGTCAAAGATGATGAACACAAACCACGAGTGGATTGTGGAGAGAACTGGTATAGAGCGGAGAAGGTGGTTTGTACCCGGTAAGGATTCTGTCACGAGTATGTCATTGGAAGCATCCAAAAGGGCCGTCCTGCACGCAGGTATTGAGACAGCTGACATAGATTTCATCATTTTTGCCACCATTACGCCGGACTATTTTATTCCGGGCAATGGCGTACTTCTTCAACGTGAGCTGGGACTGCAGGGTATTGGTGCCCTAGATATTCGTAATGCGTGCTCGGGTTTTGTCTATGCAATTTCTATTGCTGACCAATATATCAGGTCAGGCATGTATAGGACCATCTTGGTGGTTGGTGCTGAAATTCAGTCTTCCGCGTTGGATAAGAGTGATCAGGGTAGATCGAGCGCGGTGATTTTTGCTGATGGAGCCGGAGCGGTCATCGTACAGGCTAATCAAGAGAGCGATTCTGGAATCCTTTCCACTCATTTGCATGCGGACGGAGATTTTGCCGAGGAGCTTTTTGTGAAGGATCCGGGCAGCAGTAGGGAGGTTCGTATTTCCCAAGAAATGATCGATGCGGGAGGATTTAATTTATACATGAATGGAAATGCAGTCTTCAAGCATGCAGTGGTCCGTTTTTACGAAGTCATTCTGGAGGCGCTTAAAGCAAACGAAATGGATGTTTCCGATCTTGACCTTCTCATTCCCCACCAAGCGAACCTTAGGATTAGTCAATATATTCAGCAAAAATTTGGTTTACCGGACAGTAAAGTATACAACAATATCACCGAGTATGGTAATACGACCGCGGCTACGATTCCGATAGCCATCAGCGAGGCGTGGGCAGCGGGGCGAATGAAAGAAGGTGATATTGTGTGTTTGGCGGCATTCGGCAGCGGTTTTGCCTGGGGATCGGCGTTGATCAAGTGGTGATTGGATCATGGGGGAGTTGGAGCGTGCTTGGGAGGTAGCAGGTAAGCGGGGTCTCTTCGAAGAGATTCACCGCTTCAAATCGCTTTATGAGGATATCCTATCTGGTGTCGCCAACCGGGTGATGGTAAATGCAAGGAATCAAGGGTGGAAGGGATTCAGGGGGTGTAAAATCTCTAAAGGTAATGAATTGGTGCATTGCCCCTATCAGGTATTGGATATTGGTCGGGATTTCGATGCCAAGAGCGGTCTGAATATCCGTATTCTTCACTGGTGGGGCAGGGGCACTTTTGTGTTTTTGTTTGTCGGATCGGATCATCCGCGGTATTCGCTGGTCTGGGATAAATATTTTTTTGGGAAGTTGAAAGCGAGGGGATACCGGTTGGTTGATACAGAATCACGCTGGCAATATGAGCTAATCATCGATCAGGGTCGTCACCGAGCCTTATCCAAGCGTTCTAAGTCAGACAGGGTAGGTAGCCAAGAGCGGCTTTTTCATGTTTTCCGTCAGGTTGTTTTGGAGGGGGAAAAATGCGATGCAGAAGCACAGTTGATTGATTGTGTTGATGAACTAACGGGGTTGTTTTCAGTTTGATTTCTTAAACGGTAAGTAACAGCGTAAAAAATTCTTGTACCCGATGGAATTGAGGTCATTTACTATAAATTATATGGAAAAACTATACATTTTTTTGGGTTTAAGACTTAACTTGGAACCAAGTTTGATGACTGACCGTAAGATTAACCGAATCCAAAAAGCGAAATGATGAAATTCCTTTTTTCTCTAGTGATAGGTGTGTGTTTGATGCACGACGTTTTTGCCCAAAGTCAAGCAGTAAACATCTATAATGCCGACTCTACCTTGATGGGGTCGGGGGTGATGGTCAACAACAGAATGGACGGTCTTTGGAAATTTGTCGATCCAAGGTCCAATCGAATGATTCAGCAGGGGACGTTTCAGAATGGGATAAAGGAGGGGCAGTGGGCTACCTATCATAGTAATAATCAGCGGCATATTGTAGCGGGCTACAAGAATAATCTTTTGAATGGAGCCTATATGGAATTTGATAGAAACGGGGCGTTGGTAAAGGAGGCGGTGTTTCAGGATAGTGTATTAGTAGGGCCCTATAAAGAATATTATGGAAAGAGTGGGCGTCCGGATTATGTTGATCCAAAGCAAGTGAAGCAGGAAGGGCGTTTTGTGGACGGGAAAAAGGACGGTGATTGGCTTACCTACTACGAAAATGGGCAATTGGCCGTTAGGCAGACTTTTAAGGCGAATCTGAAGGAAGGGACCTACTTGGAATACACACCCTACGGCGTGCTAGCAGTAGAGGCTAGTTACCGCAATAATCGTCCCCATGGCGAATTTAAGAGGTATAGCATGAATAAGCGTGTGATGGAGGAAGGTACCTATGACAACGGTCGAAGGGTGGGTAAATGGATTACGTATTTTCCGGAGACCAATATAGTTGAATCGGAAAAGGAATACGATTCAGCTGGAAATAAAACTGGAAACTGGGAGTTTTTTTACGAGAATAGGCGTACTGCCCGCAAGGAACAATATGAAAACGATATTCCCATAGGCGTATGGGAGGAATTTTTTCCAAATAAAAATCTCTCCAAGCGAATGGAATACCAACTTGGTGTGCCGGTAGGAAAATACGTCGAAAATCATAGCAATGGAAATCCCTCTGTCACAGGTCAATACGAGAATGGGATGAAGGTAGGAGTTTGGCGGAGCTTCTTTCCAGAGGGTACATTATATTCGATTGGCGAGTACCGAAGTGATTTAAAACACGGTCTTTGGAAGTATTTCAATAAAATCGGCATACTTGTTGCAGAAGGTGAATACAAGCTAGGCAGTGAGGATGGGCAGTGGTTTTATTATTACGACGGTGGTCAGTTGAAATCTGTGGGGAGTTACTTCCTAGGTCAAGAAGATGGCGTGTGGGGGCTGTTTTATGATAATAAGCAACTTACACAAGAAGAAACTTGGCGATTTGGACGCCTCATGAATGTCAGTGAGTATTACAGTTACGATGGGTCAAAGACGCTTGATCCGGGTACTTTGAAGGATGGAAATGGATCGAGGATAACCTATTATGTCGATGGGGTAAAGGAATCGGAGGGCATTTATAAAAATGGGCAGGCTGAAGGACAGTGGAAGTATTTTCACGACAATGGTCGAACCGCTTCTGAGGGTAAAATGGAAGAAGGTAAGAAAGAAGGAGCGTGGAAATATTACACACGTTCAGGCACGCTTGAGGACATAATTAACTTCAAAGGAGATGAGGTAGTGGAAGAGGATGAAGATCAAGACGACCTGATGTTTGAGAATTTCAATTAATTGAAAACAACCTTCTTAGGCAACAGGTTTCTTCAATAAAAAGCTATGTTTGGATTATTTAAGAAAAAGACAGAAAAGGAACGGTTAGCCGATGAGTATAGGCAGTTGATGGAGAAAGCACATAAAATGTCGCATACAAATCGAAAGGCTGCAGATGAGCTAATGGCAGAAGCAGAGCAGGTAGCACAAAAAATCGAAAAATTGACCTAAGCAACACGGATAAATGTATCGTCGTGACACATGCCTATAATTTTAATTATAGGCATTTTTTATTTATAAAATTTTTAAATATGACTTTATTTCCAATTTAAATAATAAAATAATTCATTTTTTTAGAACATTATGTTTGTTGTTTCGTAAAATAAACCAAGTAACCAAACCTGAAAAGCTATGAAAACGTCAATGAATATTCGGCTTTCGAACACCATCTTAGGTGTATGTATGGCAATGGTACTTTTGGTTTTTTCGGTTAGTCAGCCGGCAGAAGCAAAAATTAATACCATTGGTGTTTCGTTTCAAGTCTTTTATGATGGACTGGCTCCTTACGGAGACTGGGTTCAGGATCCCACGCATGGTTATATTTGGATTCCGTATGTAGAGGCGGGCTTTCAACCCTACCGAACCAATGGTTATTGGGTCAATTCCCGTTTTGGTAATACATGGGTATCCTTGTATGATTGGGGGTGGGCACCGTTTCACTACGGAAGGTGGTTTTACACGGACTTTTATGGGTGGGCTTGGGTACCTGGGTATGAATGGGGGCCTGCCTGGGTCGAATGGAGGACCGGAAGGGGTTATTATGGATGGGCTCCCATGTGGCCTCGGGTTGGAGTACATGTGTCGGTAGGCTTTCCGGTAAACTATTGGGTGTTTGTTCCAAGACGGCGTTTTCTGGCCAGAAATATATATAACTACTACATTCCACCTAGAAATGTCGCTGTCATCTATAATCAAACGACCATTATTAACAATACCTACGTGTATGATAACCGTACCTACATAGCCGGCCCGAGTAGGTCCGAGTTGCAGCGAGTAACCAGAAGTCGAGTGCCTGTATACGATGTACGGGATGGCCGGCGACCTGGCCGGGCCAATTTGGAAAACAATCAGATCACCGTTTATAGACCGGAAGTTTCCCCGGTGAGTAACCGAGCAAATGCAGCAGATGCAAGGCCATCGAGAGCGTATACTTCCAGTGAATTCCAAGAGCGTAGGAGGTCAACCGTGCCGGTACCGGCGATGGTCGAAAATAGCAGGTCTTCTGTCCACCAACGGCAAGCCTCAACGGCAGCAGTTCCGTCTGGCAGAAACCCACGGTTATCTTCAGGTAATGAATTGGGAGGAGAATCTGCGAGGTCTGCGAGAGCAACGGTCACAAGTCCGACTACTGAATCGAGATCGGCAGCGCCTGCCTATCGTCCGCAAGCTACAGGCAGTGCAGAAGCTCGGCAGGGGAGCGCGGAGCAGAGGTCAAATACTTCGGTACCACGGGTAGCATCCCAGCCTAGAAACGCCCCGTTGGGAAATCGTATAGGTGATGGTTCCCGAGCCTCCAACGAACAACGACAGCAGAGAGTAGGACAGCAAATGACACCTTCTAACCGGCAATCTACTACCGTTCAGCCCCGTCAGGGTGAGCGACAGCAGCAGCTAAGGGCAGCCACGAGATCTACCAGCCGGGTAGCCACTCCGCCTAGAACAAGCCAAAACCGGGTGGCTTCACCTCCAGCAAGGACTCAGCAGCCAAACCGGGTTGCTCCTCCGAGCAACAGAGGTTCGCAAAATTCCCGTGTATCAACGAGTTCCGCCCCTAGGAGGCAATCATCGCCACCAAGGGTAAGTTCAGGCGGATCCTCCCGAGGTGGTTCTGCAGCTGCACCAAGTAGTAGCGGGAGAACCTCCACTTCCCAAGGTCGCAGAGGTAATTGAAAAAAAGGTAGTTTAGAGAGGCTGCTTCCACGAATGAAGCAGCCTCTTTGAGTTTTTTTAGGAATAGGGAATTACCTGATTAGACCAGAAAATCAGGTTTGTTGATTTTTTGGCCAATTCTGTAGGCTGCGTTCATTAGCCCCACATGACTGTATGTTTGAGGGAAATTGCCCCATTGACTTCCGGTGAGATGGTCTACGTCCTCGCTGAAAAGCTTGAGGTGATTGCAGTATTGGGTCAATTTTTCAAAGCCTTCGATCGCTTCGTCCAAGCGATTGACACAGGCCAAGGCTTCGATGTACCAAAAAGCACATATGAGGAAGGTCGTCTCTGGTTCACCAAAATCGTCTGAATGTTTGTAGCGGTAGAAAAGGTAGTCTTTGGCAAGTAAGTCTTTTTCCAGCATTTTCAAATGATTATTTGCCCGTTCGCAATCATCGCCGAAGTAACCCATGGTGATCAATTGGAGCGTGCTTGCGTCCATGTTTCTACTACCGATTGCCTGTGCATAGGCTTTTAGGTCGGGCACATAACATTGCTCGATTTTTTCGGCTGCCAGATTTTTGAGATAGACAGCCTTTTCTTTCATATTGCCGTCCTTTAACCGGTCAGCTATTTTAATAGCAGCGGAAGCCCCAGCCCAGTGAAATAAAAATGTGTAACAATGTTGTTGTTGAAGCCTTCGAAATTCCCATAGTCCGGCGTCTTTTTCGTCCATGGTTTGTTCTATTTTGTGAAGCAAGTTGTTTATAAAGGGCCTCGAATGGCTTTTCTCGGATTCAGTAAATCGTTTGTCCGCATACAGGGGGAGTAAACTGACCAATACCTGCCCGTAGAGGTCGTTCTGAATATGGGTATACGCTTGGTTTCCAAATCTCACCGGCTGATTACCCAAATAGCCCTCAAGGTCACAGACTCGTTCCTCCAAGAGAGCAGACCCGGTGATGGAATAAAGGGGCTGGTACCGCCCTTCCTTATCGGTGGGTAGGTTTTGGATGTATTCAAAGTAACGCTCCAGCTCTTCAAAATGGCCTAAATGGTTAAAAACATTCAGTGTGTAAAAAGTATCCCTCATCCAACAATACCGATAATCCCAATTTCTGGTAGATCCGGGAGATTCGGGTAAGCTGGTAGTCGAAGAAGCAATGATTGCTCCGGTATCTTCGTATTGGTGAATCTTTAACGCCAATGCAGATCGTACCACAAGGGTCTGGTGGAAATTTGGAATGCTGGTAGACTTGATCCATTTTCGCCAATACATGATGGTTTCCATCAAAAACCGATCTATCGTACTCTCTATGGGGGCTTCTAAGGGACTTCCATAAGTAAATACCAAGTAGATAGGGCGGTTCAGCCTAAATTCCTTTTCTTCCAAAATGTAAGAGATGGAACAATTCGTCGTAAGTCGTATTTGTTGTGCAGCTCCTGCAAACCGGATGTGGTTGCTTCCCTGCGAGGGAATCAGAAATTCACTACCATAATTGCTAACAGGTGCGCATTTAATCTTGATTTTTGGTTCTCCCTTAATCGGTTCTACTTTACGGACGAGCATCAAAGGTTTGTAATGCCGATCGTAATTTTCGAATCGTGGTGCAAAATCAGTGACCGAGTAGGATTCACCTGCTGTATTGGTGATTACTGTCTGGAGTACATTGGTATTTTCTAGGTAGCTTTGTTCCGATTCAAAGCCGCCATTTTGGGGAAGGATGGTGAATTCGCCCCCTTTTTCTTTATCTAGCATGGAACCAAAGATAAAATCACTATCGAACCGGGGCAGGCATAGCCAACTGATGTTTGAATTTTTCTCGATGTGGGCAATGTAGGAGCAGTTTCCAATCAATCCCGTTCCATATAGGTGCTTTTCCATGCAAAATTTGCGTTTGGTTTAACAAAGTGGTTTTCGATAAGCAGCCAATATATAAAATAAAAAGTTGCATCGAAAACCCTCTCACCGAATGCTTAACGGGATTAGATCAATCAGTCTTTGATTACATCCAAATATTTCCTGGCAACATTGATCAGCATGTTTTGGTTTATTCCGGGAATTCGTATAATAAAATAGTCTTGGTTGGATTTCTGTACACACTCGCCCTCAAAGCCCTCTAGTGGTCCACCTAGGATTCTCACTTTTTCACCTTTTTCGATGGGATCTGTATTTACCTCCACAGACACGCCCGTTTCTATTATCCTACGAATCGTATCTATTTCTGTTTGCGGCACCGAGGCATGCTCGCCTGAAAAATTAACAAACTTCACGGCACCGTTGACTTGCAGTGCTTCCCAAAGACGGTCTTTGGGTATTTTCACAAATAAATAGCCGTTAAAAAGTGGCACAACTACCTTTTTTTTTCGATCACTCCATTGCCTAACCTGTTCTACCATAGGGAGGTATACCTCGACTCCTTTTTCGGAAAGTCGTTCCGCCACTTTCTTTTCTGCCCGAGGCGCAGTATACATCACAAACCAACGGTTGTTTTCACTCATACGGTAGGGTATTTAGTTGACTCTGACAAAAATATTCAATTGAACACCGATTTCCGAACGTATTCCAGTCAAATATTTAAATCCTTTGGCCCATTTAGATTATTCACCTCACCTATTCACCGTCTGATACTTGGTAGCTATTTAGGTGATTAAAACACTAAATAAATGTATTTTGAATAATAATAAATGTAACTCATTATTTTTTATTAGATTTGCGCCGAGATAGCGGGGGTTTTCTTAACTTTACCCGGTTTATCATTTGATCTGATCGTATTTTGCTGACCAAAAACTTTTACTTTCTGAAATGAGTGTGATTAACGTAATTTTATCTGGAGGCGTTGGGAGTAGGCTTTGGCCCTTATCAAGAAAATCTAGACCGAAGCAGTATCTGCCCCTGTTTGAAGGCAGATCTTTGTTTGAACTTACCGTACAGCGGAATCAGCCTTTCTGTGAAAAGGTAGTGGTAGTTGGGGGAAAGGATAATTATTTATTGTCGAGAGACTCACTCAAGGGGCTTGATGCAAGCGAATACCAAGAGGTGATTGAAGCCGCTCCCAGAAATACAGCGGCAGCGATTGCCTTCGCGGCTTTATCGGTACATCCTAAGGATATTTTGTTGGTGACACCGTCAGATCACCTGATACAGGCTGGTACGGCGTATTCAGATGCGATATATCAGGCAATCGAATTGGCAAAGGAAGACCATTTAGTCACTTTTGGGTTAGTACCCGCCAAGCCTGAAACGGGTTTTGGTTATATTGAGTACACAGGAAACGAAGTGTTGTCCTTTCGGGAAAAACCGTCTTTTGCGCTAGCGGAAGAGTTTATTGCCAGAGGGAATTTTCTCTGGAACAGCGGCATGTTCTGCTTTGCTGCGGGTGTGTTTTTGGATGAACTCGCCCGGTATGAACCGACGGTTTATGCCACGTCAAAAAGGGCTTTTGAGCAATCTAAGGAGGGTTTTTTACCACTCCCGGAGAGTATGGAAATTCCGTCCATTAGTGTAGATTATGCGGTAATGGAACGTTCTAAGCGTATCAAAGTTGTTCCTTCAAAATTCGGTTGGTCGGATATGGGGTCGTTTGATGCATTATATGAGTTCACCCCTTCTGATAGCACAGCCCGCAAAGGATCTAATTTGGTGATTGGTTCCGATAAGCGGGTCGAATTTCTAGGGGTTGAAAATGTCATTCTCGTGGAGACTGCGGATGCAATTTTGGTCTTGGACCGTTCGAAAGCGCAGGATGTGAAAAAGATATATGAACGATTGGAAAAGGAAAGTCCAGAACTTTTAGCATAATTCGATATGGTGGAAAAGCAGGCAAAGATTTACGTTGCAGGGCATCATGGAATGGTGGGTGCGGCGATTTGGCGATCGCTTGAAAAAAAAGGTTACAAGCGTTTAATCGGGTCAAGCAGCAGTGAGCTGGATCTTAGAAATCAGCAGGCCGTCCGGGATTTTTTCAATGCTGAGCGGCCGGAGGTTGTCATTGATGCGGCCGCGAGGGTAGGTGGAATCTTGGCTAACAATAGTTATCCCTATCAGTTCTTGATGGACAACATGTTAATTCAAAACAATTTGATAGACTCTTCGCTGCATGCTGGCGTGGGGAAGTTTATTTTTTTGGGAAGTTCCTGTATCTATCCGAAATTTGCTCCGCAGCCGCTGAAGGAGGAGTATTTGCTTACATCTTCGCTGGAACCTACCAACGAGTGGTATGCCTTGGCCAAGATATCAGGTGTAAAGGCTTGTGAAGCTATTAGGAAGCAGTTTGATAAAGACTTTATCAGTCTGATGCCCACCAATTTGTACGGTCCCTTTGATAATTTTGATTTGCAAACCAGCCATGTACTGCCTGCCATGATCCGCAAATTTCATGAGGCAAAATTAAATGGGCATGCCGATGTGGTATTATGGGGATCGGGTACGCCGATGAGGGAGTTTTTGCACGTAGATGACATGGCAGATGCGGTAATTTTCGCCATGGAGCATACATTTGAAGATAACCTTTACAACGTGGGCAGCGGAGTTGACCTGACGATCAAGGAGTTGGCGGAATTGATACAGCGAACGACAGGGCACCAGGGGAAGATAGTATGGGATTCCAGCAAGCCTGACGGCACCCCTAGGAAGCTGATGGATGTATCCAAGATGGCGGAAAAGGGGTGGAGGTATGCAATCTCATTGGATAAAGGTATCAAGGAAACCTACGATTGGTTTTTGGCTAATGTAGACAGGGTAAAGGAAGTAAAAATTTAATAATCTATATTTTCGGCAATTTCATTTAATCGATTAACATGAAGACAGCATTAATTACGGGGATCACAGGGCAGGATGGTGCTTACCTAGCTGAATTACTTTTGGAGAAAGGGTATATTGTTCACGGTATCAAGCGTAGGGCTTCGCTTTTTAATACAGACCGCATCGATCATCTTTATCAGGATCCGCATGAGGAGAACAAGAATCTTTTTTTGCACTATGGAGATCTTACCGATTCAATGAACCTAACCCGGATTATTCAGGAGACTAAGCCGGATGAGATTTATAATTTGGCGGCGATGAGTCACGTAAAGGTCAGTTTCGACACGCCGGAATATACGGCAAATGCAGATGGGATAGGCACTTTGCGGATTTTGGAGGCGGTCAGATTATTGGGGATGGAAAAGAAAACCAAAGTGTATCAAGCATCCACCTCTGAACTATATGGGTTGGTTCAGCAGGTTCCTCAATCTGAAACCACCCCATTTTATCCCAGGTCACCGTATGCCGTGGCTAAACTCTACGGATATTGGATCACCGTAAACTACCGGGAAGCCTATGGGATGTATGCCTGCAATGGCATTCTGTTTAATCACGAGTCGCCGCTTAGGGGAGAAACTTTTGTCACTCGTAAGATAACCCGTGCGGTAGCCAAAATTGGTTTGGGACTTCAAAAAAATCTATACATGGGAAACTTGGATGCCAAACGGGACTGGGGACATGCAAAGGACTACGTGGAAGCCATGTGGAGGATTTTGCAACAGGATGAAGCGGAAGATTATGTCATTGCCACCGGTGTGACTACCACCGTAAGGGATTTCATCCGAATGGCTTTTGCGGAAATCGGCTTCAAAGTCCGTTTTGAAGGGCAGGGTATAGATGAAGTAGGAATTCTCGATTCCATTGACTATACGGTTGCCAAGGAAGTGCTTAAGATGGAAGGTTTCAAAGTAGCTGTGGGAGATGTGTTGGTCAAGATTGATCCTGCGTATTTTCGCCCAACGGAAGTAGACCTCCTGATTGGAGATCCAACTAAGGCAAAGGAAAAATTGGGATGGACTCCCAAATACGACCTTCCTATGCTTGTTGCTGATATGGTTTCCTCTGACGTGCGGCTGTTTCAACGGGACATTCACTTGATTAAAGGAGGTCACAAGGTGTTGAATCAGGCAGAATAGGCCGTTTTAAGCTATATCAAGCCATCAATCGAACATCTGGAAATCCAGCTTAGGTTTTCCAGATTTTAGGTTGGTGGTTTTTTTGTGCCTTAATAAATGCGGTTCCTTAGTTTGATAATTTGGATACATTGTATTTTTAAATTTAGAATCTGTATTTTTGTGGCTTGATTTATGCAAAGGCATCGTTTATCCCATGCTTTATGCGCTTTCGGTAGTCTACGTTTTTTATTAATGGTTTCGGATTTATTTGGGACTGACGTGGCGAAGCCGTGTCAATGGCTTTCTTTATTAGTAATGTCGTAATGGTAATCAGAAAAATCTGCAAAGAATGATCAAACCGGGAATAAGGGTGGTTTTCGTCCTTTCGATTGCATTGATGGCTCTTTTTAGTGCATTGGTCTTCGGGCAGTCTTTGCAGGAGATCCAACATGTGAAAATCGACAATCTGTCCGATGCGCAGATTGAGCAATTGATAAAGCGAGGAGAATCCCAAGGATTGAACCAGCAGCAGATGATTAATATGGCCGCTGAGAGGGGAATGCCAGGCTCCGAAGTGGCCAAATTGCGACAGCGAATCAATTCGCTACAAAGTGGAGGGATATCCGGTCAGCAACTGCAAAACAGGGGTGGAGGGAATCAGTTGCGTCAACTTCAACGTACCGAAAATCCGGTTGATTTGTTTGATTCGCTTCGTAAATCAGACCCCTACTACGACCTCACCCCAAAGCAAAAAAGTATATTTGGTTACAAGCTTTTTCACAGTCGAGAGCTCACGTTTAATCCCAGTTTGAATATACCAACTCCCCAAGGTTATGTGTTGGGAGCCGGTGATCAGTTGCTGATAGATGTGTATGGGGCATCCCAGCAATCGTATGATCTTACGATCAATCCGGATGGAAGTATTTTTGTTCCTAATGTAGGCCCTATTCAGGCAGGAGGTTCCAGCATTTCGGCGGCCACTGTCAGAATCAAAGCTGCGTTAAGTAGGATTTACGCCGGGCTTGAGGGGAGTAATCCCAATACGTTTTTGGATCTGCGGTTAGGGAATATCCGAACAGTATCCGTTTCAATGGTTGGAGAGCTGGTACGACCCGGCACTTATACCCTGCCCTCTTTCGCTTCGCCATTCAATGCCCTTTTTGCAGCCGGTGGTCCAAACGAAAACGGTTCATTCAGACATATTCAGGTATATCGGGACAACAAGCTCTTAAAGGAGATAGATGTCTATGATTTTTTGACGCGAGGGGAGTTTACCAGTACAGTGTATTTACAGGATAACGACGTTATTATCGTTCCTCCAATCAGGTCTAGGGTTGAAATTCAGGGACCTGTAAGAAGGGAAGGACTTTTTGAAATGAAGGCAGGAGAGACTGTAGAACATTTGATTCAATTTGCGGGTGGATTTACCAGTCAGGCCTTTACAGATCGTATGACAGTTACTCGGATGACAGGGGATGAAATGCGGGTGGAAGATGTAGTAGCGGAACATTTTGATACCTTTTTTCCGCAGGATGGAGACACGTATCGGGTAGGTGAAATCCTCAATCGGTTTGAAAATCGAGTGCAAGTCACCGGTGCCCTGATGCGGCCGGGAACCTTTGCGCTTATCGAAGGAATGGGAATCAGAGACCTGGTGTCGAAAGCACAGGGGTTAAGGGAGGATGCCTTCGTTAATCGTGCTACACTTTATAGAACTAAGGGCGACTTTTCGTTGGAAATACTCCCTGTAGATATTCAAGCCATTCTAAATGATGCGCAGGAGGACATCGTCCTTAGGAGGGAGGATGTGTTACATATACCGAGTATTTACGACCTGAGAGAGGAATATTATGTCAAGATTTCCGGGGAAGTCAACCGACCCGGGGCATTTGCATTTGGCGAGAACATGACTGTTGCGGATTTGGTGCTTAAGGCAGGGGGATTCAAGGAGTCTGCGACCGCTGCCAATATAGAGATCGCTAGAAGGGTAAAGGACGATACATCTGGAAAGCTGGCAGAAATTATTCATTTGGAAATAGATAAAGACCTAAAAGTGACCGGAACCGATGCGTTAGAGGCGCTGAAGCCCTTTGACCATGTAATCATTCGCAGGAGTCCCGGCTTTCAGCGGGAGCAGCTGGTACGTGTAGATGGAGAGGCTTTTTTTCCGGGTGAATACGCCATCGCCCGTGCAGACGAACGAATATCCGATTTGGTAAATCGAGCGGGTGGACTCAATCCATATGCCTACCCCAAAGGAGCCACCTTGATCAGAAGGAATGAGTTTTACAGTGATTTGAGCGAAGATGAGCTGAAGGCAGCTACACTTACTAAGGTAAAAGCCAATATTAGTAGGGATAGTTTAGACCGTACGGAATCAGAGAAGATTTTGTCGGCACGTATTGATCAAAAAATAGAGGAGTCTATTCGGAGTGGGGAGGCCGCTAGGGATGCGATGAATACCGAGGATTTCCGGCAGCAATCCATTATAGATCTTGGAGAGGCACAAGAAGGTGTAGGTGAGATTCAAATCAGGGATACCGAGTTGATAGGTATTAACTTAGAGGCCATTTTGGCAAATCCCTATGGCCCCGAAGATCTAATTTTACGGGAGGGGGATGTACTAAGTATTCCGCGCGAACTGCAAACGGTCAGGATGCGAGGGGAAGTGTTGTACCCTACATCTGCGAGGTATAGAGTCCACTCAGGCTTTAAGGACTACATATCCCGTGCGGGAGGCTTTACCGAAAAGTCTAGGCGGGGTCGGTCCTATGTGGTATATGCCAATGGAGACGTGCAACGCACCAAGAAATTTTTGTTCATTAATTCGTATCCCCCTATTGAGCCTGGAGCTGAGATTATCGTGCCTACCAAACCGGAAAGAGAGCCCATGAGTGTGCAGGGCTGGGTTGGGTTGGCCACGAGTCTGACTACGTTGGTGATATTGATTGATAGGATTAGTAATTAGCTTATTTCGAAATATTTCATAGCAGATGTTGGATCAGCCTACCGACGATAATTCCAAGACCAACCCCAGAAGTGAGTTGGATCTTTTGGCATTGATAAAGACAATATGGGAACATCGAAAGCAGCTGTATTATTTTGTGGGTGTTTTTGCGGTGTTGGGATTGGTGGCTGCTTTTGTATTGCCGAAGCAATTTACGGCTTCGTCAACCTTTGTGCCTCAAACCGCTGAGTCGGGCCGAGCTGGAGGTTCACTGAGTGGACTTGCCTCATTGGCAGGCATCAGTTTGGGGAACATAGGTGCAGGAAGCGAAATACCGCCGTCACTTTACCCCAAGATTGTGAGTTCGGCGACCTTTCGAAAGAGTTTGCTAGAGTCCAAAATTTCCGTTTCTGGAAGCTCTGAGTTAGTGACCTATCGACAATACTATGAAGAAATTTATTCTCCAGGCCTAGTGGGATCGATAAAGGATTTTATAGTCGGGCTGCCTGGTATGATTACAAAGTTAGTAACAGGGGATTCAGAAGTGTCTGTTTCTGAGTCGAACAATGGGTTGATCGTAATAACAAAAAAAGAATCTGATTTATTTAAGCGATTAGAATCACAGTTGGTTATCACGCCAAATGAAAAGGAAGGTTTTGTGACGATTTCCTTTGTATTGCCTGAGCCGTTAATGGCGGCGCAAATGGCTACGCATGTACAGAATCTGTTGCAGGAAGAAGTGATTGCCTATAAGATTACGAATGCGAAGGAGCAGTTGAAATTCACAGAGGAGCGCTATAGGGAGAAAAAAACGGAGTTTGAAGAGATTCAGTCCAAGCTAGCAACTTTTAGAGATAGGAACCAAAACATAGTATCTGCTACAGCGCAAAATCAACTGCAGCGATTAGAGGCAGAATATAACTTTGCATTCACCATCTATACCGAGCTGGCAAAGCAGTTGGAACAGGCCAAGTTACAGGTATCCAAGGATACCCCTGTTTTTTCTGTGATTCAGCCGGTAACCATTCCGATTGAAAAATCGGCACCTAGGCGTCCGATTGTGATAATTATATTTGCTTTTTTAGGGGGTGTATTGGGTATTGGATATATATTCGCTATTGAATTCATTAGCGAAATAAGGAGGCAATGGGATGAAAAGTAAAAGTGTTTTAATATAGGGTATGAATAAAAGCAAAACGTTATCTAATATAGAAGACTTTTAGGCTATAGGGTGATAGAAAAGATCAAAGTATTTTTGCTTCATAAACTTGGAGTTCAGAGTATTAGAACTAAAAATATTGTTAAGCACATTGGTTGGTCCTTTATTTACAAAGGAGGAACCATTTTGTTTAATTTTTTAACAGTACCCCTAACCATTAATTTTCTCGATAATGAAAATTATGGGATATGGCTTATTTTAAGTTCTTTCATGTCCTGGTTTTCATTTTTTGATATCGGATTAGGAAATGGACTAAGAAATAAATTTGCTGAAGCAAAGTCTTTAGGATATGATGACAGAGCACAATCACTAGTAAGTTCAGCCTATTTTACGATTGCAACGATCAGTTTAGTCCTTTTTTTCCTTTTTTATGTGATTAATTATTTTGTGGATTGGACTGAGGTATTTAACACTTCGCCACAACTACTTGGGCAGTTACAGATCTTGATGCCAATTCTTTTTGGTTTTTTTGGCATCCAATTGGTAGCAAAGCTAATAACGACGATATATACAGCAGATCAACACCATTCGATACAGGGTAAGGTTCAATTTTATATTCAGTTGATTTCGTTGTTAGTGATTTGGTTATTGACTGTATTTTCAAATAGTTCACTGTTGACATTTGGAATAATTTTTTCGGCTCTCCCAAGTTTAATTCTATTTGGCGTAAATTTATTTGCATTTTCTTCTAGATATAGACGCTATAGACCTCGCCTGTCTCTTTGGCGTTGGGACGATGTTAAGGATATTTCTGGATTGGGTTTTAAGTTTTTTGTAATCCAGATTGCAGCGTTAGTACTTTTCTCGACTGATAACTTTATAATTGCTAGACTATTTTCCCCTGAAGAGGTTGTTCCTTATAATATTAGTTATAGGTATTTTTCTATATTGACAATGGTTTACACGATAATGATTTCACCGTATTGGTCATCATTTACCGAAGCATATACTAATAATGATTTTGAATGGATAAAGAGATCTGTAAATAACATTCAGAAAATTTGGTTTGCAATTCCTTTTATATTAATTTTAATGGTATTCATCTCTGATTGGTTTTATTTGATTTGGATTGGTGAAAAGGTCTACGTACCCACTAGTTTATCTTTAGCGATGGCGCTTTTTGTATTGTTGTCTACTTTTAATATGGTTTATGTCAATTTTATCAATGGCGTTGGAAAAATTAAGCTTCAATTGGTAACAAGTGTGATTACAATTATTCTCAATATTCCTCTTAGTATATTTTTTGCTAAAAATCTTGGTTTAGGTACTACTGGAGTTACGCTAGCCACTTGTTTTTGTTTAGGATATTCAGTGATTTTAAGACCGATGCAATATTTTAAAATTGTCAATAATACGGCCACTGGTATTTGGGATAAATGAGAGATATAAATAGGTTTATTCGATCACATAGTACTGTATTTTCGATTTTGTCGTTAATAAGGAGAAGTAAAAACAAAGAGGCAGTCCTTGCTGATAATACTAATCTTATCCCTTTTGAATTAGATGTCAAAGAGAATTCTAAGGCAGACAGTATTAACGCTCTTTTTGATGGACTCGATCAATACAAGGATTATGTTTCTGTGTTCCTCCATGGAAGCTGGGTAGATGATTCGACCACCCCGTTTTCTGATATTGATGATTTTGTAATAATCAATTTCGAGAAAGCGAATAATGATGGTGTTTTACCCTCGATATCCAAAATTCTGTCTAAAATTGATATGGAGTTTTGCCGGATTGATCCTTTGCAGCACCATGGACATTGGGGTTGTTTTTCTGAGGATTTGGTTCATTACGATGATTCCTATATGCCAGTAAGCGTAGTGCGGAATTCCTTTCGTATCCTAGGAAATAGCAAGTTTGTGGGTAATATTGATAAAACTAGAAGTCTACTCGGCTTAAGAAGAAATATTTATGTGACCTGTGATAATATTGAACGTCTTTTTGATTTGTTGATTAGGAATAAAATTAATACATATGATTTGAAATGTTTGGTTGGATCATTTGCTTTAATGCCTGCGTTTATTTTTCAGACTATCGGTAATGATCTAGATAAAAAAAGTTCAATTCAAAAAGCAGATTTGATTTTTAGTAGAGATGCTTTGTTTTGTATTGAATGGGCTACAGACTGTCGCAAAAACTGGGGTTTAATCACTGAATCCTATAAATTCCGGATGTTTGCTAGATTGACAAATTTTTTTCGGGATCCATTTTTATGGCGGTTATTCTCTCGGAAATTTTCACCTAGGGTTAATTCTAGTAATTTGTTTAATTTAAGTATTAATTCGTTGAAGCGGAAACATGTAGATTGTTTTGTTTCTGAGTCTAAGAGATATGTATAAACACGGATTGCGAGTTTTAACAAGTGAAGATTATCAAGATTCTTTTTACGATCTCGGAGAGTTTTGTAAAAAGCATTTAAGTTTGGTTCTTTATGGACAGTTTGGAAATCCTTCTTTTCCGTCTATTTCAGATCTAGATGTTTTGATATGTTTAAAGGATAGTCAATTTAGCAAAGAGAGGAAACAGATACTTAATTATATCGAACAAGATTCAGTTAGAAAGTATTTGTTTTTCCATGACCCATTGATAATCCCAGAGTCTATTTTGCCTGATTTAACCTTTATGCATACCCTATATGGTTTAAATTTGGAGTATAATGTTTGTAACTATATACCAAAATTGCAAAGTGAGGAACATTCAAATTTTTTAAATTTAATTTGGGCAACCTTTCTTATTTCAATTTCTCCGTCTTTTTTCATAAAAGGAAAGAGGTCCGATAGAGATTTGTTATTATTGTTTAAGAATATTTGTCAATCGATAGATAATTTTTCTGATAAATATAATGCTTTGAAAGTTAGCTCTGAGGCAAGAGAGAATTATTTTAATGGTTCTTTGAATGGGGCTGATATTCAGGATCTGGTGGCGAATTATTATTCTATTTTGCTAGATTGTTTAGATATTTATGATAATTTTAACATCGGTGGAGTAGTTTTTAAAAGTCGCTATTTAGTTAGTTATAATAAGATTATTAAGAGGAATAATGTTAATGGATATAGAGTAAAAGGTAAGGTTATTTCGATATATTTAAATGAAAAATTATTTTGCTTGTTTGAATCATTTTACAATGGATTTTCAAATGATTTGGTAGTTAGTAATTATATTTCTACGTACAAAAGATTGATGAATAAGTTCGATTCTTTGGATATTGATAATCCCTTTGTGGTTCCTTTTGCTTTTCAGTTTTATAGACGGGATCTTCTATTTAAATGTTTAAAGCTTGTTAATAGTTTTAGGATTTAATTTGACATGCCTAGGTTTCAGTGTCATATAGAAAAATTGAATTCAAGTGAGGGTATTAATAGTTAATAATGCGGACGTGTTAGGCGGAGCTGCTAAAGCTGCATATCGGCTCCATATCGCGTTTTTAAAGCAAGGTATTGATTCCCAAATGGTTGTTCAATTTAAGCAATCAGGGGAAGAATCTATTGTTTGCCTATCGGGATCAGATAAATTTAAAAAGGGTCTTGTAGCTACGGTTCCTACGTTAGATTCCATTCCACTTATGCTTTACAGGAAAAGGCAGGATGAATTATTTTCATCAAACTTTTTGCCTACGGGCCGATTACTTCGGTATATTAACGAATCTAATGCTGATATAGTTAACCTTCATTGGGTTGCGGGTGGTTTCTTAAGAATTGAAGATATTCCGAAAATAAAGAAGCCGATAATTTGGACTTTGCATGATATGTGGGCTTTTACCGGTGGTTGTCACTACGATCAATTTTGCGGCAAGTTTCTTAACCATTGTGGAAAATGTCCAGTGCTTGGGTCCTCAAAATTGAAGGATTTAGCCTATCGTAATTTTGACAGGAAGTTGTTTGCGGTTAAAAGGCATCCCAATTTAATTGTTAATGGGTTAAGTAAATGGATAGCTAATGAAGCTTTAAAATCTAAGGTTTTTCAAGGAAAAGAAGTCGTAAGTATTCCAAATACCATTGATTCTAATGTTTTTAAACCTATTGACAAAGGATTTGCAAAGTCCTTGATGGGTTTGGACCCAAGCAAAAAACATATACTATTTGGAGCCATGTCTGCTACGTCGGACAAGCGGAAGGGCTTTACGTATTTGGCGGAGGCGATAAAAAGGCTGGATTTTGACGAGGAAGAGGTTGAAATTTTGGTGCTTGGAGCAAGCCAATCGGTCAACAGCCCTGTTTTTCGGTATAGGACAATCTACCTTGGCAAGTTTCAGGATGACTTGGCCATAAACCTCGTTTTCAATGCCGCCGACATTTCTGTAGTGCCCTCTCTACAGGAAAACCTGTCAAATTTCATCATGGAAAGTATGTCTTCGGGAACTGGAGTCGTTTGCTTTGACATAGGAGGTAATTCGGATATGGTAAATCATAAAGTGACCGGATATCTTGCTTCTGAAGTGTCTGGAATTGATTTGGCCCTGGGGATTAGCTGGAGTATTCACCATTCTGTTGAATTAGGGAAAGGTTCACGTCGTTTTGTACTGGAGAATTTCAGCGGGGAGGTAGTAGTTAAAAGGTATTTGGATTTTAGTACCCGTTTCCTGAAAAATCACCCTATAGCTAGATGACAACAAATAGTCCAACGATTGGTCGCTGGTATAGCTATGCTTTTGTAGTCCCTTATGCGTTGATCGGTGTTAGCTTTTTTTTTTCTCCTTTATACCTTTTATTCTTACTGGCATTTTTCTATAACTATTCTGGATTACCTTTTTTCTCTCTCTTTAGCAAGATTTTCGTTTTAGTATTTCTTGTTTTCGTCTTTTATTTCAGGGATTATGGAGTTTTCTGGACCGCGTCTTCGGGAGATGATGTTATCCAATATTTGGTAAGATATAACGAGCTCGACAACGTTTCATTTATCGAGCTATTTTCTCGTTTTTTTGCCAGGCTTGGAGACTACGAACCACTTTGGTATCTCCCATGGTGGGTGTTGAAAAACTATTTTAATGGGAGCGATGAAGTTTTTATTTTTTCGCATTATTTATTAACCGCCATTCTAATAATATTCCTTTGTAGAAGGATTGATGAGAGTCGGTTTATCTTGGTTGTCCTTTGCTATCTATTTTTATTTCCAGATGGGTCTTATTCCAATGCACATCTCTTTCGAGCGCAGGTGTCGTTTTTGGTCTTTTGTATCGGATTGACTGAGTTACCATTGAGTAAGCATAGAGGCTACTTTTTGCTGGTTATCTCAGCGTTTTTTCAGATGGTTACCTTTGCATTTGCTTTTCTGGTTATATTTTATGCTGAGTTTGTTAATAAAGGCACCTCTAAAGTCAAGTTTATTGTTTTCTGTCTAGGTATTCTGGTTATTTTTCCTGTATTATTTAAACCCCTTGTTGACTTTCTGGCCAACGGATTGGGATTCTCGAAAATTTTGAGTTATTTGGAGAGAGATGGCGTGGAGCGAACGGCGTTTTATTTTAAATCGCTATTGATTGTTTTCTTGTTCATCGGCTACGTTGGATTCTTTAACTACGACCGTTTTGTTTCAATATCCTTTGTGGTCAACTTCTTTGTAATTGGATTTTTTTTAATGCTTCCAGAGGCGCAGATTATTTATGAGCGATTGTTTATTTTTTCACTTCCTATGATTGCTTTGTCGTTTGGCAGTGTAGCAGCAAAGCGTTTCCCCACAAGATATTTTCCTTGGGTCATTGGTTTGGTTGTAGTTATAGCCATTTATAGAGTCTATGCGTCAATCAATTCAGGTTCCGGCGTTTACCAGTATTTAGCCTTCGGAGAGCTGCTCTACCCATTAGGCGGGTATCTAAAATTGATGCTTTTGAAATGAAAATTTCGATTATTACTGTTGTATTCAATGATAGGGAGGGTGTATTTACAACACTCTCGTCCATCAGCTCGCAGACCTATCGACAAACGGAGGTGATTATTGTAGACGGTCTGTCTACCGATGGTACTGTCGATGTTGTTCGTCAATTTGATCAATTTGTTTCCTGTTTTATTTCCGAACCTGACGAAGGAATTTACGATGCCATGAACAAAGGACTTCGACTTGCTACTGGTGACTTCGTGATCTTTCTGAATGCAGGAGATTACTTTGCCTCTAATCTAGTGTTAGCTTCGTTTGCTTCTGCTGTAGCTGATAGAAATTCGGTTTATTTTGGTCGTGCTTTGGTTTCTTCCCATGATGATTCCTGGCATTTTCCGCCTCTATCGGTTGACGAAAATAGTATTTCTGCTTGGCTTAAACATAATGTGCCCAATCATCAGGCAATGTTTTTTCCAAAATGTTTTTATAAGGAGAGTTTTTTCGATACTACACTAAAGATTAGCGCTGATGCTGATTATAAGCTTAAAGCTCAGAAAATTAGCCAAATACCCTTTGTTTTTTTGGACCAGGTTATTTCAGTTTTTGAGCTGGGAGGCGTTTCTACGTCCTACACCGACTTGAATACTGCTTTGGTCAGAGCCCGTGATTCTTGGAAAGTTAACCGAAAATATTTCGGCTTGTTGGTTGCTTTCAAAAGGTTAGGATTACTTGGGATAAAGGTTATGATAACAAGCGTATTAGGTGAGGATAGGCTAGTTCGTACTATTAAATCAGTGAAGAGTCGATGAGAGATTTACTTATTTCCTTATTACGTTGGTTTCCAGATAGTTTGTATACTTGGACGCTTTTTTTGTTTAAGCATGGAAAACTGTTGAATCTATTAAGACCCAAAACGTTCAATGAGAAAATAAATTTCATAAAGATTTATTCAGATAACCAGCTTCGTGTATTGGTTTCTGATCGTATCCAAGTTAGAAAATTTGTAGCAGAGAAGGCACCATCTTGTTCCTTAATTCCGCTTCTGTGGGATGGCGTTGACTTTTCTCAATCCATTTACGAAATGCTTCCTCAAAAATTTGTAATAAAAGGAAATCATGGCTCAAAAATGGTTAAAATAGTTGACAAAGATATTCATGGGTATAAAGAGGTGAGTGAGTTGACAACAAAGTGGTTGAAAACTGATTATTATGTGAGGGGAAGGGAGCGAAATTATAAAGGATTAAAACGCTATTTAATTGTAGAAGAGCTGCTTAAGACTGATAAGGCAGCAGTTCCGCCCGATTTTAAGTTTTTTTGTTTTCATGGCAAAGTCGAGTTCATTCAAGTAGATCTTGATAGATTTGAGGATCATCGCCGAAATATTTATAATAGAGACTTTCAGCCTTTGGATTTCGAGCTTCATTTTCCGAAAGGTGGTTCATTGGAGAAGCCAAAGGAATGGCGGCATGCATTGGCTATAGCAGAGGATCTTTCAGCTGATTTTCCCTTTATAAGAGTCGATTTATTTTTGGTAAATGATCATGTTTACTTTGGTGAGTTGACGAATTATCCGGGAAATGGTTTAGAGAAATTCAAGCCCGAGAAATTTGATAAATTTTTTGGAGATAGAATTGAAGTATTATTCTAACAATTTTTATGCATAATTCTACTAAGTTTTCCTGTTTGCTATGTGTTTACGATAAGGATGATCCGAATCATTTCAATGAATGCTTTGAAAGTCTTTCCAATCAGACACTTAAAGCGGCTGAGATTCTACTGATACAAGACGGCCCGATAAATGCTGCTTTGGCTGAGGTTATTGAAAAGTGGAGCGAAGTTTTACCGTTGCGCTTGATCAAAAATGATAAAAATATTGGTTTAGGAAAGTCGCTTAATTTAGGTGTACAATTATGTGAATACGGGTTAATAGCTAGGATGGATGCAGACGATATTTGCCATCCCGAGCGATTTGAAAAACAGGTGTCCTTTTTGGATAGCCATCCTGAAATTGCAGTGGTAGGGTCTTGGATTGCTGAATTTCAGGATAGTCCGGAAAACATCGTTAGCTATCGAAAATTACCAGCAGATCCGGAAGACCTCTTTCCTTTTGCCAAAAAAAGGTGTCCTTTAAATCATCCAACGGTAATGTTTCGTAAAGATGCTGTGTTAGCGGTAGGCAATTATGATCCGTACGCAAATCAGCAAGATTATCAACTTTGGGCAAGGTTGTTGATGAGTGGTTACAAATTGGCAAATATTCAAGAAAGCCTTTTGTTTATGCGGGTAAGTACCGCCCTATTTAAAAGAAGGGGTGGGTTGAAATATGGAAAGATAGAATTTGCGGTGCAAAGAGACTTTATGCGAATTGGCTTTATTAATCGCTTAGAGTTTGTGAGAAACGTAATCCTTCGTATGTTCGTAAGGCTTTTGCCCAATTCATTTCGAAAACTATTCTACAAAGGATTCCTTAGGTAGTCTTTGGTTTTTCGTAAAAATGAAACCTGTCTTGGTCCTCCAGTGCAGAGATTCTTGGCTTTTTATATTGATTTTTGCGAATCCAAATTTGTCACACTAGTTTCGGTTTGTGCCTAATTTGTGGTCGATAGGCCACTTAGCTGTGCCTATCGTTTGCCTGTAGCTAACTCAAAACAAATGAAAATTTTAATCACCGGCACTGCCGGATTTATCGGAATGCACCTTGCCAAGCGTTTGCTTGAACGGGGCGATGAAGTGGTTGGATTGGATAGTATCAATGATTATTACGATGTGGACCTCAAGTACAGTCGCCTAAAAGAAACCGGAATAGCTCGGGAAGCCGTCAGTTATGGTAAAGTGGCGCAGAGTGTCAAATACCCTAGTTATCGTTTTGTGCAACTCAAACTGGAGGATAAAGATGGCTTGTTTGAATTGTTTGCCAAGGAAGGTATCGAAAAGGTAGTAAACTTAGCAGCCCAGGCTGGTGTCCGGTACTCTCTGATCAATCCAGATGCTTACATTGAAGCTAATATCATCGGATTTTTGAATGTTTTGGAAGCCTGTAGGCATTATATGGTTAAGCATTTGGTGTATGCCTCTTCTAGCTCTGTATACGGTTCAAATACCCAAATGCCCTTTTCTACTAGCCACAATGTAGATCAACCGGTATCTTTGTATGCAGCCTCTAAAAAGGCCAATGAATTAATGGCTCATACCTACAGTCATCTTTTTGGCATTCCGACAACGGGTCTGCGGTTTTTTACCGTATATGGCCCTTGGGGGAGACCGGACATGGCTTTGTTTTTGTTTACCAAGGCTATGAAGGAAGGCAACCCTATTCAAGTGTATAATTACGGGGAGATGCAGCGGGATTTCACCTACATAGATGATATCGTCGAAGGAGTGGTGCGGGTAGTAGACAATCCACCCCAAGCAGATCCAAACCTAGAATCAGACAACTCAGACCCGAGCAAAGCAAAAGCACCGTATAGAGTGTACAATATAGGTAACTCCAAGCCCGTTAAACTCATGGATTTCGTGAAGGCAATAGAGGACTCCTTGGGAATAGAAGCAAAAAAGGAGTTGTTACCGATTCAGCCCGGTGATGTGCCTTCAACCTACGCAGACACGGAAGCGTTGGAAAGGGAGCTTGGCTATAAACCTAATACCTCCATTAAGCTAGGGGTTTCAAAATTTATAAATTGGTATAATTCGTATTATGGTTGATACGTTGACGGTATGTAGTAGAACATTTGCATAAATTCGACGGTTTTTTTCCAATTACCATTGAATTGTGTCTATATTTGTAGAAATTAAAAACGCATGAATATTTTTCTCTCCCTTACTACCGCTTTTTTTATTGGGTTTCTTATCACGCCGGTTATCATACTCGCGTTAAAAAGAGCGAAGTTTACCGACATCCCCGGAGGTAGGAGGATCCATACAGGTAAAATACCTTCGATGGGAGGTGTGGCGATTGTATTGGCTGCTTTTTTCGGCATTTTTGCCTGGATGGAGTTTGAGCAGATTAACCAAACCCGGTATTTTCTGGTGGCTTTCGCCATCATGTTTTCAGTGGGTCTTAGGGATGACCTGATTGAGTTATCTGCATTCCAAAAGCTACTGGGTCAATGTATTCCAGCGTTTTTTGTTATTGTCATGGCCGATATTCGCATATCGGGGTTTTATGGTTTTTTGGGGGTGTACGAGTTGCCTTATCTCCTGAGTGTGTCGCTTACGTTTTTTCTGCTGATTGTACTGACCAATTCCTTTAACTTAATAGATGGGGCGGATGGATTGGCGGGGACCTTGAGTTTTATTTCTTTTTCTGTCTTGGGTTTTTGGTTTCACCATATCGGAATGGAGGCCTATAGCCTGATTAGTTTTACCCTAGTCGGGGGAATTCTTTCCTTTTTGTTTTTCAACTGGCATCCGGCCAAAATCTTTATGGGGGATACGGGTTCGCTTAGTCTCGGTTTTGCTTTGACCGCTTTGGTTATCTTGTTTGTGGATAAGAATGGGACCATGGCCTCTTGGGAAGGATATAAGTTGGAGGCACCGATTGCGGCGGGATTGGCTTTGCTGATAGTACCTGTTTATGATACCGTTCGGATTTTTATAAAACGTATTTCCAAAGGGAAATCACCACTTAAGCCGGATAAGAGTCATGTACATCATTTTTTGATCCGGATGGGGCTGGGGCATGACAAGGTAGCCCTTATTTTAGGGGGGGTCAAGACGGTTTTTATTCTAACTTCGTTTGTGTTAGCTGGGTTAGATGACCATGTGTTACTCCCTTTAATGGTCGTTTCGATTGCGCTGTTGGGTGTTTGGATGGATTCTAAGACTTTAAAGCGGGTGAAAGTACTCACGCTTGCTGCACCGCCGGTTTTGGAAAAGGTGCAGGAGGATCGGATGAAATCAAAAAGGAAATTTCAGATTGCAGATGATATCCTGAGAAAGGATGAAATCAATATGAATTGATTTCATCCGATAGGAAAAAAAAGGCGGACCATCTTTGTTAGATGGTCCGCCTTTTTTTTTCTAGCATCCCCTCTATATATCACAGATTTCCACTCCTTGTTTGAGAGATGCGATTTTATCCGGCCTTTTTGGAATAAATTCCTGGCCAACATAGCCCTTATATCCTGTTTCCAAAATGGCTTGCATGATGGCAGGATAATACAATTCCTGGCTTTCATCGATTTCGTTTCTACCCGGCACACCACCGGTATGATAATGGGATATGTATGGATGGAATTCTCGGATAGTAGCTATCACATCGCCTTCCATGATCTGCATGTGGTAAATGTCGTAAAGCAGTTTGATGTTTTCGGATGCTACCCGCTTACAGACTTCAGCTCCCCAAGCTGTATGGTCAGCGTGGTAATCCTTGTGGTTCACTTTGCTATTCAGCAACTCCATACACATGATAACGTTGTGTTTTTCGGCGATTGGCATCAACCGCTTAAGTCCTTTTACGCAGTTTTCTATTCCGGTCTCGTCGTCCATGCCGCGTCGATTGCCAGAGAAGCAAATAATTTGTTTAAATCCAGCAGCGGCGACTTGGGGAATTACTTCTTCGTAGCTTTTTACCAATGCATCGTGGTTGTTCGGATCGTTGAAGCCTCGCTCAATGCCCATACCAGCGCCTTGGGGCATGGCACAATCCAGGCCATGTTTTTTCAGAATTGGCCATTCATTGGGGCTCACAAGCTCTATTGACTTTAATCCGATTTCCTTCGCAGCCACACAAAGATCCTCCAGTTCGATGTTATTATAGCACCAGCGACAAACTGAGTGGTTTATGTTTCCTTTTAAGGGCATAGGTAGGCTGTTTTCTGCGGCCATCAACCGCTGGGTTAAGCCGGGGGCAATTAATCCAAGAGTAGCTGTACCCGCCAGCGTTTTAAGGGCTTTTCTCCGTTTGTTTTTTGAGGTTTGCTTCATATCGTTGTTATGGATTAAGAATTTCTTTTTAAACTCATCAAGTACTCTACGAGATCTATTAATTCGTCGGTGCTCATCGCTTTTTCCAATCCAGAAGGCATCATGGAAGACTCCATCTGTGTCATCTTGAGGATATCACTGGTTTTTAATGCTCTACTGATACCTCCCGGCATTTTCAGATCAATGTCCGTCTCTGTTTGACTCGCAATGATGCCGCCGAGCGTGCTTCCGTCTTTCATCTCTATCACGTACCCTTCGTAACCAAAGCTTATACCAGCGTCTGGATGAAGGATGGATAAGTACTGAGCTTCTTTGGAGAGCTTGCTGCCAATTTCAGTCAATTTGGGACCAAAATCCATACCCATATCGCCCACCTGGTGACAGACGGCACAGTTGGTTCGGAAAATACGCTGGCCATTTTCTATGTCACCTGATTTTGCCAATAGCTCGTTTAGTGGAGGAAGAGGATTATCTGATTCACTATCCGACACCAAGTAGGTATTTGCCTCTGCGCGGACACTCTTTCGCCAAGCCCTACTTACCCCTGTGACTGCAGAGGCTTTTAGGTTTTCCGGAAACTTGCCCTGTTTCAACAATTCCAATACCCGGTCTTCGCCACTGTAGCTCCCTCCAATTGCCGACGCTGCCTCACGTCTGATCGCAAGCGGCATAGACTGATCAAAGGCAACAGCCTCTATTAATCCGATAGATTCGCTGGATCCGATCTGCCGTAGGGCCAATAGCATGTTCACTTTCTTCTTTTCGTCTGAACCGCGAAGCACCTGCCTTACCAACTCATTACCGTTTTGTTCCAATAAGGTTGATGCCGAGGTCCTTCCCAGGTTATTGTCAAACTGCTCCAAGGCCATAGCTAATAATCGGGGGTTTTCATCGGATCGTTTGAAGCGTTGAACCATTTCCAAATAGGCCTCTGTACCGTAGGTTTCATCCAGTATGGACTTTAGGGCGGCCTGTGCACTGGGCGAAGACGGTAAATACGTGGGGTCCATGTGCGTTAGTACCAATTTTTTCACCTGACTTTGATTTTCCGGTGTCTCTTGTTGCACCTTTGGGTTTTCCAGCATTTCTATTAAAGCACGGGATTTTTCGGCTTTGGCAGGATTAAAATCAAATGCTCTAAAATAGCGCAGTCTATTTTCTAGGGGAACCGATTCATCGGAGGCCAAGGAGGCTAGGTGCGGGATTGCCTGAGCTGTTCGGGAACGCCAAACAATATCCCGGCCGGATGGGCTGTTCATGGGATCCTTAGCCAATTTGAGCCATGACGAATAAAAGCGATCCCACTGCCCCTCAGCACCGATTCCCAGTGCTTCCAGGTACCAACGATCTTTTCCGTCGTGCTGGGAAGCAAGTTTTGCCCAAAGTTCAGGAGCAGATAGATCGGTCGTGTTCCGTAAGGCAATGGCTGCTTCCCGGCGAACATGCGGATCCGTGTCCTCAACAACTTTGGAAAGAATCGGTATTAAGTCTAGTTTGGTTTGTCGGGCTGCCCGAAGCCCCACAATGCGGATTTCCGGATTTTCATGCTTTAGAGCTTGATCAACGTATTTTGGACCAATACCCGGTACCTTTGCCAGAATCCATAACGCCCGCGCTTTTACCCGTGGGTTTTCATGATTCGCATAGATTTTTGCTAGCACACCTTCTGCCGCCGTTCCCTCCGCCTGTAATTTTTTCCAGGCAAGGTATCGAACGGAAAGATTGGGGTTTTCCAATGCCTTTGCTGCACCCTCAACGGAACTGAAGTCAAACGGTGGTGCCTTATAGGGACTCACAGGGGGAGCAAGACGAAATATTCGTCCCCGGTTTAGATCACCTACTTGGTGACCGCCCACACCAGGGTCATACCAGTCTGCCACCATTAGGGATCCATCGGGAGCTACGCATACATCGGATGGCCTAAACCATTGATCCCGGTCGCCATGCATGAGGTTTACGATTTCGGCTTTATAGCCCGCACCGTCTTTTTGGACTGGATAGGCCCGCACCACATTGGGGCCCGCATCCGTGTGGATCATCTGTCCATGAAACACCTCGGGCAGGAGGTCACCCTCGTAAACCGTCATGCCGGTAGGAGATCCTGCACCGGTTTGCAAAAGATTCGGAACTACCCCGGGATCATTCAGGTGCCAGTGCTGCAAGGGGATCTCCTTTTCTTTGTTGGTACGGTTAGCTCGCCACCCAGCACCGGTCATTTCATCTCGATATCCGTAGTTGCCATACTCCATGACGAAGTTGATACGTACTCCTTGATTCCCATCGTCATCGTTATCAGATTGCCACATGGTACCGTAGGAATCGACAGCAACTTCGTAGTTGTTTCGGAAATTTTGACCTAAAACCTCAACCTCTGAGAAGTCCGGATTGCACCTAAAGACCAGTCCTTCTTTATAATGTTCCTTGGTGATGGGGTTGCCGTTCTGGTCTTTAATAATCTGTCCGTTTCGATCTTTGATCTGTCCTCCGGAATTACCGAAATTAAAATAAAATTTGCCATCAGGCCCAAAAACAAAGGCATGCATACCATGGTCATGTTGCTCCCCGTCGACACCCTGAAATAGAATTTCCTTTTTGTCAGCCATATCGTCTCCATCAGAGTCGGTTAGTAGCCATACGTAAGGACTCTGGGAGACGATGACCTGATTGCCCATCACCCAAATGCCCAAAGGAGCATTCAATGCTGGATCTTGGTAAAAAACCGTGCTTTTGTCTGCCTTGCCATCGCCGTTGGTATCCTCCAAAATGACAATTCGGTCCCCCTCAGATTTCACGTCGTTTCCTGTGATGGCCGGGCGATAATTGTAGGCCTCGCAAACCCACACGCGCCCACGTTGGTCTATGTCTATATTGGTCGGGTTAGTAACCATCGGTTCAGAGGCGAACAGCGTTGCTACTAGGTCTTCATGCACCGTAATCCCTCTCAAGGCGTTTTCAGGAAGGCGCTTTTCTTCCGCAGATAGGGAATCAAAAGGGATTTCATCGTGATTAGCTGAATGGGAATTACAGGAAAAAAGAACGGTGCCAGCCAGTAGCATGGCGAGGAAGAGTGTCGAGCCGCTCGTATTCATGGTATGTACGTTATTGTATTTGGGGTTATTTAACCTCCTAATAAAGGTAAAATTAACCTATAATACCAATGCTTTTTGATTAATTTACCAGACAGTCAGTAGTTTTCTTTTTTCCCTACCTATGGGGTCTTGGGTGGGCTCCAGTTGTTTTTTAGCGGGCGACGTTAGTCTTTTTAGCCAAATAGGGGTACCTTCATAGGGAATAGTAATGCCGATCCAATTTAGGTAGATAACGTGCGGTGTATCCAAGAAAGAATGGTGAATCATACGGTACTTACGATTCCTTTTTCATTAATTTTGACCTGCAATAATCCTTGAAGAAGAATGATGAAGAAACGTACTTTTCTAAAAGCCATGGGTTTGGCCACGGCGGGCCTTTCCTTAACTCCCAATTTGACATTCGCAACCCCCACCGATCGAAAAGTGAGGGTAGGTATAGTGGGGGGCAGATTTGGTACTTCCTTTAGTTTTCACGAGCATCCCAATTGCATAGTAGAGGCGGTAAGTGATTTGAGACAGGATAGGAGGGAGCGTCTCATGCAGGTATATGGTTGCTCTAAAAGCTACAGTTCTTTGGCCGAGCTGTTGAAGGATCCAAAAGTTGAAGCGGTGTTTTTGGCAACACCTGCACCGGATCATGCCGCACACAGCTTGGCAGCGCTGCGGGCAGGTAAGCATGTATTATGTGCGGTACCTATGGCCATGACGGTGGAAGAGTGCGCGATGGTGAAAGAAGAGGTACTTAAAACTGGTCTTACCTATATGATGGCAGAGACCAGTACCTATATGCAAAGCACCATCACGGCAAAGCGCTACTTCAAGGAAGGTAAATTCGGGCATCTGTTCAGCGCCGCTGCAGAGTATAATCATCCCGGGCTGGAAGTCTTATGGTTTGAAGGAGGAAAGCCGACGTGGCGCCATGGACTGGCGCCTATGCATTATCCAACCCATTGTACGGCCTTTTTGATCGCCGTCACGGGCGAGCGACTAACGCACGTGAGTTGCCTGGGCTGGGGCGATGATAGTCCGCTGCTCAAGGGCAATCCCTATAATAATCCCTTTTGGAACGAAACCGCGTTCTTTCAGACCAACCTGGGGCATCCTTTCCGCGTGGAAGTTAACTGGAAGGGTGCGCTGCGAAGTGCCGAGAGGGCCGAATGGAGGGGAAGCCGCATGAGCCTGTACCTGCCGATGGGGCATGGTGACCGGCATGTGAAGGTGCAGGTAGCCGGTGAACTGGGGAAGGACGACGCGGGTTTTGAACATACTGCCAATAGGGTGGAGGACTACTCGCCCACCCAGTGGTGGCTGACAGACATGCTTCCGGAGGCGCTCCGGCACAACAGTGGGCACGAAGGGTCCCACACCTTTATTACTCACGAGTTTATACAAGCCATCGTAGAGGATCGGATGCCGGAGGTCAACGTCTACGAAGCGCTGGCGTATACCGTTCCCGGAATCATAGCCCATCAGTCCGCCCTGAGGAATGGTGAGCGCTTGGCCATCCCGGATTTTGACGATAAGTAAGCAACTATTCGATCATCTGCAGGTACCGCCCCATCCAGTAGGGCAGCAGCCAAAATACCGGCTCGCGGACACGAAAGGGATTGCCTGAAAGGGCATCCCAGGGGTTTTTGTCCCATCGCACCACTGCCCGCAGGCTGGGTGGCTGCAGGGGATCCACCTGTAGATCTTCCAGCACCGGGCTGCGCGTTAATCGTATGTCCTCCCGTTGGCGGTGGTCTATCACCCAATCGATCAGATCCAGTGGGGTGTCTTTTAAAAAGGCCACGCTCGCGGCCAACCCTTCCCGTTTGCCGCGGGTGTAGCTGTAAATAAAGTTGATCAGGGGATTTTGGTCGCCCTCCCGATCTTCAAACCAATCATCCATGTGCTGCTCGTAATAGCTTTTTAGAGCAGGATCCTCCTCTCCAAAAATGAGTAGGGGATAGATATAGGAGGCCAACATGACGTCAAAATAGATAAACCAGGCAGGATTTTGATGCTTGATTTGCCCCATGTTTTCAAGGTAACCCTCTTTTTCGATCAAATGAAGGTAAGCGTCCTGATACCGCTGATTTTGGGTGATGAAATAACCGAATTTAAGGAATCCAAGCATTTCCATCGAATTGAGCGCTCTGTCAGGCAGCCACTCCGGGTTTCGGTTTAGCTGGTCCGGCGACCAGACACCCCAACGGGTTGGCTTTCCATCCAAGTCGGTAAGCGAAAAGTCATGCCTAAGTAGGTGGTCAAGGATCTTACTCACATGGCTTCGGATGATGGATTTTTCGGTTTCATCTGCCACTAACTGGTAGTAAATAAAGTACCCAAACATGTGCCCACACATTTCATCACTGCTTGTGTCTCCTTTCCATTTCCATTTTCCATCAGCAGAAAGGTGCCATCGGGTTTCGACGGGCTTGTAGCGAGGCTCCTTCACTTTTCGAATAGCCATTTCCTGTGGGGTGTACGTGCTATTGGGATCGTGTACTTGTTCCCAGTCAGGGGGGACGATGCTGCGGGCAAAAAAGCCGTCTCTTCCGGTGATTTCTTCCAGTTTTTTCAAGAATCGAAACGCCTTGCCTGCCTTTTCGCGGGCATCCGCAGAACCGGTAGCGGCATAGCGAAAACTCTCCATAGCCAGATACATCGAAGTATATTCCCCATCGTTATCATCATCTTCGGGCACCCATGTGTCCAAGTTTCCTGCCTCAAGTAAGCGAACCTGACCGGCGGTCCAAGGCTCCCTTATATGACGTTCCATCAGGGTTTGATAGAAATAGGCTTCCTTTTCTGCCAGGGTCATGTCAATTGCCTTGATACAACTGACACCTTTCTGGGTGCCTATCCAGGCATTCCCCGCTTCGTCAAATAGAATGGAGGTGACATGATCATTTACCAACCACCTTTTGCTGAACCGTAGGGAATGACTGCCATCTGTATAATACCTTACCACACCCCGCTCCGTACCTACCCAAAATGTACCATCCGGTGATTGAGCTATACAGGTGGTATAGGGAGTCGGCAGACCCTTTTCGGTGGTAATCCGATCTATTACATCCAACTGCCTAAGTTTTGATACACCGCCCAATCCGGATACCCAAAGTATGCCATCACGATCCCAATCCAGTCCGTTTAGATAGGCGCTGATCAGGGTGCCTTTTTCGTATAGATGATGGGTTTCCGAGCCGGTAAATCGATAAAGCCCCACATCGCTGGCAACCCACCAGGCACCATCGGGGCCAACTTTGGCTGATCGTATCGACTGAGGTAGTGAAAAGGATAGCTTCTCGCAACCATGCTCCTCGCATTTCCAGCCTCCGTCGGGTCCAAACGCATACAGATTTCCTTTTGAATCATAGCTCAAAATCGAAATAGGCGTCTCCGGAATTCCAGCTAATGGTACTGCGCCTGTTTCACTGACCGTAAAGAGCCCCTGCCACGTTCCCGCAAATACTTGTTGATCAATTCCGTATATGAGTGAAAATACCGGGCCATTTATTCGTTCATTTGCAGTAGGGTATTCCCATGTCGCATCCTCATGTTTCTTTACAAATACGCCGGACATGGTCGCGGCCCAGATGTGCCCGTCTTTGGTTAGTGCAAGCTGGTTAACCCCAATTGCCGACCCGTCCACATACAGCGGATGAGCCGTATGGGTCTCCTGTGCGAAGGGGAGGTCTTTGTAGGGTTTGAAAGATTTCGTTTGCGCATAGGTAAATACATGCAGAGAAAGCACCAAAGCAGACACAAGGAATTGGAATTTCATGGGCGGGATAGATTTGTTCAATTAATCCATATACCCGAAAGGCGGTTATCTAGACTATTCGGCGTCTATGATTTGGGTAGGTTGAAGTTCCAGTGTAAAGTCTCTCAGGTTGTTCACTTTTTCCTTTATTCCAAAAAAGGTCGCCGCCTGCTGGTATATCGCTTCCCTATGTATTCCTTGTGTTCGGAGGTATTGAATTGAGGTGTGCCCTGCGGACTTGGAGAGTTTGGTTCCGGCATCCGTCAAAAGTGGATGATGAAAGAAGGTCGCTTTGGTGTATGGGTGAAGGCTGGGTGTCAGGGTGGATAAATGTAGCTGTGCCAAGCTGGAATCCCAAAGGTCTGCACCGCGAACCACCAAATCCACGCCAAAGTGGATATCATCCACCACCGAGGCAAGATGGTAGGAGGGAAATCCATCTTTCTTTTGCACAATGAATTGGGACATGGTGCTTGGAAAGGGGAAGTGAATGGTACCGGATGCATACTGCTTTACCGCCACATCTGTTGCACTTTTCTTCAACTTCAGGGCAAAGGGTTTTTTAATGCAGCACTGTCCTGTGCATCCGCTGATGAGCCCCGCTAAGGTCAAATCTTTCCGTGAACAACTACAAGAAAAAAGCTTTCCCATAACTTCTAATTCTGAAAGGTGCTCTTGGTACATAGTCAATCGCCGGTGTTGGCTGTACGTCTTCCGGATATCTTCCACCGTCTTTGGACCTTCGTCCCACGGGATTTCCAAAAATGTCAATGTTTCGAAAATATCAGCAAGGTACTCCGGTTTTAGGCGGGCTTGGTCTAAATCGTCGATCCGAAGCAATATTGCGGCACCGTGCTGTCTAGCAAGTGCCGCTGTAAGGATAAAAGAAAAGGCATTGCCCAAATGTAAAAAGCCACTGGGAGTGGGAGCAATTCGGGTTTTTTGAAAAGACAGCATAGGCAGAAGCGATCAAAAGGGGTCTTCGATGGGAACGAACCGGGCAAACAATTCCTCTTTATACCAGCGTTCCTTTTTCACTCTGCGGATAATTTGCTGGTGAGCGGTGCGATACGCGTAGGTTCTCATTTCCGCCTCTGACGACCATATGCTGAAGGTAGCCTGTTCGATAGCGGGCCATTCTCCGATGCCTTTCGTATATATCAGGCCCTTCGCTTTTTCGGCAGATCGGCTGGCATCGGGTACCTGAAGTAAAAACTCCGGAATTTTTTGCCATCTTACGCGGGCCCGTGTGATTACCATCAATGGGCCCTGTTTGTATTCCGCGGACGCTGTAAAAGGATTTTTTCCTCCCCAGCTCCCGTGGCTTTGTACACAAGCCATCCAATGGGTAGTCTGCGATTCGGCCTGCCGGTCAAAGCGTTTAAACAGTTCACTTGTGTAATAGTGAGCTGCATAGGAAGCGTTTTTCCATACGGTCAGCAAGGCGTAGGTCCTAAAGTCCGGCTTAAGCGAAAAACCAAAACCACCTCCCGTACCCATCAATTTACCAAATAACGTGCCTTCTGTTTGTTGCAAAGCCTTTTGGGCCAGTTGCATTTGGTTAAATGCCCACCATCTGCGGTTTTTTGGATACCTAAAAAAACTGATGGATGTTACCTGTTTGCTTTGATCCATTTCCTGTGGATAAAAAAGAGTTTTTTTCAACAAATATAAAAACTAATCAAACACTTTCCGGATGACGATGTAAATAAGTCCGATGGCTAATGCGACGGTGACTCCTGCAATGACAAATTCCATGTGTTCTATCGTGACGATTCGTTGGGATAAACCATTGTACAGCCCAAAAGGTTTGTGGTTACCGAATTGTTATTTTTATCAGCAAAAAGTCGATTGTTTTGAAAAATATAATTGGATTGCAAAAAATGATGTAAATTTGCTAAAAATTTATCGATTGACTGTATGAATCTATTGCGTCGAAGAAGACTGGCTGTGTCGGGTTTATTTTTTATTACAGGGTTGAGCTTTTCATCCTGGGCTTCCCGAATACCAGATTTTCAGGAATATTTTAGCCTTTCAGAAGGCCAGTTAGGAACCCTATTATTAGGCATGCCGACAGGTTCACTTATAGCACTGCCATTGGCCGCATGGGCGGTGTATAGATACGGTAGTCGCAGCGTAATCCTAGCAGGTGCCAGTATGTATCTTTTCGGATTGATCAGTTTGGGGATAGCGGATAGCCGTTTCCAGTTGGCCATTTTGGTAGTCTTGTTTGGTCTGCTCGGCAATATTATGAACATTTCGCTGAACACCCAGGCTTTGGCTGTCGAAAAAGCCTATGGAAGGAATATATTGAGTTCTTTTCACGGCTCTTGGAGCCTAGCCGGTTTTGCCGGAGCTGCTTTGGGTGCCTTGATGGTATTCTTTCAGCTGACACCGTTACAGCATTACCTGGTAGTTGGTGCGTTGGGTTTTGCGCTGCTACTGCTCGCTCGGCCTTATATTTTTCCGGATGAATCCGGAAAATCAAATTCTGACGGAGGGTTTGTATTCAGGAAACCGGACAGTCTAATCTTTCGAATCGGTTTGGTGGGTTTTTGTGGTATGATGTGCGAAGGTTGCATGTTTGATTGGTCCGGGGTATACATAGCCAAAGTGGTGAATCCGCATCCCTCGTTGGTTGCTTTCGGGTTCTTCGCATTTATGGGCGCAATGGCTTCCGGGCGTTTTTTGGCGGATAAATTTGCCAATAGAATCGGAAAAATAGGCGTGTTGAGAGTAAGTGGTATACTGATTTTCGTCGGTCTGTGTTTAGCGGTACTGTTTCCGAACTTATCGCTGACGTTATTGGGTTTTGCATGTGTAGGTTTAGGTACCGCCGCGGTGGTGCCCCTTTCCTATAGCATTGTAGGAAGGTCTACCACCTATCCTCCAGGCATTGCTATTGCCATGGTATCCACCATTTCCTTTTTCGGGTTCCTGTTGGGTCCCCCAATTATCGGGTTTATTGCTGAGTTACTCAATCTACAGGCTTCATTTGCCATCATTTCACTGATGGGACTTACCATCGCCCTGTTGGTTAGTATTAAGCAAGAGGTGTTAGTACCTTCCAACAGGTAAAGGATTCGTAAATAGCTACCTGAGAGGTTCAGGACGCAATTTCGGCGTTTATAAGCCATACATTAAAAAACTAAAAAGGCCTGTCGGAATTCAAAATTCCGACAGGCCTTGCTTATTCCTAGTCGACTATTTTTTGACTAGACGTATTCATCGGCTAGTGAAAGGGAGCTACCCATTCGTTATTGCGGTTGGTGCTGATGATGCGGTTGATGTTGTGCGTAATTATGGCAGTACCCGCTTCTACATCGTACGTAAAGGCGTCGATTTCCGTATTGATGCTTTGAATAAACGGGGGAATTACTGGGACAGTGCCTGGGTGATCTTCGTCGATATTTTCGTTGGCAAGGTATTCGATTTCACTTATCACCAGCCTAACTCCCATATCAGCCAGTCTTCTTCCTTCGCCAATAAATATTTCTTGTCGTAGCAAGTATACCAATTCCAGCGCGGTTTCCTCGGAATCCAACGCTTCCTCTATCAGCTGGGATGTCACGGAAGTTCCGGATATTGTGGGCACTGTAATATCTCCAGTCTTTCGATCCAAGACTAATCCTGAACGGAGAGGATCTTGAGGGCTTGCGGCGATGGCTACGTTCGCCTTATCAGGTCTAGATCCAGGATTGTTTTGGGTTCTGTCCTGTTGGTCGTTATTGAACGTGGAGGTAGGTCGTCCGTTCACCAATTCGAGAAGGCTCTTCAAGGTGGATTCGGCTCCGGAGAGATTGCCGTCTGAAACTTGTGCTTCGGCGATAATCAAATGGGCTTCTTCAATTTTAAACAAGGTGACAGGACTGGCTTCACTTGCCCCTCGAAAGTAGTATTTTGGATCAAGGAAATCCAGTCTAGGGAGTGCTTGTAGGTCATCGAAATTTCCCCGGTCAAACATGGCCGTTTGGGCTCGGTTTAACGGGGCTTGGGCTTGATCAAATTGAACCTGATAAAGCAAATTTGAAGATTTGGAAATGGCCGCCTGGGCGTTGGTTACCGCTTCAGTTTTATTCCCTAGCCTGTAATATGCCCGTGCTTTTGCGAGGGTGGCAGCAGCACTGATTGTGGGGTCGGTGGAGTTTTCGGCCAATGAAAAGGCGGCAATGGAGGCATTTAGGATATCCTGCCATCCTACCGCTTCTCCTCCTGGAGCTATGGGCAAGAAGGTAAAATATTCTCCACTTAATAGCATGGAATAACCTTTGAGGAAATTTAGCTCAGCGATTTGATCCGCAGTAGTCGCTGCATCAGCATTGCTGACAATATTCAATCCATAATCTGCCATCTCACGTAGCCGGTGCAATTCACGCTGGAATGCATTGATGTCGGTATCTACCGGCCGAATGGTTAATCGGTCTAAGTTTTGATTGTAGAACGTCATTACGTTCTGGTAATTATCTGAGCCGATTTCCGTGAGTACCACATGTTCGTTGGTGGTTAGGGCCAATTGCCGTCTAACACCTCTCACCCAAGGAGCCATTGGGTTAGCAGTGCTTAGAATGGCGTCCTCAGTAAGATTGGGATTGATTACTTCGGTAGGATCAATCAGTTCACAGCCGGAGATAGTCATCATCCCGGCCAGAAATATGGGAGTATAGTTTTTTAGAAATTTCATCTTTAGGGGGGTTAAAAGCTTACTCTTACGGTTCCTAAATACGTTCTGGGCAGTGATTCGGTGCCAAATCCAAATCCACCTCCACCGAAGCTGTTTTGGGTTCCGAAACCGGCTCCACTTACCTCTGGATCCACATCGGCCCGGAAGAAATTGATTGGGTTGGTAACATTAAACCCAACGCTTAATCTCTTAAACGCATTGCCAATAACAGCGGTGGGTACATCGTAACTCAGGGCTATATTTCGGATTTTGAAATAATCGGAACTTTGAACCCAAAGTGCCGCAAGATCGAAGAAGCTTTCGTTTGCAAGGTTATCCGGGATGACCGTTGATGCACCCGCAAAGTAGCGCAAAACGTCATCTACAACCACCGTTTGACCACCGGTCTGATAGTCTCCGGTCACGAATAAGTTCCATCTTTTATAGGTAGTATTGATACTGAGCGACCCGAAATTAGGTGCGATCGGACTGCCAATCGAAGCGTTTGTCTCGACACTTTCTAAGTCACCTTCACCATTCAGTATAGGACGATTTGCCCTAAAATAGCCTAGGGGTTCTCCTTCTTTTACGAAAGAACCGAGAAAAGTGAATCCGCCTACATTAAATTCTGGCGCTCCGCCGGACGAAACGACCAGGTTTTGCACCGTGTTGTATGATGCCGACACATTGACATTCCAATCGTTGGATTCTACCACGACAAAATTTGCACCGATTTCCCATCCTTTGTTTTCTATTTCACCGATATTTCTAAGTTGATTACCCAAACCAAATGAAGGGGCAAAAGGTGCCGAAAACAAGGCATCTCTCGTGAGGGAATGGTATCGGGTTACCTGAAGTTTGATTCGGTCTGTAAAAAAACCAATGTCACCGCCTATTTCGGTAGTAGCAGTGCGCTCAGGCTTTAAGGTGGGGTCTCCTGGGTTTCCAAAGGTGTATGTTGGGACTCCCAAAAAGGTATTTGTGTTGATTAACCGGTCGTTTCTAAAAGGTTCGGGAAAATTGCCAGCCACCCCATGATTCGCCCTGAATTTGACAGTTGACAGGGTATTGATCGAGAAGGCATCCCTGAAGAATTTTTCGTCCGATAAATTGTAAGCCACTCCGATGGTAGGGAATACCTGTAGCCCTATTTCGGAGCCAAAGGCGGTGTTACCGTCTACCCTGATTCCACCTTCTACAAAGACCTTATCTCGAATACCAATGTTTTCTTTTACGAAAAATCCGTAATTGGTAACGGCTAGAAGAAAGTCCTCTACACTTTTCTCCCCCGCATTATTGATGGAGATGGATCCTTCGGTTACGTTGGTAGCTTCGATCAGAATCTGTTCGTCTTGGTTTCTAAAAAACTGTCCACCGGCGATGGTAAGGAAGGAGAAATCCTTCATATCCTTTTTCCAAGTCACATCAGCCTGACCGGTAAGGGTGAAAAAGGATCTTTCGAACACATCTATCGTACCTCGGTCGTTGGTTCCTGCAGGCGCATTTCCACGCACAATCAACTGTTGGTTTGTGGTGATGTCCCGCTGTCGGCTATTTCTGGAGTCTATCCCAAAGATTGCCCTGGCCGACACCTGATCATTAAATTTGAAATTGAATTGATGTGAATTTTGGAACCTCCTGACCCTTTCTGTAACATTGGTCAGGTCAATGACGTTTCGAACCACTTGACTGATCGAGTCCAGTTGGGCGCGGGATTTGGTGCGGAGGTCGCCCCATCTCGCCACAGTCTCCAAGTTGCCAAACTCACTAAAGGAACTGTTCGCATTGTAATCCCTCGAGAATTGGTTGCTCGAAAATCCGGCTGAGCTTTGATAGGTGATCCAATTGTTTACTTTAGCCATGATGCCACCTCTGAAATTTCGGCGAATCTGTCCTACACCATAGCGGAAACTTTCATCCCCGTACAGATTGCCGGAAAAACTGTAGGTTAAATTTTCCGTCCCACCGTCAATGCCTAGTCGATAGCTTTGCTGCAAGCCCGGACGAAACAGAATATCGGCGGTTTCTTGGTAGAATAGGTAATCCCGTGTGCCTACTTGAGCACCATGCTGTGTTTCCAGGTTGACTCTAGCTTGGCCTTGTTTTCCTTTTTTGGTGAAAATCTGGATCACGCCATTCGCTGCATCCGCACCATATAGTGTGGTGGCTGCACCACCTTTCACGTACTCAATGCTTTCAATGTTTTCTACCGGAATATCCGCTATGGCGCTACTTTGAGCACCTCCCGTTTCAAGCGAAAGTTGAGCCGCCGAATTCAGGTTATCTACTCTCACACCGTCTACATAGATGACCGGCGTGGTTCCTACTGCAGCAGAAATTGGTCCCCTAGATCGGATGAAAGACGCTGTACCGGGCTGTCCCGATCCAAGTCGGATTTGCGCATTTGGCATGTTTGACCGAAGGATCTGATCCAATTGCACCACTGGCACTTTGTAAATATCCTCCTCACTCATTCGGTCCACGGTTATCGGTAGCCGCCTTTTTTCTATACCCTCGCCTTGACCCGTGATGACGATCTCCTGTAGGATACGAACATCCGTCTCTAAGATCACATTAATCGTCGTTCGGTTCAAGATAGGAATTTCCTGACTAGTGTAACCGACAAAACTGAATACAAGCGTTTCGTACCCTTGTGGAACACTGAGCGAATACCGGCCGTCTAGGTCGGTCACCGTACCTAAGGTACTACCCTTCACACTAACATTTGCACCGGGTATACCACCAGGTTCGTCCGCTGAGGTTACCCGCCCGCTTATGGTCAGACTCTGTGCCAGACCCATGCAAACGAAGGCAAATGAAATTACTGCCGTGAGTATTGTTTTTTTCATAACCTTATTTTAAATGATGTACGAATAGATTTAAAAATTTTTGCAAAAATAGTAATTTATTAATATATTTACAATGATTTTTCGATCATAATAAATGGAAATCAAAGGGAATTGGGATATTAGGGAGTTTAACTTTTATTAATCAAGAAACTCGGTTTCTTGCACAAAAAATCGGATATCATTGCCTGATTCTCGTAAGTAAACAACTATCATACAACGAAAGTTCAAGTTAATTAATCGATTTAATGTATAAGGGGAGCGTTTGATGGAAGATCTAAACGGCCATTTTTGTTTCCGAACATGATATAAGGGCTTTTGGCCAATTGGTATCTACTTTTTTTTTCGGTCTGAAGGATATGCCGTATCTTCCGTTTTGAATTTCGTTTTATCCAAATACCAATAGTCAATGAGCAACCCCAATATAACCCTGATTCTAGCTGGGATCTTTGGTTTGTTTGTACGATGCAGTTCGGCTGATCCCCGATCAGCAGCTGAATCGAAGCCTAATATCGTGGTGATATACCTAGATGATCTAGGTTACGGAGACATGAGTGCATACGGTGCAAAAAGTTTAAAGACGCCCCATATGGATCGGCTAGCGAATGAGGGGGTAAGATTTACCAATGGTTACGCATCCTCCGCCACTTGCAGTCCAAGTCGTTATGCGCTTCTTACCGGAAGGTATCCCTGGCGGAACGCGGATGCGAAGATTTTGCCGGGTACGGCTCCTTTGTTGATCGGAACGGACGAGCTTACCCTTCCCAAGATGTTGAAGGAGCAGGGATATACTACGGCGGTGGTGGGTAAGTGGCACTTGGGATTAGGAGACGGGATGGTAGATTGGAACCAAAGGGTAAGTCCCGGGCCCAATGAAATTGGATTTGATTATTCGTATATCATGGCTGCCACACAGGACAGGGTGCCTACGGTGTACCTTGAAAATGGCCTCGTTGAGGGGTTGGATTCGACAGATCCGATACTTGTGGACTATGGAAAAAATTTCGAGGGAGAGCCAACTGGAAAAGACAATCCTGAGCTGCTTCGGATTCGTTGGCACCACGGACACAACAACAGCATCGTAAACGGAATTCCCCGTATTGGCTACATGAAAGGTGGAGAAAGGGCAAAATGGGTGGACGAAGATATGGCAGATCGTTTTTTGGAAAAGTCTAAGTCGTTTATCGGGCAACATGCAGATAAGCCATTTTTCCTTTATTATGCACTTCAACAGCCCCATGTGCCGAGAACACCCCATCCCCGTTTTGAAGGAAGCTCGGGTATGGGACCTAGAGGGGATGTAATCCTAGAGGCGGATTGGTGTGTCGGTGAACTGTTACAGACTTTGGAAAAAGAGGGTTTGCTGGAGAATACGCTGGTTATTTTTACCTCTGATAATGGCCCGGTGCTGAACGACGGGTATTATGACGATGCAGTGGAACTCTTGGGAAGCCATAAGCCTGCTGGGCCACTTAGAGGGGGAAAGTATAGCTTGTTTGAGGCAGGCACCCGGGTTCCGTTTATGGCCTACTGGAAAGGAACTATCGCTCCCAAGGTTTCTGGTGCCCTGATCAGTCAGATCGATTTGCTTAACTCGCTGGCCCAACTTGCCGGAAGTGAATACCGGAGCGAGGATGGGGAAGAGTTACTGGATGTGTTGATGGGAAAAAGCGATCAAGGCCGTGAAACGCTGGTGTTGGAAGCAACTACCAGGACCGCACTTAGGCATCAAAATTGGGTGATGATCCCACCCTATAAAGGACCTACGATAAACCAAATGGTCAATATTGAACTTGGAAACGATGGCGATTTCCAACTGTATGATCTTGACAGTGATATCGGGCAACAGCGAAACCTCGCTTCTGAAAATAAAGCAAAGCTCCAAGAAATGGTTACGTTGTTCGTTAGTATTCGAGGGGATAGGTACCTCGACACGGAAGCATTGGAACTCAAGTAGGTTCGCTACATGCTCCAGAATAAAGGTAGCTCCTGAGAGGCCGGAGCATTGCCCGTTCCGCCATCGGATTTCAAAAGCAATTAATTTAATCGCTGGATTCTCTCTTCAAATTAAATTATGTTTGAGCCTTTGGTTTTTTCGATTACCTTAGAACCATTAGTCATAAAATCAATCTAAAAAATGTCCAAGTTTCCACGCAGGATTTTTTTTCGAAAGGCAGGGTGGGGCATATTTACCATTTCCTTCCTAACCCAGTCGCCGGTATTTGCACGGTTACGCCGAGCGTTATTCCCACAATCAGTTGACGAACGGGTTTTCTTTACCACCGGATATAAAATCAGTGAGGTGACAGACTCGACAGCCATGGTTTGGACCCGCCTTTGCCGGCAGGAACACCCCAATCCGATACGTCACGAACGAGAAGAAAAGGTGTTTCGTCATCCCATTGATTTTGATGAGAACCAACCGGTAGCGCAAATGGATGGGGGCGTTGAATCCGGCCCGGGTTTTGTCCGGGTGAAGGCCTATGCAGGGGCAGATAAGATCGTTTCTCCATGGGTGCAGGTGTTTCAGCGCGACGACTTTACGGCTAGAATACCCCTGGAAGGCCTTAAGCCAGGGACAACCTATCGGATAGAGCTGATTGGAAAGCCGAATGTAAATGGTTCCGTTACGGTAGCGGAGGCCAATTTTACCACCTCTCCATTACCGGAAAGTACTGTGCCAATCCTTGTTACTACCTCTACCTGCCAATATTTTTGGAGTTTTGACGACCCGGATAGAGGTTTCAAAACCTATGACAGTATGCGTAGATTAAATCCCGACTTTTTCATCCAAACCGGAGATTATGTGTATTACGATAAGCCCGGTCCATTGGCAAAAGGATTGGAAAAAGCCCGGCATAAATGGCGTGCCATGGATGGGTGGCAGAGTATAAAGGATCTGTATAAACATGTGCCGATTTACATGCTAAAAGATGATCATGACCTGCTTAAGGATGACGCCCACCCCCAATCCTCTCCCTACGGAGAGCTGAGTTACCTGGAAGGGCTAAAGCTTTGGTACGAAAATGTACCGATAGTAGGTAAGCCTTACCGTACGTTTCGTAAGGGAAAAGATCTACAAATATGGCTGGTAGAGGGGCGCGAATACCGATCTCCAAATGATGATCCAGATCGGGTTGGAAAGTCCATTTGGGGGGAGGAGCAAATAGCATGGTTTAAGCGTACGGTGGAGGAGTCGGATGCTACCTTTAAGCTCCTGTTTACCGCCACCCCTGTAGTGGGGCCTGATAGGGACAATAAAAAGGATAACCACGCCAACAAGGTATACGAAACCGAAGGAAATTGGCTGAGAGAATACCTGTCAAAAATCGATCATATGTACGTGGTGAACGGAGACCGACATTGGCAGTATGTTTCAAAGGACGAGGAGACGGGGTTGATAGAATTTGGTTCCGGTCCCATCAGCGATTGCCACGCACAGGGTTGGGATCCGGATGACAAGCGGCCCGAACACCGGTTTTTACGGGTAAAAGGGGGCTTTTTGAGTATACAGGTAGCCCGTGAAAATGGTGTGCCGGGTATACGCTTCACCCATAGAGACGTGGACGGAAATCCTACGCACGAGGAGTATTTTACCAAGCATTCCTAAAATAACAAGTGACCCCTTGAGAGCAAAAAATCTTACCATGAGCAAAGCAGCTAGTAATCGTTACCGTGAATTTATGGCAGCCAGGATCTTCCTGCTATCTTGGATTTGGATGGGTTTGGTGGCCTGTCAGCAAACGCGCACCGAAGCCCCGGTAGTAGAGCTTCCCAATGTGGTATTACTATTGGGCGATGACCATGGCTGGGATGAGGTCGGTTATAATGGGCATCCATACATAAAAACGCCGGTCTTGGACCAAATGGCAGCGAGGGGTTTGCGGATGGATCGGTTTTTTTCGGCTTCGCCCGTATGCTCGCCCACTCGGGGAAGCATCATCACCGGACGGCATCCAAATCGCTATGGAACGTTTACTCCCGGGCATTCCATCCGTCCGGAGGAAGTGAGTATTGCACAGATCATGCAGAAGGCAGGATATGCCACCGCCCATTTTGGCAAGTGGCACCTTGGGCCCGTGAAGGCGTCCTCTCCCACAAACCCGGGGGCTATGGGCTTTGACGAATGGGTGTCCCATGACAACTTTTTTGAAATGGACCCGCCCCTCTCGGTGAATGGAGCCGATCCTGTGATCTTTAAAGGAGAAGGTTCTGAAGTGGTGGTGAAGGAAGCGATGCGATTTATTGCGCAAGCAAAGGCCGCTAATAAGCCCTTTTTTGTGGTAATTTGGTATGGCTCGCCCCACGAGCCGTACAGTGCACTGCAGGAAGACCTGGATTTTTATCAAAACCTACCGGCTGATTTTGGCGATCGGCAGGTAAAACTTACTTCCAATGAAACAGGGGGAACAGTCGAGCGACATCAACGGGAGGTGTTGATCGAGCGATTTGCAGAGATCACCGCAATGGATCGTTCTATCGGCATGCTTCGAGATTACTTGGAAGGGGAAGGTTTACGCAGGAATACATTATTATGGTATTTTGGAGACAACGGGACGCCTCAAGAGGGCGTTGCCACTCTTCCCTTTAGGGGAATGAAAGGACAGGTCTACGATGGCGGCATTCGCGTGCCTAGTGTGCTGGAATGGCCGGCGAGGGTACGTTACCCTCTGATTAGTGCGGTAAACGGTGTCAGCACCGACGTGCTTCCTACGCTTTGTGAAATTGTTGGTCAGCCGCTTCCAAAACGGCCCATAGATGGGGTAAGCCTGGTCGGTATGCTGGATAATGTGATGATGGAGCGTCCGTCTCCGATTGGGTTTTGGAATGGTAGGGACCGGCAGGGCGTGGAATTGGAACCCTACCTCGCTGCCGATCAACAAACCGGTACTACGCCGCTAGTAAAACTGATGAATGGCCTTGCAACCCGAAATTTCAAAAACTTTCGCTATACGGACATTCAAGAGGCGGATTTCGGTGGCCCGAGGGTTTGGTTGGACAATCAGTACAAACTGGTGATTCACGGAGGATCTGGTGAAAAGGCCAAAAGGGAATTGTTTGACGTGTTGGCCGACCCGGAGGAGCAGCACAATGTGATCCAAAACCTGCCGGAGTTAGCTGAGAAAATGGAAGCGGAGATGTCGCAATGGCAGCAATCGGTGTTGGAAAGCTTAACTGGGAGAGATTATGGAGACAAATGAGTTATTCAATAGGTTCATTTCTTGACTATGCTGAATCCATTAGGATAGTGGGTATGTAGCTTGCTTGGGCCTATTCACGAGGCATGTTGCTTTTTTTGTTTAATCTTAATTTTTTAGGAAAACAATTTTTCATCAGCTATCTTTATTATTCCCGATCGTAACGGTTGGCAGGTAATTTGCGAAAGACCTCAAGACCGAAACCTATTGATATACAGGAACAGTAATGTTTAACCTAACGCTTTTTTTTTGAAATGGTCTACTCCCACATCTCCATCGAATCCTTTCATCGAAGCTTGACTTTTTGTTTCCTGTTTGCAGCCTACATTCTTTTGGCGGCCTGTGGATCAGCAATCCAGGAACAGGCGGTCCCGGACAAGGTACTCCAAAATGCGGAGAATAAACTCCGTATTCCACTGGATGATCAAACGGGAAATTTTAGTTATGGCCTTGGTTATCTCGACGGAGAGAAGTCCTATCTATTCAATATTCAGTCTCCCCGTAATGAAATTCAGGTTTACGATATGGATCGAAAAGAGCTTGCAAAAACCTTGAAATTCGATGTAGAAGGAAGTCAGGGAGTGGGTACGGTTTTCGGGTTTCATGTGCATTCTGCCGACAGCATATTCCTTTTTACCACCCATCCGGGATCCATTTATTTGACGGATATTGACCAATCCTACCTCTCAACGATTTCCTTTACATCGCCGGAAGGGTATTCCGGCCCGCAAGTCAGGTCATCTTTTTTTAATTCTTATCCAATTATCCGTGGGGACAAAATATTGGCAAAAGTAGTGGCTCCTGGTAATATCAAAGACACGGAAGAAAAGGTTCTTTCCAAGCAGGTATTAAGTATTGAACTGGATATGAATTCGGGAGATACTGAGCTTACTTCCCATAAATATCCGCAAGGTTACCTGTCAGATGGCTTGCGGGTACCGTACTACAGTATGGCGGCTTCGCCGGACCAGGTTGTTTATTCTTTTCTTGCGGATCATAATCTTTACGCAGCGTCCTCAGCGGGCGATCTGCTTGATGCTATTCCGGCAAAAAGTCGGTTTTTTCCCGAGACATTTCCCACCCTTTCGAGGACTGCGGAAAGGGACGAAGTCTTGCGGTATATGTTTACTGAACCTAGATACGGATTGCTGTTGTACGATCCTTATCGGGAAGTTTTTTACCGATTTTGTTTTCCCAAGATAGAAATCGAAAGCGAAGAGGAGCTGGAACAGCTTCGGGGATTTGCCAAGGATTTTTCGATCATGATCTTGGATAGGAATCTCCAAGTATTGGGTGAGACCCGATTTAAAGGCTACAACTACGTGACAGAAAATGTCTTTGTTGCCAAAGAAGGACTCTACATCTCCGTCAACCACCCCGATAATTACGACAATGACGAAGATTATCTCAGTTTTGTGTTATATGAGCTTGCGGATAAGAAGTAATTATGGGCTGGTAAATGAACGTTTGTATTCCTTTCTAACGCATTTCAAACTTGCTTCAAGTTTCACGGCTACCTTTGTATGATCACTACCATTGCAGCTAGCGTTGTAATCGTTTGAATTCAATCCGACACGCTGCCTATAGGCATGCGGGGATGATCGGTTGCGGATAGGTTATATCTAATACGGATATTTGGTAGGGAAGTGTTCCCCCAAAGCGGGAAAAGGCGTGCCCGCTCAAAGACAATAATAGACAGATGAAGATACTCTTGGTAGAAGACAATCCTGAGCTTACACAAAATGTGGTCCATTATCTGACCAACGAGGGGGTCGTTTGTGAGGCGGTGGGTAATTTATTCGAAGCCGAAGATCGTATGCTGATCCATTCATACGATTGTATCTTATTGGATATTATGTTGCCGGATGGCAATGGCCTCTCTCTAATTGAAAAGATCAAGGGATTGGGGGGGAATACACCGGTTCTGATCATTTCTGCCAAGGATTCGCTGGAAGATAAGCTGATGGGGCTTAACCTTGGGGCAGACGACTACCTCCCTAAACCCTTTCATCTAGCGGAACTGTTGGCGAGGATCAAGGCGATCGTACGCCGGTCTAAATTCGATGGGAAGGACGAGTTGGTTTTTCGGGAGATTTGCGTTGACCACGAAAACAGGCAGGTTAGGGTGCAGGATAATTTGGTGGATTTAACCCCCAAGGAGTTTGATCTGTTAGTCTTTTTTATTACCAATAAAAACAGGGTTTTGGGCAAGCAAGCAATTGCACAACACTTATGGGGGGATTATACACATGACTTGGACAACTTAGATTTTGTATACCAGCACGTTAAAAATCTCCGAAAGAAAATTTGCGCTGCAGGGGGAACGGACTACCTGAGTACGGTCTATGGATTGGGTTATAAGTTAGACGAGCACGCACGATGAGCCATTTGGTATTTCTCAACAGACGTGCACCTTGAGATGGCTGTCCGCTTCCTGGTCAGCCTAATGTCCTGGATTCCCCATCGGCTACAGTCTGATCATTTTGGATTAATAATGCGCTTGGAAACAGCCATAAAACACCTATGAAACTTCTAAATCTGCTTACAGCACTTTATGTAGCCCTCACATTATTGGCATTGGCCATTGGAGGGTTTTATGTGTATCGAAAACTGGTTTCCGAGATTGATTTTGAATTGGGAAGGGAACTTAACCGGCAGATAGATGCCTTTGCCGGAAGGCTCGAGCAAGGCGTGATGCCGGAAGGGCTAAATAGTGATCGACTGGAAATAACGCAACTGCCCTTCGATGCACCAATTGAGGAGCTATATCTGCGGGATACCATAGCCTACCATGATCCGATGAATCGACATGAAAAGCAGCTAAAAGCCAGTAAGTCGTACAAAATCAACGGAGAGCACTATCGTATTTCCTATTATAACCTCGTGGTGGAGACAGAGGATATTTCTGAGACCGTGGTCCAAACAATGTTGGTGGTTTTGTTGATTCAATTAGGCTTCATCATCCTGTTTTTCCGAGCGTTTGCCAATCGTATCTTAAAACCCTTTAACGCTACACTCGCCAAGGTGCAGCGCTTTGACCTGACGCAACAGCAACCTTTGCGTTTTGATCATTCGGCCATCAATGAGTTTGCCGAGCTAAATTCATTTTTGGAGGGCATGTCGGACAAAATGATTGCCGATTACCGGCAAATCAAAGAGTTTTCGGAAAATATTAGCCACGAAGTGCAGACACCCTCCGCCGTCATTAGGGGAAAGCTTGAGCATCTGATGAACTTGGAAATGACAGAGGATCAAGCAGGGCTTATTGATTCCATTTATCAAAACAATGAGCGTATCAATCGAATCGTGAGGTCGCTCGGATTCCTTGCTCGATTGGAAAATAATGAGTTTTCTTCGTCGGAGACCGTTAATATTGCTGACCTGGTACTCGAAAATCTAGCCTCTCTTAAAGAAATTGCGGAAATCCGGAGAATAGACATTAAGGTTACCGCTTCCGAGCCGGTGTATGTACCTATGCATGCCTTTGTCGCAGAAACATTGGTCCATAATTTACTGGGCAACGCCATAAAGCACAATTTGGAAGGAGGCTGGATCGAAGTTCGGCTTACCAAGGCGAATTTGTGGATTCAGAATTCCGGTCAACCTTCAAACATTAAGCCTGAAATGCTGGTTCAACGTTTTAAAAAGGACAGCAAACACCACGACTCCATTGGTCTAGGCCTCGCTATTGTACAGCAAATTTGCAGGCATTATCGTTTTTCGTTCCATTATGGTGTAGAAGGTGCTACTCATACCATAACGATTGAATGGTAAACCTAGCTTCAAATTTGGTTCAAAATTGTGTGCTATACTTGCTGTTGTTAAAGCTAAACCATGAAACTATTTATTAATACACTTCTAATTTTTGGTATATTAGGACTGACTCTACCTTCGATTGCGCAGCAAGCGCAAGTGCGTGGTAAGCTAGTAGATAAAAATACCAAGGAGCCATTGGCCTTTGTGCAAGTAGCGCTTTTTGAATCGACTCAATCTTCCTTGCCAGTAGTATTTGGCGATACGGACGAAAATGGGCAATTTCGATTGGCTGCCGCTGCCGGAGATTACCTATTCAAAGCATTTTTTATCGGTTACAATGACTTGGAGGTAACCGGTGTGGATTTGAGTTCTACGAAGGATTTGGGAACGTTGGAAATGGTCAGTGAAGGCACGAGACTGGAGGAGGTCATCGTAGAAACGACCAAAATGCCAGTAAGGACCAGCATGGAAGGTTTGATCATCACGCCAGAAAACAACATTGCCAATGTGGGTGGTACGCTGCTCGACGTGTTGAGAAATACCCCTTCGATTTCGGTAGCAGAGGATGGTACCCTATCACTGCGGGGGAGTTCTGGGATCAATGTCCTCATCAACGGGCGAAACTCCTCCCTTACCCAGAATTTAGACCAATTGCCTGCCAGTGCCGTGGAGGAGATCCGCATCATCAACAACCCCAACGCACGGTTTGACGCCGAGGCCGAAGGCGGGGTAATCGATATTATCCTTAAAAAGGGGCAGGATTTGGGGACAAATGGCGGGTTGGAGCTGACCTACGGTACCCGTAACAGAACAAACCTTGGCGGAAGAATCAACCACCGTACGACAAAGCTCAATACGTATGCAAGCTATAATTACCGTGATTGGAAGGGAATAGGAGACCGTAGAATTACCAGGGAACTGTTTGATAGGGAGGAACTATTGGATCAAAATACCCGTAGCAGCAGCCGAAACGCAGGCCATAATGTGAATTATGGGTTTGATTTTTACTTTGGAAACAGTGTTTTGAGCTATGAAGGGGTGTACCAAACCAGTGAAGACTGGCAGACAAACACGCTTTTTGCGGAATTGGATCGGGCGGGTTCCTTGGATTCCTTCGATTACGTCAGGCGAAATACAGAAAACGAGACCGATGATGGATTGGATAACGCCCTGATTTTTGAACACAACCTCGGGGAAGGGGGACACTTGTTGCGTGCTACGGCTAGCCACTCGTTTCGAAATCAGTATAAAACCCAGCGCATTGAAATTTTTAACAATACCTTGGATCCGGTAGCCGAGAATCTTACAGGTCAGGAGCGCGCCCTCACCGATGAAGTGCGTAATATCTCCGTATTTCAGGTGGATTACATCCGACCCACGAAATCGGGGAAGTTTGAGGCAGGCCTGAAATCCACCATCCGAAAGTTTGATAATGATTACCAATACTTTCGATTTGAGGAAACCAGCCAAGACTTTGTGAACGACGAGAGAATAAGCAATTTTTTCGCATACAAGGACCAAATCCACGCGGCCTATGCGGTCTATTCAGGAACGTTTGGCAAATGGGAGTATGGGATAGGTTTGCGGGGAGAACTAACCGTAGTGGATACTTATCTGGCAAATACAGGAGAACGCAACCGGCAGCAATACTTCAATCCCTTTCCAAGTTTGCAGGGGATGTACACGATTAACGATGCCCACGCGGTGAAAGCGACCTACAGCCGTCGCATCGATCGCCCTACAGCTTGGAGGTTAAATCCCTTTCCGGATATCACAGACAGCTTAAGTGTAAGAAGGGGCAACCCAAATCTTCAGCCTGAAATGATTAATTCGTTTGAATTGGGTCACATGGCGAATTTCGAACGTACAAGCTTGACTACGAATGTTTTTTATAGGAGTGTGAGCGGCCAATTGGATTTTATTACGATTGTGGAGGATGGTATTTCCTATTCCCAGCCCGACAACCTGCTTTCTGCTGAGTCCTATGGGGTGGAGTGGATCGGAACGGCGGAAATCACTCCATGGTACTCGCTAAATGGAGGAGTCACGCTCTTCCAGATTGCAGTTGACGGTTCAAATATCAGTGAAGAATTCACCAATTCGGGCTTTTCCTGGAACACCAAGCTTACTCAGGATTTTAAACTGCCTTGGGGGGTCAGGCTACAATTTGTGGCAAACTACGAATCGCCGGAAATTGAAGCGCAAGGTCGTGACCTATCTCAGTATTTCATCGATGGAAGTGTGCAGCGACGCTTTATGGGTGGAAAAGCCAATATGTCTATTAGTGTCAGGGATATCTTTGATACCAGGCGGTTTGCAGGCAGTGCCTTCTCCCGTACCTTTGCGCAGTCGTTTTATTCTAAACAGGAGACAAGAATTTTCCTTGTGTCGGCTAGGTATAACTTTTGATCCGATCTAGCTGGAACGGGTGCAATGATTTTTCAGAAATGGGTAGTGAATGGCAGGAGCATGAAAAGCAATCATTCTCCCGCCATTCTTTTATACTTAAGGAGTTATCAGTTCAATGGTGCCATCCGCCAGGTGCGTTAAAGGCGCCATTTTCATGTTTCTCAAGTGCGTTTCTCCAGAAAGTTCGGTGTCGTGGTAAAATAGATACCAAGCTCCGTCAAACTGCACTATGGAGTGATGCGTGGTCCAGCCTTGTACCGGTGCCAAAATGTTCCCTTGGTAGGTGAAAGGACCATATGGACTGTCACCTATGGCGTACGCAATGAAGTGCGTGTCGCCGGTGGAGTAGGAAAGGTAATATCTCCCATCATATTCGTGTATCCAAGCAGCTTCAAAAAAGCGGCGTGCGTTGTCACCGTTTAGAATGGGTGATCCTGATGCGTCTACGATTAGCACCTCTTTGGGTTCTTCAGCCAGTTCCTTCATATTGTCGCTTAGCTTGGCTACGATGGGGGAAAGAGCGGGCTCGTCGTCTGCCGGGAGTCCGTCTGTGGGGCCGTCTCCTACCGGGTTAAATTGATTGTTCCGGTATTTTTGGAGTTGTCCTCCCCAGATGCCTCCCCAGTATAGGTAGTAGGCACCGTCTTTGTCTTTGAAAACAGATGGGTCGATAGAATAGGTGCCTGGGATGGGATTGCCTTCCGCCGTAAAGGGACCTGCGGGATTATCTCCTACTGCCACACCAATTTTGAAGATGCCGGTTTCGTCTTTGGCGGGAAAATACAGGTAATAGGATCCGTCTTTTTCGGCCGCATCCGGAGCCCAAAGTTGACTGGAGGCCCAGGGCACATCCTCTACACTAAGCACCGTACCATGGTCGATCACTTCCGCTCCCGGCTTTTCCAAAGAATATACGCGATAGTCACGCATTGCAAAGTGCGATCCAAGGTCATCCGTAGGTATGCCGGCATCTATGTCGTGGGAGGGATAAATGTATATTTTACCTTCAAAGACATGGGCCGATGGGTCGGCTGTGAATTGCTCGGTGACCAAAGGGGGATGGGCGAAAATTTTGGATGTCGACTCCGTTTCAGAGGACTGTGTTTCTTGCGGCGGATTTGAACAGGCTACTGCCATCAGCAGGCTCAAAGCTGACGCTAGGCCTCTTTCGCAAAAGGCATTCGTTTTTTTCATAATAGGATCTTAATAGGTTTGGCTGGAAAGTTACGATAAAATCACCACTAGATCAACCTGCTTACGAACAAGGTAATATGAATGCTTGAAAAATCTTTTAATAAAGCCAACGAATCCGTGAATTCTTGTTTAGAATGGTATCTGTGGGTGAAAGACCTCAATAGGCTGTTGTTAACTGGCAAGCCGTTGCAGCCAAATAAGTCTTGCTAGGACAAGATGGACAAGCCCAAAAAGAGAGTAGCCCGTTCGGAGCTACTCCCAACATCTTTAGTTAATACAGCGTTATTTTTTGCCTACTCCGAAGCTAAATCCCATGTGGAAGTCCGCTTGCATGGAATTGGCAAGGGTTCCCGTAAGTATCGCATTGCTCCCAATGAAAAAACCGCCCAGCTGCAAGCCCAAACCGCCGGTTAAGCCTGAAACCTGACTGTGGGCCCAAGGGGAATAAATTTGAAAAGATCCGAGTACCAAGCGGGGGGTTAGCACAATCATGTTTTGCGCAGTGATTACGTTGTTGTTGGCCTCATCGGATAACCTCCTTTGCACAAAGAGGGATGCCTGAAAGGCTTTGGCAGGCCTTATTTCTCCGTAAATATTTACCATGGTAGGGAGATTGATGGATAGGCCTTCAGATCCTCTGTCAATCGCGAAATAGCCGCTGTTTACCAATTGGGCTTCGATATCCTCTAAATCACCTTCTAGGTTGTCGATACGGAATTGTTCCGATGCAGGGATATTCATGGCGTAGGATTGACTAGTGGAGTTGTTGGAAAAGGACATACTTCCGAGGTTTTTTACGGCTAGTCCTGCATGGATAAACGAGCTTCCGTCTGATTTTTTCCATTGATAAGTACCTCCCAAGTCCAAGGAAAATCCGCCCAATGACCCCAAGTTGTAGCTAAAATCTTCGTTTAGAGCGGCATCTGAATAGGCGATATTGAATTCAGCACTTGCATCGGTTAGATATATGCCTTGTTCATCTTCAACGATGGTACCTCTGAACTGGCCTAGTCCCAGGTTGGTGTATAGGCTCGGGAATATCAATCGAAAGTTGGCACCTCCTGCGAAGTGGTGGCGGCCTACTGCCAAAATCTCACGACCTAGCAGGAGATCCAACTCGGCCCATCCCGCCGCTAGAATACGCTGGTTGTTGGAACTGGACAATCCCGTAAAGGTCTGCGAACCCGATTGCCAGGTATTCCCGGAATCACCAAATAGGCCATCTGCAATGCCGGCATCCAAGTCAATGATGTCCGCTTTTACAAAGCCCTGGGAGGCGATGCCAAAGCCCCATTTGCCTACCGAAAATCCAACAGAAGGGCCAAGCACCGCGGCCTCCGTCCGTAAATTGATGGGGCCATCTGCATTTTCCAAGGCAAAGTCGAGTAGGTCGGACTCGTCAATGATGTTTTGGAAGTTCAATACATTGTTGCTTACCACCGCTTGGGCTGAAAATACGTGTGCCTCTACTTTTTTAGTGAGAGAGGCGATTTCTGCTGGGTTCATAATGGCACTTTGCATTCCTTTCCGGGGACCATTCTGAACGCCGAGGAATGGGGACTGTGCAAAAGCTGCTGTGAGGGGCAATGCGCTTAGCATCACCATGGACAAAAGTTTCATGTGTCTATAATTGATTTTTCAATGATCACAACCTGTTACGGTTTATAGGGATGGAATCGCGCACGGTTGATAGTCATCTTTCCGTGTTGTGCCCGATTCCATGATGTCATTTTTTGTATATAAAGAAAATTTGTTTTGGTTACTTCCGATAAAACGGAGAATGCTTGAGTTATCACGAAAAGTATCTCCGTTGCAAATTTCGTAAAAAAGGGGGGCATTACAGCGGAAAAGTGATAAATAGTTCATCCGTGTAAATGAAGCGAGTCTATTTCGGAAACAGGTATCATAGTCAGCCACTTCAGGCACAAAATGATTTTGTGGATTTAATAAAGGCAGAAGCTAATCCTCGATTGCTCGTTTTATCAAAGTAAGTGCGTCTTCGGAGTAGGAAAGGTTTAATGCGGCAAAATGCCCTGTCGGAGACATTTTTTTCCAGGTCTTTCGCAGGATATCGACTACTTTTTCCGATTCTGCTTCGTGCTTGGCCAGAAAATCTTCGAAGTAAAATGACAGAAATACCAAGCATGTCACGTCCTCCAGACATTGTACATCCGCATCTTTTTTTAGTTGCCGTTTGTTGAGTAAGTCGTCTACTCGCCGAATATCCGCTGTAGGATACCCACACTTTTGCATGAGTTCTCCGGTTAAGGTAGCGTGAAGTTTTTTCAGTTTCGTTCTCCAGGTCAGGTAACCGATACGATCCATGGGAAACGTATTTCGTGGAATAATCCATCGTTGGATGTGCTGTGAACGTGCGGCGATTTGCAATAATTCGGAGGCTTCCGGGTGAAAATCTGCCAGCATCTGGGTCATTCTACGACTGTATACAAGCTCTTTTGGTATGCCCTCGGGATCCAGATTCGGGTCACCTGCGTTTATTCGATCTATTTCTTGAAGTACCTCAGTAAGTCGTGTCATCTTAGAAAATAGCGTTGGTTCCGAAAAAATGCTAAAGATCTCCCTCCTGCTTAAGGGTTTCGGTTTTTCGTACGATTTCCCGTATGATATCATCAATTTCGTATGCAGACCCTTCAATGTATCCCAAAAGCTGAATCAACTCTTCTTTTTGGGAAATCTGCGTTGTTTTAATGAGGTTGATCAAACCCATCATCCGCGAGAGCGGGGCTCTGACCACATGGGACTGTTCAAAGGCTATTTCCTTTAATCGGCGGTTTTGCTCCTGAATAATATTTAGGTGAGTTAGTCGTTCCGTCACGTCGTTTGCAAGGATTACCTCTGCTTTAATTCCATTAAAAAGTAGCAGGTTACACCTCAGTTCTACATCCACCCAAGTGCCCGATTTCAGTCGAAACCGAAATAAATTCTGAAAGCTGGATTGGTCGGGATTCTTCTCCGCAGGTCTACACTCGTATTTTTTAAAATCATCCTCCTGCATGATGTCGTTAAGAGTCATTTCGAGGAATTCCTCTTTGGAATACCCGTAGTGGCTGATGGCTGCTTCGTTGATGTCCAAGAATTGATTGGATACTCTATCCACTACAAACATGGCCTGTGGACTCAAGTGGAAGAGGTCACTGTAGCGTAATTCGGACTCTTTCAGTCTAAGCAGTGTCTTAAATCGCTCTATATTGTATATCAGGCTTTTGTAGAGCGTGGTGGCCGAGAGTTCATCTTTTAGCAAGTAATCAGAGGCACCCAAACTCAAGGACTTGATTGCAAAGGATGCGTCGGTATAACCCGTAAGCACAATGACCGGTGTTTGCCGAACCATTTTTAGGATTTCAATAATAAGGTCCTCGCCACTTTTGTCTGGTAGGGAGAGGTCTAAGAAAATGGCATTGTAGGAGCCTGCTGCCGATTGGTTAAGTATGTCTACGGCCTGTTTGAAATCTGGCGCATGGTCGATTTCCGGAGCCAAAATTGTCTCTTCCAAGAAGTCACTTACGAGGATAAAATCTCCCAGGTTGTCTTCAATGATGAGTACCTTATACGGGTCTTTATCCTTTCTCATGGTTGCATGGATGAAGGTAATACCGCAGTTCTAATCCAAAATCTATCAATCATCGAAACTGTGTTCATAAAGTCCTCTACGTCTACGGGTTTGGTTATAAAACAGTTTGCATGACTTTTATAAGCTTTTAAAATGTCTGCATTTGATGACGAAGTCGTAAGCATTATTACCGGAATGTGCTTGATCTCCTCTGTACTCTTTATAAACTGTAACACCTCATGGCCACTCTTTTTGGGGAGATTGATATCTAAAAGAACGAGATCTGGTCTTTTTACTCCCTCAAAGGGATCTACTTGAAGTAAAAATTGTATTGCATCCTTTCCATCTTTTACTACACTGAGTATGTGTTCAAAGTTGGCCTCCTCCAATGCTTCACGGGTCAACAAAATATCCCCTTCATTATCCTCTACTAATAGGATATGTGTCCTTCTCATGCTTTTCCCCATAGATATCAAATAGTTGCCGCAACTGTTCTGCTTAGCCTTTCGTTGTGCAATGCGGAACGACGGTGATGTGCGGCGGATCGTTTCGATCAATAGTAAAAATCAAATTATACTATTAGGTATTCGAAAACGTTTGCTTCGCAAGATACGGAGTTTTTTGTCATGTTTACAAGATTCGAAAACGCAATTTGTGTCCTTTTTAGAAAACATTCCTTTTTATTGGTTTATTAGTCTTTACTCCTTTCTAAGGGTAAAAAAGAACGCACTACCGTTGTCCAAGTCAGATTCGACCCAAATTTTTCCATCGTGTGAATCGACAATTTTTTTAACAATGGCCAGCCCGATACCATTTCCCGGATAGGTATTACGGTCGTGGAGCCGTTTAAAAATGACAAAGATCTTGTCAAAATGGGCCGGTTCTATGCCGATGCCGTTGTCTCTTACGCAGAATTGGTGGTGGGCTTCAAGTTCTTTATAGGAAATATGAACGCGGGGTCTGCGGTTGTCCGGGCAATATTTTAAAGCGTTTTCAAGAAGGTTTTGAAACACCTGACTGAGCTGGGACTCATGGGTTTTTATTACAGGTAGTGGACCTAGGGTAATTTCCGCCTTTTTAGCTGTTACCATTTCCTGAAGGGACTGTATTGCTGTCTGTATTGATTCGGCAACGTCAATTTGTTCGATTTCCTGCGGGTCATTGCCTATCCTTGCGTATTGAAGCAGATCCAAAATAATCTGCCGCATTCGATCCGCACCATCCACCGCAAGAGAAATGTAGGTTTTTCCTTTTTCATCTAGTATGTCCGAATATTTGGAGGCGATGCGGGACAAAAAGCCCGAAATCATGCGTAACGGTTCCTGCAGGTCATGGGAAGCTACGTAGGCAAATTGTTCAAGCTCGTTATTCTTTTGCTCAAGTTGCTTCAGCGACTCCTGTAGTTTTTGCTGTTCTTGATTTAGTTGTTCTTTTAGGCGGATTTGCTCGTCCAAGGTCTGTTGCATGCCGGCAAACATCCGGGGAATCAGCATGGCAAACAATACGTTTAGGAATAAAAAATTGGAAGACACCGCAAACCAAGAAAGAAGCTGATCTTGATCCGTTGGGTGGAGACCTGTTATATTGAGATGAATAACTAACCCATAAAATGCACAAAAAACGATATTGACAGCCAAGGTGTAAAGTGCGTATTTATCCGGAAAGATGATGATTCCGAAGACGGTAACCGCCAATAAATAAACCAGCCCGGGTCCATAGCTTCCCAAGGTTTTAAAAAGGATCAGGGCGAAACAATAAACAATAAGTACAAATAGGGATTTCTTAACCTGTATGGAGACGCGTTTTTGAAATCCAATCAAATAGAGGACCACTACCAAAACGGCATCGAAGAGGACGATTTCGTAAAATCCTGCTACTAGTGATGCGATGATCCCTGGTATAATCGCGATTAAGCTAAAGGGTATCAGGTATAAGATCGTGATGAAGAACAAATAGTCTCTCCAATAGCCTATAGTAAAGGACTTGTCAGCTATTTCCGGGAAGTTTTTACTCACCGTAAGGGAATACCTGTTCCAGATAGTCAATAGATGATTGGATTTTAATATTTGCTAGGTTTATAAATACTGTCAGGGGAGCTTCACTTATAACCAGCGTGTTCGTTGCTTAAGCCGCACTGCTTGAAGCGATCTTTTTCGGGAAAATAAGCGTAAACGTACTGCCTTCGCCCGGAGTGGCTGTGACTTGTATTTTTCCCTTGTGGAATTCCACTGCCTTTTTGACAGATGCTAGACCGATCCCTGATCCTTCGTAAGCCGATGAGGGATGCAGCCGTTGGAAAATTACGAATATTTTCTCAAAGTATTCTCGGTCTATGCCAATCCCATTGTCTTTTACGGCTAACACCCACTCATTGTCCGAGTCGTAGCAAGCGACAGTTATTTCCGGGGCTACTTCTGGCCTGGCAAATTTCAGCGAATTGTCCAGCAGCTGATGAATGATCATCCGAAAGAGATTGGCATCCCAAATGAACCCACTACAAGTGATATCCAAATGGATTTGCGCTTCCTTTTCTTGTATTTTATGACGCAACTCCGCTAAGCATTCGCTTACTATGCCCTCCACATCGATAGGGGAAGTTTCTTCGTATATTCTACCTATCCTTGAATATTCCAATAGGTCTATGAGGATTTTCCGCATCCGCTTGGCACCGTCTATGGCAAAGTAAATATATTGGTGTGCTTTTTCATCGAGCTGTTCATGATACTTTTTATCCAGTTGGGCCATAAATGCAGAAATCATTCTAAGCGGTTCTTGAAGATCATGGGAAGCGGTATAGGCAAATTGTTCCAATTCGGCATTACTCTGTTTTAATTGCCCTGCATGGGTTTCTAGTTGCCGATTTAGCTTTTTCAATTCAATTACTTTGCTTTCGATTTGGTCCAAGTAATGCCTGACAAGAAAATACAGCAAGATTCCGGTCACAGACACATAAATCAGTCCCTTAGCCGTTTGGAGACCAATAAGTGCCGGTACTGTGTCGCTGCCCGTAATCCACAACAAGGCCCTATCGCTGAAAAAAATCCAGCAATATCCCACCAATAAATAAGCGATGGTAATTTTTACAGCCGGTTTCATCTGTCTATAATTGATTTTTAATGGCCAGATGGAATCTCGCACGAATCACAGTCGTCCCTCTGTGTGTCGCTTGCGTCGTGCTCGATTTCATGTGTCTTTACGTTGTTCTCTAAAGTTATAACCTGCCGTGAAGGTAGAAAAGGTATCCAACCTAGAAATCACATCCTCCCGGGTTAGGTGTTTTACTTAAGTATTATTTGAAGTAGTTTTTGATGATTTAGTAGGTTGCTTGGGCAGCGTAAAGAAAAAGGTGCTGCCTTGATTCTTTTTAGATTCCACCCACACGTTTCCTCCCATGTTTTCGACAATTTTTTTCACAATAGCCAGGCCAATACCCGTACCCGAATATTCGTTTTTATGATGAAGTCGTTGAAATATAATGAAAATTTTCTGAAAATATTCTGCTTCTATACCGATTCCATTGTCTTTTACGCTGAATAGGTAATGCTGGCCAAGATCTTGGCATGCAATTTCAATCTCCGGGGATACCGAATTCTTGCGGTATTTTAGCGCATTGCCTATTAGGTTGTTGAAAACTTGAACTATAGGTGAACGGTATCCTTTAATCTGAGGCAGCCCATGTACCGATATTTTTGCCTGCGTTTCTTCTATTAATTTTCGGTTTAGCATGGTAACTTCCTGGACGATTTCCTCTAGCGGCACCTCGGTTATTTTTTCGTCGTTTTTGCCCACTCTGGAAAATTCCAGTAAGTCCAAGATGATTTGTCGCATCCTGCTGGCACCATCCAACGCAAAGTGGATATATTCCTTTGCACGATCGTCAAAAAGGCTTTCATATTTTTTGTTTAGTTGGGCGAGGAAACTCGTGACCATGCGGAGTGGTTCCTGAAGGTCATGCGAGGCGACGTAGGCGAATTGTTCCAATTCCGAATTGGAAATGGCCAGTTCCTGCGCACGCGCTTCCAGCGCAAGGTTTAGGTTTTCCAGTTCTCGATTGGCTTTTTCAAGTTTTTCGGTCGCATTTACCCGGTCAGTGATTTCGAATCTAATGGATAGGTATTGCTTTGGTTTACCCTTTTCATCCAAGAATGGAACCATGGTAGAATCCAACCAGTAATCGGTACCATCTTTTGCTTTGTTTTTGATGGACCCGTGCCAAACCTCGCCCTTTGCCAATGTTTTCCACATCTCAACAAAAAAAGCTTTGGGGTGATGGCCGGAGTTGATGATTTGATGGGTACTGCCAATCAACTCTTCTCTGCTATATTTGGAAATTTCACAAAACTTATCATTTACCGAAAGAATATTGCCACTATTGTCCGTTAAGGCAACGATAGCTGCTTGATCTAAAGCAAACTTGTAGTCCTCTAGCGTCTGCAGGTTACGCTTTAGGGATTCCTCTGCTTTTTTACGTTCACTAATATCGGTGTGTATCCCAAATACGGCAACTAATTGACCATTTTCATCCCGAATAGGGCCCGCACTTAAAAAGTACGGAGTTATTGTTCCTTGACGGTCTTTGAGTTCGATGTCTCCTTTCCAAACATTACCGTCCAGTAGGTTCTCAAATACATCCCGAGAAACCTCCTGATTGCTGTAGACAGCTTGAGGCCCTCCGATCAATTGAAGGTCTTCTGTGTTATAACCTAATCGTTTTTCGAAGGATGGGTTAAGGTAGATGACTTGTCCTTCCAGACCGGCCACGGCGATCCCTTCTTGGGAAGTTTCGACGATGCGTTTGAAAATCAGTAACTGCTGTTCAGCCGTTTTTTCTTCGTGGATATCCTGTATGCTACCGAATAGTCTAGTGACTTTTCCACCCACAAACTCGGCCTGACCGATGGACCGAATCCATTTTTCACGCCCGTCTGCAGTAATAATGGGAGCCTCAAAGTCAAACGGCTTACCCGATTTCATACAATCAGCGATCGTTTTGGCCACATATTCGCGGTAGTCTTCCCGATAAAAATTGAGCGCCTCCGTCACATTTGGAACGTAATTTTCGTCTTCTAAACCATGGATTTTGCGCGCCACTTCTGACCACTGCGTCAGTTGTCCCTGAATATTGACCTCCCAGCCGCCGATTTTGGCCATTTGGTAGGCGCTGTCCAGTAATAATTGGAGCGACTTTTGCCTAGTGATGTCTTTACCAATGGTGTAAATCACGCCCTCTTCGGGCAATGCGGTGGAGGACCAGGTAAGCCATACGGTCTTTCCGGATTTGGTAATGTAGCGATTTTCGAACACTATCGGACTAGTGTCTGTGCTAAGCCGTTTGTATTCTGCTTGGGTTTTGAGCAAGTCGTCTGGATGAACAAAATCCAAAATGGGTCGGGAGGTTAATTCTTCTTCCGAATATTCCAACATGCGGCAGGCTGATGCATTTATTCGGATGAAGTACCCATCGTAATCGGCAATACCAATCAAATCGGGGGCTGTATCAATTATTTTGTTCAGCTCTGTTTCCAATTTCTTGCGCATGAGCTCGCCACCCAGATATTCGTTCAGACTACTGAAAATGCTCATGAAATTCTGAAGACTATCCGCTGTTCCCGTTGTGCCGAAAACCATTACGCCGATTGTTTCGCCCCGATGGATCAAGGGCATGCCAAAAAGCGTCGAGATGCCAGATTTACGGGCGGCTTGGTTTCGGATGAACTCAGTCCTGCCTCCTACTTGATCCCATAGCTTGGGCTTTTCCGTTTGCCAAACAGTTCCGGGTAGTCCCTCTCCTTTTTGAAAGGAGGTGTATTTACTGCTCCACTTTTTGAAGTCCTCTGCTGCCTTTGTCCTCAAATGTTGACTCACCAGTTTGATACTTTTCTTATCTGTATGGATCAGCCAAGCCTCTGCGATATCTACTTTCGCAAACTCCCCCAAGAAATGGGAGGTTTCTCCCAAAGCTGCTATCAACCCAGTGCTTTGACTGAATATGAGGCTGATTTCATGTTGAAGTTTCTTTTCAATTTCTTTGTTGTATTGCTGCGTGATGTCCTGCATTGCGCCGATTACCCTAATCGGCCTTCCTTCGCGGTTTCTCAAAATCAGCGCTTTGTTTGATACTACGGCAAAGGTACCATCTGCCTTTAGGTACCGGTGTTGACATTGCCAGCGTGTAGTATCTGATTTGAGCGCCACATTGGCATCGTGCAGGATACCTTCCAATTCAGCCGGATCTAGTCGCCGGTGTACTTTAGCGAGGTCGGTCAATCTGCGGTCATCCGGGACTTCACCGAAGACTTTTTCGTAATTCCCCCCCCAATGTACTTTTCCTGTTGCGATATCCCAATCCCAGATCACATCAGAAGTTGCTTGGGTGACATAGGTGAATCGCTGATTGCTTTCCCGTATACTTTCTTCAGCCTGTTTTCGTGCGGTTATGTCTTGTATGGAACCAAATACTCGTATCACAGACCCGTCTGCCTTCTCTGCTTTGCCTATGGATCTGACCCATTTGTGCTTGCCACTTTGGCTAATAAATTCCAATTCCAGGTCAAAAGGACTGCCTTTTTCAATGCAGTCCGAAATTGCCTGGCTTATCAAATCACGGCTTTCGCCTTCTTTGTAATATAACAAGCCATTTGAAATACTGAGTGAAACGGAGTCCGGTATTTCGTATATTTGCTGCGTGATTGTCGAATAGTTTAGGGTTTCTGAGCCCACTAGGTATTCCCAGGCTCCGATTTGTGCGATGTCCTGGGCTTCTGCGAGTAATCTCTTGATTCCTTTTTGCTGGGTAATATCTTTGACAGAAGTAAGCTTAAACTTCCTTCCATCTGGCTGTACCATCAGATCAGCAGAAACTTCCACATCGAAGGTTTTTCCATTTCTGGTAACCACACGTTCTTCACCGATTCCTTCTATGCCGTTTTCGATAAATCGGTCATGCAGGGACTTTAACCTGTCCCGCTCCGCCTGTGGAACCACCAGGGTGAAATGTTTTCCAATTAACTCTTCTCTGGTGTATTCGTACAGCTTGCAGTATGCCTCATTTACGTCCACCATGAAGCCTTCCTCGTCGGTGATACAAATTCCTAGGGAAACAACATTGTAGACGGAGGAAATGAGTTTTTCCGCCATAGTAAGGCTAGACTGGGTTTTCTTCAATGAGGTAATGTCCAAGAGACCCAGCGAAATACCCGTGACTTCTTCTTGGTTAAACAAGACCGGAGTATAGTTTACCGTTAGCCATCTGGTGTCACCTGAGAGATTCCGAAAGTGCTTTTCCCCTGTAAATGCCCTGCCCGCTGTGACCTCTTTGAAGTTACGAATAAAATCCTCGGTTTCCCCCCCCGGTAGGTAGTCCAAAATCAATGTCGCGGTTGCTAGTTTTTTTCCGCTTAAATCGTGGAATAGCTGTGTCGCCTGGGTGTTGAATTTTTTGATCAGGTAGTTGTTGTCTACCAATACAAAAGCCTGCAAGTCGTTATTAAGCAGTGCTTCGGTATTGGACTGAAGGTGTTGCAGGTCGAGTTCTTTGGCCTCCAGGGTTTCATGGGCCGTTTTTAACTCCATGTATGCGACCTGTATCTCTTCGTTGGTACTTTGCAGCTCTTCGTTGGTGGTTTCAAGTTCTTCGTTTGCTGATTGAAGTTCTTCGTTGGTACTTTGTAGTTCTTCGATCAGAGACTGTAATTCCTCGTTACTGGTTTCGATTTCCTCTATGTAAGTCTGAAGCTGTTCTTTGGTTTCATTCAGCTCTTCTTCCAGTTCACGAAGGCGGAACACTTCGGTATTTCCGTTGACGATCGGCTCGCCCGGTTGGATGAACTCTTCGATGTCCATTCTTTCAAAAAGCACCATAAAAAGCGGCTCGGAAGTACCGCTGCCCTCGATGGGAAAAACGCCGATCCGTGCATAATGGATGGAATCGAACAGATGGAATTTTTTAATCTTACTTTTGACTTCTTTATTGGATTTGATGCATTTGGAAAGCACCGACCGGACTTCTATTTGGAGTTCCGGGTTCAACATTTTGATCAGGTTGGCCTGAATGCCTCCTTCACTAAGGGTGATAAATAGTCGTACGTCTCCGTGTACTTCCTGAATATCGTGTGCCTCGTTCACCACCACGTAGGGGATGTCCAGGGCCCGCAGCAGTGTTTTTTTTACTGCATCTTTCAGGCTATTTCCCGAGTCGGAGGGCGGTGGCCCCGTTTTTTTAGCGGGGATAGTCTGTGGTTTAAGCGCCGAAAACCGAATCGTTTGAAGTCCTTGGGATATTTTTTTTCTGTATATTCGATGCTTGGCGTTTTCTTCTTTAAATAAGGAGGTAAAGGCACCAATAGTTTCAGATTTCCCCAAAAACAGGTATCCTGATGGCAACAGCGCAAAATGAAAAAGTGGGATGAGTTGCTGCTGAAGAGAGTTTTTAAAGTAGATTAGTAGGTTCCGACACGAAATCAAATCCAACTTTAAAAATGGTGGGTTCCGCATGATGTCGTGTTTGGAAAACAACACCATGGTGCGAATGGCTTTCGCCACCTCGTAGTCAGATCCCCTAGCTGTAAAGTATTGGGCGATTATTTCCACTGAAAGCTTTTCCAAGGATGCGGGCCGGTAGACAGCCGACCTCGCATGGGCGATTGCCCGGTCATCGATATCAGTGGCAAATATCTGTACGTCTAGATGTTCTTTACCGTGATTTTTAAGTAATCGATGCAGCAATATCGCTATGGAATAGGCTTCCTCACCAGTGGAGCAACCCGGGATCCATACACGAATGGTTTCGTTGTGTTTTTTGGATTGAATTAATCCGTCCAAGCTAGATTCAAGGGCATCGAACGAATCGGCATCTCTAAAAAAGTCCGTTACGCCAATCAAAACCATCTTAAAGAGGTCGTTGACTTCCTCTGGATTATCCTCTAGGTATTCTACGTACCGCTCCAAGGAGTCGAGGTGGAGGGTAGTCACCCTTTTTTCCAACCGTCTTGTCAGACTGGCATTTTTATAATTGAAGAAATCTGTGCCACTTTTTTTACTAAGTAACTCTACAATTTTTTCATAAGGTGGCTTTTGCAACTCTTGGGATTTAAATTGGTCTGAACCGGCAGTCAACGATAGCATGCCGGATAAGTGTTTTCCCAACTCCTTTGCCGAAAGAATCTCGTCGACATGCCCCGTCTGAATAGCGGCGTTGGGCATCCCATCGTACTTGGCACTGGAAGGTTCTTGTGCCAAAACATAGGCATCCCCAGCCATGGCCAGGCGATTAATGCCCTCCGCACCGTCGGTTCCAGTGCCGGAGAGAATAATCGCGATTACTTGATTGTCTTCCTTGGCGAGCGACTCAAACAATACATCGACCGAGGGTTTCGGGCCGATACTGGAATGAGGTTTGGCCAAATAGATAGTTTCCTCAGAGATCGAAATTTCTGTATCCGGAGGGGTGATGTAGATGGTTTTTTCAGTTAATTTTTGCAAATGGACTGCTTCCTGTATCGTGAAAGAGGTGGCTTTGGCGAGCAATTGCACTAACATACTGCGATGTGTAGGGCTCATGTGTTGTGCGATTACTACACAGCAGTTATCCAGTACATCTAGATTGGAAAGGAAATCCTGCAGGGCTTCCAGCCCTCCTGCCGAAGCGCCCACGGCAATAATTCGCAGGGCTGGGCTTTGAATGGTCGTCTCGTCTATAGCTGGCTCGGATGTCGAGTTTGATGTCATGTTCAATAGCGGATTTTAAACTTTTAGGGTAGGTAGCTGGATTAGGTATAAACAGGTATCACAATTTAATTTGGCAATTCACCTTTTTAGCTCGTGTGTAGATCTGAATTTTCCGGGGATGTTTTAAGCATAAAAAAGCCAGTAGACCAATGTTTTCCAAAAAAACACTTTTCCGAACACGACCTTGGCAGATGGTCGCAAACTACTGTTGATTTTTCCATGCTAAAAATTACCTTGAAGCTTTAATGAATTTAGAAGGAAGGAATGCCGGTTTATTTTAAAATCGTACTAAAAGCTATCAAAGTAGGTTGATTTCAATCGATGGTACCAAGACAAGTCCTAATTAACCAATACAATCAAGCATACAGCCCCAACTTCAGCGCCCGAGAGTTTTCATCCCGTCCAAATCCATTTTAATATGTAGGAAAGCTATTAATAAAATTTTATTAAAAAAAGCGTAAACGATGGAAATACCCTTACTTAGGAGCGGAGGATATGTGTATCAATTGAATATTTATAGAGGTGAGAATTAGCTAAATTTGTGAATTTAATTCTTAAGTATATTTTGTTTACTTCAATAGTCTGTTTGTGCATTTTATCAGGTGGTTTATTTACTCCTCTTTTGCGCTAGGCGGAGCTTTCATTGTCAATTCCATGAATTCCTGGTTTTTTGTGCGCTTTGCTGGGCAAAGATAGGCCGTTGGATCATATTAGGGTGCTTCTAAAATATTTTAACTATCTATTTATTCCTATGTGCAACTGTCTTAATTTTGAACCATGAGTAAGGACACCAACCCCATTGCGCCATTTCTTAGGCAGCTCGCCGGCATACTAGAGGGCGAGTTACACTACGATTCTTTAATGAAAACACTGTATGCGACAGACGCCTCGGTTTATCGGGCTATGCCACTTGCCGTAGTATTTCCTAAAAATGCCAAGGACATACAGAAGCTGATACAATTTGCTACGGAGCACAAGACTTCCCTGATTCCCCGAACTGCAGGGACTTCTTTGGCCGGTCAGTGTGTGGGAGAGGGTATCGTAATGGATGTATCCAAGCACATGAACAAAATCCTTGAATTCAACGCCGTAGAGGGCTGGGTAAGGGTACAGCCCGGTGTCGTCCGCAATGAATTAAATCATTTCTTAAAACCCCACGGGTACTTCTTTAGTCCGATTACGAGCACGGCTAGTAGGGCGATGATCGGGGGAATGGTGGGTAATAACTCCTGTGGGACTACCTCCATTGTGTATGGAAGCACCCGAGAGCACACGCTTGCGTTGACGGTGCTGCTTAGCGATGGATCTGAAGTTGAAGTCAAAGCGCTTTCAGACGGCGAATTTGAACAGAAGTGCACCTTGGATACCCTTGAGGGGAGTTTGTACCGGCATATAAGGGATGAGCTATCCAATCCTGAAGTGCAAATGCAGATTCGGGAGAATTTTCCAAAGCCAAGTATCCATAGGCGAAATACCGGATATGCAGTAGACTATTTGCTGGAGTCTAGGCAGTTTTCCGAGAATCCTGACCCTTTTGATTTTTGTAAGTTGCTGTGTGGTTCGGAAGGCACTCTTGCGGTGACAACAGAAGTGAAACTGCACTTGGATCCGCTTCCAGATCCTCACGAGATCGTGGTGGCAGCCCATTTCGATTCGATTCATCAAAGTATGAAGGCTGCACAAGTAGCGATGAAACATCAGCCTACTGCGGTAGAGTTGATGGATAAGATCATTCTTGATTGTACCAAAGAGAATGTAGAGCAAAGCAAAAACCGCGATTTTGTTGAAGGCGATCCCAAGGCCATTCTGATGGTTGAATTCAGGGGAAAGGCATTGGGAGAGGCCATTGCACAAGGTGAACAATTCATCCAATCGCTACGTGATGTCGAATTGGGATATGCTTATCCAATCATCGGTCCTGAACGGACAAAGAGCGCCTGGGAGTTACGCAGTGCCGGTCTGGGGCTGCTTGCCAATATACCGGGAGACCCCAAGGCGGTAGCTTGCATCGAGGATACCGCAGTGGATATTGAAGATTTAGCGGATTACATCGATGAATTTGCTGAGATCATGAAGGGTTTTGGTCAAAACCCGGTCTACTATGCGCATGCAGGAGCTGGAGAAATCCACCTTAGGCCCATACTTGACTTGAAGAAATCGGCCGATGTGCAGAAGTTTTACGAAATCAGCGAGGCTTCTGCCAAGCTGGTGAAGAAATACCGAGGTTCGTTGAGTGGTGAGCATGGGGACGGACGGGTCAGAGCCGCATTCATACCGCTGATGGTGGGAGAAGAGAACTACGCCCTTTTTAAACGCATCAAAAAAGCATGGGATCCAAACCATGTATTTAATCCGGGTAAGATTGTAGATGCCCCCCCAATGAACAGTTCGCTGCGTTATGAGCCGGACATGGTGACTCCCGAACATCAGACGATGTTTGACTTTAGTTCAGTAGGTGGGATTCTGCGTATGGCGGAAAAGTGCAATGGAAGTGGCGACTGCCGAAAATTACCCCATACGGGTGGAGGAACCATGTGTCCGAGTTTTCAGGCCACCCGAAACGAACGCGACACTACTAGGGGCCGCGCGAATACCCTTAGAGAGTTTTTGACTAACAGCACCAAAGCGAACCCCTTTGACCATCCTGAGATCAAAGAGGTGATGGATTTATGTCTTTCTTGCAAAGGGTGTACCTCTGAGTGTCCCTCTAATGTGGATATGGCTACGATGAAGGCAGAATTTCAACACCAGTATTACAAAACCCATGGAGTTCCGCTACGAGCCAAAGCCTTTGCTTACATTAATCAGCTCAATGGGATTGGGAGCAAAATCCCTGGAGTTTCCAACTTTTTCCTTTCCAACAGCCTAACTGCCGGTGTGCTTAAAAAAGTGCTTGGAGTGTCACCTGACAGGGAGCTACCCAAGATTTCCCCTGTTTCACTTCGGAATTGGTATACCAAAAATTACCATAGCCTTACAGGAAAAACTCCCTGTATCAAGACGGTATATTTGTTTGCCGATGAGTTTACCAACCACAACGATACCGAAGTAGGTATCAAGGCAATCAAGTTGTTGCGGTATTTGGGTTATGAGGTAAGGATGGTGGATCACCCGGAAAGTGGGCGTGGAGCCATTTCGAAAGGCTTGCTGGAATATGCCCGAAAGGTTGCGGATAAAAATGTCGAGTTATTCAGTAAGTTGATCTCTGCCGACATGCCACTCTTGGGGGTTGAGCCTTCTGCCATTTTGAGTTTTCGGGACGAATACCCGCGGTTGGTATCCAAACAATGGGTCGCTGCTGCCAAGAAGTTGAAGGTATTCGCGTCGCTCATAGATGAATTTTTGGCCAAGGAAGTTATGGCGGGTAATATAACCCCAGATCAATTTACAGACGAGAAACGGGAGATTCTATTGCATGGTCACTGCCATCAAAAGGCCTTGTCTTCGGTCAACTTCACTTCAAAGTTGTTGGCGTTGCCGAGAAATTATTCCGTTAAGGTAATTCCTTCAGGTTGCTGCGGAATGGCGGGATCTTTTGGATATGAGGAAGAGCATTTTAAACTCAGCATGCAAATCGGGGAAATGGTGCTTTTTCCGGCAATTCGAAAAGCGGGGGAAGAGGTGGCCATAGCGGCGCCGGGGACTAGTTGCAGGCATCAGATAGCCGATGGAACCGGTAAAAAGGCATTGCACCCTGTAGAAATCCTGTTTGATGCGGCGGGGTTGGCCTAAGAGGGGATGGGTAGGAAAGTAGGTCGTACCAGGCTCGAACTGGTGACCTCTGCCCTGTCAAGGCAGCGCTCTGAACCAACTGAGCTAACGACCTAGGTTCATGCTGCAATAATAAGGTTATTTTGGAACACGGCCAAATGGTCGTCCAATGCATTATCAAAATAGATGGAGTCATGGCGTTTGCCAAAGGATACGTCAACGGACGTCACAAGATAATGGACTAAAAACGCAAAAGTCCCGAACGAATCCGGGACTTTTCTTTTTGGTCTTCTTTCTTAATTTGTAGAAGCTTCTTCCAGTTGCTCTTCCGATACCTCTGGAGTTTCTTCAGCAGGAGTTTCAATTACTTCCTCTTCCCATACCTCTTCTGTTGGCGTTTCTTCTACGGAAGATTCAATGGGCTCAGAAAGTTCTTCTTCCACCTTTTTTTGGCCGCAAGAGGCTACTGCCATTGCTGCAGCGATAGTCATCGCAATGATGCTTGTTTTCATTTTTTTTATGTGATTTTTTACGTCCACTTGGACGACACAAAAGTACATAAAAATATCTTCATATTTACAAGTGGTCAATATAAAAAATAAATGGAGTTTTGATTATTTTAACGGTTTTTTGCCCACTTCTTTTTTGATTGTAAAGCGGAAGGTGGTTCCCTCATTTAGCCTGGATTCCAGCCAGATCGTCCCCCCGTAGTTTTCAATGATTTTTTTGGTGATTGCCAGTCCCATGCCAGTACCAGGAAGGGTAGGTTCCTGATTTAGCCGCTGAAATATGATAAAAATCCGGTCAAAATATTCGGGTTCTATTCCGATTCCATTGTCCTGTACCGCTATTTCGTAGGTATTACCACTGTCTATACTGCCAATATGAATGACAGGGCTTCTATGGGGTGAGCGGTATTTGAGGGCGTTACTGATCAAATTCTGAAAGACCTGTCGAAGGGGCACTTGGAAGCCTTTTACGATCGGCAGGTTTTCAGTGGTGATCACCGCGTTCGTTTCTTCGATCGTTTTCCGGAAAAGTAGTTTTGTTTCTTCTACAATCTCCGAAATACTGACCTCCTCCAATTGATCCTGCTCGCGGCCAACTCGCGAGTATTCAAGCAGATCTAATATAATCTGCCGCATTCTCCTAGAGCCGTCTACAGCAAAGTTGATGTATTGCCTGCCCTTATCATCCAAGAGTTTGCCGTATTTGCGTTCGATTTGTCCCAAGAAGCTTGTGATCATTCGCAGCGGTTCTTGCAGGTCGTGGGATGCGACGTAAGCGAATTGTTCTAGTTCCTGATTGGAGATAGCGAGTTCTTCAATTTTTGATTTTAATTGGGAATTGAGTGCTTTGAGGGAATTTTCATATTCTTTTTGATGTGAAATGTCTGTCATAGCTCCCAGCACCCGTACTACGGTTCCGAATGTATCCCGTATGAATATCGCCCTATCGACCACGTGGGCAAATGATCCATCTGCCCGCATGAATCGATATTCTTCCACCCAATGGTTGGTTGGGAAGGATGGCTGCATGTATTCTTGGATCTTTTGGATGATATGTTCTTTGTCACCAGGATGAATCCGGCTGATCAAATATTCCAGAGAAGGGTTTACTTCGTGTAATTTGTATCCAAATAGGTTTTCGAACCCTTTACCCCAAAAAAGGGAATTCTTGGGCACATCAAAGTCCCAAATGGCATCGTTTGTGGCGTCGGCGATTTTCTGGAACCGCTCATTGGACATATGTATTTCCCGCTCCGATTTTTTTCGACTGCTTATATCGCGAATAAAAACGCCTAGTTGGTCCCACCTAGGATGAATTCCAATCTCCAACCACCTATTTGAAACGGCGTCGTGGCTTTCCATCTGCTGGGAGACTTTTGTTTCCAAAGCTATTTGACATTTCTTCAGGAGTCCATACTTTAGGAGTTCTGGCACCGCTTCCCAGATGTTTTTTCCAACCACGTGACTACGTGGAACCTGCAGCAGGTTTTCGGCACTTTTGTTCCAGTATAGGGTTTTCCAGCTTTTGTCTACAGAAAAGAACGACTCACCAATACTTTCCAGTATATTATTCCGTTCATTTAGTGCTTGCCGAATCGCCTGTTGGTCTGTTTTGTGTTGGTGAATGTCCTGGACGCTGCCATAAAGACGCACGACCTGACCCTCTTCCACTTCTACCTTACCTTCTATTCGCACCCATTTTTCTTTTCCCTGTGCGGTGGTGATGCTTGATTCAAAATCAAAAGGCTCTGCAAACTCTATGGCTCTGTTGATTTTTTCTCTTATAAAATTCCGGAAGTCTTCCGGATAATAGGCTATTGCAGTGTCAAGTCCAGGTTCATATTCTGCAGGAACTTCAAAAATCTCCCGCGTCATAGCGGACCATTTATGTGTATTATTCACAAAGTCGATTTCCCAAGCACCTACTTTGGCCATTTCCGAAGCCTCGGCAAGCATTCGTTGAAGTTCAAAAAGTGGTGTAACATCCTTACCATAGGAAAATAAGTACCCGTCATCTCCAAAGGGTGTGGAGGATCCCCAAGAAATATATTTGTAAGCCCCTGACTTGGTTCTGTAGCGATTGATGAAATTAGTTGCCTGTCTGACTCCTGTACTTGTTTCCAAAAACTCCATAGAAGTCGCTGATCGATCGTCGGGATGTACAAAGTTTGTAAATGGTTGGTATAAGATTTCCTTCTCAGTATATCCTAGCAACGTGCATAAGGCTGGATTGACTTTGGTGAAGTACCCTTTGGGCGACGCAATTGCCAGAATATCCGGCGACCACTCAAAAAGCAGTCTCATCTGTTCCTCTTGTTGTTTACGTCTGATCTCGCCACCCAAGTAATCAACCACCTCTTCGATGATTTCGAGTCGATAGTGAACATCGGCGAGCGCTTCCGCGCTGTAAAGAACGAGTACTCCCACCAGGTTTTCGCCTTGGATTACCGGGAATGCCATACAGCACCTCAGTCTATCCTTTTGGGGCAGCTCTTTTTGTGGAAAAGAGGGGTTTTCTTTCGGGTTTTCCCAAGTTTTTGATTGTTTGAGATTCCATATCAAACCGGGAACGTCTTCTCCTCGGCTGATTTTTTTTCTTGATCCTATGTATTTTTCGTGACAAGGAAGTGGGTTTTCTGAACAAAATGCGGCTAGGGACAGACTATCGTTGTCATCGCTTTTAACCCAGATTTCTCCTAAAAGGAACTCGTTGTCCTCGAAAAACATCCGGAGTGTTTCCTTTAATACAAGAGAAAGTGAACTACCAGTATTGAAGAGTGTTGAGATTTTATGTCGGTAGAGCTGAGCAAGTTCACTTTTTTTTGTGTTGGAAATATCCCGCATTACACCTACCATGCGAATGGGTTTACCTAGACGATTTCTTACCAAGTGACCAATCTCTTCTACAAAGGCGTAGTTTCCGTCTCCTTTTCTCCACCTAAAGACTTCCTGCCATTTTAGTCGGGAAGGATCCCCCATGAATTTTACCCATTCTTCCCTGTTTTTTTCAACATCGACCGGGTGTTGGATGTTCTCCCATTCTTTTATCGAAGAGGGTATTTGATCTGGATTATTTCCGAAAATTCGTCCGTAGGATTCGCCCCATTGGAAGGTGTCCTTCTCTATATCCCAGTCATAAATGGCATCATTGGTTGCTTTGTTGATCAGTTCAAACCGTTCATTACTATCTCTGAGCATCTTCTCAGATTGAACCCGCTGCGTGATATCAATCCCTATACACTGTAGCTCAAATGGGTTTCCCATGGTGTCTTTCACACAGATGAAATCCCATAATGTGCTCGTGGTACCCTCGTCTTTGGTAGGCGTATCAATTTCAATCTTGTGAACGGTGTCAGGCTGCAGGATACATTGGGCTATGGTTTCCTTTACTTGTTGGAGATGGTATTCTCGGATGGCCTGCCAAAAGAAATCTCCAATCATTTCTCTACCCCTGTAATTACCGCTAAACTCTTCTTGAAACTTCTTATTTACATAGGTATACCTACCATCGAGATCTAATCGGATTACATAATTGGTTTGGGACTCATACAAGCCCCTTAGCCTGGCTTCGCTTTCTTTCAGTTTTTGATTGGCATATACGATATCTGATATGTCGTTACTATTGGCAATAAAGCCCTGTATATCCGGGTCATTTGACAAATCCGCCAAAGTGGTACGGATCCAACGCCATTCCCCGGTTTTTTTTCGAAATCTGTAGGGGGAGGTGATGGAACTTTGCGCATAAATGATCTGTGAAATTTCTTCTTTTACCCGGTTGCGGTCTTCCGGATGAATAAAAGCGTAGGCGGACTGCCCTAAAAGGTCCTCCTCCGCATAGTTTAGGATGCGCTGATAGGTTGGACTGACATAATCGAAGGTGCCTTTTTTGCTAAGAATAGCCACAAAATCGCCGCCCTCTTGGATCATCGATTTATAGCGTCTTTCATTTTTCGCGATAAGTCGCTCTGCATCCTTGAGTTCGCTTACATCCCGACCAACACAATAAACACGCTCCTGTTCTATATCAAAATGGGCTGTCCAGATTAATGGAACCAAATGCCCGGCCCGGTGCAGATACGCATTTTCGAAGTTTTTTAGTTTTTTGACCAGCATCAATTGAGCCCATAATGCGCTGGCCTGGTCTATATGGTCTGGATTAAGGAATTCCGAGAAGTGGCGCCCCTTTAGTTCTTGGGGACTGTACCCCAGGATATCGTTGGAAGCCTTGTTTATCTGCAAAAAGCGACCTTCCATATCCAACACGCATATAAGATCCAATGAGCTGTTTAATATTTTTCGAAGTTCTTGTTTTTTCTCGGTAAATTCGGTGATATCTTGAAAAATTCCAATTAGGCGAATTGCCTTTCCGGCATGGTCACGGATCACCTCTGCCTTGGATACTATGTAGGCCAATTGGCCATTCTTCCGCACTAACCGTTTACGAATATTGTAGGCCGTTATTCCATTGACTACGGCCTCCATGTGTTCGAAGACCCGCTCTCGATCCTCGGGATGGATAACTTCCACTGCAGAGGCAAAATCCAATACAAACTCGCCGGGTTCATATCCCAGCATCCGATATACTCCCGCGGACCACTCAATGTTGTTTGTGAGCAAACAAAGCTTCCAAGTGCCCGACTTAGTCAGCGACTCTGTAATCGCTAAAAGTTGTTGTTCCTCTGATTTCCTGCTTTCTCCATCACTAACCTTTTTCATATCCCAAGGCAATTAGAGTCATTGAATTAAAATTAGCGATTCATTCTCAATTAGTTGTAGGGTTGATGGATATTTTACGCATCGAACGACTTATTTTCGTTTCAGGACAATAAAATCCATGCTGTATTCATCCGATGTAAGCCTATGATCTACCTTCTTCCTTTCTGTTTCTTCCCAATCGTTCAGGTTGAATTCAGGGAAAAAGGTATCTGCATCCGGATTGGCATGAACTTCTGTTATAATAAGTTCGTCCGTATAGGGTAAGGCCTGCCTGTAGATTTCTGCTCCTCCCAAGATGAAGACAGTACGAAGCTCTTTGGCTCTTGCAGCCTCTAGCGCGCTTTCTAAGGAGTGGAAGACCGCATGACCCTCCGGCACGTTGAAATGCTGATTTCGAGTAACTACATAATGAGTCCTTCCGGGGAGCGGTTTATCCAAGCTTTCGAAGGTCTTTCGTCCCATGATCACGTGGTGTCCCCTTGTAGTTTCTTTAAAATGTTTTAAGTCGGAAGGAAGGTGCCAAGGCAAACCGTTGGCCTTGCCTATAGCGTTATTTTCCGCTTTGGCGACGATAATGGATACTTTCAAAGAGTGTTTTTTCTGTTTAGAATTATTGTGGATCTAAGGCGTTTTTGTAATCCGCCATCACAAAGGTTTGTGAACGGTCGGTTTCTATATTTACCATGGTGAATTGGGAGGTGGATTTATCTGTCTTGCTCGAAAAATACATTTCCATCAGGCTCCCATCGGGAAATCTATCCAAGGTGACTTTGTTTTCGGACTTCATGCGTTGGGTTAGAAATGGACTGTTTTTTCCCCAGAAGGATTGGAGTCCGGCGATAGGTTCTGTACTGATCCAATAAGAAGCCTCCATCTCTTCATTTTGGGCGAGGTATTCCTCACAAGAATAGCCTAATATGGTCTTACTGTTGCCCGTTTTTTCGAAGGTGAAGTCTTCTAACTTATAATCGTCACTTTCTTCTTCCGATGCTACGCCACCCATGTTTTCCATCATGTTTTGCCAGTCTAGGCCGAAGGCCATCCGGGTCTTATTTTCGCCTTCTTCTACCAGCATGATCGTTGCATTTTGCTGAAAGTCGAAAATCATCACCGAGCGCTCTTTGGTTTTCGTATCGGATTGGTCGATGAACTCCATCCCCGTAAGCTGTTCATTGTTGCTTAAGTAGGATTTGATCAAGACAGGATCGGCAGTTTTTCCGTTTGATTCCGTGCCGGTAACCTCCATTTCGGCAAATCCCACAAAGGTATACGAATCTGCTATTTCTACATTGGTATTTATAGATTCCAATATTTTACCAAAGTCATAGTTTACGCCCTCTCTCGGGCCTCCATAAAGGTTTCCAAAGGCTTTTTCAAATTGTCTTTGAGTAGCTTTTTCTACCTCGCTTACTACTCTTTTTTCCACAGCGCGAGCTACGCCTTCCTCTGCGGCGTTTTTAAGTCTTCGGAGTAGTTGGGCCTCCGATAAAAAGGGACCGAAAAAAAGTGATACCGAAACAAAAATCACGGTTGAGATTTTCATAGTATGGTGGGTTTGGTTATGAGGATAAAGTTAACGAAATAATGATCAACTTCAAAAAAGGCAGTTTTTTAGTATTTTCATTCTTAGTTGATTAAATCTCTAAAATATATTCTATGATTCCTGCGTTTTTTCCTTTTGGTCTAGTCACCAATAGTGGAAATTGATCGTTGAGTTGGATGAGGCGCTCGGCCATGCTTCCTATAAACAGTGCAGTGGCAGCTGTCCGCCCCTTTGCGCCGATAATGATTCCGTCTGCCTTGATCTCCTTGGCCACCCGAATGATATCTTCCACAGGGTCATCATCCTCGTCTTTGGTGTACACCGCATGGATTTTGATGTTTTTGGTGTCGATTTTCCGAATAAATTTTTTAAAGTTAATTTCTGCATGCGTTTGCATAATGGAGGCAAATTCATCGTAGCTTTTTCCGGTAAAGTGGTATCCCGAAGGAACCGTAAACACGTTTTGGCATACAATTTCTACCTTTTCCCCACTTCGTTCTGCAATGGTGACGGCCTCTTCCATCGCATCTCTGGAATAATCGGAAAAATCACTGGGAACCAAGAGTTTCTTGATTCTAGGTTTACTGTTTTCGGGAACGATCATCAACGAACAACTCGCCCTGCGAGCCAATCGCTGCGAGACTACTCCCGAACCAGGAAGGGATACTTTGCGGCCCACCAAAATCATATCGGCAGACTTATCGATGGCCAGTTTTAGTATTTTTTTTGAGAGCTGCCCCTCTTTGACAACATAGGCAATCTCTACGTCGATACCTTTGCCAAAATGGGCCTCCACGGTCTTCCTCATTTGAGATTTACGCTCCTCGATCATTCCATCTATCAGATTCGGAAATTCATTTAGCACCTCCTTCGGAATGTTTAGGTTGCGGATGACATTGGTAAAATAGATTTTTTTGGACTGGTTTGTCTCTGCGATGAATGCGGCAAATTTAACCAACGTAGCATCCATGTCAGTCTGGTCTAGGCAGACGATCAGTTTTTTGATTTGGTACATGCTGATTTTCCGGCGTTTGGCTTATGGTAAAATAACGTCAACATACTGTTTGTAAAAAATGTCTCTATTTCTTGTAAGGTATAGCTTTTTGGGTTTGATAGCAAGAAGCGATGGTATTTTTGGGGTATTAGCTTAAGTGATGGTTAATTATAGCTTATTGATTGGTGATCTTTTTTCTTCAAAATGACCGATTTTCCAGCCAAAGCGTTCACTTTTTTGGTGCCGGGTGTCGCTTGGTATATAGACATCTTTCGGTGCTTCAATTTACATTTACCGATTTCCCATCGTATATTTGTCAGGAGTTCGGGCCGATGACATGTTCAAACTTCACAAATGAATGAAAATGCCGAGTGAAGCCCATTTTCAAAACCAGGCCTCATCTTGGGCCTTTTGGTCATTAGGACCTCGCTTTACAGCAGGATAACAGTGGAAGGTTGCGATCTGAGGGCAGCTCAAATCTTGTTTTATAGGAGGTTTGTAACACTCCAAGGTCCGGACTCTTATCAAAGGCGGGATCATCCGGCATAGCTGCTAGATGGTCCCGCTTTATTCGCTTAATAGAGCATCCTAAATCGGATAGTTCCCTGTATGTTTTTTAGGTCGTCGATGACCCGGCTCGAATAGGCTTTGTCGATATCGGTGATTACATAACCTATTCTCTCGTTTGTTTTTAGGTATTGCCCCACAATATTGATTTCGTGATTCGCCAGGATCTGGTTGATTTTTGCCATGATCCCCGGTTCATTTTGGTGTATGTGGATCAACCGGTGCGCATTTTGCAGGAATGGAAGCTGGATGTTAGGGAAATTGACGCTGTTGTAAGTGTTGCCGGTGTTGATATACTCCATGATTTTTCCCGGCACAAATTTAGCGATGTTAATTTGTGCCTCTAGTGTACTGCCTCCGATGTGAGGAGTCAAAATGGTATTGGGAAGTCCCAACAGCTCGGATTCAAACGGTTCCTCGTTGTTTTTGGGTTCTGAGGGGAAAACGTCAATTGCAGCACCTGCCAGGTGCCCGGATTCTAAGGAATCCTTTAAAGCAGGAATGTCAACGACATGGCCACGGCTCAGGTTAATTAGAAGGGCTCCTTTTTTCATTTTTTGAAGCCGTTCCCGGTTGATGAGATTGTGGTTTTCTTTGCGGCCATCTACATGTAAGCTAATCACATCACAGGTCTCCAGCAGGCTGTCTAGGGATTCGATTTTAGTCGCGTTTCCGAGCGCTAGCTTTTCCAAGACATCGTAGTAATATACATCCATGCCCATGTTTTCAGCCAACACGGATAACTGCGCTCCGATATTTCCATAACCAATAATTCCCAGTTTCTTTCCTCGGATTTCAAAGCTGCCGGAGGCCGATTTGTCCCAAATGCCTTTATGTAAGTTTACACTCTTGTCAAATAATTTTCGTCGGAGGAAAATGATTTCTCCGATAGCCATTTCTACCACAGAACGGGTGTTACTAAAAGGGGCGTTAAATACAGCGATTCCTTTTTCCTGACAGGTCTCCAGATCAATCTGATTGGTGCCGATACAAAATGCTCCAATCGCAATCAACCGGTTGGCATTTTCGAGAACTTTTTTGGTCACCTGGGTTTTGGATCGTATGCCCAAAACTGACACCGTTTTGATCTTTTCTGCAAGCTCTTCTTCGGAAAGGGCAGAGTTTACGACTTCTACGTTGTATCCTTCCTGTTTCATAAGCTCTATGCCTACCGGATGCACATTCTCCAGCAGTAGGACATTGATACGGCTTTTGGGATAGGAAAACTTTTTATTCAGCTTATTGACGTAGAGTATTTCGTCAAAACTCGGAGCAACATGGTCTGCCTTGGCAAGTACTTTCGGACGGTTCACATTTTCGGTAAATGCGTAAAATTTGTTGGCCACCCCGGAAGCCTTGATTTCATAATCGGTGTAGCCATCACCCACCACGTAGATGTCTCCTTCGAGGTTCAGACGTTTTATGGTCTCGGGTTTTCCGTTGTTTTTGGAAAGGGGGTTTTCCCGGTTGAAGTCCACGATTTGTTCAGCATCGTCATAAATGAACTCATTTGCAAAGACATTTTCTTCCCGGATCCCATACTCAGCGACGATGGGCAGAATGAAATCTTTAAAACCGTTTGAAATGATGTATATATCAGCGGCATTTTCCCTCAAAAATTCCTTGTTACGTTGAAAGGAGGTCGATACTTTACTTCTCAGCGCTTGGATCAATTCGGAAATTTGGGACTTATTGGCATTTAACAAGGACAGGCGTTGCTCTAAGCTTTCTCTAAAGGTAATACTACCTTCCATTCCCCGGTCTGTGATATCCTTTATCGCTTGAAGTTTTTCTTCTTTTTTAGGATCTTCTTTCAGACTGATTTCTCCCAATATATCCAAGGCTTCTACCTGAGTAAAGGTGCTGTCAAAGTCAATAATGAATTTCTTCGTAACTGTCATTTCGCTGGTAAAATTTTTATAACAAGACGCAAAATTAACAGATAAAAAAATATTATGAAGGTTTAGTTTGAAATTACTTTAGCGAAAGCGACCTTTTGCCACTTCTCGGTAAGAGGTACATGGAGCTGTTTTCTGCCTGATGGATTTGAAACGGGTCTGGACAAAAAAGATGGGGCTTTTTCGGGTCAATGGAAACTGTTTTCCTATCTTTCGGAGTTATTTGACCATACTACACTAACTGGAGATGTCGAAAGAAATTCTACTAGCTTATGCCGTCATTGCCTTATTGGCTAGCTGCGGCAAAACGTCAGACAAGGGGAATTTGGATGAGAAAGCTCTTTCCAGCGTGACCGGGGTCTATGGAGATCCATTAAGTGATCGTACGCCACACTCTTTGTCCCAAATGCAAGGGTATATTCGCCACGAAGGGAACTTTGAGGGCAAGGTGACCGGTATCATCAAGGAGGTGTGTACACATAAGGGATGTTGGATGACCTTAGCACTCCCCGACGGTTCTGAAATGCGGGTTACTTTTAAAGATTATTCGTTTTTTGTGCCCAAAAATGTTCAAGGATATTCAGTCACGTTAGAGGGAGTTGCAGAAATTTCGGTTACGGAAGTTGATATGCTCAAACATTATGCAAAGGATGCGGGAAAGCCCCAAGTGGAAATTGATGCTATTACTGAACCTGAGGAGTCCGTGGCATTTGAAGCCTTCGGGGTGGTCATTGAGGAGGGTGTATAATTTAAATATTAGCTGTTTTTAAGCACGTTAACCTATGCCGTTGGCACTAGACAATCTGAGAGTAGGTAGAGCCTACAGACTGGTCAATTTTGGAGAAGTAAGAACGTTGAAAGTGTTGGAAAAGGTCAGTGCCAACAACTTTCGAGTAAAGGACATGGATACGTTGGAACAGTACGAATTGGAAGAGTTGTTGCGATGGGGAAGAGGAAGCGATTACGATTTAGATGAAATAATTGAATAACGATGAGTAATATTGACAAAGAGGTGCCCGGTCTGACCAGTGCGCTGATAGGCTGCAAGTGTCCCCGTTGTCGGCGCGGCGGTCTTTTTCCGGTTCCCGTTTACAGTTTTTTAAAGCTGACAGTGGTTAATAAGCAATGCGCAGTTTGCGGTGAAGAGTTTGCCCCGGAACCTGATTTTTTTTACGGTGCCATGTATATTAGCTATGCCCTGTCTGTAGCGTTGTTTATCAGTATTATGGTGGCGTTGAACGTATTGTTTGAAGACCCCGCACTGATGCTGTACATAGGAAGTGTGGTGGTATTCAATGTGCTCCTACTACCTCTTATGCTTCGGTATTCAAAAGTGCTTTATTTGTATGGGGTTGGTCGAATTAAGTTCCGAGGATATTAAGGTTATCCCATTTGGGTCACGAATCGATTATTTTTTTCATAGCTAACTAAGTAATTCATTTGCTTTTCGCTAAAAAAAAATCAAAAAAGTTGAAATTTATTAATTGTTAGTAAAACTTACCACAACAAAAGTCGTATACACCTGTTGTTAGTTAGTTTAATGGCTTGTCTATGGATCAAATTTTAAATTCAATTGTGGTTCAGGTTACCGATGAGGTTTATCTAAAGGACCCACTTAGCTCGGAACTGGGCAAGAAAATTATTCATGAGAGCCTGTTTCTGATTGCTGATCTGGGAATGGAGGGCTTCACGTTTAAGAAATTGGCAGATCGTGTGGGCAGCACAGAGGGAGCGATTTACCGGTACTTTGAAAATAAGCATAAGCTGTTGGTCTATCTGACTGCTTGGTATTGGGGTTGGCTTGAACATCACTTGGTCTTCTATATTTCCAATTTAGCCGACCCTTACGAAAAAATGCGTATAGCGATAAAATTGTTGGTAGAAGGGCCCCATACCAAAAAGAACCAATACTTGGATCCCGAGATGCTGACGCAGATAGTAACAGAAGAATCCTATAAGTCGTTCTTGACAAAGGAGGTGGACATAGAAAACCAGAATGGTTACTTCAAGCATTTCCACCGGCTGAGTGCACGACTGGTAGCATTGGTAAAGGAAATCAATCCATCCTATAAATATCCCAAGACCTTGATATCGACACTTATGGAAGCCACGCTGCTGCACGCTTATTTCCGAAAGCATATGCCAGCGATGACAGAGGTTGGTTTAGTGGGAGATGAAAAGGTGGATTTTTACAACGAGTTGATATTTAAAACCCTGAAGAATGAAAGCTGATTACCTGCAAACGCCTTTGAATCGGTTTTTTAACCTCTTAAAGGAAGAGAAAAAAGAAGTTTATGCGATCTATTTCTACGCAGTCCTTAACGGAATTGTATCCCTTTCCCTTCCCTTGGGCATACAGGCTATTTTGAATTTCATATTAGGAGGGAGGATGACAACTTCTTGGACCCTTTTGGTAGCCATTGTTGCTTTGGGGGTTATTTTTGGAGGTTTTCTACAAATCAGTCAGCTGTATCTTACAGAAAAACTGCAACAGCGGATATTCAGTAAATCGGCGCTTGAGTTTGCGTACAGGCTACCGCGTATAAAGCTAGAGGCGCTCCGAGGAAAGTATGCTCCAGAACTTGTAAATAGGTTTTTTGATACCATAAATCTCCAAAAGGGCGTATCGAAAATTTTGATTGATTTCAGTACGGCCACGCTACAGGTGTTTTTCGGGCTGATTCTTCTGGCAGTATATCACGAGTTCTTTATCATTTTTGCAGTAATTCTTTTATTGCTTCTTTACCTGGTATTCAGATATACCAGTCCAAAGGGAATGCAAACAAGCTTGAAGGAATCTTCTGCCAAATACGAAGTGGCATACTGGTTGGAAGAAATAGGGCGCACACTTGGGACATTTAAATTGGCTGGTTTTTCAGATCTGCCGTTTATGCGGGTGGATAGATTGGTAGATAAGTATGTGGGGTTCCGAAACAGTCATTTTGCCGTCCTTATTTTTCAATACAAGATTATGATTGCCTTTAAGGCGTTGATTGTGGTGTCCTTATTGGTGGCAGGAAGTGTTTTGTTGATGAATGACGAGATAAGTATCGGACAATTTGTGGCGGCTGAAATCATAATCGTATTGATCATCGGGTCAGTGGAAAAGTTGATTTTAAGCTTGGAAGTGGTATATGATACGCTCACTGCTACCCAAAAGATCGGGTTGATCATGGATATGGATCTAGAGCGTACTGAAGGGATTGATAAGCCTTTGAAGATTACAAACGATGGACTGACTTACGAATTAAGGAATCTTACCTACCGCCCGGATGGAATGGACGTTCCCATATTGGATCGGATAAATCTGGAAATAGGCGAAGGGGAAAAAGTTGTCGTTACAGGAAAGAGTGGCTCTGGTAAAAGTTCTCTGTTATATCTGATGGCAGGTCTAGTAGAAGGTTATTCAGGCAATATTATAATCAATAAACTTCCTTTAGAGGCAATTGCGTTGGAAAAACTGAGGGGAATGATCGGAGATAGTTTATCCCACCAATCGATTTTTTATGGGACGATCCGGGAGAATATCACGGTAGGCAAGGGAATTGGCGACGAACAGAGGCTTCGGGAAATAATAAAGCTTGTGGAGTTAGACGAATACGTTTTCGGACTCAAGGATGATTTGGAAACGATGCTGCTTCCGGAGGGAAAACAGCTAAGCCATGCGGTGATCAGTAAGATTGTGTTGGCACGAAGCATTTACTGCGCTCCTAAACTAATGTTACTGGAGGAGGAATTTAATCACTTAAATAAAAAGGACTCGAAAAAGCTGCTTGATTACATATTTGGTGGTCCGTGGACCTTGGTGGCTGTTTCTAATCAGGAGCAAACGTTGGAGCGTGCGCAGACAATCATCGAACTGGACCGGGGTGAAATAGTCTTTAAAGGTACTTATAGCGCATACAAGTTATATTTGGAAGGTAAGAACTCGTAAGATTATGCTAAATATTTCAAATAATTCGGTTAAGGATCGAATCGATCCCTATTCATTTGACAGTTATAGGCAGACCATTCCCCACGATGAAAGCCGAAAACGGGTACGGATTCTTTGGTATTGTCTTTTGGTTGCCTTTGTTCTGCTTTTTTTGCCATGGACCCAAAACTTTAGATCTAGGGGGATGGTGACAGCTTTGAAGCCGGAACACAGACCACAAACCGTACATTCGATTATTCCGGGAAGGATTGAAAAGTGGTATGTGCAAGAGGGCGACTTTGTAAATAAAGGCGATACCATCCTATTTATATCGGAGATAAAGGATGAGTACATGGACCCTGAACTGCTGCTACGTACGCAGAGACAGGTAGAGGCAAAGGCGATGGCGGTTCTCTCCTATGAGGAAAAAGTCAAAGCACAGGCAAATCAGATCAATGCATTAGCCGATAATAACATACTCAGAAAGGAACAGGCAGAGAATCGGCTCGTTCAAGCCAAATTAGGCGTAGAATCGGATAGCATTGTGCTTGAGGCAGAAAAGCTGAATCTTTCGGTGGCCATGGTGCAGCTGGAGCGGATGGAAATGCTTTACAATCAAGGTTTGAAGTCACTCACGGAGTTTGAACAACGAAAGATCAAATACCAAGAGGCGCTGGCGAAGAAAATCAGTGCGGAGAATAAATTATTAAGTAGCAAAAATGCTCAAATAACCGCACAAATAGAGCTAAATGCAATCGATAACGATTTTAGAGATAAGCTTGCTAAGGCAAATGCGGACCGGTATACGGCTTTGTCTGATCAGTATGATGCGGAAGCAACAGTAACCAAGCTGGAAAACCAATTGTCAAACTACACCGTTCGCTCGGGTATGTATTATGTACTGGCACCGCAATCCGGGTATATCACCAAGGCGATACAGGTAGGTTTGGGGGAGACGATTAAGGAAGGTGCCGAGATCGTAAGTATCATGCCAGAGGATTACTCTTTGGCGGTTGAGTTATACGTGGCACCGATTGACTTACCCTTGGTTAAATTGGGGAACAAGATACGCTTTATCTTTGACGGCTGGCCTGCAATCGTCTTTTCCGGATGGCCTCAGCTATCCAACGGTACCTTCGGTGGTCAGGTGTATGCTATCGATAATTTCACCAGTGCGAATAATATGTACCGGATTCTGGTGGTCCCCGATCCCGACGAAGAAGCTTGGCCGGAAGCCCTGCGACTAGGCTCCGGTGCTGACGGAATCGCCTTGCTAAACGATGTGCCGATTTGGTACGAGATATGGCGACAGATGAATGGGTTCCCTGCTGATTTTTATACCTTGAAGGAGGTGAAGGAAATCAGTGCAAAAAAGTGAGACCTTGGAAGAATAATCATTGTTTGTCTAATAAATTAGATTCAAAAGTGCTGACACCATCCGAACCATCGAACCAACGAAGGCAGTTTTTATTTATCCCCGTTTTTTGCATACTATTCCTGGTGTTTAGTGGCCACAGGACGCTTGCGCAAGAAACACTCACTTATTCGGATTTTCTGGTGTGGGTGAGGGATTTTCATCCGCTGGCAAAGCAAGGGGATCTTACATTGGAATTGGGCAGACAAGAGTTACGAATGGCCCGGGGAGGCTTTGATCCGATAATTTACGGAGATCAAAATGAAAAGAAATACAGCAATACGCAGTATTACAACAAACGAGAGGGAGGAATTGTCGTTCCGACGGTCGCCGGTGTTGAGCTTAAGGGGGTGTTTGAGCAAAATATGGGTACGTATTTGAATGCGGAAAATACCGTGCCCCAGAATGGGCTATTAGCAGCAGGAGCGTCGATCAACTTAGGTGAGGGGCTCTTTATTGACCGAAGAAGAGCGGCTTTACGACAGGCGCAGGTATATGCCGATGCCACGGTAGAGGAGAGGAGGTTTTTATTAAATAACCTTTATTTGGATGCGACTTTTGCCTATTGGGATTGGGCGAAGGCATACGCAGATCTCAAGGTATTTCAGGAGGGTGTAAGCTTGGCTCAAGTACGATTTGAAGCGATCAAGTCAAGTTTTGAATTTGGAGACCTGCCTGCGATAGATACCGTTGAAGCTTATACGCAGGTGTTGAATCGTACTATCCGGCTGCAAAACGCGGAAAACGCATTTTTCGCAAAGACACAAGAGCTAAATGTTTTCCTGTGGGATGCAGACGAAAATCCCATTTTTTTAAATCCCGAAATATCACCGATGAGCCTGACCACAGAGGTTTCCGATGTCGTAGATATTGTAGAGTTGAGGAGTATGCTTCCCAATCATCCGGAGTTAAGGCTGTTGGATTACGACTTGGAGTTTTTGGATATTGACAGACGTTGGAAAGCAGAACAGCTAAAGCCGACCGTAAAGGTCAATTATAATTTTCTTTCCGAATCTGTGCGCCCCTTGGAGACAGGTCCTTTTTTTGAAAATGATTATAAATGGGGGATAAGTATCAGCACACCATTGTTTTTGAGGAAGGAAAGAGGCGCTTTGGGTGCTACACGGGCAAAGATAAACATGACTCGTTATAAGCGGGATTTAAGTGTTCAGAAATTACTGGCTACTTTAGAGAAGGAATACAATAGTTATTTGGTGCTGGGAAGGCAACTGGTGACCTTTGATAACAATATCAAAGGGTTGCAGCGTCTGTTGGAAGGTGAGCGTATCCGTTTTGAAATGGGAGAGAGTTCATTATTCCTAATTAACGCAAGGGAGATATCCCTATTTGACGCCTTGGTTGTGTTGAACTCCATCAACGCGAACCAAAAAATAGCCATTTCAAAAGTCCGCGTCGCGGCGGGTATTGGATTCGAAGAATAACCCTTTTTTCGTTATTCGATTAGTGGTTTCAATTTTTCAAACGTAAGTGGCTTTTCGATAAAACCGCTTACATAGGGGAATTCTTTGGCCCGCTGCCTATCCTGGAAATCGATGCTGCTGGACAGCATGATAATCGTATCTTTTCTGCCGATGCAGGATTGTGCATACTCCTCTAAAAAATCCCATCCGTTCATCACAGGCATGTTGATGTCTACTAAGATCAGTAGTTTTTGCTGGGTATCTTTGGACTGAATATCAGAGAGTGCAAGTTCAGCTTCAAGGAAATCTTTGGTAGCAGGGGATATATGCAGTTTGTTGATCAACCGTTTGTTAATAAGGTTATTTATCGGATCATCGTCAATTAAAACAATCAGGTCGAACAAATGCATTGATAGCGTGCTTGTAATGTATAAAATCAGTATGTAAGGAAGACCGGGTGTAGTTAAACGTTTGGATTATACGGTCAAACTGTACAAGAGTGTAAAATTAAAAACAAAAATAAAAAAAACAGGGAGGTTTTTAGACCTCCCTGCAAGAAATATCACGAAGTGAACGAGATTACATCATTCCGCCCATTCCGCCTCCTCCGTGCATATGCTGTCCTCCTGCAGGAGCATCTTCTTTGATGTCAGCAACTACACACTCGGTGGTAAGAAGTAACGCAGCGATTGAAGATGCATTCTCCAGCGCCAATCGTGTTACCTTGGTAGGATCGATTACACCCGCTTCGAAGAGATCTTCATACTTGTCAGTTCTGGCGTTGTATCCGAAATCTCCTTCGCTTTCTTTGATTCTGTTTACGACAACGGATCCTTCTCCACCTGAGTTAGCTACGATGGTACGAAGGGGAGATTCTACCGCCTGACGGATGATGTTGATACCGGTATCTTCGTCATCGTTAGCTCCTTTCAGATTATCCAGCACTTTTGCTGCTCTGATCAAGGCTACTCCACCACCCACAACGACACCCTCTTGTACCGCTGCACGGGTAGCGTGCAGTGCATCGTCTACGCGATCTTTTTTCTCTTTCATTTCTACTTCAGTAGCGGCTCCTATGTAAAGGATAGCCACACCACCGGAAAGCTTAGCCAATCTCTCCTGTAGTTTTTCTCTGTCGTAGTCTGAAGTAGTTTTTTCGATCTGGGTTTTGATCTCGTTGATTCGACCTTGGATGGCTTCTTTTTCACCAGAACCATTCACGATCGTGGTATTATCCTTGTCGATATTGATTTTTTCAGCCGTACCTAAGTAGTCTAGCGTCACATTTTCCAACTTGTATCCTCTTTCCTCAGAAATAACCGTTCCGCCGGTTAGGATAGCGATGTCTTCCAACATGGCTTTTCTTCTATCTCCAAAACCTGGGGCTTTCACCGCAGCTACTTTTAATGCACCTCTGATTTTATTCACTACCAAGGTAGCCAAAGCCTCTCCGTCTACATCTTCAGCAATGATCAAAAGTGGTCGTCCGGATTGTGCTACAGGCTCCAATACGGGCAGCAACTCCTTCATCGCAGAGATCTTTTTGTCGTAGATAAGGATGAAAGGATTCTCCAGTTCAGCCTCCATCTTTTCGGTATTGGTGGTGAAGTAAGGAGAAAGGTATCCTCTGTCAAACTGCATACCTTCTACCGTTTTTACTTCGGTTTCGGTACCTTTTGCTTCCTCTACAGTGATTACACCATCTTTTCCAACCTTTTCCATCGCATCGGCAATCATGTTTCCGATCTCTTCGTCATTGTTGGCTGAGATGGTTCCTACTTGTGCAATCTCCTTACTGGTAGAAATTTGCTTGGATGAATCCTTTAGGGACTTTACTACCGCTTCTACCGCTTTGTCAATGCCTCTCTTCAGATCCATTGGATTCGCGCCTGCCGCTACGTTCTTTATTCCAACGGAAAAGATCGATTGCGCAAGGACGGTCGCTGTTGTAGTACCGTCACCGGCGTCGTCGGCGGTCTTGGAAGCTACTTCCTTTACCAACTGGGCGCCCATGTTTTCGATGGCATTTTCCAACTCAATTTCCTTGGCCACTGTAACACCATCTTTGGTGATAGCAGGTGCTCCAAATTTTTTATCGATGATTACATTTCGACCTTTGGGTCCCAAGGTAACCTTTACGGCGTCTGCAAGCGCATCTACGCCTTTTTTTAACCTATCTCTAGCGTCTGTTTTGAAAAATAATTCCTTAGCCATTTTCTTTTCTTTTTAATTTAGTTTTTCTGAATAGATGAATGATTAAAGGATCGCGAAAATATCGGCCTCCCTCATGATCAAATAATCCGTACCGTCAACATTTAGCTCGGTGCCAGAGTACTTACCGTATAGTACGGTGTCACCAACCTTTACTGTCAATGGCTCATCTTTTTTGCCGTTGCCTACTGCTACGATGGTGCCTTTCTGAGGCTTTTCTTTTGCAGTGTCAGGAATGTAAAGGCCTGAGGCTGTTTTTTCTTCGGCTGCAGCAGGTTCTACCAAAACCCGGTCTGCTAAAGGTTTAATGTTCACTTTAGACATTTGTTTAGCTATTTTATAAAGTTAAGTTTCAACAATTACAAAGTCCCACATTGCACTTATTATGCCAATTGATTTGGCGTTATAAATACTGCCATATCGTCGCAATTTGGAGAGAAGGCATGTCAGGTTTACCGTATAACCCGAAAATTAGTCTGACATTTTTTCGTCAAGGTATTGATCGGCATGTCAGTTTTTGCTAACTTTTGTCTGATTAAAGGCCGTTAATCATCGGGAATTGCCCGTATTTAGGCAACGTTAGGGATAAAATGTCATACAGGGTGTTCCATGCAGTGTAAATGGTGATCTTTGTACGGGGTTTCGAAATAGACAGAAAACGCATATGATTACCTTGTCAGAAAATTGGTTGTCAGAAGGCTGGATGGATTTTGAATATAAAAAATACATGTTACTTGCCTATCTGCAGCATGTTAACGTTCAGTTTAGGGAAGTCAAACTCTATCCGCCACTTGCCGAGTTAATTCAGCATTACGAAAAGCTAAAGGCGTTGGAGTCTGGGAAATCCCAGCTGAAAGCATCATTTCCCAAAACAGTGAAGGGACTGGAATGGGAGAGGCTACAGTTATCTTATCAAGAAAGGGTACAAGATGATGAATGGATCAAAGAAATGCAGTCCATTGTGGATTTTGCTTTGCCGCAGATCAAGCATCACATTGAGGATGGAAAGGCGATTTATGACTTGATCGAAAGGGGAATAGCCATTGAGCCGGTGGGGATCACCCCGATATATCAGCGGGAAGGCTATGCATTGTTAACCTTCGAGCGGAATAAGGATATTTTTATCTACCGATACACCGTAAGTATTTTTCATCAAAGTGGGGACTTGTTGAGAGGGATCGCGCTGCGGTTTGTAGAAAAGGCTCGGTATTCACTCGTAAATACGCTTCAAAAAATCAAATTGGATCTTGCCAAGCGTTTTACAGATCTTCCCAACCCCTCCGCGTGGCGTATTCACTCTGAAAACTTGGTGCCATTTGAAGAAAGCTTGGTTCCCATAAGCAAGCGCCTTCTATTAAAAACAGTCAATGCCTAAGTGATTTCCACTTAGGCATTGACTGTCATACATTCGATCATGAAAGCCGATCGCGCTTAATCCTTTTTCTTCAAAAGTGATTTTTCTTCCCTTGTCAAAATAGGTGTGGGCTTAACTCCTGCTTTTTCTACAGCCAGCTGACGTTCTTTTTCTTTGTTTTTGATGATCTCTGCTCCCGGTTTTGCAAACAGTATCTGATAACCCTCAGAAAAGCTTTCAGCTTTTCTGAGATCTTTGAATATGTCAATCCACTCATGGAAAACCAAATAAACGGGGTTGTAAGAGTCCACATTTTTCGTTATTCCATAGGTAGGACGCTCTTTTTCGGGCATGAATGTGCCAAACATACGATCCCAGATAATAAATGTAGATCCGTAGTTTTTATCTAGGTAATGGGCGTCACTAGCGTGGTGTACCCGATGGTGGGACGGCGTGGTAAAGAAGTACTCAATAGGTGCTGGCAATTTTGTAATGTACTCCGTGTGAATCCAAAATTGGTATAAAACAGCGATCTGATGGCAGATGAAGAAAACAAAAGGATCAAATCCCATGAACATTACTGGAACGAAAAATATAATTTTAATATGCTGGGTCCACCCCAAACGAAAGGAAACCGAGAAATTGTATTTTTTGGAATTGTGGTGGGTGATGTGGGTAGCCCACCAAAAGCGCTGCTCGTGCGAAATGCGGTGTGCCCAGTATCTCGCAAAATCTACTGCAAAGAAGCAAAGAATAAAGGACCACCATGTGGCAGGGATCCTAAAAGGGCTGATATTCCAGAAAAACAGGGCAAGACCAAATGTAAACACTTTGATGAGTGCGCTTATTCCAACATTGACAAGACCGATGGTAGCAGCTGCTAAAAAGTCTTTGCCGTCGTAGGTGTCTTTATTTTTATACAAGCTTAATCCCCATTCTGCAAAAACAAGGAGAAACATGACTGGAGCTGCCCACATGATGATGTTGGGCCAATTTTCAGTTCCCAAATCCTGCATGGTTAAGTGGTTTTCGAACATAAGGTATGATAGATTTTGATTAGTTATGAGTAGGGTGAAAGGTACAAAAAAATATCTTTTTTATCAATGCGTCAAGTGAATCAAACAAAGATTTGGGATTCTTGAATGTACTGTTCAAGTGGCGTAAGTGTTGCAAGAAATATGGAATTGAATCAATTGGGGTTGTAAAATCAAAGAGGCAAGTCTGGTTATAAAAAAAACTTCTGAAAGAGCATTTTCTGCTTTTTCAGAAGTTTCCGAAGGATATCGTTCGATTAGAAAGCAGTGTGTCTATTCTTGCTCGGATGTTCCTTCTTGTGTCTCTTCCACCGCTTCTTCGCCTTCCTGCGGAGTAGGCAATAAAGAATTTTCGTCAAAACTTGGCGTTAATATTTGTTTGCGGGCATTTTCAATGTTTGGGGATGTAATGCTGCTACTACTCGTACCCTTAAATGCAGAAGAAGCAAGTGACAAAGCAAGTATGGAGATAGCTAACACCCACGTAGCCTTTTCTAAAATATTTCCGGTTTTGGTTACGCCCATTATCTGAGAGGCACTTCCTCCAAATGCAGCACCGACTCCGCCCTTTGAATTTTGACCCAAGATCACCAATATCAATAATACGGCGAGAACGATGATGATACCAATAAATACAGTAAACATGTGATTCGTTAATTTATATTCAATTTCTTAATACAATCCGCAAAGTAAGCTTTTTTATCTGGATATTTCAACTGTAACTTCTCATAAATATTTTTGGCTTCCCGAAGTTTTTTTTGTTTTACCAATAGCTTAGCAAAGCTTTCAGACACCATGGAGTCGTTGAGTTTAGTGCTGCTGATGGAGAGGTCTTCAAGAACCGGCCCTGAACCATCCGGATTTGGCAGGGGCGTTAAGCGGATGTTTTTTTTGGTAAAATGACTAATCAGTTCAATCTGAGCTTTTCCTTTCTCATTGGGGATTTCTTTTTTCTCCTTCTTTTTGATCGCTTCTAGCAACTCGTTAACCCGCGGCTCAGAATTGCCGCTATTATTCTGATGTGTTTTAGGTTCTGCTTCTTCCGTCCCAAGCGGGCCTACAGGTTCAGCCTGAACATTTTCCTGCAATTTGGACAGGTTTTTCTCCAATTGCTTAAGTACTTCTTGGCGTTTGGAAATTGCATCTATAGGACTTTTATCGACAAGAACCTCGTTTTCTTCCAAATCCTTCCCATTTCCGTCGATTTGATTCGGTAAAGCGTCCTCTGCTTCCTTCTCCCCGGACTCAGATTCCATAGCAGGGTGCTGTGTATCGGTGGTTGGTTCTGGTTCCGCTACATTTACTTGCTCAGTAACTGACAGCGCTATGTCCAAGCCGTCAGGTGCAGGATTTATAAAGCCCCATTCGCTGTATACCAACTCCTTGAGACGGCTTCGGTTAGGAACTCGTACTGCTGCATTGGATATGAACTCGGAAGCTGCTTCATTTTTTTGGGATACGGCAATCTTTGCTGCCAAGATGCGAGGAATCGTAAAATAGGGATAGGCAGCAATAAGGTCAAGGGACTGGGTTAGGTCTCCTTCCTGTAGGTTATTTCCCCGATTTACCACTGCTAAGAATTCCTTTGCTGTCACACCTTGCTTAATTTGTTTTGTTAAATATAACGGTTAAAATCTAAACTTACCAGTTTGCTACTGTGGAAGTAAAAACGTCTTGAATAATATTTTCAAAAATTACTTCCACCAATTCAGTTTCCACCTGCAAAAGAGAGGTGTTTCTAGGGTCGTAGTCTTGAAAGAAATTAAAGGTTCGTTTCATATTTGCCGATTCGTCGGCCAGATTAACAAACTCCACCTCCACAGCAATGGTGATACGCATCTGTCCCGCACGATCCGGCTGCGTGGGGCTTTGACTGGAAACCGTTGCTTGGGGAGTGATCGTGTAGCGGCTTATTGCGCCAGAGAATTGAAGGTCACCGTTGCCTCTTATAAGTTCGAGCTGCGTGTTTCGTTGGAAATAATCCTTCAGGTTTTCTGTGAAAAGCTGCCCCATATTGGCAGGACCGCCTCCTGAATCGTTGAAGAAGTTTTCCACGGAAAACGTCTGGGTGACATTATAGTCAAGGGTGGTTCCCGTAAAGCTATATTCCACCTTACAAGCTGCAAGCAAAAGGGCAACTAGGCAAACAAATGTCCGCCACATAGGTAGGTTATTCCTCAATATCATACTGCTTAATCTTACGGTAGAGTGTCCTTTCCGAGATCCCCAAATCCTGAGCCGCATATTTACGTTTATTGCCGTGTTTTTTCAGTGCGCGGACGATCAATTCTTTTTCTTTTTTCTCAATCGATAGGGAGTGATCGTCTTCTTCGTGGGCGATGTCTTCGATGGCATCTTCTTGGTATTCTCTTTTTGGGAGTCCACTACTTACCCCCCGTTCGGGGAGGTCAGGCTCTGGTAGGTTTTCCAGTACCAACGGCAAATTAGAAGGAACAGATTCCTCACTCACGAAGCCATCCGAGTGGGTTTCCATGTCTTCGAATAAACCTTGGTGTTTCTTCATGATGGATTGGCTAAGGCCACCGGATTGATAGGATTCCAAAACAAGTTTTTTTAGATCCGTCATATCCTTTTTCATGTCAAATAGTACTTTGTACAGAAGTTCCCTTTCGGAAAAATCCTGATTTTCTGCCCCTTGTCTATTTCCGATCAGTGAAACGGGAAGATTGTAGCTGGTGGATGGCAGGTATTTACCAAGGGTAATGGCATCAACTTCCCGGGTGTTTTCCAGAAGAGAGATTTGTTCGGCAATGTTTTTTAACTGGCGAATGTTCCCTGGAAAAGGAAATTTGAGCAACAGGGCCTTTGCGTCCTCGGAAAGGGTCACAGGCTTCACGTGGTAGCGGTCTGAAAAGTCTGAGGAAAACTTCCTAAACAGCAGGATGATATCTTCGCCACGCTGGCGTAGGGGAGGGACGTAAATGGGAACTGTATTTAACCGGTAATAGAGATCTTCTCTAAACTTACCTTTTTCTACTGCCTTGATAAGGTTCACGTTGGTCGCTGCAATGACCCGTACGTCGGTTTTCTGAACCTTGGAGGAGCCCACCTTTATAAACTCGCCATTTTCCAAAACCCGAAGTAGCCTGGCTTGCGTTCCAAGTGGCATTTCGCCGATCTCATCCAAAAAAATAGACCCGCCGTCAGTAACTTCAAAATAGCCCTTTCTGGCTTCGTAGGCGCCGGTAAATGAACCCTTTTCGTGGCCAAACAATTCAGAGTCTATCGTTCCCTCTGGTATCGCCCCGCAGTTAATGGCTATAAACTTTCCATGCTTCCTTGTACTAAGCGAGTGGATGATTTTTGAAAAGGATTCTTTGCCACTTCCACTTTCACCGGTGATCAACACGGTCATATCTGTAGGGGAAGCCTGCATAGCCACTTGTATGGCATGATTGAGCAGCGGGCTATTGCCTATTATGCCGAAACGCTGCTTGACGCTTAAAATCTCCGAGTCACTGATCATCATCATAGCCTAGTAGGGTTAGGAGAGTAACTCGCCGAATAGGGTAGCAGAGGAACAGTCAGTGATTTTTACGGTTACGTATTGGCCTATTGTCAAATTCCCTTTTGGTACGATAACCACTTTGTTGGCAGAGTTTCGACCCTTTAGGTAGTCATCGGACCGTTTGGAGACACCCTCAATAAGAATTTCCTGCCGTTTTCCGATATCCAGTTGGTTTCTGGACAGGGATAACTGGTTTTGCTTTTCAATGATTTCTTGGAGCCTACGCTTTTTGACGGGCAGCGGAATATCGTCAGCATATTTTTTTGCTGCAAGGGTGCCTGGACGTTCGGAATAATAGAACATGTAAGAAAAGTCGTATTGGACCTGATCCATCAGGCTCAGCGTGTCACGGTGCTCTTCTTCGGTTTCACTGCAAAAGCCCGCGATCATGTCGGAAGAAATACCACATTCTTCTCCAAGAATTTCCCTGATTTTGGCCACTCGCTCCAGATACCATTCCCGGTCATAGGTTCTGTTCATCAAGTTCAAAACCCTGGAGTTTCCGCTTTGAACAGGCAGGTGGATATATTTGCAGATGTTGTCGTACCGTTTCATCGTATGCAGCACCTCATCGGTAATGTCTTTCGGGTGCGATGTGGAGAACCGGATACGGAGGTTGGGATTTACTTGGGCAACCATCTCCAGAAGCCCGGCAAAGTTCACAATTTGGACATTCTCTCCTTCTTTTTTATTCAACCGGGCTTTGTTGTTTTCTTCCGGTGACCATTTATAGCTGTCCACGTTTTGGCCGAGCAGGGTAACCTCCTTATACCCCTTGGCTACTAGCTCCCGGGCTTCCTTGACGATGGAGTGTGGGTCACGGCTGCGTTCCCGGCCTCTTGTGAACGGCACCACGCAAAAGGAACACATGTTGTCACAGCCCCGCATGATGGAAATAAAGGCCGATACTCCATTGGAGTTTAGCCGTACCGGTGAAATATCCGCGTAAGTTTCCTCGCGGGAAAGAAAGGTGTTGACGCCCTTCTGCCCATCTTCAGCGGCCAGCACTAAATTAGGTAGGTCACGGTACGCATCAGGTCCTACCACCACATCCACCAGTTGCTCTTCTTCCAGTAGTTTTTCTTTTAGCCGTTCGGCCATGCATCCCAATACACCGATGGTTAGGTCCGGCCGGCTCGATTTGATTTGGTTAAACTGCTGAAGGCGTTTGCGGACAGTTTGCTCCGCCTTGTCCCTGATAGAGCAGGTGTTGAGAAAGATCACATCGGCATTTTCAAAGGTAGCTGTCGTGTCAAAACCGTTTTCCTTCATGATGGAGGCGACAATCTCACTATCTGAAAAATTCATCTGACAGCCGTAGCTTTCAATGTAAAGCTTTTTCGATTTGCCGGTATTCTCTTCCGCAGTCACTTTGTATTCGCATGCCTGGGCTTCCTCCGCAGGCAGTATATCAATGTCTTTTATCAGGTTATCCATGTATGTCCATACTATCAGGCAGCAAAATTAGTAAAAATCGGACAAATTGACAGGTGTTTGCTTGGATTTTAATCCATTAGCTGGATAATCAAAAGAAAAACAGTCTTAACAAACCTTGTCGTAACGTAAACAATTTTTTGAGTGGACACTCAAAGATACGGATCGTGTTTTAACGAACAAGTCCCTTTCTTCTTTCGGAAAAAGGGACTTGAACATTAAATCAATTTCCACACTTCAACCCAAGAAGTGGATGGAGCTCAAAGATGCAAAAAAAAATTGAAAGCAGCAACTTATTTCGAAATGTGAGGGCCTTTTACCAACGTAAATATTTTAAAACAAAAAAGGGCGTTTTTGACGCCCTTTCACCGTTATACTCCTTAAATGTTGACCGACTAGGGCTCGAACCTAGACTCTTCTGAACCAAAATCAGACGTGTTGCCAGTTACACCATCGGTCAATTTTGAACGCCTCTTTCCTAAGGTGTCACAAAGGTAGGATGACTTTTTTTTTAATGCAAATCGATCTTACTTCAAATTGTTGAATTTTTTCCGTAGCAGGCGAATCTAAGATCCGTTTGTATTGTATTAATCCTGTAAATCTATAGTTTTCAGAGAATTATTTGGCGGTCTATTTGCGTTTGTTTTTTTTTAACCTTGTGGAATTTTTTCGTCATACCACCTGTAACAAGCAATATTGCGAACAAACTCCTGAAAGGGGCTCTGACATAAATTACATAGGTAGCGTGTTTACTTATTTTCAACTTGCCAAAAATTAAACCGATTATTGCAAAATATTCTTTCTATGCTTAAGTATTCTTATCTTCTTTTCACGTTACTGACTGTATTTCAAGTTCGCGGTCAGGAGGTCTTTACAGGCAAAGTGTTGGACAAGCAAACGAAGGAAGAACTTTTTGGTGCCTACGTTTTTTTAAAGACTGACACGGATGAGACACTTAGTTCCACTTTTACCGATTTGGATGGAACGTTCAGCATCAAACGGCCAAAGGAGCGTGACTTTGTGGTTGAGATTTCCTTTATCGGATATAAGACGTTCCGCCAGAAAATGATGGCACCGTCCGGTAGCCAACTTGGTACCTTTGAAATCGAAAGTGATGGGCAGGAGATGGAGGCCTTTGAGATATCAGCAGATGCCCTCGGTGGAGAGGTGAGGGGGGATACGGTTGCCTTCAATGCGGCGGCATTTAAAACCCGTCCCGAAGCGGATGCCGACGAATTGGTGCGTAAGATGCCCGGTGTTGTGATACAAAATGGGGTGATTCAGGTACAGGGAGAAGATGTCAAGGAGATTTTAGTGGACGGTCGTCCATTCTTTGGAGACAACCCAGCCGCAGCGCTTAAAAATCTGCCCGCAGAGGTAATTGAGCGCGTGGAGTTTTTGGATCGGCGTAGCGACGAGTCACAACTCACCGGTATAGACGACGGGGAGACTGTCAAAACCATCAATATCATCACCAAGCCCGATAGGCGTGCGGGGCGCTTTGGCAAATTCTACGGGGGATATGGTACCGACGGTAACTACTTGGCGGGCGGCAATATGAATTTCTTCAATGGAGCAAGGAGACTTTCAATCCTTGGCCTGAGCAATAACATCAATCAGCAGAATTTTGGCTCGGATGAGCTGGGGAATTTGGAGGGTGATGATAGCCGTCGGGGAGGAGGAAATGAACTGACCGTGGGCAATCTCCCGGGAATCACCAATACAAATGCCTTGGGGGCTAATTTTTCTGATGAGTATTTGGATGAAAAAATGAAGATTACCGGCAGTTACCTTTTTAATAACCGGGAAAATGTCTTGAACAGAATTTCTACCAGAGAGTATGTCCTTCCGAACGACAGTCTGCAATTGTATAATGAGAATCGGCTCGATCAGACGACCACACAAAGCCATCGGATGAATGTTCGCATTGACTATACGATCAATGAACGACATGCGATCATTCTTAGACCGAGATTTGGATACGACAAAAGTAATTCTTCTAATTCGCGGGAAGCAGTAAACCTATTTGATCGGGATAATCCCATCAGTCGCAATGATAACACGACATTAAACGACCGGGAATCTATGAATTTTGGTAATTCGTTTATTTATCGATACAAATTCGGCAAGGAGGGGCGGGCGCTTTCGGCGAGTGTCTATACCAGCACCTACGATAGCAGGAGCGACTCGGATCTTATTGCGGTGAATGAAAACTTCCAGAATAGCAACTTGGACAGCTTGATACAGTTTCGAAATAGTACGTACAATAGCACCTATTACAGCGCTAGTTTCAACTATTTTGAACCACTGAGCGAACAGTCGAATTTGAGATTTAACTACCGGATTTCGAACAATCTTTCTGATACAGACAGACAGGTGACCGCACAGGAACAGGAAACTGGCATTTTTCAATTGGACAGTGTACTCACCAATACCTTTGAAAATAGCTACATGACCCAGTGGGCTGGATTGGGGTATAGTCTTCGAACGGAAAATTTATCGGTCTACTCTACGCTAAACTTACAGTCTGCTAAGATCGATAGTGATCGCCTTTTTCCTGGTTTTGAAAATACCCAGCGTGAATTCACCAATTTCCTCCCCCGCATAGTGGTAAATTACCAGGTAGGCGAGCTTAACAGCTTACGACTCGATTATAACACTCAGACTACAGCACCTACCATACGGCAACTACAGGATGTGATCAGTAACTCGAATCCGCTTCAGGTATCCAATGGTAACCCGGATTTGAATCAAGAGTATAGCCACCGGATGTTTGTCCGCTTCCGTAGGATCAATCCGGAAACCAATCGTTCATTTATGGTATTCCTTTACGGAAACTTCCGTAACGACTTTATCGGTAACGAGACATTTGTCGCAGATAGGGATACCCTGTTGCAGGGTGGTGTGCTGCTGCCTCAGGGAGGGCAATTCAGCCGACCGGTAAACCTGGAAAATTACAGGTATTACAGGGGTTACATGAGTTATGGTTTTCCACTTCGCTTTATGAAGAGCAATATAAGCCTTAATTCAGGGGTCCGCAGCATTAATCGACCCGGCATCATCAATGGCGCTAAGAACTTCAATCGCAATACAAGCGTATCTCAAGGGATCAATTTAAGTAGCAATATCAATGAGCGAGTGGATTTCAATATATCCACTACGGGTAATTATACCATGGTAAGAAGCAGCCTGCAACCGGATTTGGATAATAATTTTTACACACACAGCACCCGGGCCGATCTGTTTTGGAACTTTGTGGGAGGGTTGTTTATTGGAGGTAGTACCAACCACCTGACGTATTCCGGTTTAGGGGAGGATTTCGATCAGTCGATATTACTGGTCAACTTGGAAATGGGTTTTAGAATCCCACCAAGTAGGAAAACGGAGATCAAGCTGACCGTTTTTGATTTAATGAACCAAAACACCAGTATAGACCGGAATGTTACGGATGTGTTTGTCGAGGACGTGAGGACTCAGGTACTGCGCCAATACTTCATGCTTACGCTTACCTATAACCTGCGCCGATTCGGTGGGTATAATATGAATATGTAATTTGGAATGATTTCCAATGCGCGGTGCACGCAATATTTCAGCAAGGAAAAGTAAAAAAGTTCGGCCAAATCATAAGGCCGAACCTTCTTACTGATGCTGTGCTACCCATTTTCTTGCGTTGATAAATGCCTCCATCCAGGGTGTCAGTAATTGATCTTGTAGTGAGTGGTCGAGATAGGGCCAGTTCCACGTAAATAGAGAACGTTCTATATGGGGCATAATAGCCAAATGCCTGCCGTCTGCTGAGACGATACCGGCGGTGGCATAATCGGAATCGTTTGGATTTCCCGGATAGCTGCCGTAGCTGTAATGCAGGGCAAAGTGATAGGCATCTTTTGCCATGGGCAGTTGAAATTTGCCTTCGCCGTGTGCTACCCACACCCCAAGGCGTTGGCCGGATAGTGAACCAAACATTACCGACTTATTCTCTGGAACGGTCACATTAACAAAGGACGACTCAAACTTTTGGCTTGCATTGTGCAGCATCTTCGCAGCATTCGGTATATCCGGATAGATAAGCCCCAATTCGACCATAAGCTGACAGCCATTGCAGACTCCCAAACTAAGGGTGTCCTTTCGCGCATAGAAACTATCCAATGCTCGCTTTGCCTTTTCGTTGTAAAGAAAAGCGCCTGCCCAACCCTTCGCGGAACCCAATACATCTGAATTGGAGAATCCTCCTACGAATACGATCATATTTACGTCTTCCAGCGTTTCTCTACCGGCAATCAAGTCGGTCATGTGGATATCCTTTACATCGAAACCGGCAAGCCAAAGCGCATAGGCCATCTCTCGGTCGCCGTTTACACCTTTTTCCCGAATGATGGCAGCCTTCTGACCACTTTCCTGCCGACGATCGGGACCGATTCCCAGGTTTTCATAAGAACCGAACCACGTGGAGTCAATCGAATAGCGAAGCTGCTGCTGATCAAAATTATCGAATCGCTCTTTTGCCAAGGAGGGTCCACTTTGCTTTCGGTCCAAAAGGTAAGACGACAGAAACCAAGTCTTACGGAGTTCGGAAACTGATAATATTTCATTTGAAGGAAGCAGTCTAACCACTCCACCCTTGGTTACCTTGCCGATCTTTTGGGCGTTTAACCCTGATCGGTTCAGCCTATCGGTCAATCGCAAGTCAGAGTTGACTTGGATCAATACCGCAGGGTTTTCTGAAAACAACGTCTTCACGAGGTCATCGGAAAACGAAGAAAGGTCCAATTCGATACCTAAGTCAACGGTGGGGAAGCACATTTCCAGGACAGTAGTTATCAAGCCACCTGAGGAAACGTCATGTCCTGCAAGGATTTTATTTTCCGAGATAAGTGCCTGAATGGTGGCAAACGCATTTTTGAAATAAGCTGCATTTGCGATATCTGGGACGGATTGGCCTACCTGATTTAGCACTTGCGCAAGGCTACTGCCTCCCAAATGAAGTTCTTGTCCCGAAAAATCTATCCAGATAATTTCAGTATTTGGTAGGTCCTTCAGATCCGGTGTCACCACCCGCTGTATATCCGAGCATTCGCCTACCGTGGAAATAATGACTGTGCCCGGTGAAAACACCGTTTTCCCATCGGGATATTTTTGGGTCATGGACAGGGAATCTTTACCCGTAGGGATATTGATTCCAAGCGCAATCGCGAAGTCACTTACTGCCTCGACTGCTCGATAAAGCCGATCGTTCTCCCCTTTGTTCTTGGCAGGCCACATCCAATTTGCACTTAACGAAACACCCTGCAATCCATCTTCCACGGGAGCCCAAACCAAATTGGTCAAGGCCTCCGCGATCGCAAGCCGGGAACCTTTAGCAGGATCGGCGAGCGCGGCGACGGGAGCGTGGCCGATGGAAGTAGCGATGCCCCGGTTGCTGCTAAAGTCCAATGCCATTACAGCGACATTATTCAGGGGAAGTTGGATCGGTCCAGTGGTTTGTTGTTTGGCCACGCGGCCTGTCACCGATCGATCCACCTTATTTGTCAACCAATCCTTACAGGCTACCGCCTCCAGCTGCAGCACCTCCTTTAGATAAATCACCCATTTGGAGGTGTCGTAACTCAGGGGGCTAAAGTCGCTTTTTTGGGTCTCATCTTCCAAAATGGTCTTGGGGGATGACCCAAACATGTGGGAGAGCTCCCAATCTACCGGCTTTTCACCGGTCTTTCGGTTTTCAAACGTAAACCGCATGTCTCCGGTGGTTTCTCCCACTTGATAAAACGGGGCTCGTTCACGGTCGGCTATTCGCTTTAATGTGGCGGCATCTTCTTTTCGTATCACCAGTCCCATACGTTCTTGGGATTCGTTTCCGATGATTTCCTTGGCGGATAATGTGGGATCTCCCACCGGAAGCTGGTCAATAAAAATTCTTCCGCCGGTCTCCTCTACTAATTCGGAGAGACAGTTGAGGTGTCCTCCTGCACCATGATCATGTATGGAGATGATTGGGTTGTTATCGCTCTCTGCCATGGCACGGATCACGTTTGCTACCCTCTTTTGCATTTCGGGATTTGAGCGTTGTACCGCATTTAGTTCTATCGCATGACTAAATTGGCCTGTGTTTACCGATGATACAGCACTTCCACCCATGCCGATACGGTAGTTGTCTCCTCCCATTACCACGATTTGATCGCCTTTGGTAGGGGTGTGCTTTAAGCTATACGGTGCTCGGGTAAATCCCACGCCACCCGCCAGCATGATCACTTTGTCAAAACCGTAACTCCGATCATTTTCAATGTGTTCAAAAGTAAGTACGCTTCCGCATATGAGTGGTTGACCGAACTTATTCCCAAAGTCACTGGCCCCGTTAGAGGCTTTGATAAGGATTTCTTCGGGGCTTTGGTAGAGCCATTTTCTGGGCGGAAGCTTTTTCTCCCAAGAGCGGTTTGACGTTGAGCGAGCGTAGGAAGTCATATAAACGGCCGTTCCTGCTAGCGGAATGGATGCCGTTCCTCCGGCTAACCTATCCCTGATTTCCCCGCCTGTCCCGGTGGCGGCACCGTTAAATGGCTCTACCGTGGTGGGGAAATTGTGCGTTTCTGCTTTTAGCGAAAGGACGGTGTCTATGGGACTGATTTCAAAATAGTCGGCTTTATCCTGCGTTTTGGGAGCGAATTGCAACGTTTGTGGTCCTTTCACAAAAGCCACATTATCCTTGTAGGCGGATACGATTCGGTTTGGGTTTTCCTTCGATGTTTTTTTGATAAGCTGAAACAAGGTTTCTCGCTTGTCTACCCCGTTTATTCGGAACGTTCCATTAAAAATTTTGTGCCGGCAATGCTCTGAATTGACCTGGCTGAAGCCGAATACTTCGCTGTCTGTAAGGGGTCTCGCCAGCTGTTTGCTCACTTCTTCGAGGTAGCCGATTTCTTCAGTGCTAAGCGCCAATCCCTCAGCTGCGTTGAAGGCGGCTATGTCTTCGATATAAATGACTGCTGCGGGTTCGATTGCAATGGTAAACACCTCCTGATCCAAACCTTCGTACCTTGCTTGTAGCATCGGGTCATAATGCTGTTCCGCATCCGCTTTTTCAAATTTTTCAATTCGGCTGATACCTTTCAGCCCCATATTCGCAGTAATTTCGACGGCATTTGTAGACCATGGGGTGATCATTTCTTTTCGGGGGCCGATAAAAGTACCGGAAATTTCCTTTGTGTCTACTCTTTTTGCATTACCAAATAGCCAAGCCAACCTTTCAGTTTGCTCCTTAGGGAATTCTTGGGAGGTACTTAATGCGTAAAAGAATTTTTCGTTGGATTGGAAAAAGATAATCATACCAGTGTGGGTTGAATAGCGAGATTTGTGGCACAAAGGTAAGAAAAGGGTGGAAAAGTCGGTAAGTGAATTTGCAACTATTTAAGACTGGTATAGTGCACGGTTGATACCTGTACGTATTTCGATCATTTCACGGGTATTGTGTTCGTTTTCGTTCATTTTTTTTGTTCGGAAAATTGCCTAAAGGGTGTAGCTAAGGCCTTTAAGTTGTTTTTTTGTTGGCCCTCAAAAATAAATGATTTCATTGGTAAACCTAAATTCATGTAGTTGTAATATTTTGTAAATATCAATTTTTATAAATAAATAGTGTGTTATTTTGTGATAATATACATCTCGTCGATGAAATATTCTGTAAAAAACCCCGGAAACTTTGAACCTTCATTGGGTTTCCATAGTTTTTGGTCTAATATTTAGCGTATACATCATTGGAAACGAGAGACAAGATCATTTCTGTGGCTATTCGGGAGTTTTCAACTGCTGGGATTAAGTCAGTTACCATGGATCAGATAGCCCGGGAAGCGGGAATCTCGAAGAAGACCATCTACCAGGAATTCAAAGATAAAAAGGAACTGGTTTACGAAACTTTTTTTCGGGAGTTGGAGAAGAACGCCTGCAAATTAAAGGAAATGGAGGCAGGTAAGGATGGTGTGATAGAACACTTGATTGAATTTTCCAGGTTTCTACGGGAGCGTTTTACGGACATGCATCCCATGGTTTTGAATGAGATTAAAAGATATTACCCAGAGAGTTGGGCTCTTTTTGAGCAATTTAAGGAGGAATATGCCATTCGGAATCTGGAGGATTTAATCGAACGGGGTAAGGAACTGGGTTATTTTAGACCTGAGATCAATGCGAGGTTGTTGGCTTTGTTGCCGCTGGAGCAGATCTCCCTGATGTTAGACCCTTCGAGATTCAGTCCTTCAAAGGTCGATTTGGGACAAGTCCAATTGCAGATTTTTGATCATTTTCTCCATGGGATGTTTACCGAAAAAGGAAGAGTTGCCTATCAAGAACAAATGAACCATCAGCTATAACAAACATGAAACACAAACCACCGGTAATTTTGATGATATGTATGCTGCTTTGGTATCTACCAGGCGGCGTATTTGCGCAGGAAGCGATTCGGTTAACCCTTGAGGAGAGTATCCGGTATGCGCTTGAAAATAATGTGGATGCAAAAAATGCACAATTAGAGGTGTTGATATCCAAAGGAACTATCGGTGAACAACGTGCGCAAGGTCTGCCTCAGATAAATAGTACCCTGGAATTTACCAAAAACCTACAACCACCGTTAATCATTCTTCCGGCAGAGGCGGGCGATTTTATTGGAGGTGGGGGCGAAGGAGATCCTGGGACTCCTCCTTCGAATGAACAGCCTTCCGATGTAACGGTCATCCCATTTGCAGTAAACTACCAGTCCAGTTTAACTACTACGATCGAGCAAATGATTTTCAATGGGTCGTATTTTGTCGGGTTAAAGGCCGCAAAAACCCTCAAGCAGCTGACGGATTTTGACAAAGAGAAAGCAGAGATAGATGTCATTGAAAATGTCAAGAAGGCCTACTACACTGTTTTGGTCAATGAAGAGCGAAAAGCATTGATTGAAGGAAACCTGATAAGACTAAATCAGTTGCTTGAGGAGACCACCGCAATGTATGAAGCGGGCTTTGCTGAGAAGCTGGACATATCTCGAATAAAGGTTCAGTACAATAACGTTTCTACCGAGTTTGACAGGCTTATTTCTGCGATAGATGTAAGCAAGCAGCTGCTCAAGCTACAGCTAGGTGTGCCTTTTGAATATGAGGTGGTTTTGGAGGAGTCTTTCGATAATATGGCCATCGAGGAAGGGGAGGTGGTTTCCCTACTGGAAGCAGAGATTTCTAACCGGGTAGAGATCAATCAGTTGGAAAAGAATATCGAGTTGGCTACCCTTGATATGAAAAACAATCAAGTTCAATATATCCCCAATATGTCTGCATTTGGAACTTTTCAGCGGGTAACCGGTGCTCAGAGTCTTCGAAATGTGTATCAGGCAGATAGGTGGTTCTCTTCATCCTTCGTTGGTTTTAGGTTAAGTATCCCTGTTTTTGATGGACTTCGCAAGAGCTATGCCATCCAACAAAACCGGGTGCAGATAAGGCAGTTGGAAAACCTGAAGTTCAATACCGAGCAAAGCATCAAAGTAGAAGCACTGCAATCTAAGCAGAATCTGAAAAATGCACTTAAGGCTCTAGAGGTGCAGCGCGAAAATCGAGAGCTTGCCAGCGAGGTATTTAACATGACCAAGATTAAGTACCAGGAGGGAGTGGGTTCCAACTTTGAGCTTGTGGAGGCCGATGCCGCACTGAAGGAGGCGGAAACCAACTACTATTCGGCACTTTACGATGCATTGATTGCACAGGTAGAGGTTGAAAAATCACTCGGAATTCTAAAGTAAACGCAAAGCATTCATCAAACCAAATGAAAGGGCGATAGGTATCATCACCAGGATATCCTACCTGCTCAAGATTCTACACCAATATATAAAGACAATTATAGACGTATGAAAACATATTCTTTATTTTTATTAGTCGGCCTCCTGTCCCTTTCTTTTGCCTGCGAGAAAAAGGTAGATGAGTTGGCAGAAAAGAAATTGGAATTGGAACGTTACCAAAAAGAAGCGGCAGAGCTGAGGGCCAAGATGGATGCCCTGATTGCGGAGATTTCTGCGGTTGATCCCTCTTTTGGCAGGGCGCAACGCAAAGAAGTATTAGTGACCACCGTAACTCCCAAGACGGGATATTTTTCCCATTTTGTGGAGATCACAGGCTCTGTTCTTTCAAAAAAGAACGTCAATATCAGCGCCGAGGTGCCCGGACGTATTCAGGAGGTGGTTGCCGTGGAGGGGATGCAGGTGAAGCGTGGACAGGTATTGGCCCGCATAGATGCAGAGTCGGTAGACAGAAATATCGATGAACTTCGCAGCCAATTGGAGTTGGCAGAGGTGCTTTATGAACGTCAAAAGCGACTTTGGGATCAGCAGATCGGGACGGAAATACAGTTTTTGGAGGTGAAAAACCGAAAGGAGAATTTGGAGAAATCCTTGGCTTCCCTACAGACTCAAAAGGATCGGACAGTCGTTCGGGCACCCTTTGACGGAACCGTAGAGAGTGTCATGGTTAGGTTAGGGGAATTAGTACAGCCAGGGTCTCCTATGCTGAACTTTGTGGGAGAAAGTGATCTATTCATCGAGGGAGATGTATCTGAAAAATATGTAGGAGTATTACAGCGGGGGGACTCGGTAGAGGTTGTTTTTCCTTCTATTGATTATAGACTTCGGACAAAGGTTAGTGCCGTAGGATCGGTAATCAACCCAAACAACAGGACGTTTAAGGTAGAGGTGTTTCTTCCATCCATACCATTGGTGAAGCCTAATATGATTTCGGTACTCAGGATCAATGACTATCGTCAAGAGGATGCTGTGATAGTGCCCAACTATTTGATTTTGCAGGATAATAAGGGAGATTACGTATTTATGGTGGAACAAGGGAATGCCATCAAGCGCTACATCAAGCGGGGAATGACTCAAGGCGATGAGACAGAAATATTGGAAGGATTGACGGGTAATGAACAATTGGTGGACAAAGGCTTCCGTGAAGTGGGTAACAATATGCCCGTAAAAATCGATACCACTTACTAAGATTAGGTTATGGAGGAGAAAAATAAAAAAGAAGTCACCAGAGAGTTTGGTCTGTCTAGTTTGGCGGTCAGTAACCGGACATCGGTGGTCATTCTTACGTTTATTATTGCGTTTTTAGGAATTTTTGCCTATACCACCATGCCAAAGGAAAGTTTTCCAGAGGTGGTAATTCCCACGGTGTATGTAGGTACGGCCTATCCGGGCAACTCACCCGTTGATATGGAAAACCTTATCACCCGGCCTATCGAAAAGGAACTGAAATCAATCAATAATATAAAGGATATCCGATCAACGTCTGTCCAGGATTTTTCTTCCATTGTGATTGAATTTAATCCCAATGTAGAGATATCGAAGGCATTGCAAGACGTGAAGGATGCGGTGGACAAGTCGAAAAGTGAGCTCCCTACCGATTTGGATCGCGACCCGGATGTATTGGAAGTCAATACTTCTGATTTTCCGATCATGAATATCAACATATCGGGAGATTATTCGGAAGTAGAGCTTAAAAAGTTTGGGGAGTTTCTGGAAGATGAAATAGAAAAGTTGCCTCAGGTATCCAAGGCAGAACTCCGTGGAACCATTGAGCGGGAAATACGTATTGATGCCGATATTTTCAAAATGGAAGCTATGGGGGTTACCTTTTCGGATATTTCCGATGCGGTAAGGGGAGAAAATGTGACCATCTCTGGCGGAAATTTGCTTTCCGGTGATTTTAGGCGCACGCTGCGAATAACCGGCGAATTCGAAGTAGCCAGCGAGATCGAAGATGTGATCGTCAAAACCGAGGAGCAAAAGATAGTATATGTTCGAGACGTGGCTGTTGTGCGTGACAGTTTCAAAGAGCGTGATAGCTATGCCCGCAGCAAACAACTGCCGGTGGTTACGGTGAATGTGGTCAAACGAAGCGGCGAGAACCTGTTGGACGCTTCCGATGAAATAAAGAAAATCATCGACAAAGCAAAATCAGATCGTTTTCCAGAGGATTTGGAGATCTCAATCACCAATGATCAGTCAAAAACCACGCGTGCACAGGTGAAGGATTTGGAAAATAGCATCATCCTGGGCGTAATATTTGTGGTCTTGGTGTTAATGTTTTTCCTTGGTTTTCGAAATGCTCTTTTTGTTGGCATTGCGATCCCTCTCTCCATGTTTATTTCCTTTCTGGTGTTGAATTCCTTTGGAATCACCCTAAATCTAATGGTGTTGTTCTCGCTTATCCTTGCTTTGGGTATGTTGGTGGATAACGGGATCGTGGTAGTTGAAAACATTTACCGCTTGATGCAGGAAGGGAAATCGTCTGTTCAAGCCGCTAAAGAAGGAGTTGGGGAGGTGGCTTGGCCGATCATTACCTCTACAGCGACTACACTAGCGGCTTTCTTGCCGTTGGCTTTTTGGGACGATATCGTAGGGGAATTCATGAAATACCTACCCATTACCCTTATCATTGTTCTTTCCTCTTCTTTGTTCGTGGCACTTGTGATCAATCCTGTCCTAACGGCCATGTACATGAAGGTGCAGGACTTGAGTAAGGACAAGCCCAAAGGAAAGCAGGTGATGTTTGCGGCGGCTGCAGGGATTATCGGGTTGTTATTATACCTTCCCGGTTATATGATCTTAGCAAACGTTTTTATGCTGGTTGCCATCTTGACCTTGTTGAATGTCTTTGTTATGAGGAAGGCAATTGTTTGGTTTCAAAATGTGTTTTTGGCGTTATTAGAGAATTTCTACGAAAAAACCCTGCTTTTTGCGCTGCGGGGAAGGAATCCCTACCTGTTTTTTGGGGGGACGCTGGTTTTGTTGGTGTTTTCGATCGTTCTATTGGGGATTAGGGCTCCCCAAGTTCTGTTTTTCCCGGACAATCAACCAGCGTTGGTAAATGTGTACTTGGAAAAGCCCATCGGAACAGATATTGAGGCTACCAACTCACTGGTAAGGGATTTTGAGGGAAAGCTTTCCCAGGTTCTTGCCCCTTATGAACACATTATCGAGTCGGTAATTACACAGATAGGAGAAGGGACAGGCGATGCCATGGAGGGGCCAAGTGGCGCCGCTACCCCTCACAAAGCCAAGATTACCCTGGCTTTTGTTGAATACCAATATCGGGAAGGCATAAACACCAACCACATTATGGATGAAATAAGGGATTTGGCCGATGGATTCCCCGGAGTTCAAATTACCGTTGGAAAACAGGCTGCCGGGCCCCCTGTTGGTAAACCTATCAATATTGAGATAAGCGGAGAAGTATTTAACCAATTGGTTGAATTTGTATCAGAGGCGCGGCGAATAATCGATGAGGCTAATATAGAAGGTATAGAGGAATTGAAGTCAGATTTGGAAGCAGGTAATCCCGAGTTGATCGTAAATATCAATAGGGAAAATGCGCGAAGATTCGGGTTGTCAACCAACACCATTGCAACAGAGCTAAGAACTGCCCTATTTGGCCTCGAAGTATCTAAATTTAAAGAGGGAGAGGATGATTACCCGATCCAATTAAGGCTGGCCGACGAGCACCGCTACGATGTAGCGGCATTGATAAATAAAAAGATTAATTTTCGGGATAAATTTGGAAACCTGAAGGAGATCCCCATTTCCGCCGTGGCAGATTTGGAATACAGCTCGACCTTTGGGTCGGTAAAGCGGAAAGACCTGAACCGGGTGATTACCTTATCCTCCAACGTGACAGAAGGATACAATGCAACCGAAATCAATCAGCGAATCAAGGCACTTTTTAATAATGTGGAAGTCCCGGACGGAATTTCGGTCAAATTTACGGGTGAACAAGAAGAGCAAGCCAAGTCGGCCGAGTTTCTCACCAGAGCCTTGCTGATCGCAGTTTCTGTCATTTTCCTGATTATCGTCGCTCAGTTCAACTCGATCGCCAGCCCGTTTATCATTATGGGATCTGTCGTGTTCAGCACGATAGGGGTGTTTTTGGGTCTGGTCGCCTTTAATATGGATTTCGTTATTATCATGACTGGAATAGGCATCATATCCTTGGCAGGGGTGGTAGTTAATAATGCGATCGTACTTATTGACTATACCAATCTCGTTCGAGAACGCAAGCGGGAAGAACTTGGCGTCCGGGAGGGAGAATTTCTCCCCTTTCCAGAACTCTTAGGGAGCATTATTCAAGGGGGCAAGACGAGGTTGAGACCCGTGTTGTTGACGGCAATCACTACCGTTTTGGGGTTGATTCCCTTGGCTTTGGGGATGAATATCAATTTCAGCACACTGATGTCTTCCTTTGACCCTCAGTTCTATACCGGAGGTGATAATGCAGATTTTTGGGGGCCAATGGCTTGGACTGTTATATTTGGTTTAATCTTTGCTACCTTTTTAACGTTAGTAATAGTACCGGTGATGTACTTGTTGACCGACAAGGTAAGCATGGCGCTAAGACGGTTGAAATAAGATTTTATTAAAGGTTGGTGGTTTTTTAAGTGTTCAAACCCCAGGGATTTTGTCCTTGGGGTTTTTTAGTGTTCTGGTCTTTGAGGGCTGACTTGGGATAAAATGCGCAGCTAATTGTCGAAGCGGTTATTTTCACGGTCTATATCGGCCATGCGCATCGATGGATCAATTTCAATGGATTGAATGGTTGAAAGTGACCTGTCTAGTTGTATGGTTTTTTCGGTGTGGGTCCACGGCCATCTCTCGGTATGTATGCGTTTTGGTGCACCTGTTTCTTCTGGTTTTTCCCCACGCTGAATAACAAGAGGCAGGTAGACCATCTCCTTTTTTCCATCCTTAAAGGTAATCACCAAATCAACAGGCATTGGCATTTGTCCTTCTCTACTTAATGTAATTTCGGTTTTGTTTCCTTCTGCTGAAACAGATTGTATGGCATAGTCAATGGTTTTGGTGGAATTTACCCAATATTCCTTAAACCAATCCAGCTCCAATCCGCTTTGTTTTTCCATTATCCTGGTAATATCGTTGGCGTTAGGCTGTTTGAATTGCCAGGTGTCCCAATACTTTAGCATGCCTTTTGCTAAATGATCCTCGCCCATGATGTATCCCAACTGGGTGAGGAACAACGCTCCCTTTGAATAGGAGGCGGCTCCATACGCCGTATTGGTGTGGTAGTGGTCGGAGTGGGTAGACATGGGCTCTTCCAGACCCGATGTGGCCAGCCTTTCATAGCTGGCATAGGAACCTCTGTGTGGAAAGTCCGAGGGTTCATCGGCGTAAATGGCTGCCATGACCAAACTACCTGCATAGGTGGTGAATCCTTCATCCATCCAGGGATAAAGGCTTTCGTTGCTGCCCAACACGCCATGAAACCAGCTATGTATTAGTTCGTGCACCATCACTCCAACCAAGCTGCCCAACGGGCGCTGTCCCGTAATCAAGGTAGACATGGGATATTCCATACCACCGTCACCACCTTGAATTACAGAAAATTGTTTGTAAGGATAATGGCCAAAGTGTTTGTTCATGAATTCAATGGCTGCAGGAGTGTAGGTTTTTAGCTTCTCCCAATTGGCAGCAGTCTGTGAATTTTTAATGTAGAGATGGTGAATAGTGGTGCCATTTTCCATTTCAATTTTATCATGGGTATATTTAGGGTCTGCTGCCCACATGAAATCATGTACCCTAGGTGCATAAAAGTGCCAGGTAAGTTTGTCGCCGGTAGGTGTGGGAACCTGCACTCCAGCATCTTGGTAGCCATGCCCTATTTCGTTGGCGTTCTGAAGGTATCCGGTTCCACCCAAGACATATGATTTGTCAATACGTATCTTTACGTCAAAATCGCCCCAGATTCCATAAAACTCCCGACCTACATAGGGGTTTGCATGCCATCCCTGATAATCGTAGTTAGCTATTTTTGGATACCATTGCGCCATGGAATAGCGCACCCCTTCCTGGCTGTCCCGCCCCGCCCTTCTTACCTGTAGGGGCACTTGTCCTTCAAAAGTTGTTTCAAATAATACGGTGCTATTAGGAAGAATTGGCATGGGTAAATCCGCTTCAAGAATAGTTTCTACTTCCTCAAATGAAACCTCCATACCATTCATCTTTAGCGATTGAATATGTAAGTAGCCAATTTCATCGGGCTTTAGCTTGAGGATTCTGTCCAACACCCTTCGGTCAGGATCAGCTATGGACCTGGAGCGAACATCCATCATACTATTGGGCTGGAAGGCGTTGTAGTAAAGGTGGAAGAAAAATCGGTCGAGTGTGTCGGGGGAATTATTGGTATAGGCGATGGTTTGTTTTCCGGTGTATCGGTTGGAAACCACATCCATGTCCACGTCCATTTGATAGCTAATGGATTGCTGCCACCTATCCGATTGGGCAAGCAGTGCTCCAGGAAGCGTGATAGTAATGCCAAATAATGCGAATGTAAAGGAGATTATATGTTTCATCTGTCTATAATTTGTTCTTAAGCGGTCAGATGGAATCTCGCACGGTTTATAATCATCCCACTGTGTGTCGCTTGCGTCGTGCTCGATTTCATGTGTCTTAAATTGATTTTTCAAAGGTCACAACTTGTCTAGGTTTATCGGGATGCCTGCCTAAAGGTCGGCAGACAGGCTCGATTTCAACCGTCTGTTTTACGAAGATTAAATTGGCGGCTTCCAGGATATTTTCGTCGATATGGGGTAGTGATCCGAATAATCTACCTCCCGGTGAGTCTTGAATTGGTGAATTGTGAATTTTTTATCCGTGAAAATATGATCTATTCGTAAAAAGAAAAGTACTTTGTTATAAGTGAACCCAAAGCCCCTTCCGGCGGCTTCAAATGCATTTTGGAGCGTGGAGCGTACTGTAAAGTACGTGTAGCTGTATGGGACGTCATTGAAGTCTCCTGCCAATATCACCGGATAGGGAGATTGGGCTATATGTTCCATCAGCATCTCTATCTGCCTTGCACGCATCACGATTCCATTTTTGAGTTTTCGGATGGTTTGCCGGTAATTTTTTTTGATACCCTCCAACTCGCCAAGTTGTTGGGCGGGAATGTTCATGGATTCCAAATGGGTGTTGTAGACACGGATGGTGTCTTTGGCTACCTTCACGTCGACAAAAATCGTCCCGTTGTTGGTTTGGTTGTCGAAAACGGTTCCGTCATTGACAATCGGGTACTTGCTAAAAATCGCCAGGCCTTGTGATCTCTTTTTGTTGCCACCGAAGGGGTGATATTTGTAATGATATTCTCCTTCGTTACTGATTAGCTTTAATGCGTTTCGAGACGGAGTTGAAAAATCCTGATGAAATTCCTGAAAGCACTTTATGTCAGCTGGGTATTTTCTCGCCCATTCGATGGAATTGCTAATAGCTTCTTTGCTTTTAGTACTCCAAGATTGGTTGAAATGCATTGCATTGAAGCTGAGCAGTACAAGTCCCCCTTCGGGCGAGGAAGGTTGATTCCATTGGAAGGTGATCGGGAAAAACTTCCAGCCAATAACTAACACAATTAAGGGATATAGGATAAGTCGGGTTTTACCGAATAAAAAAAGTACTACCAAAAACAGGTTGAAAATCATAAACACCGGAATCAGAAGAGGCAGAAGTCCGGTATAGGACAAGACCTCCGGCGAAATGTAGACGCTGAAAAACAGGAACAAAGACATTAAAAAGAATAATACTACAACAGCCCTCATGCGCTTTACCAAATAAATATCCCTTTCTATTACAAACATAGCCCTAGTATTTTAAATTTCAATGAGGTATTAGTGAAAGCATCCTAGCCCTTTTTCTTATTTTGGTATGTACTTGTTCGCTGAAATACCATTAAGAGCCATACCCGTGCAGGCAGAGGGTACCTCCGGGAATTTCCTGTCTGCCCATAGGCAAGTAATGCGGTGAATTGGGACTGGTTAGGGTCAGGTGAAATCGATAATAGACAAATCAAAAAAAATCATTAATTTCGTTCGTAATTAAAAATTCGCAGCTAAATGAACATGAAGACATCTATTCTGGCAAATCTTTTTTTTATCGCCTGTTTTGTATCCTTGATTTCTTGTGGAGAACAAAAGAGTGGTACGGAATCGAACACGACTGAAGCCCCATCTGACGATGTGGTTGAGTCACGGGCTAGTCCTTTGCGGAAGGTAGAGGGAACGATAGCCAATAAGCAGCTAAAAGTTCAGTACGGATCGCCCGCGGTCAAAGGCCGGCCCATATGGGGAGACTTGGTACCGTATAATGAGGTTTGGCGTACTGGGGCAAACGAAGCTACCTATCTGGAGTTTACCGAGGATTTGAAATTCAACGGTGAAATCCTACCAGCAGGCAAGTACTCGCTATTTACGATTCCGCGGGAAAGTGGACCTTGGACGGTAATCTTTAATTCAGAATGGAACCTGGAACACGGACATTATCAGTATAAGGAAGAGAACGATGTGCTGAGGATCTCCGCAGAGCCCATATGGGAGGAAAACAGCGAAGAGTGGTTAACTATCGAAATGGTGCCTGAGGGATTGGTAGTAAAGTGGGAAAAGCTGAAATTGCCAATTAATATTGAATGAAATATGTAGGTTTCCTCCTTTCCCTTTTCACCACATTGGCGTTGGTGATGCTGCTCTCCATGGATTTGGGAGGCATGCCGGCTATATCAGACCTGCTGGATCCTTTCAGGGGGTTTTGGCAGAATCAGTATAGTGAAGATCACCGTCCGGTAGCTTCTCTTACCATCGAGGGATTACAAGAAGAAGTAACGGTTCGCTACGATGAAAACCTAATTCCCCACATTTTTGCAAAGAATGAACTGGATCTCTTCCGGGCACAAGGTTATGTCACCGCACAGCACCGACTCTGGCAGATGGAGTTCCAAATCATGGCTGCCGCAGGTCGGATCTCCGAAATCGTCGGCAAACAAGCCCTGGATTTTGACCGGTTGCAGCGAAGAAAGGGATTGTCGTATGGGGCGGAGGCAGGTTTACGGTACTTGGAGGAATCCGATCCCCAGACACTTGAAAAATTGCATGCTTATGCGGAGGGGGTGAATGCATATATTCATCAAACTCCCTTCGCTAAACTTCCAGTAGAATACAAGCTGCTAGGCTATCAACCCGCTGATTGGGATGCGGGAAAGACCTTACTTTTGCTAAAGTACATGGCAGACATGTTGGTAGGGGAATCCGATGTGGAATACACCAATCTGCGGTTTATGATCGGGGAATCCTGGATGAACCGATTGTTCCCGGATTTTCCAGACGACATAGATCCAGTGATCGATCAAAGCCATTCCTGGACTTTTTCCGGAAAGATGCCGGCTGTGCCGGAGGATATAGCTTATCCAGACTCCCTTCTGTGGGTAACTACGATGGACAAGCCAGAGCTTGGAACCGGGTCGAATAACTGGGCTGTTTCTGGAATCAAGACGCTAAATGGGAATCCCATTCTCGCCAATGATCCGCATCTCAGCCTTAATATGCCATCACTTTGGTTTGCAGTGCAATTAACCACCCCTGAGTTTAGTGCCAAGGGGGCAAGTCTACCAGGAGCTTTGGGAGTAATCAGTGGGTTTAACGAACACATTGCTTGGGGAGTCACCAACGCCACCAGAGATGTGATGGATTTATACGCTGTTTCCTTTAAGGACAATACGCGACTTGAATACCATTATAATGGGCAGTGGATGCCCACCTCGGTTAGATTAGAGACCATTAAAATCAAGGGACAGCCGGATTTTCTGGATTCGGTGATTTATACCCATCATGGTCCTGTGGTATATGATAGTCATTTTTCAGCAGATAAGCAGCAGGCCAATTTTGCGTTAAAATGGACTGCCCACGAAGGTTCTAATGAACAAAAGACATTTTTATTGTTGAATAAGGCCAAGAATCATTCGGATTACATCGAAGCCTTAAATCATTTTACCTCCCCCGCCCAAAACTTTGTATTTGCCAGCAAGGACGGTGATATAGCGATAAAGGTTCAAGGAAAATTTCCAAATAAATGGGAAGGACAAGGGAAATACTTGATGGATGGCAGTGACCCGCACTACGATTGGTCAGGGTATATCCCATTCGAGGAAAATCCAGCGTCTCTTAACCCATCCCGTGGATTTGTAAGCTCTGCAAATCAGCATTCTACGGATTCCAGCTATCCGTATTACTTATTTGATCATACCTTCGAGCATTACCGGAACAGACGGATAAATGGGCAGCTTAATCAAATGAATCGGATTACCATAGAAGATATGAAGGCATTGCAGTTTGACAATTATCACCTTCACGCCTCAGAGGTGTTGCCCGGTCTTCTTTCCTACCTTTCGGATTCATCCACCATTCAACTGAAAACCTTGGATCAGGCGGGTAAGTATCTACAAATTTTGGAGGGCTGGGATTATTTCACGCATCCAAATACGGTGGCGCCCACAGTATTTACCGTTTGGTGGGAAATATTGAAAGAGTCTGTTTTTTCAAAATGGAAGCGAGCGGATTTGCCCATCGTACTTCCAAATAATTACCAAGTTTCCAAAATCATCTCAGAAGATCCTAGTAGTGAGTTGTTTGACAATCCCGAAACCGGGAAAGTGGAAACCGTGGTGGATGTAGTGCAGACCTCATTCTTGACGACGGTGGAGACCTTAGGCACGCTGGAATCCGAGCGGGGATCAATCACTTGGTCTGCCTACAAACGCACCAGAATCAATCACTTAGTACCCAATTTTGAATCATTTGGGTTTCAAGGAATTGAAACTGGAGGAGGTAAGGGTATCGTAAATGCCACAGATAGTCGCCATGGTGCTAGCTGGCGGATGGTTGTAGAGTTAGGAGAGCCAATCGCCGCCTTTGCGATTTACCCTGGAGGACAGTCTGGCAATCCTGGTAGCAAGTATTACGGTAGTTTTGTTTCTAGGTGGGCTTTAGGGGATTACCTGGATTTTAGTCTCTGGAAAATGGCCGAAATAGATCGTTTGTTATTTGAGACCCGCCTGGAACCAAAGCATTAACCATGAAATCGAGCCTGCCTACCGGACGGGCAGGCACCCCAATTAACCGGGACAATTCGTGGAAAATGAAAAACAATTATAGACACATGAAATCGAGCACGACGCAAGCGACACACGGAGGGACGATTGAAATTCGTGCGAGATTCCATCTGACCGCTAAAGAACAAATTATAAACAGATGAAATTCACGTTATTGTTCATTTTAAGTGCGTTGATCTGGATTTTGTTGGGTAATTCGATACCCTATTGGGGTATCATGGCCTGTATTTTCGTATTTGCTACGGTGATTAGAGCAAATGGCATCGTAGCCTTTGTGGCCTCAGGGCTTGGTGTGGGTGTGGTTTGGCTATTTTTACCCTTGTATATCTGGGTAGTCTCCGAATCTGAACTACCCAATCGGATGGGTGAGATTGTTGGGTTAAAAAATAGTACCTACCTACTGGCAATCACAGGATTAATTGGCTTTTTGCTGGGAGGGTTTAGTGGATTGACAGGTAGTTTGTTGGCTAGGATTTTTCATCGTGACACCTTTCATTGAGGGATACATGCGGTAGCTTTCTTGAGTTTTCGCTTAATTTTTAGTACCTTAGAACTATATTTTACTGCAAGGCTCGTTACTTGAATAGTCTGTATCCGGGAATACTTTTGAATCGCCTCGATGATAAATAAATCCAATAGGAATTTTCCTGTGCATGGAAGGATTACAAAAGCGGGCTGCAAAGGAGTCTCGATTCTTGGTGTAGGACAACCAAAAAAGAGTGAAATACCCAACTTGCTGATTTTACACCAAATCTTCGGTGTGAGTAGGGATTTGACCACTGAAATACAACGAAATAAAGATGAACAAAACAATTATTGTTTCTAACCGACTCCCTGTTAATTTAAAACTTAAGTCCGGAAAATTCGAATTTAAGGCCAGTGCAGGTGGTTTGGCGACCGGTTTGGGATCTATTTATAAGCAAGGGGAAAATCTGTGGATCGGATGGCCGGGAAATGCGGTGGAAGAGAATGAACTCCAACAGGAGATATCCACGGAGCTAAAAAAGCTAAAGATGGCTCCGGTTTTTTTGACCAAGGAGGATATCGAGTTGTATTACGAGGGATTCAGCAATGAGACCATTTGGCCAGCGTTTCATTATTTTACTCAATACATAAACTACAAAGATGCCTACTGGGATGCCTACTATGAGGTCAATAGGAAATTCTGTGATGCAATTTTAGCCTATGCGGAGCCCGAAGATACCATTTGGGTACACGACTACCAACTTTTGTTACTTCCAATGATGCTTCGAGAAGCGCTACCGGATGCCACGATTGCTTTTTTTCAGCATATTCCATTCCCTTCGTATGAAATCATCCGAATGTTACCATGGAGGAGGCAGCTTCTTGAGGGAATGGTGGGTGCAGACCTAATAGGGTTCCATACCTACGATGATATGCGACATTTTTTAAGTGCAGTGGGTAGGATCCTGGGCTTGTCCAATGAGAGTGGGTATATTCAAGCGGATCATAGGCTGGTTAATGTGGATTCATTTCCGATGGGAATTGATTACGATAAGTTTGCCAATGCTGCAATCAGTCAAAAGACCCTAACGAAAAGGAAAAAGTTTAAAGACCAATTGGGTGGGCAAAAATTGTTGATTACCATTGATCGATTAGATTATTCCAAGGGGATTCCGCAGCGCATTCGGGCTTTTGATCGGCTGCTCGATCAGCGAGAGGATTTCCATGGAAAGGTATCGATGATCATGGTTGTAGTGCCCTCAAGGGCCAAAGTTCAGTCTTACAAAGAACTCAAAACGGAAATTGACACGTTGGTAGGAAGGATCAATAGTAAGTATAGTACGCTAAATTGGGTCCCCATTCATTACTTCTATCGGAGTTTTCCATTTGAAGAGCTCAGCGCATTTTATTCCATGTCAGACATTGCGTTGGTTACCCCGCTTAGGGACGGGATGAATCTGGTATGCAAAGAATTTGTCGCTTCAAAAACGGACCAAGATGGCGTACTCATCCTATCGGAAATGGCAGGGGCAAGCAAAGAATTGGTGGATGCTATTTTGGTAAATCCAAATGATATTTCAGCGGTTGAGCAGGCAATCGTGGCAGCCTTGACCATGAGTGATGAGGAAAAGAAATCCCGCATCGCTTCCATGCAAAGTAGCCTGAAGAAATACGATATTTTTCAGTGGGTGGAAGTCTTCATGGATCGCCTGGCGCATGTAAAGCAAAAGCAGCAGGAGTTTCAATCAAAAGCTCTGGATAGAAACATTGCAGCGGAGATTGTTTCCAAATTTAAAGAGGCTGAAAGACCGATTGTTTTTCTGGATTATGACGGCACTTTGGTAGGCTTTAAAAGTAGGCCAGAAGACGCTTATCCCGATGAAGAATTGCTGGAAATCGTTAGCGGTCTGGCAAACAGATGCGAAGTGGTGCTCATCAGTGGTAGAGACAAGGAAACCCTCGGGAAGTGGTTTGAAAATCAAAAGGTGGAGATGATAGCCGAACACGGAGTTTGGCTAAAGAGGGGAGATCAGTCCGAATGGGAACTTTATGCCGATGTCGACGATGGATGGAAGGACGATATCCGAAAGGTAATGGATTACTATGTGCTGCGAACGCCTGGAGCTTTTATTGAAGAAAAGCATCATTCGCTCGTTTGGCACTATCGAAAGGTAGAAAGTGGGCTTGGCGACCTCAGGATGAGGGAGTTATTCAGTCACTTGAAATACATGGCGAGCGGACACAACCTGCAAGTATTAGAGGGTAATATGGTGTTGGAAATCAAGCGGCCGGATATCAACAAAGGCCGTGCTGCCAATTCCTTTATGAGAGGAAATGAATATGATTTTATCTTGGCGCTGGGAGATGACTGGACGGATGAAGATACCTTTAAAGCTATGCCCAAAGACTCCTACACCATTCGCGTGGGATATGATTATACACAGGCCAACTATAATATCAAAAACCCGACAGAGGTGAGAAAATTGTTGAAGCAATTAATGGGATCGAAGTAAGCAGTTTGTATGAGTTGGTGTCTTGCGGAGGTAGCCTGCTACATGTCAAAGGGAAATAAAAAAATACCAAAATGATTCTGAATGGGTAATTTATTGATAATTACTTGACGAATATCAGTGAATAAGAGATTTTGTCGTCATGCAATTGTAACATATTTTGGGTATTTTTGTTTTATCAGATGGGGAAGTTGTTTCGGTTGGTAGTCTCCATCATTTTATTTAGGTGTTTTCACGTTAAGAGATATGTTTTCGAAAGCTTGTCAGTATGGTATCAAGTCAGTCATTTATGTCTGGAAGCAAAGCCTAAAAGGGTATAAGGTAGGAGCAAAAGAGATAGCAGAGCACATACATGCCCCAGAGCCATTCACCGCAAAGATTCTGCAAGATTTGGTGAGAAAAGAGATAGTGTCGTCTCAGAAGGGTCCAACAGGTGGATTTTACGTGGATAAAGAACATGAAGAATTGACTATCAGGGATTTGGTGGTTGCAATAGATGGTGATCAGCTTTTTGTAGGGTGCAGCTTGGGGCTGAAGACTTGTTCAGAAAGCAATCCCTGCCCTATCCATTTTGATATTCTAAAGATTCGCACCCAATTGGAGGAAATGCTTACCAAAAAGTCCCTCAAAGAGCTTGCAATTGAGGTAGAAAGCGGAGATACCGTATTGGCAAGACTGGCTTAGCGATTTATTCTGTATGCCAAACGGTCAAGTCGGTGGCAAAGTAACAGTTTTTTCGAATGCTTCCAAGTCCTCGGTTTTGCCTACGAGATAAATGATATCCCCTAATTTCAATTTGGTATTTCCGGTAATGTTAGTTTCTGTAATCCCGTCTCGTTTGATAGCGACGAGATTCACCCTTGCTTTTTCTCTGAGGTCAATCTCTTTAATCGGGCGCCCGATATATGGCCCGGTATCTTTTTCGATTTCAACGCTCACAAAGTTGATCTCGGGTACATCCAACGTAACACCGGAACCAAGTTCAAGTGAGGCGTAACGAAACATTTCGTAGTTATGTGACCGCACATCCTCTGTAAATGCGGCAATGTTTCGTTTGGGCACCAAGTATTTGTTCAGGACACGGGTGAAAATTTCGATTGAGGTCTCGAATTCCTCCGGTACTACCTCATCTGCTCCCAATTGTTTAAGTGATTCAATTTCATTTACATAGCGCGTTCTTACAATAAGGCTAGCGTGTAGATTATAGGAACGAACATTTAGGACGATTCCCTTTGTAGCGTCATTATTGGATATGGCTACCACGACGACCCTTGCTTTGTGAATGTTTACATGTTCGAGCACTGCGCTATTACTGGCATCTCCATATACAATGGGTTCGCCTTTAGCTGCTTCGTCTCGCACCGTCTCCGGATTCATCTCAATGATTACAAATGGAATGTCAGCAGCTTTCGCAGCACGTGCGAGGTTTCTTCCATTTAGTCCATACCCAATTATCAATAAATGGTCGCTAAGCGCTTCCTCATCCAATACTGTCATAGGAATGGCCTCACTGTTCTCCAAGCGGTTTTTTAATTTGGGAGGTAGGGGGGCGTTTAATATTCTACATGCCAGATTTTCCCGCTGTTTAAGTACAAAGGGTGTGATCGCCATGGTAAGGATAGAAATGGCGAGGAAATATTGATAGGTTTCATTATCTAGCAAGTTGAATTTCAATCCTTCTTTTGCCAAAAGCAGCGAAAATTCACCCACTTGGAAGATCGAAAAGCCCACGATAAAAGCCTCTTTAAAACTTGACCCGATGGCCCTAACCGCAAGTGTCGCAGCTGCAAATTTGAACACAAAGGTTACAGCGACCAGCATTAGGATAATCAGCAGGTGCTCATACAGGAAACTGACGTCAAACAGCATGCCCACGGACACAAAGAAGAAACTGAGGAAGATTTCCCGAAAGGGAAGGATCTTTCCGGTAGCGTGGTGACTGTATTCAGATTCACTAATGATCAGTCCTGCTAGGAATGCTCCTAATCCCAGCGACAATCCGAGTAGTGATGTGGCATAGGCCACAGCAAAACATATCACGATGATACTCAAAAGAAAGAGTTCTTCGTTTCGGGTAGTGGCTACTCGGAACAGGATCCTGGGTATCACGTATTTGGCACCCAAAATGGTAAGAACAATGACCAGTCCTCCTTTAACGCCTAGCAGCAACAAGGAAACCAATACATTGTCTGATTCTCCCGCCAACATGGGAGTGAAGAGTACGAAGGGCACTATGATGATGTCCTGAAAAATCAAGATGGCCAGGGTCGTTCGACCGGAAACGGTATTGACCTGCCCGGCTTCTTGCAGTATCTTTAGTACAATAGCGGTACTACTAAGGGAAAATAGAAAGCCGAAAAACACCGATACGGACCAGGAAAAGCCGAATAGATTCGCAACCAACATGGTGGCTCCGATTGTAAAGAGAACCTGTAAGGTGCCTCCGACGAAAACAGCCTTTTTGATGGCCATCAGGCTCCTCAGCGAAAATTCCATTCCTATGACGAAGAGTAACAAAATCACGCCGATTTCAGAGAGCACGTCCACTGCCGTGGAGGCATCCACCAAGGATAATCCATAGGGGCCAGCTATGGCCCCCGTAAAAAGGTATCCAATAATCGTAGGCAGTTTCAACCGCATGAATAGCAAGATGACCAAGGTGGCCAGTCCGAAGATCACGACGATGTCCGAAAGCAGCGGGATCTCTGCTGCGGCGAGTATGGTTGGAAACATAAAATCCTTTTTTGGGGTCTTTAGGTAAAAGTAACCCAACCAAGTTAAAAAAATACATTTTTTTGCCGGAAACTAGCCGGATTTCTGACTAAAGCCCTCTTTCAGACTCGAATCAACCAAAAAGCGTACTAAGCTTCTTGGTTCTCCTTTTGGAAGTAGATCGCCGACCCATTAGTAAGATTCCCGTAATTGAGTAAAAGGCTCGGGGCTACTCAATATGCAAATCCAAACTTCCTGTATATAAAATGCATCAGCCAGGCGGGTCCTATCAATAAAAATTGTAGGTCTTGAAAGAACGAGGGTTTTTTGGCTTCGATTTTGTGCCCGTAAAATTGACCAATCCAAGCAAGGATAAAAATAATCAAACTGAACATCCAAAGTGGAAATGGAAGCAAGATGCTGAACAGGTTTGCCATGGCTAAACATACCGAGGAAAAAAATAACATGCCCAATGCCAATGGTGGAGAAACGGATAGATAGTAAAATAAAACAGCTGCAAGCGCCAAAGTGGCCCAGTTAGAGAAATTACCCAATAGAAACTGAATCCAAAGTAGTGGTCCGGGCGGTATGCTAAATAGCAGCCCCACGATGCTAAAAAAGATTAAGGGCACACATATCCAATGGATCGTTTTATTTGTCGGGTGCTGATGGCTTTCTCCATAGGTTTCGAGCAACTGATCAATCTTTCTCATAGATTACGGGGTTTATATACTAAAGATATTAAATACTTTTTGTCATAAGGCAAATTACCTCGAATTCTGTGGAGGGACATCCTTTGCAGTGTTCTTTTCCGTGAATAGACCAGATTACCCATGGAGACTTAGTAGGTGTTTTCGAAAAGGTCATAATTTGTGGATTCTACCCTTAGAGTGGCATTTGAATAACCGATATTTTTTCTACCTTTATTTACCTGTATCTTTGTGGAGAAAAAGAAAAGCCGTTAATGAATAAAGCGATTAAGCAGCCCACCGTACTGGAAGCATTTTTTCCGATTGTTTTTCTGGTCGTTTTACTGGTGTTAAACATTCGGGTATTCGGTTCTGAGGGATTGGGGGGCTCTAATCAGATGGTTTTGGTCATGTCTGCTGCCATTGCGGGTCTTATAGCGGTATTTCGCCTGAATTTCCCTTGGGACAAGCTCCAGGACGGTATGATCAAGAGTATTTCTGCGGCAATGTCATCCATCCTGATTTTGTTGTTGATCGGATCATTGGCGGGTACTTGGATGTTAAGTGGGATTGTTCCGGCCATGATTTATTACGGGTTGCAGGTGTTGAATCCAACGATTTTTCTTTTGGCGGCCTGTGTGGTAAGCGCCGTGGTTTCGGTGGCAACGGGAAGTTCGTGGACAACGGTTGCCACGGTAGGGGTAGCCCTGTTGGGAATAGGCAAGGCACTTGGGTTTGAAGAAGGAATCATTGCAGGAGCGATCATTTCAGGGGCTTATTTTGGAGACAAAATGTCCCCGCTTTCCGATACCACCAACCTTGCACCAGCCATGGCAGGAACGGATCTATTTACCCATATTAGACACATGACGAAGACCACGGTACCCTCCATTCTGATCACGCTCCTAATCTTTGGGGTGATTGGATTTACGGGTGATTCCGAAGGCACGGTTGGCCAGGTAAAGGAAATCAGTGAAGTGATCTTAGATAGGTTTGAAATTAATGGATGGTTGTTTGTCGTGCCATTACTGGTAATTATTATGATCGTCAAGAAGGTACCCGCAATACCTACGCTCTTGGTGGGGGCATTACTGGGAGGTATCTGCGCTGTGATATTTCAGCCCGTTTTGATTACATCGCTTGCTTGGAACTCGGATGGATCCTTCACATTTAATGCTTTTCAGGTGGTGATGACTTCGCTGTATGGAGAGACGGCTATCACGACTTCGAATGACGTAGTAAATGAACTGTTGGTAACGGGTGGAATGGCAGGCATGCTGAATACGGTTTGGTTGATCGTGTGTGCGATGGTGCTTGGGGGCATTATGGAGGTGAGTGGTATGTTAAGGGTGCTGGCAGAAGCGGTAATCAGAAAAGTTACGTCCGTTGGCTCTCTGATAGCTGCTACCGCAGGGACCGGCATATTTTTTAATATCGCCACCTCTGATCAGTATTTGGCGATCTTAGTGCCCGGTAGAATGTATGCAGATATATACCGAAAACGAGGCCTCAAAGGTGAAAACTTGAGCAGGGCACTAGAAGACAGTGCTACGGTTACGTCGGTCTTGGTGCCTTGGAATACCTGTGGGGCCACACAGGCCTCGGTACTGGGCGTGGCTACCCTGGCGTATGCGCCCTATTGTTTTTTTAATCTCATCAGTCCGCTGATGACGATTTTGTTTGGATATTTGAAATTAGGTATTTCTTTTTATTCCGAGGAGGAGCTTAAAGAAATTCAACAAGAAGTGGCCGTATGATACCTTTAAAGATTACCAAAGAAGAAGTTAACCAACTGGAAGTAGGGGCGTTTGACGGCGAAATTTCGCTTGTTGAGGATCAGCATGGGTTGCAACAGTTGGTAGAAGGCCTGTACGGACAGCCTTATATTGGATTTGATACAGAAACCCGTCCGGCATTCCGAAAGGGCGTGAGCTACCAGGTTGCGCTACTTCAACTGGCTACCCGAGAGCGGGCGTATTTGGTAAGGCTGAATCATATGGGCTTACCCCGAGCGGTGAAGCAGATACTGGAAAATCCCCGCGTGGTAAAAGTGGGGGCGGCCGTTCGGGACGATCTCAAAGCTTTAAAAAAGCTGGACGCTTCGTTCAATCCGGAGGCTTTTTTTGATCTGAACGAGGAATTAAAGAGAGTAGGCTTTTTGAATGTCGGCGTCCGAAACCTGAGTGCCATGGTACTGGGCATTCGCATATCCAAGTCTGAGCAGGTTTCCAACTGGGAGTCCGAGAAGCTGACGGATAAACAGCAGCTATACGCAGCAACTGATGCGTGGGCGTGTTTGGAGATTTTTATTCGTCTCAAAGATGAGGGCTATCTCGACGGGCTTTTTAATCGATGATCTTGACAGATCGGGTCGCATGTAGTTCGGAGGTAATTGCTTCCTGGTTTTTTAGCCGGCAGGATAAAGACATCGTGCAGTATTCCCGGAAATCCTGATGACTGATTTCTAGTCCAAGTTGATGAATCAGTCGCATCACTTCGGCTGTATCGGAATAATCGAACCGGATACGAATCACTGCTTTTTTGACTACCGTTACGATGCGGTTATTGTCCAATGCCAAGGCTGCGGCCGTCCGGTATGCGTTAATCAATCCGCCGACCCCTAGTTTGGTACCGCCAAAATAACGGATCACCACCACGAGGGCATCAGTCAGGTTTCTGGATTTTATTTGTCCTAAAATCGGATCGCCCGCCGAATGACTCGGTTCGCCGTCGTCGTTGGCTCGGTAGTTGGCTTGGTCACTTCCCAGTATATAGGCATAGCACTGATGCCTTGCGTCATGGAACCTCTTGGACAGCGCATCCAGATGGGATTTGATCTCCTGTTCCGTTTTGACCGGAAGGGCAAAGGCCAAAAATCGGCTACCCTTTTCCTTGTACAGACCCTCTGAAATTTCAGCAAGCGTCAAATAAGTATCTTCCATTTGGAATGCGCCATTTAATAGTCTAATACTTGGTTTCTTTTCTACCGCTTTGGCTAAATTAGCGCTAAGTTTCGAAATAACCCGAATTGTTGTTCCTTCGTTTGCCTTGCCGTGGGAAAATATTGGATAGCCTACTGATTTGCCATGTCGCAGTTTCCGCTTGTTTCCATAATCTGCACCTCATACAATCATGAGCGCTTTGTTTTCGAAGCGCTAAACAGTGTGCTAAACCAGCAATATAAGGCTTTGGAACTACTGGTGATTGATAACGGCAGCACCGACAACTCGGTAAAGGTAATTGAAGATTGGATTTGGCTGCATGATTTTTTCAAATCGGTAAAAACCTTCTTCTATCCGGAGACGGAGAATTATTGCAGGGTATTTAACGACGCGCTTTCTTACTGCAATGGAAAGTACGTCATTGACCTTGCGGCAGATGATCTATTGTTGCCAAGCCATGTGGCCACGGCTGTATACAAACTGGAGACTTCTAAGGCAGCAGTTTACTTTTCAAATGTAATGTTACAGTTTGAAGGTGGAGTGCAAAGGCCTTTTTATCCCACAAATGCCGCCGGTGAGTTGATTCAGTCCGTAAAGGAGGGCGATGTATATATAGATGTAGTGGGCCGATATGCTATCAGTACTGTTTCCATGGTTTTTCGCACGCACGTGCTGCTACGGGAGGGAGGATACGACGCCAATTTGGTGTATGAAGATTTTGATATACTGGTACGATTGGCTAGAAAATATCCGTTTGTATTTGATGCAAATATGGGCGTGGTCAAGCGAATACTTCCCGATTCTTTTTCTGCCCATCAATATAAAAAGGGTGCTTCACGCATGTTGCCGTCTACTTACCAAGTGCTATTAAAGATTAAAAGGATGAACCGGACAGCTGAAGAGGATAGGGCACTATTGCAGCGGGTTTTGTTCGAATGTAGGCAGGCATTGGCGTCGGCAAATTTCGATGTGGTGGATAAAATGGTGGCACTCGCTGTATCCTTGAATATGCAGCGAGCCAAAGTGCTTTGCTATAAAATTTGGGCTATTAGTAGACTGGATCTTTCTTTTTTGTACCGTTCCTGGCAAAGAAAAAGGTAGTTAAGGACCTACAATCACTTCTTTGATTGTTTCAGGATTGAAATAGGTTTTGCTTTTCACCATAATTTCCTTTGCCGAAAAAGTCTTGATGTAATGAAGCTGCTTTTCGTAGAACGAATAGTCCAGACCCTGCAAATGGACCCTTTTGAATCGAGTCATTAAATCGAAGGGGCTGCTAAACTGAGAGAGTAGGTTTCCGATCAGGTAATTTTTAACCTTGGTTTGTTCATCTTCGTCCATGGGCACACTGCTGAGTAACTCCAGTTCACGGTAAATTTCTTCGATGGTCTGTTCAGCAAATCCCATTTTGATATCCGCTAAAACCATCCAATAATCCGTGGATCTGAGGCTTCCCAAAAAGCTGGATATTCCGTAGGTATACCCTTTTTCCTCCCGAATATTTTTGACAAGCCTGCTGCCAAAATAGCCACCTAGAGCGGTGTTGGCAATCATCAGCGCAAAGAAATCAGGGTTTGATTTGGGAACCAAAATTTTACCTAGCCTAATACTGGATTGAACTGCCGATGGACGGGTTTCTACTAGGCGCTTTTCAGGGAACGTGTCGAAGGCGATGGTAGCATAATTACCCTCACCAAAGGGTAGATCTCCAAAATTCCGTTCAATTTCCAACAATTCCCGGTCTCCCAAATTCCCGGTAACGAATATTTCCGGAGATACCCGAAAGTATTGGTCGTAGTATTCGTGGATAGATTCTTTTGTCACGGCATCCACATGGTCTTCATCAGAAATAAATCCGAAGGGATGGTTTTCACCAAATAGAACCCTTCGAATCAATTGATTGCCACGGGCACCAGTTTGATCGAATTGAAGGTTAATCGTCAGCTTTTTCTGCGATTTTCGCTTTTGAAGTTCTTTTTCCGGAAAAGTGGCTTCGGTGAATAGGGATCTAAAAACAGGGAGGACTTCTCTAAAATGCTTTCGCGTAGTTAGGAGTGAAAGCCCTTGCTGTTCGTACCCGGTGTGGATTTCTACTTCTGAAGCGAAGTAATCAAAAAAATCATCCAACTTCGAAGAATTCATCTCCCGAGTGCCTTCCAAAAGCATGTTTAATGTAAAGAAAGGGACCAGTGAATTTTCCAAGGAAACCGGAAGGCCTACAGATGGCATCATGATTTCCAGCCGGACGGCATCTACCTGCGGGGTGCGTATAAAATACATTGGTATGCCATTGCCCAGCGTCTTCCGTTCCGGTTCACGTAGCTCTATTTGATCGGGTATTTGAAATGGTGGCGCATTTCGTCTGTCTGGCATCACCTATTTATTGATGTTGTAAGCGAGCGATAAGCGCAGTGTTTCTGCCAGTGGATGGTTTTGGGTTTGAGGTACCAGATAAGAAAAATCAAAGGCGAGGCCTTCAACAATTCGAAAGCCAACACCCATGGTAAAGTACCGTCTACCTCCTTTTCGGGGGTTTTCATAGAAATACCCGGTCCTAACGGCAAATTTATTGTCGTAGTCGTACGCCACTCCAAAGGAAATCATCACTTCTTGAAGCTCCTCTCTGAACCCTCCGGGGGCATCTCCAAAAGATCCAAACATTCCACTCAATAGCGGGCGGGTGGGGTCGCTTCCAGCTGCTATGCTTGGCCGATTGGTAATGGGATCTCTTACGATCTGACCGTTTGCGTTACGTTCATACAAGGGGGGGGTAGGAACCATCAACTTATTGAAATCCAAGGCAAAGGTGATGTTGTTAAAATTATCCATTGGAATTTTCAATGCGGTTCCAAGCCGGAAATTCGTCGGCAGGTAATCTAGGTCTTCGGCACTGTTATAGGTGATCTTTGGCCCTATGTTTGAAATGTTCAGCCCCCAGGACCACAATGCGTCTTTTCCGGATACCAAGACGTCGGATTGATGGTAAAGACCAATGTCCGTTCCCACGCTGACGCCCGGCCGACTCTCATTCCCGCCGGCAGATGATATATTTCCCGAAAGATTGGAATGAATAAAACGGGCAGAAATTCCCAGTGCAAGGTTGTCGGAAAGTTTGCGAGAATAGGTGCCTCCAATAGCGATATCTCTCGGATTAAAATCACCTAACGGATCGCCGTTTTCATTGGTGAGTTGGATAGAACCCATATCAAAATATCTCAAATCCAACCCAAATGTGGATACATTGTCAATCCGCTTATACCCAGTGAGGTAATTGACTGACATATCGGGTACCAATCGTCCAAGCCAAGGTGAGTAGGACAAGGAAAACCCCATATCTGTATCGACAAAGGCTAATTTGGCTGCATTCCAATGGGCTGAATTGGCATCGGGTGAGGTGGCGACTCCCACGTCACCCATAGCGGAATGTCGGCTGTCAGGTGCAAAATTCAGAAAGGGTACCGCCGTGGTGATGACCCGTCTGTTTGGATCCTGTTGGCCAAAAAGGGTTACAGAGTTTTGGGCGGCCGCGTAATACGGTGCCATAAAAACCAGTGCTAAAAAAGTTAGCGCGTAAATAGGTTTTCTGATCTTCATTTAATCAATAATTTTCCTCCTATCTGGTCGGAACTGCCGTCCTGCTCAGATGAGAGTTTTAAATGATAAATATACGGTCCTTTTATGGGAAATACAGCGTTGCCCTCTGAAAATATCCAATCAAGACCGCTGATGTTTTCACCAGCGTTTTCAAAACGTCTTTCCGTAGAAAATATTTCACGACCGTCAATCGAAAAGATCCGCAACGTAACACCAACCGTTTCCCCCGGCCGATTATGCCTAAACCGAAAGGAGGTTTCCAGTGAAGCCGGGTTTGGGTAGTTGGCTACAGCTAAAATTTTGATTGATTCGATGCCAGTCACATCTACCCTAAAATCCTTAGCCGTACGGTTGCCTAGGTTGTCAAAGGCGGTAATAACCAACTGGTTTATTCCTGATTTGAGGCCGGATACTTCCATCAGCAATTTTCCTCGTTCAAATCCGGAATCTAATGAGCGAAAGAGGTGGTTTAAAACCACTGGATCCTGATCGTTTAGCCGCAGGGTGATATCCTGCCCCAGATTTATGGGTGAAATGTTTATTCCGGAAGGATCTTCAAAGAAAACGGTGAGCTGAACCTGTGTGGAGGATAGCTGCCCGTTTGGCGACAAGTTTGGGCTGTTGTAATTGATGGCGACTTGCGGCCCTTGGGTATCTTCCGGAGTCTCTGTATAGGTGCCGCCTATTTTCACCCGAAGGGCGCCAATCATTTCCCCGCCGGAAGCTGAATCAAGGCCAAACAGTTGGATGCTTCCATCTCCAATGCGGTAGTCGATATTCTTACCTACAAAGAAGCTTCCTTCAAAATTCCCATCCTTAATCGTTCCCACTCCCTTGTGCAAAAGGGCACGGTTTTCGAAAAACTCCACAGACGGACTTTCGTCACCGAGCGTTTTTAAGGTCAATGGTTTGTCCAATATACGGATATCAAATGTCCCATTAAACCCCGCAGGGATGGCTCCGGAGAGTGGGTCGGATACGGAACCGCGAAAATGAATCCGCTGCATCGCCTGTATAGTATCTACTTCCATTTCCGTCAGGCCATCGCGTAGCTCGAGGTCTCCGATCCGGTATTCAGGAAGTGAAAGCTTCAGGGAAGGATCTCCCAGTAGCGAAAAATTTCGATTTAGCGAACCGCTTAGGCTATTGTTCTTCGTCAGTCGAAAGATTTCTCCCAAGGAAAGTGATTCTCCATAGGGGCGGGCAAATAGATGCTCTATGAACGCCCTGTTAAGTAAGAAGTTCACACTGCTGAAAACTGGACGCCCGGTAGTCAGCAGGGCAATGGCCCCTTTTTCAGGAGTCAAAAGCAGCATTTCGGCGGCGCTTTGAACCAAAGGGCTGTCGTGTCGGCCAAATTCACAGGTGGCTGTTACAAACACAGGCAGGCGGTTGGATGCTGGCATTTCAGCAATATCGGCTACCCGAAATAACCCTTCCGCAGCCAAGGTGGTTTCATTTCCATGGCCAATGTAGTTGATTACTAATCCGGATTCTCGGAGCCATTCTTTCAAATAGGTACGCGCCGCGGGGGATGCTTGTGAGCTCCCTGTATTGACTTGTTCAAAGCGGTCTAAATACAGTTTATCAACGATAAATTCCGGGTGGTTGTTGAAGAGAAAAGTTGCGTGGGCTTCGGCATCGGTTAGGTGGATATTGTTGTCTCCGTCGTCCGCAATCAACAGTAGCTTGCGTTTCCAATCTCCTTCATGACCCTCCCGGGTGCTGTATTGAATAATTTTGTCAATGGCATGTTTGGCATCGGATAAACTTATGGCAGGAATCCTTCCAACTCCTATAGATAGCAGGTGATCTCCGGAGTTCGATTCTTCCCATTCACCGTCTCCAAAGGATAGGAAGCCAAAATAATCGTCCGAACTGTAAGTTGTGAGTGGATTGAGGCTATTTCTGGAACTGTAGGTTGGTACTAAGTTAGGTTCGCCCTCAAGGATATTTTTGAAATCAAAAGTGCCCTTTCCCAATAGCAGAACGTTTTGCAGGGATTTTCCCTCATGGTATTGATAGGCCAAGAAGTTTCGTAACGCACTTGGGTCGGGATTTCCATATCCGAAGGCATCGTATACGGCATCGATGGATACGGCTTTGGCTGATATGCCCGAACTGCTTTTGAATGAAGCCAAACGGTTGGCCTCTGGCATAAAGTGTGGGGCGGTCACGATCCATAATTCCGGAAAGAATGTGTTTTCGCGCAGGGAGAGGTCCATTGGTCTGGAGATTGTCATTTCTGGGACTGATCGGGGGTCAAAAAAAGCAATTTTGGATACTTCAGCTGGGAGAAGGCTACCATTTGCGATTTTCTGCGTTTTGGGGGCAAGGGACCAAGCCTGTCGGTTTTCAGGTGCCTCAAAAGTGGTATTTTTTGCGGTGTTTGGCGGTCGATAGAGGACGTGGTTATCCATTAAGGAAGGGTTTACGGGATAGCCTATCCATAAGTGTTTTAAATAGCCTGCACCGTTGCGGTCTGCTGTATAGAAGTCAAACTGCACCTCCAGCCGTTCTGAGGTATTGATTTGACGTTGTTCGGTGAAGGCCCCCTCCCGTCCTTTTATTCCATAAGTGCTGTTTGGAATCGATGGGAACGCTGATTCTTTGATAAGTTGCCCGTTTAATGAGGTGGTAAACTTGCTGTCTGCGATGGATTGTGCGAGCAGGGTGGCAGAGAAAAGCACTTCTTGTCGTGAGTCAAACGCAGAGGGAACGTCTACCGTAAGGATAGTCTGCTGCCCTGAGAACATTCGATGCCCATACCAATCTCGGCCCGATTGAAGTAGGTTGTAGGTTGGTTCATGGTAGCTTTCCATTGCATACCACGGGGAGGAGTTGTTATCATCGTCAGGAGTAGGTTCACTTGGGTTAAGGTTTTGGATCCGTTTTGGGGAAGGAGTATTTCCCTTTAGAATAAAGTGTTGCCTTTCTGTGTAATGATTGACTTGAAAACTTGGGTAGTTTTCCTCCCAGATGAAGGTGTCCGGCCCGGGAAGGAAAAAATAGAGGGTGCCATCGATCAGCTGTCCCGGGAGCTCCTGCATGTTCCATGCACCAGAATCCAACCGCTGAGGAAGCATGCCGGCCAACCCAAATAGGCTGATATTTTCAAGTTCTCCAAGCCCTAAGGTTTGGGCTTTTGTTTGGGTGATTTTATATATTCCTTCTGTTTCGGTGGTTACCAAAAATGCTTGCGCAGGTAAGGTTCCGACAGCAATTATCCAAATGGTAAGCGTGGCTAGTGAGTTCCATATGTTAGGTTTGGACAGCATGTTTAGTCAGCAGGTTTTCAACCAATGATAGGAGGAGGTAAGTCACCACAATAAAGGGAACTCCGGCAGTACCCAAAATCACCAAAACGACCAATCCAATGGCCAGCAATAGATATTTTGAGAAGTTCTTTTTGACAGAAAATGTTTTAAACTTCAAGGCCAATAGTGGAAGTTCCGCGGTCAGCAGAAAAGCAAATAGCACAACTAACAGGCCTATTAGGATGGGGTGGAGGAGCAGTCTACCAAGCTCAGGGATCGCCATAGCTAAATGAGGTAGTGTGCTAAAAAACAAGGCGTTAGCTGGGGTAGGCAAGCCAATAAAGCGCTCACTTTGTCGCTCATCGATGTTAAACTTAGCCAGCCGAAGAGCGGATTGTATGCCAATAAGAAATGAGAGGTAGGGGAGGTATTCCAACTGACCACCACTTTGGAGCAGTTTGAAGGCGATGAATGCCGGTAACACCCCAAAAGTGACCATATCTGCCAGGGAATCCAATTGTTTGCCTATCTCGCTATGGGCTTTGAGCAATTTTGCGACAAACCCATCCAGAAAGTCGAAAACTGCGGCGGCCATGACGAAATAGGCTCCCCACAGTAATCGGCCTTCCAATACAACGTAAATACCAGCCATGCCGCTGCAGAGGTTAAGGCAAGTGATCAGGTTGGGAATGTGCTTTTTCACCTTCAAAATCTAGCGTTTTTACCTACGAAGGGGTTGGTGATCTTCTCGACACCAATGGTGGTCTCAGGTCCGTGCCCTGGGAATACCACCACGTCATTTGGAAGGGCAAACAGTCGTTCTTTGATGGCATTAAGCAGTGTGTCGGCATCTCCACCTGGCAGATCGGTTCGGCCAATGCTTCCCTGAAACAACGTGTCACCACCTATGCAGATTTTGGAAGCCTCATGGTAAAAAACCAAGTGTCCTGGTGAATGCCCCGGCACAAGGATCGCTTTCAATTGCTGATTTCCAAACTTTATGATTTCCCCATCTGCGATGAAATGGTCTGCCGAAGACTCCTGAAAATGCGGGAACCCGTAGTTGGGTGCGTAGGCCGGTACAGATTTGAGGATTGGGTCCTCGTCTTTGTGATACCACAAGGGGATATCGTAACTGTTTTGAATAAATGCATTCCCCAGCACATGGTCAATATGGCAATGGGTATTTAAAAGCTTCACGGGCACAAGGCCCTGTGATTGGATGAAGTCAAAGAGTTCTCCCCTTTCCTGTTTATTATGGCACCCCGGATCGATCACTACCGCTTTTTTAGTCTCGTCAAACAGCACATAGGTGTTTTCCATAAATGGATTAAACGTGAAGGATTTTAGCTGCATGTGCAAATGGATTAATTTTAATTCAAAATAACGAATAATGATTTAATTTTGGGTATGAAAACTGATTTTTTACTAATTGGTCAAGGTTTGGCTGGAACAGTGCTGTCTTGGAGGTTAATGGCTGGGGGACACCGTGTGCATTTGGTGGATATGCCTGGCATGCATATGAGTTCCCGGGTAGCCGCCGGTCTTTACAACCCAATTACCGGAAGGAAGATGGTCAAGACCTGGGCGGCAGATTTGCATTTTCCGGAAATTGAACCCTTCTACCGGAGTTTGGAAGAGCGGTTGGGTCAGCGTTTTTTGGAACCTAGACCCATTTACAGGCCATTTTTAAATGTTGAGGAGCAAAACGAGTGGATGGGAAATAGTAGCCGGATGAGTTTTAGCCGTTACCTACTTGAAATACGCACTGCATCGAAATATGACGTAGTCAGTGACCCTTATGGAGGCGTGGTGCTTGCCCACTGCGGTTACTTAAATATTCCAAAGTTGCTGGATGCGTATAGTCATTGGCTGCAAAATGAGGGCTTGCTCACGCAGGAGCTTTTTGACGAAACAAAGCTGATCCTGCATTCAGATGGCATTTCCTACAATGGGATTGAAGCCAAAGCGGTTGTTTACACCAATGGCCTGGAGGCCTTGAAAAGCAAGTACTTTGCCTGGCTGCCCTTTCGTCCGGTTCGGGGAGAAATATTGACTGTGGAACAATCCTTTTCTCCGGAAGAAATTATTAACCGGGGAGTGTTTCGAATTACTTTAGAGGAAGGCGTTCACCGGGTTGGGTCTACTTACGATAATCAAGATTTGGAATCTGGTTCTACGGAAAAGGGAAAGGTCGAATTGCTGGAAAAATTGCAGTCACTGATAAATCTGCCCTGGCCAACCATTCTACGGCATGATTGGGGCATACGGCCTGCGACCAAAGACCGAAAGCCATTTTTAGGACGGCATCCTGCTTATAATCAGGTATATATATTTAATGGGCTTGGGGCAAAGGGCGTTTCTATGGCACCTTATTTGAGTCGAGAAATGAGTAATTTGTTAACTTTTAGCAAGGAACCTGCAAAAGAGGTGAACATAAATCGATTTTTTAAGTATATTTAAAGAATCAGAAAGTACATGAAGGAAAATAAATGAGCGTTAGATTTCTACTCCTGTTTATTGTCATTTTCGTGGTTGGTAACCTTCATTTGGCCAACGCACAGTTCGATCAGGAACGTTTTGGAAAGAACCGGGTTCAGCATAAGAATAAGGAGTGGTACCACTTCAGTTCAAACAACTTCGAAGTCTATTTTTACGACGGAGGCATTACCAATGCTCGTTATGCAATAGACTTTTTGGAAGGGGAATTTGACCGCCTTACGCAGACAATCGGCTACGTAGCATACACGAAGCCAAAAATTTTTATTTACAACTCCAGTCAGGAGCTCTTGGAGAGCAATCTTAACATCAATAAAAACAACTATACCATTGATGGGCAAACCTTTTTCTCCAAATTATTGGCTGAAGTCCCTTTTACCGGCTCTTGGGAATCCTTTAAAAAGGAATTGCTGTACCAAACCTCTAAAATCATCATGGAGGAAATGCTGTATGGCTCCAGCATCAGTGACGCGTTCCAATCTAATCTGATCAATAATTTTCCGGATTGGTTCATTGACGGGGCGGCAAGGTACATGGCTTACGGGTGGGATATGGAGATGGATGACTTTGTTAGACATTACCTGAATGGCAATGAAAATCCAAAACTGCATAAGCTAAACCCACAGGAAGCGGCACTAGTAGGACAGTCTATTTGGAATTTTATCGTAGAGCGCTTTGGGCGGAGGTACATATCCAGTATCCTTAATCTAAGCCGGATCAATCGAAACGAGGAAAACAGTATTGCGAATACCCTAGGCAGGCGCTTCAAAGATTTTCAGACAGAATGGAGCTCCTTCTATACGAGTTTGAATAAACAGGTGTTGGATACCTTTAAAGAGGTTAATAAGAACAACGAAATAGCCTCTACCTCCAATAATAAATACGGGTCCATTACCTCTGTCAAATTTAGCCCTGACGGCAAAAACTTGGCCTACGTGTTAAATAACGGTGGGAAGTTTCGTGTTATCATCCGCGATCTTTCCAATAGCCGGGAGCGGATTATTTTTAAAGGAGGGTACTCCTCTTTCGATCAGGAGGCAGATTTTACGACACCTGCGATCGCTTGGCGTGATACGTTGAACTTAGTTTTGGCAGGCTTCAAGCGAGGGGTCACCACTATCCGTATGCGTGCCATTGATGGAAGTTCCCAGGATAAAATATTCTTGCGTAACCTAACGCAGATCCTCGATTTGGATTTTTCTCCTAGTGGGCGTGCCATGGTCATTTCCGCCATTTCAAACGGTAAGACAGATATCTACACACTCAACATGCGGGGACAAGGTCGGCGAATCACCAACGATGTGTTTGACAACAGAACCCCGGTCTTTTTAAACGACTCTACCATAATATACGCGTCCAATAAAGCAGAACTTCCAGACAGCCTATTAACGGGGAATATCGATGTAAACAACCTGCCCGATTATTATAATATTTTTATGCTGGAAACCGGGAATGATACGTTGGTCCATACCAAGTTGACCAACGTAAATCATATAAATATAATGCCGAGGAAGCTAAACAATACTACGGTACTTCATTTGAGCGAGCAGAGCGGGATAATGAACATCATGCGGTTTGGCTTAGGAAATATGGTGAGTAGTCAGGTTTCCGCCTTTAACCGTAGTGTGGAAACTTTCGACTATTCCTTGCGAGCCAATAAATGGGCCTATGCGGTAAGAGATGGTAATCAAAGCCGGTTGGTTTTGGAGAATTTTCCCAATCTGGATCAATTCACCCCCAGCACGCCCCGGCTGCAAATACAACAAGCAAAAGAATTGAACGAGCGCATTTCCTCACGTCGTATCCAACGGGAAGCAGAGGAAGAAGGCGGTGAGTCCGATCGTATTGAGGAGTCTTCCGAATCGGCACCTTCATTAATCGATAGGGCACAGCGACGTACGGATGATGGCCAAGTGGTGGCGGATACAACCATCGTGGGTGGAGTCGACCTAGAAAGTCTTTTGATTGGAGGGGCTCCACGTCCTGATTCCGGCACAACTTCACCCCCCCTTCCCAATTCTGCTAGAGTGTCTGCAGCATCCGCTGCAATGAATCAACCATCCGTATCTGCAGACACCTTGCCTTCTACACCTCAGCCTGCGACGGGAGCGATTAGTCTGGATAGGCTGCGTTTCGAACGAGAGGGAGGAATAAATACCGACGACTACACCTTTGATACAATTCCTCCAGGTAGCACACTTCAGCAGCAAGCGCAGCAGCCACCGCAACAACAGCCCGGCGCAGTCGGTAGAAGTAATATATTGGAGGCATTTAGGCAGCAATCAATGGTTAAGCGGGTTACAGGTCCTAGTACTTATACTCCCCTGTTCGCTACCACTAGTTTAAATACCAACTTTGAGGTGGATCCATTGAGGGGGTTTGCGATTAATTTACATGGAAAAATGAGTGATCTGCTAGACAATCACTCGGTCAGGGGAGGCATCATGACTGCGTTGGATTTTCGTTCTGGTAGCGATGTCTTTTTTGAATACGAATATTTGAAGAGTAGGATAGACCTTCGAGGCAGGTTTGATAGACGGGCAATCAATCGCAGTGAGGGCGATCTTACCGCACAAAAGTATGTGCTCACTAAGACCGAATTGGGAATTTCCTACCCATTCTCAGTAGGAACACGCTTCACATTGAGTCCTTTTGTGGCGAAGACTCAGTATTTTAATTTGAATCCTGACTCGATCTTGCGGGGTACAGACGAAAGGCAAAACCGGTTCGATGTGAACTACGCAGGGGGAAGAGCGGAGTTTGTTGTGGATAAAACCAGGTTGTTAGGGCTTTATATGGAGCAAGGCTTCAAAGGAAAGATTGGTGTGACCCACTATCAGGGGCTTTCGAATAATCAGCGCTCGTTTAGCAATGCCTTCGTAGATCTGCGCAACTACCAAAAAATTCACAAAAACATTACCTTGGCCATGAGGGTATTTGGGGGTAGTTTCTTCGGAAATAATCCTCAACAGTACCTCGTCGGAGGGATGGATAACTGGCTCTTCAATCAGTTTCATCAGCCTCCAAGTAATAGACCAGAGATATCCCCGGTGCGAAATGCACAAGGCGTGGAAAATTCCAACATCCTTTTCACAGAGTTTGTTGACTTGCGGGGCTACGACTACGATGAGATAAGGGGTAGGAACGTGATCACCTTCACCTCAGAATTACGTATCCCGCTGTTTGCTTACCTCTCCAGGGGCAATATAACCTCCAATTTTATCCGTAACTTTCAGCTTGTCGGGTTTTACGATGCAGGGTCCTCATGGAACAACGCGGCACCATGGGAGCGAATCAACGACCAAAATACGGAAGTTATTCGCACGGAAGGGTCACCATTTGTGATTACGCTAAATAATTTTAATAACCCTTGGCTTCAAAGTTACGGGGCAGGCTTGAGGACAGTGCTGTTGAATTATTATGTAAAGTTTGATGCGGCTAGGCCGATACGTAACTACGATGTAGAAAAAATGAGATTTTACGTCACTCTAGGATACAATTTTTAACGGCTGTATATTGCGGGATGATTAAATCCATGACCGGTTATGGCATAGCCGATTTCGAAAACGATCAATCTAGAATACAGGTTGAGGTTAAAACGTTAAATTCCAAATTTTTGGACCTTTCGCTAAAGTTCCCCAAGCAATATGCAGAAAGGGAGCTGGAGGTTAGGAAACTGGTCTCTGAAAAGTTGGTGAGAGGGAAGGTTTCCCTTATCATCGAGGTAACTGAAAAAGACTATGATCAGCTGCCGGTATCCATTAACCAAGGCCTCTTTCAGGCGTATGTACGTGAATTTAAAGAGCTAGCTGGGCAATCAGGGTTGAATACAGATGATCTTTTTAGGCTTGTACTGCAATCGCCCAATGTGCTTTCCAACCATACAGAAACTCCAAAAGGTGTAACTGATTGGAACCTCGTTTTGTCAGTGGTAGAAAGGGCATTACAGCATTGTGATGAGTTTAGACTGCAAGAAGGCGCATCGCTTTTTGGTAAGTTCGAAGAAAACATGGAGGTCTTGAAGGAAGGATTGGAAAAAATTCGGATAGAAGAACCCATTCGCAAGTCCCGTATCAAAGACAAAATAAGAAACCATTTTTCAGAATGGTTGGATGAGAGTAGTTTTGATCAAAATCGGTTTGAGCAAGAGCTTATTTATTATTTTGAGAAGCTGGATATTACCGAAGAAATCGTCCGGTTGGAGACGCACCTGAAGTACTTCACCAAGGTGATTCAATCGGAAGAAGCCCAAGGTAAAAAATTGGGATTCATCGGTCAGGAGATAGGCCGGGAGATCAACACGATTGGTTCGAAGGCAAATGACGTAGCGATTCAGCAGACAGTTATTCAGATGAAAGATGAGCTAGAGAAAATTAAGGAGCAAGTGCTAAACATCCTTTAGTATTCTTTTCTACTTGTCGCTTTCAAAACCTATAAACATTGTTTTAATCCAAATGGATTTGAGTGATCCTACCCCAATCAGCTCTTTAAATATAGTGTCTTGTCGGTTCGGGCTTTTTACAAGGAAGGGTTGCCAAGAAAGAAAAAAAAAGGCTACTAACATTTTGTCAGTAGCCTTTTATAATTATCACAAGAATTATTAGCTAAGCTTGAATCGGATGGGAAGTCGCATCTTAACCCGTACAGGTCGTCCGCGCTGTTTACCAGGTTCCCACGCAGGTGCTTCACTAACTACTCTCATAGCTTCTTCGTCACAACCTCCTCCAATGCCCCGAAGGATGTCAACGTCCTGAATGGAACCGTCTGTGTTTACAACGAACACCACATAAACAGTACCCTCTATACCCATACGCCTAGCTTGTGTGGGGTATTTTAGATTTTTCTGAAGGTACTTATTCCATCCTTCCATACCACCCGGAGGGGTTGGCATGTTTTCTACTACGTCAAATATTTCGTCGGCCTTTTCGACAACGGGAGCATCTTCGATAATCACCTCCTTGATGACCGTTTCTTCTTTCACGTCCACATCAAAGTTAACCTCGATTTTTTCTTCGATTTCCACTTCATCAGGGATTTCTTTGATCTCAGGCTGCTCGATTGGCGGTGGTGGCGGTGGTGGCTGTTCCGTGATTGGAATATCCAACAGTTCTTCGAATTCATCGTTGATTGATCCTAAATCTTTGAGCATACCATCACCGTAGGATTTGTACTCAAAAGCAAATAGGACAAGACCAACGCTTACCAGCAAGCCAAGATTCAGGAACATGCCCGTCTTCTTGGTCAGATCAGCTTTTGGCGTTTTCTTAGCTTCCATGATTAATTGTCCTTTATTATTGTTAAATGATCCTTCGTATTAACGGAAACAATTCTAGTAAATATTTTTCACTTATACAAGAATGCTCCGCTTCTTATTCAAATAAACAAACAAAACCATCCCAGTGGCCCCACCTGTTAAATTTGCACCGATATCCAAATAATCAAATGATCGATTGGGGACGTACGTCTGCAGGTACTCTGTAAAGATAGCGAAAATAATTCCAAAAACTAAATAATTAATAAATAATTTTTTAGTTTTATTTTCTTCCTTGGCATGGGCGTTCCAAAATCTGGCCCAAAGAAACACCAATCCAAAGAAAAGCGTAAAATGGACTGATTTATCAAAACCTGGGAAGGTGGGCAATTCGGGTACGGCGCTTCCTGGTGACAGGATCGCATATAGAAGCCCTAGGGTCCAAATGACCGCAGCATATAATCGGTATGATGGTGCCCTATTCACCAATCAGTTCAGCATAAGCTTCCGGAGAAAGCAAATCTGTGGGCAAACCTTCAGTCAACTTGATCTTTATCATCCAACCTTTGCCATAAGGATCTTCGTTCACCAATTCTGGTGAGGACTCCAGGTCTTCGTTTAATTCTGTAACTTCACCACTTACCGGCATAAATAGGTCAGATACTGTCTTGACCGCTTCAACAGTTCCAAAGGCTTCTCCCTTTTCAAGTGTTTCGCCGATGGTTTCTACCTCGACATACACGATATCGCCAAGTTCTCTTTGGGCAAATTCCGTAATGCCTACAATGGCTACATCGCCTGCTACCTTAACCCACTCATGGTCTTTTGTGTACTTTAATTCCTCTGGAATGTTCATAATTATCAGTTCTATTGAATACTCAAAAATACAAGGTTTACGCTTCTGTTAAAATTATTGGCTTAAATTAAATGTAAGTTGACCTCCAAATGCGGTAGAACTGCGGCGGAAGGCAGTTGAAACCTTGGGGTCGTTGATAGTACGGTCGAAATAAAATTGAATGTTCAACTTTTGGTTTACTACGTAGCCGATACTTGGTCTCAGATTTACGTTGAGGTTTCCGTTTGTCAGCGTATTTATTTCTTCGATCTTACGTTGTATCGTCCGTGTGTCTACGATCCTTGTGGAAAGCCGGAAGGTAAGGTCGTTGCTCAATACTTCCTGACGTCCTTGGATTTTAAAGGGCACTTTGACCCCGGCTTTCGTATATCCGAGATCAAACCTAAAATCCTGGCTTTTTTGTTCGGTGACCTGGGCGTTTGAAAAATTCAACCCCAAATTTCTCTCGGTATTGTATTCAAAACTGATGTTCATCCGGTCTTTTGTGAGTAAGTCTACGCCGATCAAGGGCGCAAACCGCTCCCAAACCACCACTTGATTGAGTATGAAAATGGGAATATAGGCACCAAATTCATCTAGCAAAGTAGCATTTGGAATATTTTGCAACTGATTATATAGTTCCAATCCATCTTGGTAGAGAAGTGAGTTGGAGAAGTTGCTTACCTCGTACGCGGAGGCGTAATTGTGGGTGAGGTTGATGGACGAAAAATATTCACTCAATGCAGGTATTTTTGACAGCCCCCTATAGTCCAAACGCCAATTGGGTAGTGGGATCCGTGGGAATGGGTTCAATGAAATGGATTCGGGTGCCTGGCCTGAGTAAGCTGCCAAGAAGGCCGGTATCAGCACGTCTTGCCCATTGATGTTATAGGTTCCTCCTAGGTTTTGGCTTTCAAGTCGTTGCTGTATGGTACTTCTATATGCTTCAAAATTCTGGAATAGGGGAGAGTTATTCTGTGCATCACTTCTCGACCTAGCCGTTCGTATCAGGTTATAACTGATGCTATAGGCTCCCATTCTGTTGGGGTTAATCGAGACAAAATCTTCTGTGAGTGGGTTTGCTTTTCGGAAAATCTCGCTGTAGTCGCCCGTTTGGCGTTTTCTAACTTCTAAGGTAATCCTAAAATCACGAATTGGTTCTACTAACGAGCTTATTTGTAGGTTTTCGGTCTTATTTTGCCGGAAGCCCTGAGTCAATTGTGTGCTGGATGCAAGCATACCCCGATTGGCGAGGTCGAAGCGAATCTGATCGTTTTGACTGCCAAATACAAAAGGTAAGCCGGGATTCATGAAGCTTTTATCCATTCCAAGAAGTCCAGTGTTTTGCATGTAACCGGGAAGAAAGGTTCCCTCAGTTATTTGATAGCTAAAATTAATTTCTTTGACCATCATCATGAATTTCAGCAACGAATTTCCAAAGCCCTCGTTGCTTGGTGCTGACGCAGTTGAATTGGTATTTGGCGCGTTTGGCCTACCGGGAATGGTAGGACGCTTGGGAGCATTTAACGCATTTAGCTTTTTACTTTTGTTATATAAGGATATAAAATCCAGTTTTCCGTTTATAGAGCGGTCACGGGTATTTTGAATGGTGTTTCCCAAGGTATCCCGCTGGCCAATTGCCCCTGTTACCCACCCGTAGCTGGCCTCATAACGGAGGTCGGCTTTGATCCAATCGGTTAGAGGCAGCTTATCGAGGGGAATGGAGTAATTTACCACACCTTGATGGGTATAGTTGGTGGTTCTTCCAAGCCTACGGAGGTTAAAACGCAAGGAATCCAATTTTGCCTCAGTATCCAAATCACCCTCTGGTTCATCGACGATAGCGTTTATGGCAGAGTTGAAATCAACTGATAGGTTTTTGGTCAAATCCCAGTTTAAACTATAAAAGCGGTTGACGAAAAAGCTTTTTTGAAAGAGGGTTTCTACTCCTTCGGTGGTCAATCGATCGTTGCGATTCTGGGTTCTCATAAACCGCCGGTCTATGTCAATCCTTGCTGATACCAGGGACGGAGCAAAGTTAAAATTGATGTCTTTGATCAATTGGAGGTAATTCCCGCTCAGGAATTCCATATTTTTAAAGGGTTCAACCAACAATGGGTCTGGTTGGAAATTGTATGCGGCACTTCCCCTGTAACTCTCAAAGGTATAGTCTGCTAATTGAATATTACTTTGCTTTACCAACCCATAGGCATAAGAGACGGAAAAGTTCTCCAAGTCATAAATTCGGTTGGTTTCCTTTTCCGGATTACGTACTTTCCGCACATTGGTCACGCTGAAGTTTCGTCGCTGGGATTGGTCCATTACCTGATTTCGGTAATTCTCCCTCTCTGCGCCTGTATTGAATTTCTGTAGTGCCACCTCAAACGGAACATCGGGGTTGAGAGGGTCAAATTCAGGCTTCGTACTCGAGTTTTCTACGCTCACATACATCGGAATACTGACTCCAAGGGCTTTTGGCAATAGCCTGTCTACGTTCACGTTTGCGGAAACATCGTATTGGGTGGTGGATTCTCTTGCCCGCTGGGACAGCCTGGTTTCCAGCCCGCCAAAGCCGAACGTATTATGCCGAATGGATGACGAAATTACGGCTACATCGGCTATCTGCATGTTTAATCGGGCGTTCGCGGCCCAGCCGGAAGATTTGTTGAAGTCTGTTACCCGCAGTTCATTTGCCCAAATACAGACGGATTTGCTAGCCCCACCGGACATACCGGGATTGCGCACGCCAATCATCATTCCTTGGATAAAACTAAGTTCCGGCCTACCCACTACGGTAACTTTGTACTGTCGTATCTGAACCGAATAAGCGAGGTTTTGGGGTCGTTGATTGATGTCTCGGTCTGCCTTCACGCCTACGATTTCATCGAAAGCGATGTCAATTTCGTTCTCTAAAGGCCAAATGTCCCTGGGATTTCGCGTGGACGGAGGCGTAAGCATTAGCGGAACCTCAATTTCATAGTAATTATCTGTATAGTCGGTTCCCAGCCTTAAAAATGCCGTAAGCTCGCCGTTCTGTGCGTCTTGGCTACTTGCATGTAGAAACATCTTCAGCCTGCCATATTGTACCAGGTCTTCGTTGACATTTTTAAACACCGCCCGGGAATCCCGACTTTGTAAATTGTCCACACATAATCGGAGGGATTGTTCATTTAGTTGTCTCTCCACAGTGGAAGTATTGTCTCGGTCCCTAAAAATTCCCGGGGGGAGTACGTAGGGACTTTGGTTTTCACTGCCTTGACCATTTTCTTCGATATTTACGACTCCAACGGTGAAATTTGAGTTGTCAGGTTCGGGAATTTCTGAAAATCCCCTCTCAAACAGAGATTCCTGAAAGATCCTCCACTGACTGCCTACTAAGCGGAAGTTGGCCATTCGCAAGACCACCGGCTGCTCAAAGTCAGTCAGGTACGTACGCATAAAACGTATGGATTTGAAACCGGAAATATTCCCGAAGTTTCGGTCCGGCTGTCTCACGGGTATCCGGAATAAATACCAGTTTACTTCATCCCCGGAGTTTTCATCGATGTGGGTGATTTGATCCACGATATGGCCTTGGCCTACCCGCATTGTTGCAGGTCTCAAGTCTAATTCGTATTCGTAGTAGCTTTCCAGTTCGTTGATGGTGTTGTCATTGTTCAGATCTTCATTGTCTGGAATATTGGAGCCTGAGGGAGTGTAGGGGAGGTTGGAGTTTGACGTGATCGGTGTATTTCCTTCCACACCGTTGAATTTTTTGTACCGTTCGAGGATTTTTACATCGTTTTGGTCGTACTCGGGATCCAAGTAATACCGGAAGTCATCCGCAGAGGGGTCAGCTTGGATTTGCTGTAGGGATTGAGGATTTACATTTAAACGATTGAGGAAGCGGTCGGCAAAGTAGTCTCGCTCTACTGCATTCCCTAAGCCATCCATCCCCACATCTTGGTTTTGTCGGGCTTCTGGCGAGTTGTCAAATGCTGGGGTCAAAAACTGTTGGGTAGTAACCCTGCCCCATTCGTTTTCAGACACCCGATCGAGCGATCCGTCTACGGGAAGGCCGTTTTCGAAGGCATGCCTACCATCTTTCATCACATCTTCGGATACTTCTCCCAAGTTAAAGAAAAGCTTGCCTCCTGTGGTGTTGTTTTCATTAAAAATCCCATCCAATACCCTTCCGTATTCTCCCTGTAGAAAGGGATCCATCAGCCAAAATTCGATGTATTCGATATTGGTTCGGTCAAAGTCCACCTCCGAGGTGATGGCCCGTGTTACTCCTCCGTAATTTTGGCGTGGATTGGGCAGGAGCCCGCCATTTGTCAGGTTTGGGTTATAGTTGTACATGCCCCGTTCATGTGGGAAATACGCTAAATCGAACAAAGGTTCCGGTGGTACCAACACATCCCGGTAACGCCCTCTGAAGATCTCTTGAGGGAAAACCCCTCGCACGTAATGGTTTCGACGGTCTTCCGAACTGATATTTGGAGGGGTGCTTCTGCCCGAAGCCCTGAAAAACACATTGTCTAATACATACCAGGACAACTTGGCCCTACGATAGGCGTTGCCCAGTCGGTCTTCAGTTTGCATGGAAAGATCAAACCGGTTGTCATTCGTGGCGGGAGTAGCTGCCAGTCTCCAGTTTTGTGGTGAGGACCCGAGATTAAATGGGATTATGGCCGTTTCAAAATCGTCTATGTACGAAGCGCCCTCTCCGTCTACCTTATTCGAGGTGCCTGGTATCAAATGGGCAAATTCACCATTGAAGGTAATGAGTGATTTTTCTTTTGTCTCAGTAAATGGGAGTGCATCGGCCAATTTCGTCAGAAATAGGGATTCGTCGCTGTAGTTCATGTCCAATCCCCAAAGGCTGTTCCTAAGTGTTTCGTTTCCGGTGGCTATCCGGGATATATTTGGCCGTTCGTTCAAATATAAAAAAGTACCCCCCAAATTAAAGTTTTCGTTAAATAGGTAATCAAATCGGGTGCCCAGCATGCTCCTGGTTTGGAAAGAAACCAGGTCTGCCTTTTCGAAACTGATGCTGATGCGTTTACCGGATTGCAATATGCCTTCATTGATGATCACGACCCTGCCGATATTGTAATCCACCGTAAAATCGACTCCTTCTGTCAAAGGAATATTACCTGCCGTTACCAGCACGGATCCTTCGGAGATGTTTAAGCCCGGCAACATGATTTCCGAAGCGGATCCAGAGGTGAAACTACCTTTGATGAAGTATTTGTTTAATCGGGTCACCAGCTCAGCATCGGCCAGTGTAGTCCGGTAGAGTGTGTCAAAAACGTATTTCTGAGCAAGGTTGGCTTCGGCGGGAAGGAAGTTTTGGGCAATGGCCCGGCCAAAGGGCTCCAAAGAAGGGAAAATGACCAGCCCCTGTTCCGGACGTACGGTCAGTCCCGACACAAAATCGAAGTTTCCATCCGGTACAGGATCATTTTGCGGGTTTAACCGATCCAGGCCCAGGAGACGAATAAGTGGGATATCCCTTACATTCTGACCTTCTAGGAGGCTTGGGTTATCCAATCCGGTACGGTCATCCCGGTAGATGATTTGTAATTGAAAGCCTTCCCGTTTGATTTGGTTGGCATTTAGGTTATAGATGTTTTTCATCATCAGATCCCAAGTAGGCACCTGTGTATTTATTCGGGCTGGTCGTAGTAACTTGAGAAAAATGACTTCATTTTCGGGTCTGTTTTGGTAATCTTCCGAAAGTTCTCCGACTTTATATGATTGACCGTTATAGGTGTATTCATAAGATACCGCTACGATTTCATCGTTCTGCAGCTTCCGGAAAAGCGAAAAATACCCCAATTCCCGGTGAAAAGTGTATTCGTTGGACGCCAGCTTTCTGGCCCCGTTTACCTGTTCAAAATCTATGCCCCGCTCTAGACCCAGTTCATTGGAGATCGCGCTTGAGGCTTCTTCAAATGACCGGAAGGAGGGGTTGTTTCGCAGCGAAGTAAAAAGGTTGTTGGAATTGTTCGCGGCAGGGGCTTGCGGTGTGCCGGGCCCAATGTTTGGATTATCGGGACGGAAAATCCGCTGCCCCTCTCCCAAGTCCATAAAAGCGGCAAAATTCCGAAGCGTTTCGGTGTTGTTTGCACGGTTCATGATGTATACTTCCACCCGGGTGATCTGTACACCCGAGAGTACCTGGGGAAGTCCTCTCAGCCAGTTCTCGTAGTTGTCCCGAAAGAAGTGGCTTAAAAAAAAGTGGCGATTCTCATCGTAATTGGATCCACGTATTTCGAATGGACGGCCCTGATTACCGCCTTCAATGATGATTTCGTCTCTTCTGCCCCGCTGGGTGGATGCCACCGTAGTCATGAACAGCTTGCCAAATTGCATCTGGGTTTTTACGCCAAACAGGTTGGTAGCGCCCTGTATGAGGCTGTTTTGGATAGGCATACTCACGTTACCGATCTCTATACTTTTTATGATATCCTCCTCAAAACCAGCGTATTCTACCTTTAGTTGGTTTTCGAAATCAAACGAATTGTTGCTGTCAAAGTTTGCCCCCACCCGTACCTTTTGTCCCAACATGCCGTTTACGCTCATTTGTATTTGTTGGTTGAAATTAAATCCGCCGTTTCGTTGCTGGCGTACGGGAATAGAGGGATTGTCTATCCGTCGGAAGATGCCCCCAAAGTCGAGGTTGACGTTCCCAGTAGGTACGATGGTGATTTCATTGCCTCCAAATATCCTGTCAAAAGTAGGACTCATCGTGATCGGTGGAATCAACCCCCTGCCGCCCACAGCGCTTTCGCCGTCCATGCCTCTGGAACGGTTTCTCCAGTATTCTTGCCTCAGTCTCAATTCCTCCATTTTGGAGAACGAACCGAAATCGACCGAGTAATTGGGGTCTACCTGGGTGGAGTCTAATCCTTCGTAAATAGTGTATCGTAGTACTGAGTCGATCTCTACTTCATAGATACGCTGCATCGGAGCCGGAAACTCAAACGGAGACTGCCGATTCCTAAATGGAGCCTGATAGGGAAACAACGGTGTGGTATTCAGGTTGTCCCAAAGTAGAAAGGAAGGGAGTGATCGTCTTTTTTCAAGGGAGTCAACCTTACTGGGCAGGCTATCTGTAGGAGTCTGAAACGCTGCTGCCGGGCCGCTCAGCATGGACAATAAAATGATAACCCACAGAAAAAGCGTTCTGGAAGAAGGGAAGATAGATCTAGATTCCGAAAAAATATTTGCGCATTTATCGGTCAACACAAGGAGCTGTTAGGACGACTTTAAAGATGCCTTAATTAAATCTTCTAATGAAATTTCAAGACCATTTTTTTTCAGGACAGAAGCGATATTTTTTTCTGCCGTTGCCCGTGGAAAACCAAGTTTCATCAAGGCTTGTAACGCCTCTGATTTAAGTTTATTGCTTTGAGCCATAAAGCCCTGTTCGGGCAGCGCGGACTCAGCTATCCCGTCCCTTTTAAGTTTGTCTTTTAATTCCAGTACGATTCGCTGGGCAGTCTTTGCCCCTATCCCCTTTACCCGTTGGATGGTGGTATGGTCTCCCTGTAAGATAGCCTGCCCTAGTTCCTCCACATTCAGAGAAGAAAGCACCATCACGGCAGTGTTTGGGCCAACACCAGAGATCGAAATGAGATCCAGAAATAGCTTTTTTTCCGATTCCTGCCTGAAGCCATACAAAGTATGGGCATCTTCTTTTACGTGAAGGAACGTGTGCAGCAAGATATGTTCCTCATCTTTGATAGCAGAGTAGGTGCTCAGCGAAATTTTGACATGGTACCCTATTCCACCGATATCTATGATGACATAGGTGGGGTCTTTATATGAAAGTTTTCCTTTTAAATATGCGATCATTTTAGGAAATAGTTTGTGCGTCTACCACGGCGATAGCTACCATGTTTACAATCTCTCTGATAGAACTACCCAACTGCAATACATGTACAGACTTGTTCATGCCCAAGAGGATAGGACCTATCGCTTCCGCATTACCGATTTCTGCCAAGAGTTTGTAGGCGATATTTCCTGAAGTCAAATCAGGGAATATCAGCGTATTGGTCTTATGATTTATCAAAGAGCTGAACGGGTAGTTTTCTTTTTGGATGTCTTCGTCCAAGGCTACGTTCGCCTGCATTTCCCCCTCTATGACCAAATCCGGGTAGCGTTCTTTTGCGAGTTGTGCGGCAAGTGCCGTTTTGGAAGGGATTTCTCCTTTCGCGGACCCAAAGTTTGAATAGGAAAGCAGGGCAATTTTTGGGTCTATATCGAAGAACTTCACACCATTGGCGGTTAGGCCAATGATCTCTACCAGTTGCTCTGCCGTGGGGTTTACATTTACAGTGGTGTCGGCAAAAAAGAAGGGGCCTTTGCCGGAATTCATGATGTACATACCCGCAACCCTGTCCACTCCTTTTTTCACACCGATAATTTGCAGGGATGGAATAATAGTCCTTGGATAGTCCTTTGTCAACCCGGAGATCAAGGCATCTGCATCACCTCTTTCGACCATCATAGCTCCGAAGTAATTTCGATCCCGCATGAGTTTTTGCGCTTCATAAGGGGTGAGGCCTTTTCGTTTCCGCTTATCGTATAGAACCTTCCCGTAGCTTTCGATCAATTCGGTTTCTTCAAAGGGGTCAATGATGGTAACCTCTGGCAGATCCAGTGAATTTTCCGCAATGAGTGCTTGGATTTTAGCTTTATTGCCCAACAAAATGGGGATGGCAATTTTCTCGTCTTTTACCAGCTGTGCCGCTTTTAGGATCTTTCGATTGTCGGCTTCGGCAAATACCACACGCCTGGGGTCTTTTTTGGCCCTAGCAATAACCCTTGACATTAAGCGCTGATCGATACCGATGCGCTCCTGAAGGTCCAGTTCGTAGGCTTCCCAATCTTCAATGCCCACGCGAGCCACTCCGGATGCCAGGGCAGCTTTAGCCACTGCCGGTGCAATCGTGGTGATGAGCCTTGGATCCAACGGTTTAGGAATCAGGTAGTTTTTACCAAAGGCCAATTTTGATTCCCCATAGGCTTTGTTTACAATATCAGGCACCGGTTCCTTCGCCAAGGCGGCGATGGCTTTGGCTGCTGCCAGTTTCATTTCTTCGTTGATCGTGGTAGCCCTGACATCAAGTGCTCCGCGGAAAATGTAGGGGAAGCCGATGACGTTGTTTACCTGATTTGGAAAGTCTGACCTTCCTGTGGCCATGATCAGGTCACTTCGGGAACTCATGGCCAGGTCGTAATCTATTTCCGGATCTGGATTCGCCAATGCAAACACGATGGGGTTGGGCGTCATTAACCTTAGGTCTTCAGGTGAGATAATATTGCCCGCAGAAAGTCCCAAAAACACATCCGCACCAACCAATGCATCCTGTATTCGGTGATAATCCTTATCAGTCGCAAATTCCCCATGTAAGGTGCTAATTCCAACTCGGTCTTTCCGGATTACACCATTGATATCACACATGACGATGTTTTCCTTTTTTACACCCAGTCCATGGTAAAATTGGGTACAGGACATGGCTGCTGCTCCCGCACCACTGACTACAAGGCGGATATCGGCTATGTCTTTTCCGATCAGTCCCAACGCATTTAGCAGTGCGGCTCCGGAAATGATCGCGGTGCCGTGTTGGTCATCGTGCATCACCGGGATGTTCATCGCTTCTTTGAGGCGCTTTTCAATGATAAAACACTCCGGGGCCTTGATATCTTCCAAGTTGATCCCGCCGAAAGTGGGTTCTAACGATCGGATGATTTGAATGAGTTTTTCGGGGTCTTTTTCGTCTATTTCCAGATCGAATACATCTATCCCGGCAAATTTTTTGAACAAAACTCCCTTACCCTCCATAACGGGCTTGGAGGCATCGGGACCAATATCGCCTAAACCCAGTACGGCAGTACCATTGGAGATTACCGCTACCAGATTTCCTTTTGCGGTGTATTTATAGGCGTTTTCCTTGTCTAATTCAATTTCCTTGCAAGGCTGGGCAACGCCCGGGGAATAAGCTAGTGCCAAATCCAACTGGCTGGATAGGGGCTTGGTTGGAAGAACTTCAATTTTCCCTGGCTTGCCACTGCTGTGGTAATTTAAGGAGTCTTCTTTTCTGATTTTGATTACCATTAATAAATGGGCTTTTGATGATTAATTGGATGAGGCCGCCTTCATTTCTGTAGCCAATAGGATAGTCTCAATTTCACGGAGTGGAGAGCGATGGGCCTCATTAGGGTAATATACAAATCCTTCTATGTAGAAAATCTTCCCTCTCTCGGCATCTACCACGGTATATGACAGGAAAGATCCGCCCATAGAGAAGTTGTTGCTTTTCCATGCACCGCGCATCTCAACGGCGTAGGCCCCGTCAATGGTCGAGGTCGAAAAGACCGGAGGTTCGATGGTTTCGGTTACCAAAAAGGATTCCTTATTGGATGGGTCGGCAAATATTCTGGGCTTTAAAATCCTGTCTCGTAGGGCGATGATGTTTTCGGGAAATACCTCGCTCTCGTCGGTATAATCCGTCATGTAAAAGAACAGACTAATATCCGGCTTGTCTGTACGAGGAGTGGGTTGACGAAACCAAAGAAATTGTTCTTCGTCTTTGACGAGTTGATAAGAGGCCGGCAAATTTAACTGGATACCGAATTTTTCCTCTGCCAGCACGGTAGCGATACTGCTTTTTCGATTGAAAAGCGCTTTTGCCAGCCGTTCCCTTTCCTTGGTTATGAATAGATTTTGAAGTTTGGATTTATTCTCCTTGAGGTTTGCGATAAGTTCTTCTTCGTTGTTTCCAAATAAATAGACTACTTCCTGACCAACCGCAAATTCATCCTTTGACCGAAGCATAAATAGGGAAGGATCTTCCAAGGCCATCTCTTTTGAATCTTCGGTAAATTGACTGTTGATGACCCTGCTGCCAGGCCTGGTATCGTCAAAAGTAGTGACATAAACCATGTTTGTCGCCATTTTCAAAATGCGTGTCAAACTACGAGGATCCACTTTTTTAATGTTAAAAAGCGATTCTTCCCGGATAATCCCCCGGATATCTTCTTCAAATATGTCTGCAAGCAATTCGCCTACGGGCCCTGAATACTTGGTAGAATCGATGACTAAAATGATTTCACCAAAGGCTCCTCTTGCTTTGGGTAGGGATGAATTTCCGGAACCCCCGGTGCCACCACTGTTTTCGCAGGCCGTGAACAAGATTAGCGAAAGAGAAAGCAAAGAAGCTAGCGCAAAGATTTTTGAGTAGTTCATAACGATGGTTTTGTTCCTTGCTTACAAGTTAGGAAAATTGGAAAGCATAAAAAAATAAAATTAAAAAATTAGTTATATTGTCAACCGATAATGAGCTTTTGTCCAGGTTTGATTTGGTTTGAATTCAGGTTGTTGAGTTTTTTGAGTTGCTCAATGGTAACCCCCTCCAGCCGGGAGGAGATAAGCCACAGAGAATCTCCCGGCTGAACGGTGTATACTTTACTTCCGTTTTCGCTGTCCACCTGTAGCGGCTTGGCACTACTGGCTATAGCCCGTTGGTTTAGCGTACTATTGGGCTGATGGATATGGAGGACCTGCCCTACGCGAATCATATTTCCATTCAGTCCATTCCAGTTTTTAAGGTTGGAAATGGAGACATTATATTGCTGTGCGATGGCACCCAATACGTCGCCTGATTTCACCCGGTAAGTCACCGTGTGCCCTGCCGAAGTTTGTGGGGGAGTTGCCGCTGCCGTTTCGGCTACAAACTGGGTGGCTTGTACGTTTAGCGAATCTTTGATCCAATCTTGGTTGGCTACGAGGTAGTCTACATGCGACTTAGGTATTCGCAGAGAGATCTCTCGTGCTAATTTGGGAATTCGGGAAGCTACTAAGGAGGGGGTTAAAAATTCCAAATCTTCCACACAAATAGCTGTGTGTTTAGAAAAATGTGCAAGATCCAAATGACCATCCCAGGCAATTTGTTCGAATTCCATTGGAAACGTGGGATCTTCAAGGTAGAGGTTATGATGCTCACTGTGTCTCATCACATACATGATTGCCTGAAATTGGGGGATATAGCTTCTTGTCTCTCTGGGGAGGAATCTATAAATCTCCCAAAAGGTACGTTTGCCTCCCGAGCGTCTGATGGCTTTATTGACATTGCCTGGTCCACAATTATATGCAGCCATGGCGAGTTCCCAGTCACCATACCTTCGGTGAAGGTTCTTGAGGTATTTTAAGGCTGCCTCGGTGGATTTTATTGGATCTTGTCGGTCATCGATGTATTGGTTTACGTAAAGTTGGTATTCCCTACCCGTACCTGGCATAAACTGCCAAAGTCCCATTGCACCGACTCTGGAACGGGCTTTGGGGTTGAGTCCGGATTCAATTACAGCCAGGAATTTGATATCCTCAGGCATGTCCTTTTGCCGCAATTTTTCCTCGAATAAGGGAAAATAGTGGTCCTTTCTGGCGAGCACCATACGGGTATACTCCCTGTTTCTGACGGTGAAATAATTGATAAATGAAAAAATCGTCTCATTAAGTTCGAAAGGCATATCCGTTTCCATCACCGAAATCCTTTGCTCGATCTCTGAATACGTAAAATCGGGGATGTAGTCGAACTGATATTGGGGTTCGACCATAGAAACTGTGTTTGCGCCTACACGTTCGGATAAAGCTGAATGACCTCCTTGTGCGGTTAAGGAACCACACGTAATTACGCCTACGGTTATACCTAGAAAAAGACGTATAAGGAAGGGCTTGGTATTCATCTTTAATGATCGGTTAAAGGGTTCATTTTCATTAGGTAATCTGCAAAAGCATAGAGATCGGCTTCTTTAAATGAGTTGGCCATAATTTGTAATCCAATAGGCAGTCCTTGGTTGTCTTTTCCATTGGGAATTGAAATCGCAGGTACTCCTGATACGGAAGCCTGCACGGTAAACAAGTCCTCGAGGTACATGGCCACGGGGTCATTGGAATGTTCTCCAAATTTAAATGCCGTACTGGGCGTGGTTGGCATGATGATATAATCGTACTTATCCAGCAGGTTTTCGGTAAATTCCTTGATTAAACGCCTTACACGTTGGGCCTTGGTAAAGTAGGCATCGTAATAGCTTGCACTTAACACAAAGGTTCCTAGCATAATCCGGCGTTTTACTTCGTTACCAAAGCCTTCTGAACGCGATTTTTTGTACATGCTCTCCAGGTTATGCGCATTGGGGGATCGGTATCCATATTTCACGCCATCGAACCTAGAAAGGTTAGAACTCGCTTCTGCTGTAGTGAGGATATAATAGGTAGGCAGGACGTATTCTAGCAAGGGAAAGTTTACCTCATCCACTTGATGGCCTTCTTTTTTCAATAGATCGATGGTGCTGAGCGTCGCTTGTTGGATTTCATTCTGCAAGGCATCAGTAAAAATGGTTTCCTTAAGGTAGGCCACTTTTGCCCGTTTTTCGAAATGCAGCAACTCGCTGTAATGCGGGACCGGTTTTCTCGAGGCGGTACTATCGTACTCGTCCGGACCTGCCATCACTTCCATGATCAACGCATTGTCCTTTACGTTTGTGGAAAATATCCCGATGGTATCGAAAGAGGATGCATAAGCGATCAGCCCAAACCGCGAAACTCGGGAATAAGTGGGCTTTATACCCACCACTCCGGTAAATGCTGCCGGCTGACGTACTGAGCCTCCCGTATCGGTTCCCAACGAGGCCGTACACAGATTCGCTTGGACTGCTACGGCCGAACCTCCCGAAGACCCTCCGGGTACGCGGGATTCGTCCAGGGCATTTAAAGTCCTTCCATGTACGGAATTTTCATTGGAGGATCCCATACCAAATTCATCGCAGTTCAGGCGCCCGATAATGATGGCATCCTCATCTAGCAGACGCTGTACCGCGGATGCGGTATACTGGCTTTGGTATCCCTGCAGGATTTTACTGGACGCGTTGGATTCGTGATCTTTATAGCACAGTACATCCTTGATTCCTATCACCATGCCGGCAAGCTTGCCTGCCTTGCCAGCTGCAATTTTTTGATCAACCAGGTCGGCATTCGCCAAAGCGGAATCCTTATAAACTTCAACGAAGGCGTTTAGGTGCGCCTTCGTTTGAATGTTTTCGAGGTAATAATTGACGATCGCCTTACAATCGGTTTCTCTTTTTTCCAGCGATCTGTTTATTTCGTCAAATGAACGGAATTTTTCCAATGGTCTCTCTTTTATTCCTTGGTTTTTTTGTCTTTTAGACCTTCTTCAAGATCCTCCTGAATTTCCTTGGTGGCATCTTTGAATTCTCTGATTCCACGTCCCAATCCTCTTGCCAGCTCGGGGATTCTCTTGGCGCCAAAGAGAAGTATGATGACCAATACGATAATCACCAGTGAACCTCCTCCTATATTTTGAATAAATGCCAATGTATTCATGTGTTCCTTATTTTGGTTTTGAATTAATTACAAATATATCACTGAGTTTTTCTAACACAAAGGTTTGCCTTCTTCTTATTGGTTTTTTTGAATGTGAACTGAATATACGGATTATTTTTTAGAGAGCCAAATACTCGGGTCCATTACTTGTAATCCTTTCCATGTTTGAAAGTGGAGCTCCGATACGCCGTTTTTGTCGGTGTTTACAGTCCCAATTATGTTTTTTGTTTTTACTTGCTGACCTGATTTTACAGAAACGGTTTTTAAACGGCTATACATGGTATAAAAATCACCGTGTCGGATGATTACGGTTCCGCCCATTCCAGGCACTGTGGTGATTTTCGTAACCACACCGTCAAATACCGACCGCACAGGCTCGTCTCGATTGGTTTGGATGTCGACCCCGTCGTTGGTTTCTGTTATGCCTTTTAGGGTAGGGTGGGGGTAGGTGCCATATCGTTTTGAAATGAAGCCACTCTCTACCGGCCAAGGTATTTTTCCCCGGTTACCGGCAAAGGACGTGGAGATGGCTGCCCCCTCGGGAGTGAGAGGCACCTTGCTAGCAGATCTTGTAGTCGTTCTGCTTCCTGCTTTTTTGGATTCCGCTTCCGCAAGTCGAATTTCCTCTTCGATGACGCTTTTTATCAATCGGTTTAGGTTTTCCTGCTGTTTCTTGGCCGCAGCGATGTCATTTTTCAGTTCCAGTTCTTTTTTGGTCAGATTGCTTACCAATCCTTGCTGTTCTGTTTTCAGGCGGTCCAATTGTTCCTTTTCATTTCGCTCTTGGGTTAGTAGTCGCTCTTTCTCCAACCGCTTTCCTTGAAGAACCGCCTGTTCTTGATTGAGTTCTTCGGTTACTTTTTCCATTTGCGCAACTTGTTTTTTGCGCTCATCTGCATATTGCTTCAGGTACCTCATCCGCAGGTATAGCTGCTTAAAGGTTGAAGAACTAAATATGAAAACTAAGACGTTTACTCCCTTGTTAAGCTTGTAGGAAGTATAGATCATTCCAGCATATTCTTCCTTTAGGTTTTCCAAGTCTCTCTCTAAGGCGTTGATCGATTTCTCGGTTGCATTTATCTCCCGATTGATCAGCAGTACTTCCCTATTCAATGTGCCGATGTATTTGATTCGGGCATCGAGCTTTTGGTTCACGGCTTTTAGTTCGCCCAAGGTGTTACTTTTTTGGGCGGTCGTTTGCTTCAGAATGGTGTCGTATTCTCTTAGTCTTTTTTGGATATCGGCTTTCTCTTTTTCTAGCTGTGCCCGGGAACGCTTTAATTGCGATTGCGCCGGAGACTGCAGCACAGTAATGCCGATAAGCAGCAGTCCAAAAATAGCCTGCCGAAGGAAAAACGGATGCTTATCAATAATTATAGGGGAAGGATAAAGGCGCATTCGTTAGGTCAACTTTTACAATTTCTGCGTTCATGGACATTTTAGACCTAGGTTTATCCGGTAGACTTAGTACCATGTTGACAATCGCCTTGTACGGAAATGGCTGGGATTCTACGTCTTTGAAGTCCAGGTAGTTGGCGGAAAGGCTTCCACCATCTTTCCTTTTGGTGCCACTTTGAAGGTCTGTCACTTTGCCATGTCTGGCACTGATGGTGGCGCGATACACCAGATTGTCCCGCTCCTGTGTAAGTTCAAACACTTGCCCTACACGAACCAGTCTGTCTCTAAACGAATATTCATGTGGAATATTGGCAAAGAGTAAGTTTTGGATTAGTTGAAGGGTAAGGGCCACCCCATAGCGGGTCTCAAATGTCGCATAATCCATGTCGATTGTGTTACCGTTTATCCGGTCTCTGATTTTGATAAAATCGGTAGTCATGATGCCCCTTGCGGCTTCGATCCCCAATCCGGGAGAGAGGCTAAACCAAACTACCGAATCTTTTTGGGCCCGTATGTTTAAGGTACCCTTGGTGATCCTGCCGGACTGATCTTCAATCATGACCTTACCTTTGGCAGAGAGAAACTCAAAATCCAAATATTGAGGTTCAAAATCCTCCATTATCGTGTCAGAGGTATAAAGAAGGGGCTTTTTAGCACATCCAACCAGCTGTATGGAAGTGGCGACGACAAGAAGTAACAGCAGCCTATTCATAATATCGTTTATGCTTGATTTTTTCCGATAAAAATTTGGAAGTCTCATCCAATCCCGCAGCTTTTTGCCAATAGGCTAACGCTTCGCTTGTTTCACCCAACTTGTACAAAATATCTCCAAAATGCTCGTACATCACCCCGCTGGGTTCGCTTTGATTCTCCAACGCCCGTTCCATGTATTTTCGGGCGTCCTCGTATAGACCAAGCTGGAACAAGACCCATGCGTGAGTGTCTAGGTAGGTGGCGTTTTTGGGAAAACGTGTAACGAGTTTCTCGGACATTTTTTTTGCTTTTTCGAGGTCTTTTTTTTCTAAGGACAGAAAGTAGGCATAATTGTTTAATATATGCTCATTGTTGGGGTTTATTTCCAAAACTTTTTCATAGGCCTCAAAGGCCTTTTCTTTTTGTTCCAATGCATGATACACGTCTCCCAATTGTCCCAAAGCCATCATTTCCAATTGTCGGTTGGTTGGTTGATTGAGTTCTAAGGATTTTTCGAGCGATGCCTTCGCCTCATGGTACTTCTTTAAGGCCAATTTAGCAGTTCCGTCAAAAAACCAAAAATCGGGACGTTTCGGAAATTCTTCCACAGCGATAGCCGTCACGGATTCGATCTCGCCGAAATCTACCTGTTGCTCAAACATCAGGTTAATGGCAGCTTGAAAAACGGCTTCATTTTCGGAAGATGCTGCAAGGGACGACCGATAATAATTCAGCGCTTCTTTTTTGTTGCCCCTGAGTTGTTCGTAATCGCCTAATGCACCGTTGACTTGGGGCTGCTTGGGGTGTAGTTCCTTTAAAAAATCAGCAAGCTCGCTCAGCAGGTTGTTCCTAGCCTCTGTCTTGAGCTCTTGCATGATTTCCGAAAACACCCTAACCTTCATGTCTACATCCAAGTCAGGATGTGAAAAGGCTCTCCTTAGGTAGTCATTGGCAGGAGACAGCTCTTTTTTTTCCTTGTGTAGCGTATACATTGCCATAAACAACTCGGGCTGATCGGGATAATTTGCCAAGGATAGCCTTACCTCGTTCATTGCCTGTTCCACGCGGTTATTGTTAAAAAGGACCTCTACCAGCGCCAACACATAGGAGGCATTGCCGGGATGGGCCTCTATCAGCTTCTTTCCTTCTTCTACCGCACTGGCAAGGTCGTTTTTTCTAAGGTAAATCCGTTGTTTTTGTGCCGTCAATTGTTCTACCACCCCATAGTATTCTTCGGCCTGATCCAATGCTTCGAGTGCCTTGTCAAATTCCTGAGATGCAAGGTATAGAGAGGCCAGTTCCAAGATGTAGTGTTGATTTTCGGAATCATCACCCATCAGCGAACGGAGTACCTCGGCTGCTTCCTTCGGTTTTTTTTGTTTACTGTAGATCTCGGCGATCATGAGTTTGTAATACTTGTTGGAACCATCCATTTCTACCGCCTGATTGGCGAGATCCAAGGCTTTTTCCAGCTGATTTGCCCTTGTCAGGATTTCAGCCATCTTGAAATAAACGGCTGCTTCATCTGGGTTATAGGAACGCGCCTTGTCAAAGTAAAAATAGGCCCGGTCAAAATCCTCTAGCATCATGTATTTTTGCCCCTCTACAAAAAGCCTGGAAGCCAGTATTTCTTTCTCCTGCGCTTTTCGCTGTTTTTTAGAAATACGCTGGGCTACAGACTCGCTTACGGATAGACTGAAAAGAAATATACAGGAAAGGAAAACGGAGTATATGTAAGTATGGATGTTCATAGGGTATTGAAAATGACGCTCATGCCACTATACGTCGAAGGTTTTACCGAGGTTAATGAATGTTTTGAATTATTCTAAGAATGGCGAGGCGGAAATGTTTTCCTCACTATCTACAATTTAACCGGTAATTTGGTTCATGGGATTGGATTGGTTCAAGACCATGGTACTACCTACCTGTGCTGCCGTATCCCCCTCCTCCGCGAATGGTTTCAGTGAGGGAAGCGGTTTTCAGCCAAGTGATCTTTTCGTGTTTCGCCACCACCATTTGTGCAATTCGTTCCCCATCTCGGAGGACAAATGGCTGATCCGAAAGATTGACCAACAATACTTTGATTTCACCTCTATAATCAGAATCTATCGTGCCGGGACTATTCAATACCGTAATTCCAAATTTGTAGGCCAAACCGCTCCTAGGCCGGATCTGTGCCTCGTATCCAGAAGGAAGTTCCAGGTACAAGCCTGTGCCGATTAGTTTGCGCTCTAGGGGCATAAGCGTTACCTCTGCCTCTGTATTGGCATACAGATCCATTCCTGCAGATTCTTCTGTCTGATAGGAAGGAAGTGCGTGTTTGGAGGTGTTGATAATCCTGACATTCATACTTTATTAGGTTTGATTATTTCGCGATAGCAACGAAGTTAGTTCCTTTTTTTCCATTAGAAAAAGGATAGCTCCGTAAACGACCACGAAACTGTTATGTATAACGAAATTTAACCAATTATTCCCGGTATCTACCCAAAAGCCAAGATAACTAAAGGCAAATGAGATTGCCAATAGCCAGATGCCTTTACCCACGTTGTAAGGGATTTTAAAATGCTTTTGGCCGATTAAGTAACAAATCACAGTCATGACAAAATAACTCCCTAATGTGCTCAGTGCACCACCGAAAAATCCCCATACCGGTACCAAGGTAAGGATAATCACAACAGTGATGACAGCACCGATAGCAGTGATGTAAAAACTATAGGATGTACGGTCGGTGATTTTGAACCAAATGCTTAGGTTATAATAAATCCCAAGAAATAAATACCCCAATAGTAGCATGGGAACTATTCCCAAGCCTGTTTCATATCCCGGTGACTGAAAGAACAAGCGGCCGATAAGGTCTAGGTTGACGGAAACCACTACCATCAAAAAGGTACAGAATATAATGAACCAATGCATGACCTTGGCATATACGGCCGGGCTTTCTTTATTTTCGGTTTGCTGAAAGAAAAAGGGTTCGGCAGCGTATTTGAATGCTTGGATGATCAGGTTCATAAATATGGCCAGCTTGAAATTCGCCCCAAATATTCCCCCGGCCTCCCGTTTGCTCAGGCCTTGGTAAAAACCGTCGGGAAGGGCAAATTCAAAAAGTCCTCTCGAGAATACTTCGTTGATGACCCCGGCCAAACCCATAAACATCAGCGGGTATGCGTAAGACCACATTGGCTTTAGTATCTCCCGCTCTAAGCGTACCCTGACCGGGCGGCTGTAGTACCACAAGAGGGGAAGCATGAGTGCATTGGCAAGCACATTTGCCAGAAGGATGTAATCGACACCCCAATCCGGCCTGTATACTGTGAGAACCCAAGGTTTCAACCCGGGTAGCCAATCACCAACATAAATATGGTACGCTACCACTATAAACAAAAAATTAAAGCCTACGTTTAGTAGGATGTTTGAAAGCTTGATCAACGCAAAAGCCAACGCTTTTCCCTCCATTCGCAGCTTGGCATAAGGTATGGCAAGTAGGGCATCGATGGTAAGGATGAATGCTACCCACTTAAACAGATGTTCTTTGCCGGGATAGTCCAATACCGCAGCCAGTGGTTCGGATAGCAGGTATACGACGGATCCCAGCGTCAATGCAACCAATCCGACCAGACTTTGTGTGTTGTGATACACGCGTTCCGCGGGAAGGCCCTTGCCTGTGGCAAATCGGAAGTAGGCAGTCTCCATGCCGAACGTAAAGAGCACATTAAGAAATGCGATCAGCGCATAAATCATCGTAAACGACCCCAAGTCTTCTTTCTGAAGGTACCCCGTGTAAAGCGGAATCAACAAAAAGTTGATAGTTTTGCCTAAAATGCTACTGATTCCGTAAACGGCCGATTGGCTTGCTAGTTTCTTAAGCTGGCCCATGCTAAAATAAAAAAAGGGGAATTATTCCCCCTTAAAATTAGGTTCCCTTTTTTCCAGAAATGCCTTGGTACCTTCACGATAGTCCTCTGACTTCACACACCTGGCAAAACTGTTTGCTTCAATCTGAAAGCCGCTACCTGCACCTTCATACACCGCATTTACACAGTCTATAATCATGCCTATGGATAGCGGTGCTTTTTTCATTATCTTGGAAAGTATCCCTTCCGCCCGGGCTATGGCAAGCTCTTTGGTAGGTTCTACGTAATTTAGCATGCCGAGCCGCATGGCTTCTTGGGCATCGATCATATCCGCAGTCATCAGCATCTCTGTAGCCTTTGTCCTTCCTATCAGGTGAGTAAGCCTTTGAGTGCCACCATATCCCGGTATGATGCCAAGGTTTACTTCCGGCTGTCCTAGTTTGGCGTTTTCCGTAGCTACCCGCATATGGCAGGCGATTGCCAACTCACAGCCCCCACCTAGGGCATAGCCGTTGATTACGGCAATGACTGGTTTATGGCTAGATTCGATGTTTTGAAAAACTTCTTGTCCGAATTCCGCAAATTTTCTGGCGTTGACTTCATTCAGTTCGGAAATTTCGTTGATGTCCGCACCGGCAACAAAGGCTTTTTCCCCCGCGCCCGTGATGATTACTCCGCGGATGGATCTGTTGTCATTTACTTCGTTAAAGATATTATTGAGCTCTTCCAATATCTTATAACTCAAAGCATTTAATTTGGATTCCCTGTTTATGGTTAAATAAAGTATTCCATCTTTGATTTCCGAAAGAATATTTTTCTGTTCTGCCATACGAAACGCTTCATGTTAATCTTCAAATATACAAGTACGTATTTCAATCGCAAAAGAAACGAACAGAAATCATAAGAGGCAAGGATTCAACCAACTCAGCCAAAAAGAAGCCAGGTGTGCCGTTAGGTCCCTGATCGGATGCGCAGTGCTGTATTGCAGGCTCTAAATTTTAATTTTACTTCAATTTCGAAATTATATTTTAACATAATCAGATTTTGCAGCCGAAATGTCGAATTTATTAGGATGGAGTATCGCTTAAATATGAATTTTTTGAGGTTTACTCCGGTATTTCTTGTTATTTTTGCTTAAGGTAAATTCTCAACTACTTACAACGAACGTTTATGTCTTCAAAAAGAAAAATTACGGTAGCATACGGCGATGGAATCGGGCCGGAAATTATGAATGCCACACTTTCTATTCTAGAAGCTGCGGGTGCAGCTATCGAGACGGATGTCATCGAGATAGGAGAAAAAGTATACCTGAAAGGAATCAGCGCTGGAATAGAGCCAAGAGCTTGGGATTCCCTAAGGGAGACAAAGGTCTTTTTGAAATCACCGATCACCACGCCTCAAGGTGGGGGGTTCAAAAGTTTGAACGTAACTACCCGTAAGACCCTCGGCCTATACGCCAATGTAAGGCCGTGTAAGGCATTTGCGCCCTATATACGTACCCATTTTCCGAAGACGGACTTGGTAATCATCAGAGAGAACGAAGAGGATCTATACGCAGGGATTGAGCACAGGCAGACCGATGAGGTGTACCAGTGTTTGAAATTGATCACCAGGCCGGGTAGTGAAAAGATCGTCCGGTACGCGTTCGAATATGCCCGTAAATATAACCGAAAGAAGGTGACCTGTATGACAAAGGATAATATCATGAAATTGGCGGATGGCCTCTTTCATAAGGTATTTAATGAGGTAGCCAAAGAGTACCCAGACATCGAGGCAGACCACAAGATCATCGATATAGGGACAGCCTTGATTGCCGATAGACCCGAGATGTTTGACGTGATCGTCACCCTCAACTTATACGGAGACATCATATCTGACGTAGCCGCTCAGGTGACCGGTTCGGTGGGACTGGGGGGCTCTTCTAATGTGGGAGAAGACGTCGCCATGTTTGAAGCCATCCATGGTTCTGCACCGGACATCGCTGGTATGGACATTGCCAATCCTTCGGGCCTCCTTAATGGTGCCATCATGATGTTGGTGCACATCGGACAGCCGGATGTAGCGGAAAAAATCAGCAATGCCTGGATGAAGACCTTGGAAGACGGCATCCATACGGGAGATATATTTCACGAAGGCAATTCCAAAAAGAAGGTGGGAACACAGGAGTTCGCACAAGCGGTCATTGAGCGATTGGGCCAAAAGCCACAAAATATGGCTCCCGCATCCTTCGCAAAGGGTGGCGATGAAGGGGCTGGAGATTTGCGTTTGACCAAGCGTGAACCTTCAAAGAAAGAGCTGATTGGTGTGGATGTGTTTATTGACTGGAAAGAAGGTCAACGGGATCCCAATATCATTGGCGATCGGTTAAGGCAGGTAAACGCCGACGGGCTCAAATTGCGACTGATCACCAATCGAGGTGTGAAGGTATACCCTGACGGGATGAAGGAAACCTTTTGTTCCGACCACTGGAGAGTACGTTTTCTTACCGCTGACGAATCTGCGATCACCCACCTGCAAATCATCGAAGTCTTAAAACAAGTGATGGAGCTTGGGTTTGATTTCATTAAAACAGAGCATCTCTACCTTTTTAATGGGGAACGTGGATTTTCCCTCGCTCAGGGAGAATAGCTGACTGGTATGCCCACCCCTACCGCTTCATGTGTAGTGGGTGGGTTCTTTTTATTATCGCAATCTTTTGTTCATTTCGCAGCCATGGACGCACCAAGTCGAGTTTTGATCATCACCTATTACTGGCCCCCCACTGCAGGGTCGGGTGTGCAGCGTTGGCTTAAATTTGCCAAATACCTCCCAGCGTATGGTTGGGAACCGGTAGTGTTTACTCCCGAAAATCCCGATTTTGATCTCAAGGACGAGAGCTTGGTTAAGGAAGTTCCGGCTCAGATGGAAGTATTGAAGTTTCCCATTTGGGAGCCTTATCACCTCTTACGTAAAGCCAAGAGACAGGAAATCAAAGATACTTCCGTCATCTTGGAGCAAAAGCGAAAGTCGCTGCTGGACCATGTCGCCATTTGGCTTAGGGCCAACACATTGATTCCTGATCCTCGGGTGTTTTGGGTTCGACCGTCGGTGAAGTACTTGGTAGACATTTTGGCGGCCAATAATTTCAAAGCAGTAATTACGACCGGTCCTCCTCATAGCATGCACCTAATCGGCCGCAACCTAAAGCGAGCCACAGGCATCCCATGGATTGCCGATTTCCGCGACCCCTGGTCTTCTTGGGAGTTTTTAGATACCCTACCGATGATGTCTTTGGTACGTCAGCGGCACAGGAAATTGGAAGGTTCGGTTTTTGGCGAAGCCAATGCGTTGATTACCATCAGCCCGACCTTTCAACAGGAGATGGAAGAGCTATCGGGCCGCAGTGTTCATCTGCTGACCAATGGCTTTGATGCTGATGACCTGCCAGTGGATTTCGCTAAGGAGCCGTCTAAGGGTCGGGTGTTTGAAATCGTATATGCCGGGGTTATCGATGCCATTCGAAACCCGATTCCATTTCTGAATGCCCTTCGGAAATCATTCGGTTCAACGGAATTATCGGTTCGTATGACCTTTGTGGGAAGGGTGAGTGAGGCGGTAAAGACTTTCATTGCCGAAGATAGTTGGTTAATTCGACATGTGGCATTTGCGGGCTATGTGAGCCATGAGGAGGTATTCAGGTATTATGAGCGCGCGCACTTGCTGCTGCTGATTCTAACCGACACCAAAAATGCCAAGGGAAATATTCCGGGAAAGTTATTCGAGTACTTGGCGACAAATCGAAGAATTTTGGCTTTGGGAGATCCTGCCGGTGACGCAGCTAAACTTATTCACGACGCAGAGGCTGGTAAGGTAATCAGTCATTCGGAGGAGGGGGAAATAGAAGCGTTTCTTCACGTAGCCAATACCCTTCGTGCTACACCGCTTCCGAGCGCGGGCATGGGGTCATTTGAAAGACGCCGCATCACAGGAAAGCTAGCAGAGATTTTAGATGAGCTTTGACGTTCAATGTCCAACGAGATGAGACTGCATATTCCTTTTCTAGAGCTTGGCCGGTTACATGAATCATTGAGGCCGGAGCTGGAGGCTAAATTCACGGAGATATTACGGGTTGGGGTTTTTTCTTCTGGCCATGAAGTTGAATCTTTTGCCAGGGAAGTGAGTCGATTTTTGGGCGTAAAATATGCCATTCCCTGCTCAAATGGTACCGACGCACTGGAAATGGCGTTGAAGGTAGTTGGTGTGAAGCCGGGAGATGAGGTGATTGTGCCGGCACTTAGTTGGATTTCCACTGCTGAAGCAGTCGTAAACATCGGTGCTGTCCCCCAATTCGCGGAAGTAGACCGGAATGGATTGCTTGATCTGAACCGATTGGACAAGGGGCTTTCAGAACGTACGAAAGCGATTATTCCTGTACATTTGTATGGGAAAATGGTGGATATGGCGGCGTTGACCACCTTTGCTCGTTCAATGGATCTTCGAGTGGTAGAAGACGCCGCGCAGGCCTTTGGCGCTTTTCAAAGTGGTATACCCGCAGGCGGCTGGGGGGATGTGGGTTGTTTTAGTTTTTATCCTACCAAAAACCTAGGTGCACTAGGGGAGGCCGGGTTGTTGGTGACAAGCGATTCAATTTCGGCGGAAAACCTAAGTCTATTTCTAAATCATGGGCAGCCAAAACGGGACGAACATGAGATTTCTGGCAGAAATGCTAAAATAGATACGTTGCAAGCTGCTTTTTTACGCATCAAGCTGAAGCATTTTGAATCCATGCAAGAGCGAAGAAAGAAACTAGCAGCAATCTACCTTGAACGCTTGGGGGGACTTTCTGAAATCAGCCTGCCCATGGGTATGCTGCAAGCAGACCACAACGCACACTTGTTTACCATCCAGTGTGTCAATCGGGATCAGCTAAAAGCGTATATGGAGGAGAGGGGCATCGGTACGGCGATTCATTACCCGGAGATCTTACCTCATCTAAAGCCCTTTTTGGAGGGGAGAGCGTTCCCTGTGGCGAGTACCATCGCTCGCTCTACGCTGTCTCTTCCCTTGAATCCCAGCTTGAGGGAGGAGGAGGTTCACCGGGTTTGCGATGCTTTAGTAGCGTATTTTCAGCGAGGCTAACTTTTTTTTACAGTAGACCAAACATGTGCAACCCGGTCTTTTATCCAGTTCTCTGATTCGGGAGAGACTTGCCATAGTTTTGATCCGAGTAGGTAACAGAAAACAAACACGCTACTTTTCAGGACTAGGTCTAACAGGACGGTTTCCAATCCAGGGACAACGAATTGTGCAATTGACCAACTGAAAGCCCCGATCAGGACGATCTTGAGCAGTGCAATTGAAAAAGGGCTAAATCCCAATCGAACCTTGATATAAATAAATTTGATCAGGTTGTATAGAAGCATGGCCATGAAGGAGGCCATGGCGGCCCCTTCTATATCCCATATTGGGATGAGCCAAAAGTTAAACATAATCACCGCGATACACATAATCAAGGTGGCAGTGATGTTAAAGAGGTAGAATTTTGAAAAAACTATGATTTCACTATTCACCGAAAAGAGGGCATCCGTGATTTTACCCATGCCAATGAGAAAAACCACCCATTTGCCAGCCTGGTAAATTTCCCGGTTTGGGACGAAATGGTACAGGTTATCTATGTTTAGCCAGATCAAACCAAATATCAGCAGACAAATCAGTAGCTGGTTTACAGCTACTTTTCGGTATATCTGGTGAATATCATCTAATTGATCGACTGCAAATTTCTCAGAAATGACCGGCATGATTACTTGGGAGATGGCTCTTCGGGGCATTTCAATGACTACTGCAATGGAAAACCCAATGATGTAAACCGCATTGGCATCTAATCCGATCAGCGAACTGACCATTAAGCTATCAATCTTCATGATCAGTAATGCCCCTGCCGTTCCCAGCAATGTGATAAAGCTGTAGCTAAAAAATGATTTGCGGAATTTCCGGTCCAGGTTTTGCCAGTTTAAGGTAAGCTGAAAAAGCTTAGACCGCACCATATAGGTCATCATGGCCAGTAATGCCAATAAATAGACGCCTCCAAGTCCCCACATCAGCGCTGAAAATGAATACAGTTTTATGTAATAGCCAAGGACCAATAGCGCAATCAGTAGGCGCAATAGAACGTCTCGTATAAAGGAAGGGAAGGCCACTTTGAGGTAAGATCTACAAAAGGATTCCAAGATGGTGCTGAGCAAAGAAAATAAGGTAATGAGTAACGCAACCAGCAGGTAGTCATTTACATCGGGAGCGTTTCGGGCAAAGACTGCTATGACAGTATCTTGAAAAAACACGAACAACCCGGCAATAACCACAAAACCGATGACGCCAACGGTAAGCGTCTGGGTCAAAAGCGAGAATTTGCTCCCTTCCACCAAGGGAAAGAAACGCGTTATTCCGTTTCCTATTCCCAGTTGGGCGAAAGGAACGAGCAATATCGCCAAATCTTGGATGGTTTTGAAGAGTCCCACTTGGTTCGGTTCCAGTACAAACGGCAGTAGCCAAAGCACGTTAAAGTACCCTACGACAACCCCCAAATAGGCGAACAAGGTGGTGAGCAAACTTTGTTTGGCGATTTTATTCACTGTGGGTCGGGTTGGTCGCAGGTAGGGGAGAAAGTTGGTTGTGAGATGAGTTTTAGCAATTTTTGCTTTCTGAGTCCGTAAGGGAATAGGTTCATGATGCGGAAGCGAGCCTTTTGACGAAGGACAGCCAAATTTTGTTTTTCCAAGCTATCGATGATTGCAGAGAGTTGTTGAAAATCCTTTCGTTCGAGTAAAAAGCCGGTGTCGCCAATGATGTGTGCGATTTCACCTACATGGGAACCTATAGGGACACAGCCGCAAAGCATGGCTTCTGCCAGGGCATTTGGAAATCCTTCAGAAGCAGATAATTGGAGATAAAATTGGGTTTGTCTGTAGACTTCCCGGAGTTCCATGGTGCTGAGTTTGGGTAGTACATAAACATTTGGCAGATCTACCGAAAACGCCGCATCACCTACTAATGTGAAATGGTAATGTGCGTAGGTTTTTGCCAGTTTAAGTATTAGATCTATGCCCTTCACGCTGGCGCGGTTGGCCGCAGATATCCCTGTTGCTACGGTCACGAAGGAAAACGATTTTTTATTCGTGCCAGAGTCATTCCAAAAGACTGTGTCGAAGCCATTGTGAATTACTTGGATGGGGGTTTTTAACCCAGGGATCAGGTTTCGGAGGCCCTGCTTTGCTGGTACCTCTGAATCGTATCGGTAATCTGATGAAACCAATGCCTCCGAGACTGGCACGATCAGGCTGCAATTTTTAAAGCTGAATACAGTGGCCCGGCGCAACCACTTTTTTCGGTAATTTCCATAGTTAATGTGGGGGAGGTGCATGGCGTCTGTGCCGCCGCATTGGATGATTACTTTTTTTCCGAATAGTCTTCCCAGTATTACCGGGATCACCGTGTGATAGCCTCCAAAAAAGCACAGATAACGACGAGTAAAAGGCAGCAGCAGGGTGAGCTGTAGGAACTGTATCAGGAAAAAGGCCGGAAGAAGCAGCGGTTTATCGGTAAATGTCAGGAAGGTAAGCTTGGTGTGTTCCTCTAGCATTTCCAAATCTCTTTGGATAAATGCAGTTTTGATCGGGGCTACATAGACTAGCATGGAGACTTCAGTTGGAAAGGCCTAGCTTGTTCCAAATCCGCTCCTTAAAGATCTGCCATTTGGGTTTGTGCGTGACCGCTTCTATCGGTCGCTGCTTTTTAAACACGAAATACTGGTAGTCTTTTTCGTTGTAAAAAACACTGTAAGTTTCCATTTTGTCGAGGTAAAACCCATTGGCTGAGAGGTTTTCCACCAATGTGGCGGTATCTAGGGGCTGATCGATTACCTGAAGTTTTTCAGCCTCGTTTTCGATCATCCATTCCAGAAATCTTGGTGCAGGAATGTGTATAAACACTATGGTGTCCGGATGACTGTGACGCTTTATGGTTTCGAACAGTGCAAAATGGTCTTCAACTGGGATATGCTCCAACACATCGGGAAAGACCACTGCATCAAAAGTCTGTTCTTTTTTGTCAAAGTCCTTCATATCCGATGTTTCAAAGCGAAGGTTGGGATATTTGGCCCATAAATGGGTAGCTTGTCGGATACTTTCCGGGCTAATGTCGACGGCTAGTACATTGCCTTTCGGGACTTTTTTGGCCAGTAGGTGGCTTACCGTTCCAATGCCACAACCCACTTCCAAAACATGGTGCCAAGGCTTTAATCCGGCATCCATTACTTTTTTCAAGATACTCACGTGTCTTGAGTTTACACCGATTTTAAGTTGTAGATCGGCGAATTCGTCGTAAAATTTGGCTACATCCTCAGACATGGTGCAATGGGGTTATTGGTTGCTGCGTCGGCGAATAGAAACTACCAAGGCGAATCCAAGGGCCAAAACCAACAGGTATTGGGTGATGTTCATCGCCAGCGAAGCGGTGGCATAGGTGGTAGGATTAAAGTGAAATACGACATCGGATTGGCCCTGTGGAACCTCCAATCCACGAAGCAGGTAATTGGTTCGTAATATTTCCGCAGTTGTTCCGTTGATCGTGGCAGTCCATCCTTCAGGGTAGTAGACTTCGGAAAATACCACCAGCCCGGCCTTATTAGCTTCTACCGAATACGTTAATTGGTTGGGTTGGTACGATTTCAACGTCACAGATCCGGACCCAATGGCTGGCGCGCTACCTTGCGCAATGGCAAAAGTGGCTTTTGTCTTTGTATCCAAGCCGTTCAGCAGGTCGATTTCTTCTTGATTGGTGTCTACGTTTATTATTTCTGCGGGAAACCAAGCAGGGCCGTTTGCTTGGGGGTTTTGAAATACGGCATTTTCAGCTCGTCCCGCCATGATGTATTTGGTGTTCAGCATGTTTAGCACCGGGATACTCTCAAAATCAAAATTACCTTCCTGTGCTTTTTGGATAAATTGGTTTATCTCGGGAGAAATGCGGTTTTCTATCAGCTCTTGATACCTTCCGAGTTTTGCGCCATGATACCCACCTATGCTGTTGAATCGGTAGCTGGTTCTGGCTTCATTGAAAGGATTCTGTAGGTTGAGGACCCTAAAATGGCCTGGATCCTGCAGGATTTTCTGATCGGCCGGGGTGGCGGAAAAGTACTGCTGACTGGGATTTTCGGCAAAGCTGTCTTTATTCAAGTACCGACGGTTTATGCCCCATACGTCGATCGCTACCAATACTGCCATGACGCTGAGTGCAAGGGATTGGTTTAGCTTTTGTTTTAATAGGGCAAAAAGCAGGCCTGCCGTTACCACAAGAAATGCGATGCTTCGAAATGTGTCGGATAGCAACATGCTTTTTCGGTCTTCCCGAAGTGCTTGTTGCAGCCAGTCTGGATAGGAACCTTCCGCTGTCCCTCTATAGCCCAAAATTCCAGCAATGATCACGGCAAGTGCAATCATTCCCAATACCACAGCGGTAGCTATCCAAAATCTTCGGAAGTTTTCTTTTTTCGGAGGTAGGCTGATCAGATTTTGGAGTCCTAGAGCTCCGAGTACAGGAAACGCAAAAAGGGTGATGCCCAAAGACATGGATACGGCTCTAAACTTGTTATAGCCGGGGAGGTAGTCAAAAAGGAAGTAGTTTAGCCATGCAAGATTTTTTCCCCAGGAAAGGATTAAGGTGGCGACCGTGATTCCTAGGAAGATATTCCTGTATAATGAAGGCGCAAAAAATAAACCAATAATGAAAAAGAAAACCATGATCACTCCTCCGTAAATGGGGCCTCCGGTACCGGGCTGATCACCCCAGTAGGTGGGCGCACCGCGTGTAAATTCGGCTATCTGCGCAGGTTCAATGCCTTGCTTCCTCAACGCCTCCTCTGATGCAGATGAGCGGGGTAAAGGCTGCACACTTCCACCGCCCAAAAAATTAGGTATCAAGAAGGTCAATGATTCCAGCTTTCCTTGGGACCAATTGAATGCATAGTCTTTGTCCAGTCCGGATTGGCCAACTTGCTGCGGGGTTTCTAGGTTGCTCACACCGCGAGTAGAGTATTGGCTGTATTCCATTACGCTGGTTAATCGCGCGGCATTTCCTAGCACACCCAAAAAGGCGCCGAGGATCAATAGGCCGGTGACCTTTCCAAATGCTGGGAGTTCGTTTTTCTGCTGGAAGTGGATCAACTGGCCTATTCCATAGATGATTACAATAATAAGCGTGTAATAGGTGATCTGAAGGTGGTTGAATTTAAGCTGTAGTAGGATAGCAAAGGCTGTTATTAGGGTACCCAGTAATTTTTTGCCCGTAAAAGCGAGGTGTACTCCAGCAAAAAGAAGGGGGATGAGGCAAACAGCCCAAATCTTAGCGTTATGTCCTGCTTCCAAACTCAATATATTAAACGTATTAAAAGCGAAGGCCACCGCTCCGGCGGCGGATATCTCCGGCCGTATCCGGAAGCATAAGAGCAATATATACATTCCTACCATTCCAAAAAACAGGGATCCTATTGGGTGTGGCAGACCGAGCGTTAGGAGCTTAATCAGGAAATTGGTAATGTCACCTTTTGGGTTGCTGTGAATGAGGTATGCCGGCATGCCGCCAAACATGCGGTTAGTCCACAAGGTTTCTTCGCCTGTTTCGTTTCTATAGTCGAGTACTTCTTTTGCGGAGCCTTCCCACTGCAAGATGTCTGATTGAAACAAGAGTTTTCCTTCAAAAACTATGGGAGAGAAATAAAGAACCGTAATCAAATAGAAGGCTAAAACTCCCAGTAAGTGGGGAAGTATATCTTTTTTGAAGCTAAAAGCCATGTGTGAGGTTTAAAATTGGCAACTCGTTATCGCTGCAAATTAAGGATTAATCTCCACTTCTAAAATTTATAATTGTGCCCTGGTCTCCGCATTTTATCGCCCAAGTAATAACCCAAAGAAAATTCATGGGAGTTGTTTCGGTAGTTATTGGTTGCGGTCAGGTTGAAATCATATGCATAGCCAAACCGCAGGTCATTGGACAAAAACAGGTCAAAAAGCATGGCAATGGCGTTTCTATTTCCCCGGTTTCCCCAACCCGATCTGTAGGAGACCCCTACCCAGAATCGCTCATCGAGTAGCACCATGGTGTTTAGGTCGTAGCTGGTGGGTCCGGAAAGATCCTCCCGGACGAGCAGGCTGGGCTTTAGCGAGGCTTGCGGACTAAGTTCGAATATGCCACCTATCTGAAAGAAATAGTGAAAATTATGCGTGGCCAATGCCAGATCCCTGTTCTCCAGCCTTTGGCGCCCAATCATATTGAACACACTAATGCCGGTAAAAAAACTTTCTGTATGGAAGAACAGTCCACTGTTCAGGTTAGGTGTAAATAAGTTGATGCGCTCCATGGGGATGGTTCCATCCGTAGGGTCGTCAGGGAGTAGCCTGCTGCCGTCGATACTATACTCCGAAGTGCCGCCACTGATTCCCAACCCCAGATAGGAACGGTCCCCGGTTTTGATTTTGTAGGCATAGGTGAGGAGTATACTTTGCACCGAAGAGGCACCCAGTCGGTCGGAAAGCAGCGTAGCACCAAACCCCATGCTGCCATCTTTGGAAGCCATGTCCCCGGAAATACTGAAGGTCTGCGGAGACCCAGGGAATGCCATAAATTGACTTCGGTAGGTTGCCTGCACAAACGGATCTAATTTGTAACCGGCATAGGCAGGGTTAATATGGAGTCCGTTAAAGGTATATTGGCTGAATTGTGGGATTTGTTGTCCCTCTGCCGACAACGGAATCAAACCGAAACCAGCCAGCAAAGTAGAGCCGATGCGTAGCAAGCACGAAAAAATCAGGCCTATTTGATTACTTGAACCCATCCGTTATATTGTATTTTCTCTCCGCCCGGTAAATACCCGTTCAGTTGGTAATAATAGGTGCCACTGTTTAATCCTGAGGCGTTCCAGTCATTTTGGTAGTCATCTGATTGAAATACCGGATCCCCCCATCGATTGAATATCACCAGTTCGGTTTTTTCAAATTTATGTTCCGCCCTAACGATAAACGTCTCGTTTTTTCCATCATTGTCCGGCTTGATTACGTTTGGGATGAAAAGCGGCTTGATTTGTTTCGAAACCTGAGAAGCATTGTTTGCAGTATCTGGGTCTAAGGCCTCGCTAACGACCCAAGCTTCGTTGGTAAAGGTGCCATCTGTCAGAGCGACGACCTCTACACGGATGATCAATGATGCGTTCACAGGGAATTTAGCTACATTCCATGTCAGCAAACGTCCCGAATTGGTCAAGCTGGGGGTTATTTCAGAGCTAGTAGATTCAAATTCCCAACTTACAAACCTAACGCCCACCGGCAGTCGGTCAAAAATGGACAAGTCGGTTCCCTCGTCAATTCCATTGTTTTGGATCTCCAATTCATAGAAAAACGTATCTCCATCCTCCACTTCTTCCGGAGTGACAGTTTTGGTGAGGCTTAATTCAGACTCCCTAACTCTTACGATTACCTCGGGACTAGAGGCGGCCTGTTCGAAATCTCCTGCTGATATCCGCACTTCATTGACATAATCGCCGTCTTGGGTAGCCATTACATCCAGGGTAATTTCAATGTTTTCTTGCATGCCAAGACTTTCCCAATTCCACTGATAGCTACCTGTTGGAGTGATAGAGGCCGATAAGAACATCAGACCATCTGGAAGGATGTCCTCCAAGATGACATTTTCCAGCGCAAAGGGGCTGTTGTTAGTGGCGGAGATAAAAAACGTAAGGATTTCACCCTCCACAGCCCTTTGCCGGTCTACTCTTTTTTCCAAGGTGATTTCTACCCTGCCTACCCAAAGTTCCACGGTGGCATCGCTGCAATTGCCTGGTATTCCAGTTTGACAGATCTGGTATTCCACCACATAGTTTCCGGCACCTGCTCCGGGAGCAAGAACCAAGTTCCCAACCTGATCAAAGGTTACATTGAGATTTGTTTCGGTGCCTGAATCATCGGTGACCGAAGTTACCGCAAACGTCACCTCTCCGGGTTGAATCGGCCTCTCCATAAACAGGTCATTGGTCCATACTCCCAAGATATTTTCCTCAAAACCCTTAATGGGACCATACCGATCTGCAGTAGCTTGTATCGGTGCGACCTTGGTTTCTATCAGTATGACGTTACTAATAAGTTCACCGCAAAGCTGATCCCTCACGATCCTTCGGAAATAGGTGTTCTCCAGTATTGGTTCAGGGGCAAAAAATGCTTCGGTAGCCTCGGTGATTTCCGTCCAGTTTTCACCATCTAGTGATCGTTCCCACTGGTAGGTATAGGGAAGCTTGCCCCCTTCTACCGGTTGCCCAATTAGCGGATCGATTGGTTGTAATTGGAAGACTACCTGATTTTCCTGAATCACCGCATTGGTCAGTTCCGGGTAAATGCGTACACTTACTGGTAGCCGTTCTGCAGAAGGGCAACCTCCAATCACCTGTTCTGCGTAGTAGGTCACTCTGTCCTGAAGCGGGTTGTCCGGAGACAGTGGTTGATCTCCGGCAGGCGTAGCGTGCCAACGGATATTTTCCCCGGAAACCTGCAGGCTTTCCAGTGTTGGGTTACTTGTGGCACAAAACTCTTGTATTTGCAGACCTTCAGGTGATTCGATGGGAGGTAATAGTGTAAGCTTTACCACCGTTTCATCTTCGCCTGCACAGAGGCCAAAGATCTTGTACCCAAACTCGTATTCTCCAGGAGACAGTCCTTCCGTATTCCATAGGTTTCCCGTCAACTGTCCGCTATTGTTTAAGTCTTCCCAAGTGCCATACATACCGAACGGGGGGGCCAAGTAGTCAAATAAGTCTACTATTTCACCAAAGCAAATGGTTGCCACCTGGCCGATACCAGCCTTACCGTTTACTTGCTCAGGGTCTATGGTGAATTCCAAGGTTTCATTGATACAACTTTCCGGATCGGGTAGAGATAGGCGTACCTGATATACGCCTGCGTGGGTGTCTATCGAAAATGGTGAAAAACGCAGAATATGTTCCGTGCTGAGTATCACGTCCGGCGCATCGGTTCGAAACCATTCGTAATCTACCTGTTCGAAGAAAGGTACAAGCAGACTACCGTTCTCACCTTCGCACAGGTTTGTGGGCGTGATAGCAGGGAGGTTGCTACCAAATAAGGTGAGGCTGGAAGTAGTCGTATTTCCGCATCGATCGATCATGCGAAACCGGTAGCGTCCAGCTTCTAAATTTCTAAACAGGGGATCTGTGCCATTTTGGATATCTACCGGAATACCATTGATGGAAACAATGCTGTAAGTAACCGGTTCATATCCCACCTCTGAAAAATAGACATCGTAGAAACCGTTTCCGCAGGAAAAAAAGTTGATAGATACCAATTCGGCCCGTCCTGCAAAATAAAACTCTTTTACCGTGCTGATGCATTGAGTAAATGCGCTTTCACCCGGTAGAATGTCTGCACCGTCTTTAAATACCCGAACAGCTTTGACAATCCGCAAATCGCCTGAATAGGCAAGGTTTATATTGGATTGGCCATTGAACAGCATAACGGCATTTGCGGCTGTCAATTCCTGACCTTCCTCATAGGGTACACCTGTTTGGGGATGGCCCCAAACCCCGGTTTGAGGGTCTTTTCTTTGAAGCCCGAAGCGAAGGTTTTGGCTGTTGGGGATATCGCTGAGGTAATTGAGAAAGACACTAAATGTTCCGCAATTTTCTTCTACGGTTATTTCTTCTGAAGTAACCGTCGTACCTGCGATGGGGTAGGTTCTTCTATACACTTCGTCTCCGCAGCTTGTTTTTACTTCGAAAGTATAATCTCCGGAAGGGATTTCTCCCAAAAAAAACCTTCGGGAGTCTACCTGGCTAATGTGCTGCGATAAATCCACCGGAAACGACTGGCCAAACTCCGGGGGACCATCCACTAACGTGACATTTTCCAAAAAATAGTCAAAATTCAGTAATTCCAAACTTGCAAAACCAGGGGTGCAGCTTTTTAGCACCGTAGCGGAAGGCGCACCGACGATGGTTCGATGATCTACACTGATTGAGGCAGTGTTGCCGCAGGCGTCTGATAGGGTGAGTGCATAAAAGCCATCTGGAATCGGATCTTCTGGGCTTCCAAAGAAAATATTATTCTCGGTAAATGGACCGGGGAAATTGGGATTTGCCTCACCGGGGTCAAAGCCCTCCGGGAAGGCATCAAACTCTATGGTGAAAGGAGGGTGGGCAAATTGGGGCTTGATGGATAGGCGCCTCCTTCCACAAAGTCCAGCTCCCCATCTGAGATCATCTGATATTGAAATAGTTTTATTGATGGTAAATTGCTGAGGTGGCGTGGTGAAACCACAGTTATCGGTGGCCTGAATCTGATAGGTATAGGAGGTGCCTTGAAAGAAGGGAATATCGGAAAAAAAGGTGCCTCGGGTCAAATCTCCTTCTTGAAATTCTCTTGTAATGGTTTCAATTGCACCATTGGGCACAGCGATGGTCCATGTCACCTCAACCGGAAATTGAATAGCTGCTGTGGTGGATACCAACCGGTGTCCCACCGTTACGAGATCGCAGGATGGGAGCAGTGAGTTGAACTCTTGGTACGATGGGTCAATACCAAATGATGGTTTCGTCAACTGGTAGTCCTGGGAATAGACCTCGCCGCACTCATCGACTATAATTAAGGTATAAAGTCCTTCACTTAAATTGGAAAAGGAAGGATTGGTCTGTGGAGGGTGATTTTTGGCTCCCCTTAGTTCGAAGCTAGTCGGGGAGCCTGTTTCAACTATGGCTGTCAGTACACCGTCGTTTCCCGAGCAAATATCTTGCGCGGAGATAAAAAAATTTAATCCTTGTACGTTCCTTTGTATTTCAACCTCGGATTCAATAAGGAATTCGGTGCTTGAAGATTCACCGGTGGCTCTTACAAGGTAGTTTCCTTGCGAAAGGCCATCAAAAATCCCGGATCCGTTACTTACCAAGGGCTCTTGAAAATTCGGAGGCAAAAAAAGGCTGAAAACGACATTGGTCAAGGTTGTTGTCCCATCCACGGCAATTGTGGCCAAAATGGATCCATTTCCAGGGCAGGAGGCATCCTCTTTGGTAATGGTTAACGACGGATTACTCTGTGCGGATGCAATAGAGTTCATCCCCGCTGCTTGAAACAGAAAAAGTACCATCAAGCAGATATTCCAAGTAGGTAGAGACAGTCGCTTTCGCAGCGATTGGCCCATGGGTAGTGTGGTATGGGGTGATTCCAATTGGTTTCGCTATGATTTATCAGCGTCAGCACAATATCTGCGCCAAGTTTAAAACCAACTAATTTATCATTAGGTTTTACCCTGCCAATATTTGTCCTTTTTAATATGGGCTTTAGGTTAGCTTAGAGAACTATCCTGCTGAAGGGCCTGTACGATGGCTTTCAATAAATTTAATACAAATCGGTCTTTAATCTTTTCCTCCAGAAAACCAGGTTCGTAGATGCTCTGGGATCGCAGCATGACCGTTAGGATTTTGCCTAATGTTACGATGTCCAATCCATAGAGTTTTGAAGGATTATTGTAGTAGAGTTCAGCTTCTGCTCTCCACGAATACCAATCAAATAAAGGTACCAATCTCAGCTTTAGGACAGTGTCGAGCACCCTGACATGAATGCCCTTTAATCCTAAAATTTCATAGGGGGTATCTTTGAAGTTAAGTATTCCGAGTGTTTTCTCTGCTTTGTAGAATTTGAATTCCAGCTCGTGAATTACCTCGATAAGTGGTTTCAGGTTGCTGCCGGCAAGTTTGCGGCAGTGCTCCGAAAAACTGCTGATCGGAATAAAAAGGGGTGTAGATTCTTGTATCATGTTCATAATATTTAGTTTTATTTATGAAATTTATATAACTAGAATATTTGACTATAGTTACAAATTTTTAAAATTTACTATGATTTTAATTAGTAAACAGTTTTATTGATGTATTGTCAGCCTCCTTAACCCAGTAATCTCCCACACAATCAATCCTTTGGAGTTTTTCATAAGCAATTGATTATGATGTCATTTCAGGGCGTAAGTAACGACTTTTTTCTAACCTAAAAAATACCCTGATCGGGGTATTTTTGCATGTTAGATACAACTTTTTGGCTTATTGGATATTTCAAAGGTTGATATTTCACCTAAAATCATTGTTTTAGGGTGTCTCAATCGTGGTTTTGGGAGCAGAGCCTCCTCTAGAGGTAGGTTAATAGGATAAATCATGATTGAATTATAAAACTAAATAATAGTAAAAATTTTTTTCAAATAATCTCTTATTTTTTTAGCGAGCCCTTAAAAGGCAACTTACCCGTCGGAATTGGGTCGCTGGGCATTATATGGTCCAGAAAACTTTTTATGGAATTTATTTTATTTATTTTTGTGATAGAAAAAAAATGACTAGAAGACCATGTTCGATAATCTGAGTTATAAGTTAGACAGAGCATTTAAAACCTTAAAGGGTACAGGCACCATCACTGAAATAAATGTGGCGAGTACCGTGAAAGAAATCAGGAGAGCACTGATAGATGCGGATGTCAACTACAAAGTGGCCAAAGACGTAACAGACCGCATCAAGGAGGAAGCATTGGGACGGGATGTGCTAATAGCGGTATCACCCGGGCAATTGCTAGTTAAAATCACCCAGGAAGCACTGACCGAATTGATGGGTGGTGCTAAGGAGGATATCAATCTAAAGGGGGATCCGGCGGTCATTTTGATCTCTGGTCTGCAAGGCTCTGGTAAGACAACTTTTTCAGGCAAGCTTGCGACCTACCTCAAGAAACAGGGAAGGCAGGTTTTGCTCGTTGGTTGTGATATTTATCGACCTGCGGCGATCGAGCAGCTTAAAACACTCGGAGGACAGATAGGGGTAGAAGTGTATGCCGAACCCGATACTAAGGATGCAGTGCAAATAGCCACCAATGCGATCGCCCATGCCAAGAAGACCGGGAAAAAAACGGTGATTATTGATACGGCGGGCCGTTTGGCAGTGGATGAAAAGATGATGGATGAAATCGCAGCGCTGAAAGGGAAGGTAAATCCGTCCGAGACGCTCTTCGTGGTGGACTCTATGACCGGACAGGATGCGGTGAATACGGCAAAGACCTTTGACGAGCGACTGAATTTTGACGGGGTCGTATTGACGAAGCTAGATGGGGATAGCCGAGGTGGTGCGGCAATTTCCATTCGCCATGTAGTCAATAAGCCGATCAAGTTCATTTCTACCGGGGAGAAGATGGAGAATTTGGATATTTTCTATCCCGATAGGATGGCCCAGCGGATTTTGGGTATGGGAGATGTCATATCTCTGGTGGAAAAGGCACAGCAGTCTTTTGACGAAGATGAAGCAAAGCGTATTAATGCCAAAATCCGGAAAAATCAGTTCAATTTCGACGACTTTTTATCTCAGTTAGAGCAGATCAAAAAGATGGGCAATATCAAAGACCTGCTAGGGATGATCCCCGGTATGGGAAAGGCCATTCGTGGGTTGGATATTGATGACGATTCGTTTAAACCGATTGAAGCAATCATCAAAAGTATGACTCCTGGGGAGCGTGAAAATCCCGAGATTATCGACGGAAGCAGGAGAAAGCGGCTAGCTGCTGGTAGCGGGAGAACCATACAAGAGGTAAATAATCTCATGAAGCAATTTGGCGATATGAAGAAAATGATGAAACAAATGAACAACATGGGTGGAGCAAAAAAGGCACTGGGGGCCCTTGGAGGCCGCCGAAGATAGGTAAATAGATACTCTTAAAAACTGAAAAAAGGTACCGGCTTATTTTTGGCCGGTACCTTTTTTGCGTAATTGGATCCAAAACCCGATGTTGGGTAGGAATTTTTGTTTTAGTTGGTATAGTCGGCATTGAAATCCACCTTTGCGGTATCTATTTCCAAGAGTTCAGGCACATCGATTGCTAAGACGGCTTCTCTTTTGACCAGTTCTGCCATGACATCCATTTGTTGTCCATAGGGCTCATCGTCTTGATGGATTTTATTAAAGTAAGCGAGTAACTCTTCGTCACTATATTCTTGGTAGCGGAGTTTTCGCTCCTCAATGATTTTCGTTTTTTGTTCCGTAAAGATGCTTTCCTTTCTATCGGAGATTTTTTCTTTGTAGGAGGAAATTAGCAATTCGAGTTCCTCGCTGTCTGAGAAGGGTGCAGCAGACACCACAAGCTGTTCCGATTTGCCGTCGATGTGCACCACGGTTAGGGTATCCATATTTTGAAGAAAATACTCGTCACCTGTTTCCAAATCCACTACACGTTCTTCCTCATAGAGGAACCTCTCCTCGCTCGTGTTTTTTTGACAGGATGTGAATGTTAAGATGGATAAAGCAATAATTCCTGGATATTTCATAATGTTATTTTTTTCTTTGTACGTTTTACGTTTATTTCTTTAAGAAAGTTCTGTTTTTTTTAAGGCGTAAAACTCGGAACACCTTATTCGGAGGGTTTTTTGAAGGTTCAGCTATAGGAGCGTAGGCAGACGCGAAAAAACAGAAACCCTTTGAGCGGGTAAGCAGCAAATGCCGTGCAAAAAAGCTATTTTGGGTTTAGTTAATCCATTTTTCCATAAATTTTAAAAAATTATCTTTGTAATGGTCACTAACGGCTATATTGAACGAGCCCAAGTTTACGGTATTTTTGGTTACCGACTCTATGTGGTCTAACGAGACGATAAATGAGCGGTGCACGCGCATGAAATGTTCGCTCGGGAGGATCTCCTCGAGATTTTTTAACGAAGTCAAGGAAAGCAACGGGTGGGGCCTATCTTTTAGATGCACCTTCACATAGTCTTTGTATCCCTCCACACAAATAATATCTTTTAGAAAGACTTTTACCAGTTGATATTCCACTTTGAGAAAAATATAATCCTTCTGTGGAGCGAAAACCTGAGGCGGGAAATGGGCGGATTGGGAGAGCTGATAGGCTTTTGTACTTGCGCGTAAAAAATCATCGTATCCAAACGGCTTTAAGAGATAGTCCAGTGCATTTACTTTGTACCCCTCTAGCGCAAACTGATCATAGGCGGTCGTAAAGATGATCTTCGGATTATGTGGGCTTTTCCTGCCTTCTAAAACTCTCGCCAACTCCATTCCGGTCAAATCGGGCATTTGGATGTCTAAAAAAATCAGGTCGACTTCGTTATGGTGGAGAAAATTTAACGCTTCGATTGCATTGTCAAACTTACCTACAAGCTCTAGGAATTGGGTTTGATAAATGAATCCACTCACTAACGCCAAGGCCAACGGTTCATCGTCTACAGCTATGCATCTGATTTTGTTGTCGATCATTGGGAAAAGGTACGAATTTTTGATATCATCCAAAAAAATTAGGTCAGATCAATGGAAAGATTTACCCGGTAGAGCCTTTCCGGATTGGTGTCGTCAATGGTAAGTATGTGTTTATTTTTATATAACAGGGAAAGTCTTCTCAGGGTGTTTGTCAGACCTATACCTTTTCGGGATGTTTCCGGACTAGCCTGGTTTTTATCTGTGATTTTGTTTTCTGTTACAAGGATCAGTCGCTTTTCCTCCATGTGCAAGTGTATTTTGATATAGCTTTGGTTGCTTCCACTCACACCGTGCTTAAAGCAGTTTTCGACAAACGGCAAGATCATCATGGGGGCTATGGGCACCTCATCGAATTTTTCTTGAATTTGGATGTCTAATTTCACTTTTTCGGATACGCGTATTTGCATCAGTGAAATATAATCTTTGATAAAACTGATTTCAGCGCTGAGGAAGGTTTTGTCCTTTTCTGTTTCATATAGCACATATCTCATCATTCTGGAGAGTTTCAATAGTGCAGTTTTGGCCTGCTCTACGTCGAAATTGATAAGGGCATATATATTATTTAATGTATTGAAAAAGAAATGGGGGTTGATTTGTGCTTTCAGGTAAGAAAGCTCGGATAGTTTTTTCTGTTCTTCTAATTGGCGTCTTACTATATCCTCCAGTTGCCACTTATGAACTGCTGCGATACTGGTGCTTATGCCTATACTAAGCGCATACTGCATGTAGAAGACAATATCCCACGTATAGCTTTTCGGTCTGGGCACATACGGTTGTCCCGGGCGAAAAGCCTCATGCATCAGACGGGAAAACTCTACCCAACTATCGTACTTTTGTAAAATCAGGACGAAGGCCAAGCCGGCAAATAGAACGATAAACAAATACTGCCAGTAATTTCCCCGGAAGAGAAATTTGGGTGCCACGTAGAGGATGTTTCCGTAAAACGACCAAATCAATATGGTTAAAATAAGGAATTGCTTCACCCAAAACTCCATAGGAAGATCTATTCTCCAAGACAATGGGTTGATGACAAACAAGGCCAACGCTACCAGTAGCCAAGCAAGCACATGCACCAATACCGTTAAGTTTTTTCTAAATAGGGTAGGTTTCATTTTACGATGTTATTCCGAAAGTTTGGCATTGCCCATTCGTATTGTCAAATGAGGAAGGTATATGCGGCAGGGAATCCGAACCGGAGTCGCTGGGGGCACTGATTTTAGACGGTAAACATAATAAATAGTCGATTTATCAAGCTATTCAATATACAGTTCTGCGGAATGAATCGGTAGATTCGCGATTTTGGTCGACCAACGTTCTTTTGAGGCGCCGAGATGGAGATACCGTAGATTTGGGGTATTTCGTCTATAAAAGATGCGGTTTCGTCTAGTAGATTTTTTCTGGGTAAACTCATTCCGTTCCTTTGGGTTAGATTTTGAAAAAGAAACCAATCAAAATGCTCCGTACAATTTACAAAATGAAAAAAATTACTGTTAGTGCCTTGCTGATTGTGGCGGCCTTCTTAGGTCTCGGCTTTTCGTCGTTTGGGCAAAATGTAGCCGGAAGTTACCAAATCACCGGAAAGGTAACCGATAAGTCCCAAAATCCGGTATCCTATGCATCTGTTATACTAGTGGAAGCTGAAACAGATAAGAACGTGGCAGGTGCTGTTGCAGACGATGACGGTGAATTTTTCATCACCGGATTTAAGGATGGTAACTATCGACTTCGTGTATCTTTTATGGGATACAATACGTCCGAACCTATCGAGTTGAAAGTCACTCCGACCAGTAATTATTTCAATTTAGGCGAAATACAGTTGGTAGAGGAATCGGTAGCTCTTCAAGAAGTGGTCGTTCAGGGGCAAAGACAACTGATTGAAGAGAAAGTGGATCGAACCATTTACAATGCTGAAAATGATTTAACCACCGCAGGGGGCGATGCCTCCGACGTTTTGCGCAGGGTGCCAATGCTTTCTGTGGACCTTGATGGAAATGTTTCCATGAGGGGCAGTAGTAATATCTTGGTATTAATAGACGGTAGGCAATCGGCAATTGTAGCAAACAACATCGCTGAAGCGTTGAAGCAGATTCCTGCGGAGGAGATTAAATCGGTAGAGGTAATCACTTCCCCCTCGGCAAAATACGACGCAGAAGGTACGGGCGGTGTGATCAATATTGTCACTAAGAAAAATAAGCTTCAGGGCGTTTCCCTGAATATCAATAGTAGCGCGGGCTTACGCGGGTCCAATTTGGGGGCAAACGCAAGTGTTAAAAAGGGGAAAATGGGATGGAGTCTGGGAGGTTTTGGGCGTTCTGGCTACAATATCTTGGGCAGCTTTGAAAACGAGCAGACTCTCCTCGATCCCAATGGAGCCAATACCCGTATTTTGCAGTCTGCAGATACAAGAAATAACATGTTGTTTGGAAGGTACAATCTGGGCTGGGATTACGATATTAATAAATACAACTTTCTGACCGCCTCATTGAGCGTAGGTGTAAGGAACATGCGGAACCGGCAGGATGGACTATTGACCGATACCTATCGGGAAGAAGAACTACTCAGCTCTTTGCTCCGGGATGTAAACACGGACAACTTGTCCAATACCATCGATTTCAATTTCAATTACACCAAGACATTCGAAAAGCCACAGAAGGAATTTGCAATCTCCACCCTATATAGCAGAAACAACCTGACGAACGATTTCACCAATAGCCTGTACAATTCCAGCTTTGATGAGATTATCTACCGCGTAAGAAACGACAATGCAGGTATCAACGAAGAATTTACTATTCAATTGGATTATGTAACTCCCTTAGGATCTGGTGGTGATCAAATTTTGGAGTACGGAGCCAAAAATATTTTGAGAAAGGCGGTCAGTGATTTCGCGTACTTCGAAGCAGATGGACCCGGGGCACCATTCGTTCAGAATGAAAATGTCACGTTTTCCAATCAGTTTAATTACGACCAAAACGTAACCGCAGGATATTTGTCGTTTACCCAGGCTTTTTTGGAAAATTACACCTTAAAGGCTGGTCTACGGTATGAGTACACGACTATTCAGGCGGATTTCAGAAATTCGGATTTACCCGCAAATATCCCTGATTACGGAGTTTTTGTGCCGAGTGTGAATCTAGGCAGAAAGCTTTCCAACGGTAACATGGTAAAGGCTGCCTATAACAGGCGTATTCAGCGTCCGTCCCTTACTTTCCTGAATCCAAACATACAGGCAGCCAACCCACTACAGATTACGCAGGGTAATCCGTTGTTGGATCCTGAATTGACAGACAACTATGAGATGTCCTATAGCACGTATATCAAAGGATCATCGCTCAATTTTACCAGCTACTATCGAAATACGACAGGATCTATTCAACCTTTGCGAACCGTTCAAGACGATGACGTGATATTTACTACCTATGAGAATATCGGTAGAGAACAGGCGTACGGGTTGAGCGTTTTTTCAAACGTCAATGTGTCCGGCAAGTTTTCCATCAACGGCAGCGTAGATACCTATTATGCGAAATTAGACAACGGTCTGGAGGATCCTCTATACGCAGCTCAAAATGAAGGTTTTGTGGTGAGTGGCCGATTGTTTGGAAATTACACCCTGCCAAAAAACTGGCAGATCCAAGCTTTTTCATTCTATAGAGGCCGGGCAGTACAGTTGCAGGGTACCGCCGGAGGGTTTGGGATCTACAGCTTGAGCTTGAACAAGCAGTTTAACGAAAAACGCGGCACGATAGGGTTTGGTGCGGAGAACTTTTTTACTACCGAGTTTAAGATCCGAAATGAATTGTATACACCAACCATCATGCAGCAAAGTATCACCTCCCTTAGAAACATGAACTTTAAGGTGAATTTCTCCTATCGGATAGGCAAACTAAGTGTGGATGGCGGTCAGCGCAGAAAGAAGCGAGGCGTCACTAACGAAGACCTTAAGCAACAGGGCGGAGGTACCATGATTGAGAATTAAAAGAGTTTGGGATTGAGTTTATTAAAAAAAAAAGGCTTCCGCGTGGAAGCCTTTTTTTTAGTTCCGGATTTGGAGCTAATACTAATCCCTGTAAAGCACTTTTTTGACTGCCTGAATCGTTCGTTTGGCATTAGGTAGGGTTGCTTCGATATAGGTTGGAGCATAGCTCAATGGCACATCCATGGAGTTCACCCTCAGGATAGGGGCATCCAGGTAATCAAATGCCAGGCGTTGAATGTTAAATGCCAGGTCTGTGGCAATGGAAGATAAGGGGTTTGCCTCCTCTACAATTACGCAGCGGTTGGTCTTTTTTACCGACTGTATAACCGTATCGTAATCGATAGGGCGCACGGTTCGCAGGTCTATGATTTCCACCTCGATACCGTCTTTTGCCAACTCCTCTGCCGCTTCGTAAGCAACTTTGATAATTTTACCGAAGGAAACGATGGTCACGTCTTTTCCTTTACGTTTTATGTCGGCCACACCAAGTGGAAGCAAGTATTCGCCCTCGGGTACTTCACCTTTGTCACCATACATCAGCTCAGATTCCATGAAGATGACAGGATTATTGTCCCTAATGGAAGCTTTCAACAGTCCTTTCGCATCATAGGGATTGGAAGGTACCACCACCTTTAGGCCGGGCGTATTGGCGAACCAATTTTCAAAGTTGGAAGAGTGCGTAGCGCCCAATTGGCCTGCATTTCCGGTTGGGCCACGAAATACGATTGGTACCGAATACTGACCTCCGGACATCGCATACATTTTTGCCGCCGAGTTGATGATTTGGTCTATGGCTACCAGCGAAAAGTTGAAAGTCATAAATTCAATGATGGGCCTTAACCCGTTCATTGCTGCCCCGACCCCCAATCCAGCAAAACCAAGCTCCGATATCGGTGTATCGTAAACCCTATCGGGGCCGAATTCGTCCAACATCCCTTGGCTTGCCTTGTAAGCGCCATTGTATTCGGCCACCTCTTCACCCATCAGAAAGACGTTTTTGTCCCGTCTCATTTCTTCCGACATGGCGTCCCGAATAGCGTCTCTAAACTGTATTTCTTTCATGTATATGCAAAATTATCTATGGTCGTAAAAATAGAAAGGAATCTCCCAATAACCAAGTTCAAGCGGCTAATTAACTTGAATGCTTCCGACCCTACCCGCTTGCTAGGTTGCAAAAATCCAGTATTTGATTTTTATTGTAGCAAATCCTCCATAAACATTAAAATATGCCTATTTCGGTTGCATTGATTTCGGATACCCATAGCCACATGGACGATGGCATATTGACCCATTTGGAAGAGGTTGATGAGATATGGCACGCTGGGGATATTGGTGCTATCGATGTGGTGACCCGTCTGCCAAAAGGGAAGGTCCTACGCATCGTTACCGGCAACATCGACGACAAAGCAATGTGTGATCATTTTCCCGGGGAACTGTATTTCGAGGTAGAAGGGCTGAGCGTACTTATGCTGCATATTGGAGGCAGTCCCAAAAGGTATGCCAAAGGGGTCAAAGACCGTATTCAGTCATCGGGTGCCTCCTTGTTTGTATGTGGGCACTCCCATATTTGCAGGGTCGAATACGATGCACAGTTGGCCTGCTTGTACATGAACCCAGGTGCAGTAGGGCTTCAAGGGTTTCATAAGGTGAGAACCTTACTGAAATTTACGGTTCGAAATGGAAAAGTTTGCGATTTGGTAGTGGTGGAACTTGGAAAAAGAGGAATGCCCAGCTCTAAGTAAAGAAACCGGGCATTCAATGAAAGGCATTTTCCCCAGGCGGAACCTTAGGAAAAACTTTTTTTGATTTCCTCCACATCTACGTTCTTGATTACAGGCTTCGCATTCAACTGCTTGATTTTAAGCACTCTTGTGTTTTGTCCCTGTCTTTTTCTTCTCAGCTTTCTTTTTAATGTAGTAACGGCCATTGCTATTCAGGATTACAAGTAAGTTCAAATGAGGGGCAAAGATAGTGTAATAATCGGATATCTCCATGGCATTTTTGGGAAAAATAGGAGGGATGTAAAAGGAGGTAGCCAAACACTGTTTATTTAATGAGGCATTTGATAACTTTGGCCAAAATTTGTGATCGATGAGTATTTCCAAGCCCAGTATCCCGAAAGGCACCCGTGATTTTGGCCCCATTGAGATGGCCAGAAGAAACTATATTTTAGAAACCATCAAAGATACGTTCCGCTTGTTTGGGTTTCAGCAGTTGGAGACTCCAGCGATGGAGAGCTTAGCTACACTGACTGGGAAGTATGGAGATGAAGGAGATCAATTGCTTTTCAAAATCCTCAATAGTGGAGACTATCTGAAGCAGGTTACGATGGAGGATCTTGCGCAGGGTGCGCCTTCGATGCTTCCAAAGATTTCCGAGAAAGGGCTGAGGTACGACTTGACGGTACCCTTTGCGCGCTTTGTGGTGATGAACCGAAACGAACTTGTTTTTCCGTTCAAGCGATTTCAGATTCAGCCGGTGTGGCGGGCCGATCGCCCCCAGCGAGGGCGATACAGGGAGTTTTATCAGTGTGATGCCGATGTGGTGGGCACTGATAGCCTTGTCTGTGAAGCGGAAATACTCCTTATGATTAAGCGTGTTTTTGCCACGTTTGGGTTGGAAGAATACACCATTAAGGTAAATAACCGGAAAATCTTGACCGGATTGGCGGAGGTTATCGGAGCGCCTGGCAAAGAACAGGAGCTCTGCGTGGCGATAGATAAACTGGACAAGATCGGTTGGGAGAAAGTTCGTGAGGAGCTTTTTGAGCGTGGATTTTCGGTTGAGGCCACGGAAAAATTAGCTCCTATGGTGTTGAGACAACCTGATGGGAATGCCGAGTCTATCGCCTTTTTCAGGGATCTAATGAAAGATAGTGCAGTAGGTTCAAGAGGTGTTTCGGAGTTGGTAGAGGTTTTTAGCCTGTTAGATAAACTTGGCGGAGAGCAAACATTCATTCAGTTCGATCCCATGCTTGCGCGTGGACTGTCCTATTACACCGGTGCGATATTTGAGGTGAAAGTAAATAACGTATCCATTGGTTCGGTAAGTGGTGGAGGTCGTTACGATAACTTAACCGGCGTATTTGGGCTTCCGGGTGTGTCGGGAGTAGGCTTTTCTTTTGGAGTGGATCGGATTTATGATGTATTGAACGAACTTGGGCTTTTTCAGGACTTAAGTGAATCTCCCGTAAAGGTGATGATCGCACACTTTGGTCCAGAAGAAATGGCTTTTGGGCTCGGAATCTTGTCCAAGCTGCGAAATGCCGGTATAGCATCGGAGATTTTCCCGGAAGTGGCAAAGATCAAAAAGCAATTTGTGTATGCGGACAAGAAGCAAATTTCTTATGCAATTGTTATAGGTTCAGAGGAGATGAAGTCTGGAAAAATTACCCTCAAAAACCTAAAATCCGGAGAACAGCAAACGATGGATTTTGACGGAGTACTAGCTGAACTGACATAAAAAATGCGGTCAAATTAACTTTTGACCGCCTCGCCTGCTAATCCACTTTTGTGATGGACTGGATGGGGATGCATACACCGCCTTTTAGTGTGATAAATTGCGAGCCAACACACCATATGGTTGTTTCTATCTGATAGGCTCTTTTATTTTCAGCCTCAAAAGTAATGGAAACTTTGCTTTTTGAACTGTTTCCCAATATTTGAGCTCGGTGAAGATCATGATTTCTTAGTTTTTTTGCATCCTCATCAAGCAGCACATCTGTTTTCGAGAAGCTGATTTCTCGAACAGCCTCCTTGTCAATCTTTAAAATTTCTTTTTCGTAATTTTCCATATAGTCGTTGGTTAGGGTTGTTTTTGAGTAATTGCCTTACAAACTTTTCTTACGGTAATCTATCAAATATAGTTTCAATCACTTTTATAATTTATTTTATCCATATAATAATATGTTCTTATGGATAATTTGGAATTAAATTTTAGTTGTCTCCCATGCCCTACATTTGATTTGTTTTATATTTGTAAAAAAAGATAAACCCCAAGCGTATGTTTGATATCATGTCGATGATGAATAAGGTCAAGGAGGCCCAGGCAAAAATTAAATCTGCACAGCAGGAATTGATCCACCTGAGGGCGGAAGGAGAAGCCGGTGCGGGCATGGTTCGGGTGGTGGTAAACGGGGAGCGGAAGGTTCTGGACATGTTTATAGACGATTCGCTCGTAAATGCAGCCGATAAGGAAATGATGAAGGACCTTATCGTGGCGGCAACGAACTACGCCATGCAGTCCGTTGAAGTGAAAATCAAGGAAAAAATGAAAGGTGCTACTGAGGGTATGATGCCCAACATCCCAGGGATGGACTTTGGCAATATGTTTTGATGCGCACTGCCGCGATTGTTATCTTGAATTACAACGGAGAAGCCATGTTCCGCAGGTTTCTTCCATCCGTTGTTCAGCATAGTGTCTTTGATATTGTAGTGGTCGATAATGCCAGTACTGATGGTTCGGTGCCATTCCTGGAAAGCCACTATCCAGCTATCAAAATAGTGACACTTCCCAAAAATGGTGGTTATAGTGGGGGGTACAATGCTGGATTAGCCCAGTTGAAAGGCCAATACGCCTATTATATTCTTTTAAATTCCGATATTGAAGTAACTCCCGATTGGGATCGTCGGATGATTCACTTTTTGGAAGCAAAATCAGAGGTCGCAGTAGCACAGCCGAAAATGCTTTCTTGCGTACAAAAGGGCTATTTTGACTATGCCGGAGCTGCGGGTGGCTTTTTAGACGCTTTTGGTTATCCCTATTGCCGCGGCAGGATTCTGCATACGTTGGAACAGGACCAAGGACAGTATCAAATGAATGTACCCCTTGACTGGGCATCAGGTGCTTGTTTCTGTGTGCGAGCCGAGGTTTTTCATACATTTGGGGGGTTTGATGAGCATTTTTTTGCACATATGGAGGAGATTGATTTTTGCTGGCGAATACGAAGGAGGGGATGGCAGATTGCAGTCAATCCGGAGGTCGGTGTATTTCATTTAGGTGGAGGTACACTAAAAAAAAGCCATCCGAAAAAGACCTACTTAAATTTCCGAAACAGCCTTTTTATGCTGTATAAAAACCTTTCTGGTTTAGCATTTTTAAAAGTATTTGCCATGCGCATCGTTCTGGATTTTGGGGCGTTGGTACATATTGCTTTTTCGAATGGGCTGGCGCACAGCTGGGCCATACATAAGGCATACGTGCATTTCCTACGAGACCGGCACTTGATGAATAGAGATCACATGAGCTTCCCCTCCCAGATATCAACCAAAATAGGGGGGGTAAGAAGCATCATTTTGGCTTACTATTTGCGTGGCAAGACCAGATATACCGATATTCCTTAGTCAAAAAGGGCCGGGTTTGCCATTCTTCTGAAATATTTTTTGAGTTTCATCATCATGGCCAGACTTACGTATAGGATAATGGGCGATCCCAACGTAATAAATGACGTATAAATGAAAAACAACCGGATACTATCTATGGGGAAGTTGAGTTTTTCCCCTAATTTTGAACAGACACCGAAGGCGCTCTCCTGAAAGTACAGTTTGATCTTTTCCATATAGCGATTAATTAGACGGTAAACTGGAGCAAATAAAAATTCAACATTGAAGATAACCTCGACAACCTACGTTTGTTATGTTAAAGCCGACAATTCATACGATTCTTTTTTTTCTATTGCTGTTTTCTTCCTGTAGCGTTCAGCAAGTTATAAAAAAAGTTGAAAATCAGAAAATCACTTTAAATCCGGTTCCCTTGGAACGATATGGTGATTCCGTCCGATTCGAACTCAGGGTTTCCCTACCCAGACAAGTCTTCCATAAGAATGCAAATTACAAATTGATCCCCGAATTTCATTATGGTAGCCGCGCCGTGGTCTTTGATGAGACCACTTTTGTTTTCGAAGGAGCAAAGATCGAGCCATCTGTTACTCCGGAAAAGCGCCAAAAGTTTTCTATGCGTTTTGAAGACGGTATGGAGTCAGGGACTTTGGAGGTCTATGGCATTGCTTACAATAATAGCGGATGGTACCAGAGGCGTACAAAAAGCACGGTGATCGCCCGAGGAGTAAAGAATACGCCTTCACTTACGCAACTGGGGCAGCGCTATGAATCGGGTGATGTTTTTCAGATAGGTATGTACGTTCCCTTGGAAGGAAGGGATAGCTATGGTATGTTTCAAGACGGCTGGCGGACTTTTAAAGATGCACTTCAATCCTACAGTGGAATAGGAATGGATGAAAGGGCCCAGATTATGACGCTTATACAAGGAAGAGGGGATTTTTCGTACAAAGAAAAGCAACTGCAAGAAAGTCCGCACTATGTGGCGTTGAGAAGAGAGGTTATTTTGCGTATTCCCAACTTGACTTCCGGCTTGCCAGCGATTCAGAAAACACCGATGGAGATATCAATAATGGCCCATCACATTCGAAATAATAACGCTGTTCCTCAAGTGCTTACCGAGTCTGAACTGGCTTATGCAGCGGCCAATGAGCCACGTCTATCGGAGAAAAACAAACTCTACTTTGCGATGGTAAAGGGGTATCCCAGTGTGTTTTCATGGAATAACCTAGGGGTAACTTACCTCAACATGTACCAGAGGGAGGTTGATAAAAGTAAAAAGATTGGTTTTTTGAGTGCGGCACGTGATGCGTTTGAACGTGCAAACGGTATTTTTGAAAATCCCTATGCATCTTTCAATATCGCTATGATCGAAGCTTTACAAGGGAATTTCCTGGAAGCTTACCAAGGTTTTTACATCAGCATGTCTCTTACGCAGTCCGAGGAACTCCGAAAGCTGCATCAAGCCAAGCTGGGTGCCGTGTCTATTTTGAATGGAGACTACAGGCTTGCGGCAACTCATTTGAACCAAGGGGATCGGAATCAGGTCAATATGTTTAATAGGGGCCTGGCCTATTTGATGATGGAAGACTATTACAATGCCCTGACCGCCTTTGAAGACAGCGCTGTGCTGGAAATCGAAAACGGTTATCCTTTTTATGGACTTGCCTTGATTGGTGCTAGAAACGGAGAGGAAGATCGTTTTTTTGAGAATATCGCCAAAGCTGTTGAAAAAAATGAATACCTGAGGCAGCGGGCCATGGCAGACATGGAGTTTTTGTTTTTCCGTCAGCACGATCGGTTCAAAGATATTTTCCGATAGATACACCGGTACAAAGATGAAATTTTCCCGAAAGGTTTTGGGCGTAGATATTGGAGGGTCTCATATCACCGCCGGATGGGTTGAGTTGGAGCGACTCAGATTGGTTCCGGCATCGGTGGTTCGTCGGCCGGTAGATTCTTACGGTACAAAGGACCAAATCCTCTCTGCTTGGCTGGAGGTACTCTCATCGTTTCATCTAGCCCATGAGGATCAAATCGGAATTGCCATGCCTGCCCCATTTGACTATGGCGAGGGGGTGGCGCTACTCAAGGAGCAGGGAAAGTTTCGCCATCTATATGCTTGCAATGTAAAGAATCTGTTGGCTCAGGGCTTGGGTCTGCAACCTGCTCAAATTCATTTTTTTAACGATGCCGCTTCATTTTTACAGGGTGAGGCTCTTTACCAACGGATCCCTACCATACATCGGCTTATGGGTATCACGCTCGGTACTGGATTGGGTTCTGCATTCCGGTTTGGCGATCAAGCAATGGATGCGGCGCTCTGGTCTTCTCCCTTTAGGGGCCGGCAAGCGGAGTACTATTTGGGTACAGAGTGGTTTATCCGATATGCCAGCGAAACATGTGGGCGTGAAGGAATAGGTCCTAAAGAGTTGTTGGCCTTGGAGCCCGATGTAGCCAAGCAAGCCTTTAAGGAATTTGGAAGGAATCTTGCCGATTTCCTCGCAGGAATCATTCAGATGGAGCGAATCGATCAGATCGTCATAGGTGGTAACCTGGCCAAGGGGAGAGATTATTTTTATTCGGAAATGATGCAGGAATTGGAACGGCAACACAGGCTCGTGACGGTTCACTTCAGTCAACTGGGCGAAGATGCAGCACTGATCGGTGCGGCTAGTAATTGCATACGTTTACTTTCAGAATAACAGTATTATATTTATATATTTGTTCAAATTACTTGTGGGGTAGTTGCGCATGATAGCGTGTGCGGAGAAGTTTGTTTTACGTTAATTTTGATTTTGATGAAGATTCAGAAGGATTTGACAAAGGAGGAAGTTTTCGACGAGGTTCGAAATTGGCTAAAAGAGAAGGGGTTTGAGATCTTTAGTGAAGATTCTCAAAGACCATGGGGTGGGTTTTTTGTGATCAACGAGAAGCAAATAGAGGCGTTTCGGGCAACATTTTTTTCGGAAGTAGCCTTTTCTGAATTCCAATTAAAAAATAAGCTAAGCCCAAAGATACTATTGGTAGCACCAGAGATGCGCCTTTCTTGGCAATATCATTTCCGCCGCGCTGAGATATGGAAGCTTATCGCGGGCGAAGGTGGGATTATCCGAAGTGAAACCGATGTAGAGGGAGATTTGAACAAAATGGTGTTGAATGAAGTAATTCGCCTAAGGCAAGGCGAACGACATAGGTTAATTGGGCTCGACAACTGGGGAGTGGTAGCGGAAATCTGGATGCATACTGACTCTGAAAACCCCTCTGACGAGGAAGATATCGTCAGGGTGCAGGACGATTTTAGCCGGAAATAATTCCATGTAGCGAGGGAAGTTTGTTTGTCAAATTTCCCTCACTTATTTTTTGATAAATTGCCGAGGTATTATTTGATTAATTTGGAAACCGATGCCCCCCCCTTTGGATCGTTGATTTCCAGGATATAATCTGCAATTTTGTCTCCCTGTTTTACACCCTCTTCTATGGCATCGCGGAAATGAATACCTCCATATAGCCGGGAAATCGCAGCTTCTTCGGCGGCCTGCATGAACGAACTGAATGCCCGCTCCGGCAAACCAAAATATACTTCGGAAGTATCTATAAAATTGAAATCATCACCCAAATAGGCGGATAACACCCGGGCACTTACCCTAGAGATGACACTGTGACCACTGGTATATTCCGGAAAGGGGGGCGTTTGGAGTAGAGGTTGCCATGATTCATCCAGGTATTTATTGATGGCAGTGATGGGCCTTATTCGATCGCTGCGGTATTTCTCCGACCAGCAGCTGACGAAAGCATCATGAAGGGAAAGGGCCAGCAAAGTATGTATATGAACGGTTTCGGCAAAGGTAAGCCCCGCCTGTTGGCTCGCAATTCCCGTTATACCTATCCAATGACCGCCAGGCGAAATTTTTTTGATTCCAATGGCCATGTGGCCACTGTAGGCGACGAAAAACGGGTTGCAGTCCCAAAAATTTGCGATCAGCTTCTGTTCTTCTGTTAGGGCAGCAGTAACTTGGTATACTTCTTCAGTCAGCAGGATAAACGGGCTATTCCGATCTTCTGAAAAGGGGACCGGTGGAGCAGGATCAAACCGGGGTAGGTCATCCAAGAAGAACGTGCGGAGGGTACCCCACTCGGGATCAATGGCAGCCATATACGATGGAGGAGTAGGATACCAGCGTCCTTTTTCCGGGCTGGGGCTGTAGCGGCGAAGCGTACTGAGTTTTCGGTACCCATCGGTCGCCGCATACGCAATGACCTGATTTGCTTTGGCCTCTGCGTAAGCAATATGATCCGCAAGATGCTTTTTTTTGATCTTGCCTCCTTTGGTAAACTGTGTAATAAGAAGCTGTTGGCTTTCAGCTAATTTTATTCCTGATGGCATGATCGACTTTCCAACTTCAAGCATACTATAGATGGTACAAAATGCTGCATTCAAATCAGACACGTCTCCAGTAAAGGGCTTGTTTTCAAAGGATTCGTTCAACCGCCGGAACAAAGCCGGATCAACTTCATCGGGAACCAACTCAGCTTGAACAGCATAGGCTCCAAGGAGTATGTAAGCATAAAAACGCGCCGCGCCAGTAGGAGTGGCTACATCGGTCACCATCACATCGGTAGCAGAAAACAAATGCTCAATAAACAGGGTGACATCTTTGGTAGCCGGGGTTTCTATAGTTTCGACTCTTGCCATGACCTGTTCGGAGAGGCAGCTGATGATTGCCAAAAAAAGAAAACCAAATCTTCTCCATCTCATAACGCCTGCTGTATTAACGAGTTTAAGTATGGTAAATTTCGGGAAGGATCAAGTGGGACGCAGATCCTCCCCTTGGCTCAACTGATGGCCGGATTAGAAATTTTGGAATTATCCTGTTGAAATTGATGCTCCGCTACCAGAGAAATCGCTCCTAATATCGCTGAGTCGTCCAATTCGGAAACATAAATCCGTAAATGGTTCGAAATAGCTTTGTAGGGGAAAGTATCCACCGCCTGCATCATGGTTTTTTCAAACAAAGGGAAAGCCTTTCGAATGGATCCTCCGATTACAATGGCTTCGGGTGCATACGTGTATAGGATCCGGGTGATGAGTGTGCCGAGGTGTGTTCCATACGTGCTGAATGCTTCTACCCCCAGCGGGTCTTGATCTAATGCTCGTTTCGCCAGACGTTTGGCGCTCTCTCCATACTGGTCTTTGAAAAATTTGCTAGAGCAGTAGTCTTCAAAGGTCTTGTCGAGGTAACTAACCCCGCCCCATTCTCCTGCTCCACAAATGTAGCCTGTATAGAGGTGGTTATTGGCAATGATTCCCGTGCCTATACCGGTTCCTAAGGTAATACCTACGACATGACGGTGAATTTTAGTTGGGCCGAAATGATACTCTCCTAGTGTGAAGCAATTCGCATCATTATTTACCACAACAGGCACATTAAACCGGCTTTCCAGAAAGTCCTTCATTGGCACTTTTTGAAAAGAAGGAATATTGGCTAAATTATATACGATGCCCCTGTCAGGATCTACTAATCCCGGTATTCCGATTCCAATGGCTTGGAAGCGATAGGGGAGGTAGTGGGAAATCTGTTCAGCAATGGCCTCGAGGATGTATTCCTGTGATTCGGAATGAGGTGTTTTGTTCTCCAATCGCTCAAAGATCAACCCATCGGCGTTAAGCCCTGAGCTGATTTTGGTTCCTCCGATGTCTAACCCTAAAACGTGATTTTTAGCTATCATCTGATGTCTATTCGGCTGATTAATCGGCGGCAGTTCCACTTTGTAAGCTTGGTATAACCACCAGATTTTTGGCCTATTCGTTTTTAAAACAAAAAAGAACTGAGAACTTACCCTGCCAGCAACCATCCGGCAGGGTAAGTTCCCCTTTCTTGGCATGATCCTTAGGATCAGAACATGCCTTCTGTAGATTTCTCCAGCTCTCTTGCCTCACGCAAAAATTCGTCCACATTCATCTCCCTGAAGAAAATCAGTCCATGGCTTGAGCGCACTTTTGCGGTATCGTGTTGGTAGAAATAGTTTTTCCCAAGAAGTAGCTGAACGTCGCTCAACTGGTTTACCCAAGTATTTTTGGCCAGGGTACTGAATTTGCCATTGTGGGCATAACTTGGGAACGAAGCGTTTACCTGGCTTAGGTAGCAGTTGGAAAAGGAATCCTCCATCACAGACATGTCACCGAGTGAAACCGGTACGATCACGTTGGCCTCTGCGGCATCAAATTTAAACCAAACGTTTCGGTATCCGATTACTTTGAAATTACTCAGATCTTCTTCTTCTCCCCATTGCCTGACGGCCTCAGCGGTAGCTTGTAATACTTTGTAGTGCGTGTCCGGACCGCTTCCCTCCGGATCCAAGGTTAGGCTAAGTTTGGTAGGGCGGATTTCACGGAGCATGTTTAAAATGGGCTCCACATCCCGTTTTTTGTCGGGTTGCTCGGTGAAGATATCACCAGTATAGAACCCGAGGCGTAGATGGTGCACGTTTTTTACCTGAACACCAAAGTGTGCCCAAACCAACTCTTCCTCAAACTCCCGGATCATACCTTTCAGCGTCTGTATGTTTTTCGGATTTTTCTCCCCATCGTAGGAGTTTTTAAGAACGGTGATGATCTCGTTGATCTGATCGCGAAGCTCCATGGGCGATTTTACACCATAGATAAACACGATGGCTCTCACTACCCGGTGGCACAGACCTCGTAGACGTTCGTCTGCATTTTCAGAGGCTACGTTGGTCAGGTAATGGTACACATCTTTGTCCATTTTTAGCTTGTAGCCGGTATCAAAAAAGTCGTCATACTTCACCATCTGAATCCGCCCTTCATCCAAAAACCGCTTTGTGTTTTTCAGGGTGTCTATTACGAAGGAATTGGTTACCGCCGTGAATCCTGAAGTCAATACAGCAAAGTGAGCTGAGTTGGAATTTTCATGGAGTTGTTTAGTGATATGGGGCAAGATGCCCAGCGAAATATCGTCGTGGTGAGGCCCCGTATGAAGTAAAACCTCATTTTTTTCTTCCGCAAGACCACGGTCTATTTTTGCGCTGATGCTTTTGATTACCTCCTTGGCCGTTCGTTCATTCAAGGTTGGAATTAGCGCAGTATATTTGTCGTTTCTAAGGTCTTCCAGTGTGATGCGGTGACCATATTTCCGCAGCTTTTTACACAGATCCAGCACGGCTCGTTCTGTTTTGGTCTCAGACCATTCCCCTTGGGTGTAAAAGCGTTCCACACTATCTTCCAGCTTAACGGCAGCTCCTTTTGTAAGGTAGAATCTGCCTGCTTTCAATTTTTGAAGTACCGTGGCCGGATAGAGGTTGGTCATCTCGGATTCCAGGGAGCTTTTTACGATCGGTGCTTTGGCCTCTCCCGCCGCAATGATTATTGCCACTGCCTCGGGGTTGTGTACGATGGTGTCAAGGCCAATAGTGATCACCAATCGGTTTGCCGAAATTTCAATGCCGCCCAGATCTCCGGCTGCAACAGCCTGTGTTTCGAAATTCGTTTCAGTCAACCGTGTGGTTGAAAAAAGGTCAGAGCCACGTGTGTTAAATGCGATGTGTCCGTCGGGGCCAATGCCTCCTAGGAAAAATCCAATTCCGCCCTTCGCTCTTATTTTGGCTTCATACTCTGCACACCACTTGTCTATTAGGTAAATGGACTCTTGCTTTTGCTTTTCACTCTCGGTGTTGGCTTCTCGGAAGCGTAGTGACAGATCCACTTTGAAGTCCGGAAACACTTCTCGGTAGGATTTCCCTTTTGCGAGGGGTATCTCGTCCGAATTGATCAGAAGGGCTTTTTTTGGATCCAGTCCGAAACCTTCTATGTAAAATTTATTTACATAATGGTAGAAGCTGTTTTTTTGAGAAGAGGAAATAGGGTAAAACTCGTCTATCTGAACAAATTGCAGATCCTTCAAAACCGGCTTTTTGACGTTTTGAAGGTTGTATTTTTCACGGATTTCCATTCCCTTTTTCTTGTCCCAGTTTTCCAGAAGAAACTGCGTCCATTTGATGAAGTATTCCGGCGTCTTTCCGGTAGGCAGGCTGATCACACCGTTTGGATTGTCAGCAGCCCACTCTAAAAACCGACATGCAGTCATCAATCCCAATTTTGGGAAATTGTCCACAATCAGGTAGGGGATTTTGCTGGTGATTTTTTCCACCCCGGACTCTTTCAAAAAGGCTTCTTCAGCAGGTGATAAAGGATAGTTCGCTAGCATAATGCAGATTTATTTTTTCGTCTTCTCTAATTGGTTCAATTGTAGTTGATTGTGTCTTCGAATATGTGTTCGTTGACAATAGCTACAGCACCCATCAAGCCCACTTCGCTTCCCAATTTGGATAGTTGGATCTCGGTTTTTTCGCGAAGTTTCGCCATGCTGTAGATATTCAGCGCTTGCTGTATAGGCGTGGTAATGTACTGACTTGCTTCGGCTATCGCACCACCCAATATGATGAGTTCCGGATTGAGCAACTGAATCAATATGGCGATGCCTCTGCCTAAGTCCAGCCCCACATCTGAGAGAATCCCGATTGCACGTTGATCTCCCGCTATAGCCGCCTCCACTACCGTAGACGGATCCAGTTCCTGTCCCTTTGCCTGCGCCATCTTTGCCAATATCGACTCCGCATCCAATGCAATGGCCTCTTTGGCCAACCTGATAACTGCCGTACCGGAGGCCACAGATTCCAAGCATCCCCTTTTTCCGCAGGAGCAAGAGATGTCTTTGTTATCAAAAAGGGGTGAATGACTAAATTCTCCCGAAAAACCGGAAAATCCGCGGTAAAGCTTGCCATCTATGATGATTCCCAAACCTATTCCCCAGTCAACAAACATCCCGAGTACATTCTTCAAGTCTCCCTTTTGCCCAAATTTAAATTCGGCAAGCGTTTTGGCCCGGGCGTCGTTTTCGATAAATACCTTACGGCCGAATCTACCTTCCCAAATCTCTGTCAGACTTTTCTTGGAAGACTTAAGGTAAGTATGGTTGAATCCCGCCGTTCCGTCTACCAAGCCTGGCATGGTAATCCCGATGGCAATGATTTTTTCATCGGCAATTCCAGATCTTTGGATAACTTCTTGGCCAAATTCGTAAATCAAGTCGATGGTGACTGCCTCGTTGTTTAATGGGATATTTTTGACGAAGATATCGGTGACGCGTTGATTCTTGGTGTTATATACTGCTGCTTTTCCGGAGAAGCGGTTTAAGTCAATTCCTACAACGTAAAAGGAATCCTCGGAAAGTCCATATAGGTCAGGTTTTCTTCCTCCCTGTGATTGCCCCCGGCCCTCCTTGACCACAATCTTTTCGTCAAGTAGATCGGAAAGCAATAAATTAACCGTGGGAAGGCTTATGCCCACCATTTGGCAAATATTACTGGCTGTATTGCTACCGCCGGTATATAATTCCTTAATGATTCTAATTTTATTGATGTAATTTTTTATCTCAACTACACCTTCTTTTTTGTCTAATACTACTTTTGGGTCTATTAGATTCATGCTTGTTTAAAATTAATGCAAGTTAGTAAAAAATTTTATTAATCAATATATACTTAAGTTAAAATATTTTCCAACTTTTCATTTAAATTTGGTCAGTCGTTTGTAGGCAGTTTCCGACAGTTGTATCCGATAGCTCGATGATGGAAGTGGTTTAATTGAGGCCGTACCTATTCGGCAAGCGATGGATAAAATTACTAAAAGAAAAAGTAATTTCTAAAAAAAATGTTTTTTCGATGCGAATTCAGATCAAAACCTTTAAAATTTAACGTATGACCATGCTAGGTAGAAGAAAATTTTTAATAAAAACGGTAATTGGAGCTGGCGCTGCCTTTCCTCTTGCCATAGCAGAAGGCTCATTTGGCAAACCTGTTGGGAAAGGCAGTATGCCGCTTATATTATCCACCTGGGACCATGGGATGGCAGCCAACGAGCGTGCATGGGAGGTGCTTAATAGTGGTAAGTCTATTGTGGATGCGGTAGAAGAAGGGGTTAAGGTGACGGAGAATGACTTGGACAATCTTTCCGTGGGTCTTCAGGGACTACCGGATAGGGAAGGTATTACCACGTTGGATGCTTCGATTATGCGAGGTGATGGTGCCTGCGGGGCGGTGGCCTTTGTTCGACAGGTGAAGCACCCCATTTCATTGGCAAGGTTGGTTATGGAGAAGACCCCCCATGTGATGTTGGTAGGGGAAGGAGCACGCCAATTTGCACTTGCCGAGGGATTTCCAATGGAACAGGAAGTGTTGAGTGAAAAGGCTGAAAGAGCCTATCAGAACTGGAAGAAGACTTCTGAGTACAAGCCGGTAATAAACATCGAAAATCACGATACCATTGGCATGATTGGTATGGATGCCAATGGGAAAATGGCAGGATCCTGTACCACCAGTGGTTTGGCTTATAAAATGCACGGGAGAGTAGGCGATAGCCCCATCATTGGGGCGGGCCTTTTTGTAGACGACGAAGTCGGCGCAGCTACCGCCACAGGGTTGGGTGAATCCATTATCCGAATCAGTGGAAGCTTTTTGATCGTGGAATTGATGCGTCAGGGCAGGAGTCCGCAAGAAGCCTGTGAGGAAGCAGTAAGGCGACTTGTCGCAAAAAATAGTAATATTGAAAATATCCAAGCTGGATTTCTGGCTTTGAATAAAGACGGAGAATTTGGCGCCTACGCCGTTCATCCGGGATTCAATTTTGCACGGCATGCCTTGGGAGAAAGAGGCATGGTGAACTCGGGCAGTCATTTTAAGCGAAAATAGGAGATGATACAATTGGAAGTACCCGTCTATACGGTGGAAGCAGCCCTGCTTGCCGCCAAACACGGGGCTGATCGGCTGGAACTGTGTGCAGATGTGGGAGAGGGGGGGACTACCCCCAGTGTGGGATTGTTGACCTATTTAAAAGAGCGGGTTTCGATCCCGATTTTTGTGATGATCCGACCGAGGGGGGGAGATTTTTGCTATTCGCCCGAAGAGGTGACGGTAATGGAGTATGATATCCGTTTGATGGGGATGGCAGGGGCGGACGGTTTTGTGTTTGGGATACTTGATAAGGATGGGGCAGTCAATGCTGCCGAATGCCGCCGTTTGATAGCTACTGCCGAGGGTAAGCCTTGCACCTTTCACCGGGCCATCGATGTGTCAAAGGATCTGATGGAATCATTAGATACGATAATACGCTGCGGTTTTCGCCGGGTCTTGAGTTCGGGAGGTCGAAACTCGGTGGATGAAGGATTTGATAATTTGAAGGAGATGTTCGAAGCGGGTGGTGACGCTATCACGGTGATGCCGGGAGGAGGTACCCGTCCGGAACACTTGAAGGAACTTGCCCTGACCGGCCAATTAAGGGAAGTACACAGCAGCTGCAAAGCCTACCGGGAATCCACAAGTACCTTTTTCTCTCCCTATGTTCAGCTTTCGGCCGATCCGGAGGGCTTTCGGTGCTTGCTCACGGTTTCTCCTGACAAGGTTTTGCAGTACCGGCAGGCAATCAAAGCCGTAGCCGGTTTCGGTTAAGAGGTTGCATTGGGGCGCTTTATCTGGATTTAACCGGTCTTTTGTTGGTTTATTTGGTCGTTTTTTGGTAAATTAAACCTCTAACAAAAAACCCAAATAAAGCCATGGTAAAGAGTTTTCAAGGAGTACGGGAGATTCCCGTCAAGAATGGAAGGGATCAGAAGATCCTAATAAAGGACTTCATGACGGCCAATGTGATTACATTCCATCCCGATGACACAATAGACTACGTAATGGAAGTACTTACCCGAAAGAAAATTTCCGGGGGGCCGGTTCTAGATAGTATGGGACAATTGGTAGGCATGATTTCGGAAGGGGATTGTCTTAAGGCAATCTCAAAGGGGCAGTATACAAATACCCCCAGATTTCCGGCTCCGGTTTCGGAACTGATGACTAAGGAAGTGATCACCATGCATCCGGAGCTGTCTATTTTCGATGCCGCCCAGGAATTTCTGGCGCTAAAGATCCGGCGGTTTCCGGTGGTGAAAGACGGGAAATTGCTCGGACAGTTGAGTGTCAGTGATATTGTAAGGGCAATGGCAAAGCTAAAGTCCGCTACGTGGTAAACCCCATCACCCATTGTTAATTTATTCATAATCGGCTGCCCGAAACGGGCGGCCGATCCATTTGTCCGATCCGCCCTAGAGCACATTGGAATCTGCGGGGCTACTTAGGTTTTAAATAATCCTGTTGGCTTCCTGGTTTTACCCAAAAAAGGAAACCGGCGATTTATGCCTTTCACTATCTAAAACGCGGTAAAATAGCCTAAGAAAGGCAGGTTCTCGGTCATTTTACCTAGAAGAATTGATTTGTCATCATCGCCATTCAGATACCACAAAGCCCTTCTGACGTGTAGGCTGTGTGATGCCTCTGAAATTTTTGTTGTAACCCAGAAGAAGGGCGTCCTTATGGTTCAGCGATTCAGCGCTGAGCTTCCATTTCCAAAATGAGTCGGGGGCCTGTAGATGAAGCTGTATCCGAATGGCAACTTGCATCCTCCGCTAGTTTACATATACCCTACCAAACGGTACATAGTGATTCCCAGCCATTCTTTGACAAGTTTATGCCATATCAAGATTGCGTTTGGGTTCGGCTGAACGATTCCCTTATAATCCAGGATCCGGTCATTTCCGTAATAGTCCACCGGAAAGGTGTCTACCTTCACCCCGACTTTTTTAAAGCACCCCTCAGCGCGGTACATGTGAAAGGCTGATGTGATCAACAAGTAAGTCTGATCGATTGAATAATGGTGGGACTCCAGCATTTCTTTGGTAAATAGGGCGTTTTCACGGGTGTTTTTGGCTGCATCCTCTACGATGATGTCTTCGGGAGGCACCCCTGCAACCACCATGAATTCCGCCAGTTTACGCGCTTCTCTTTGGTCATTCACCGGATCAAGTCCCTGTCCTCCGGAAATCAGTATTTTGCCCAACTTCTTTTCGTTGTATAACTGTACTGCCTGAGTGGCCCGGTCTGCTCCATGTGCAAAAAAGGTTCTGTCCTCCGCCGTTTTATTTAGATTAGTCACACCGGTAAGCACAATGCCTACCTCGTAATGCGGGAGTTCAGCTATGGGCTTGAATGGGGGCTCCCAGTAATTGATCACGAGGTTTGCCAAAAAATTATTACTGACTATAAGGAGTAAAATAAGTCCTGCCACCTGAAACCATATCTTCCACTTACGCTTCCGCATAAATTGCCCAGCAAGCAAAAGTATGATTACACTGGTCAACGGCATTACTAAAAAGCTGAAAAGCTGCGAAATATAGAAAAACATAGGCGTTATATGTTAACTGAATGACGGGTATTGACAAAACGTGAATACAAAGATTCAAATTTAATTTCTTAATTTCAGCTTTGGCCGTCTTTCAAATTGCATGCAAAACACTCCCTTCATCATTTACAAATCATCTGCTGGTTCTGGTAAGACCTACACACTGACCATGGAGTATCTGAAGCTGGCGTTGGTGTTCCCTACTGCCTTTCGCGCGATTCTTGCCGTGACGTTTACCAACAAGGCTACGCAGGAGATGAAGGATCGTATCCTTAAGGAGCTTTCCCGGCTAAAGCGGCAGGTAGATCCTTCGCAAACCATGGATAGGGAGCTTTTGACCCATTTAGGTATCGGTTCCGAAGTGCTGATGCAGCGTGCCGAATCCGCACTTTCGGCGATTTTGCATGATTATGCCTCGTTTTCCGTCAGCACGATCGATAGTTTTTTTCAACGCATCATACGATCCTTCGCCCGTGAGATTGATTTGCAGGCCAAGTTTGATTTAGAACTGGACCAGGATGGGGTATTGGATCGCTTGGTAGAACGGCTTATGCTTACCGTTACCGAGGATGCATTTCTGCACAAGTGGCTGATCGACTATTCCATCGAGCAAATCCAAGAAGGCAAGTCTTGGGATATACGCAGAAATATCAAATCACTGGGTAGTCAGTTGTTTCAGGAAGCCTTTAAGCGTTACCGGTTTCAGATTCAGGAGTTTTTGCAGGACGACGCACAGCTAGACACACTTAAGCAAAAGGTAATCGCAAGGAGAAATCAGCTGATTGAGAAGGGGCATGGGTTAAAAATGCAGGCTACATCCATTCGCGAGCGGCACGGATTGCAATGGGAGGATTTCAAAGGGAGTAGCCGTTCCTTTGCGCTCAAGTTCGATGCCCTAGGGGATCGGCAGTCCCCTTTTCCAATCTTATCGCCTACGCAGGTTGGTCTGGAGGAGCGTCTGGAGGCCTGGTTTACCAAATCCAGTCAGCAGGCCCATCAGATTCAAGCGGCTTTTTACGATGGCCTAGCGGCGATTTGGAGCCAAATTCAACCGCTTTACGTAGATTGGAACACCAACGAAGCAATTCGGAAGAATTTGGATGTGTTCGGAATATTTAAGTTTCTGCTCCGGGAGTTGGACGATTTGAAAGAGGAGGAAAATATCCTGTTAATTTCAGATGCCAATGATTTTTTGCGGGAGATCACCGCAGACAACGAGGCTCCTTTTATTTACGAGAAGGTGGGAAACAAATACAGGCACTACCTTATAGATGAATTTCAGGATACCTCGGGTTTCCAGTGGGATAGTTTCAGGCCTTTGCTAATCGACAGTTTGTCTCAGGGGCATGCCAATTTGTTGGTAGGGGATGTCAAGCAGTCCATCTATCGCTGGCGAGGAGGGGAACTGCGATTGCTGTTGGAGGAGGTAGAAGCGGAGATTCATCAGTTTGGGGTGGAGATAAAGAACTTGGATACCAATTTCCGTAGCCTTCCCCATGTGGTAAAGGTCAACAATGCGGTCTTTACCTACCTGCCAAAGCAGTTAATGGGCGTACTGGAACGCAAGTTTGAGGTGGAAGATGCGGGTATACTTGCCCGGGCATATCAGGATGTGAGTCAGCAGGTGGCTGCTTTCAAAGAAAACCAAGCCCACGCCGGGTTGGTTCGGGTAGCATTTTTGGCATCCGAGGAGTCCGAAGAGAAATTTGGAGAGTTGGCCTTGTCCAAGGTTCCACAAATGGTGATAGACCTTCAGGAAAAGGGCTACCGGCCCAGGGACATTGCCTTTTTGGTACGAACCAAGAAGGAGGGGGTGAAAATTGCCGACCAATTGATTTCATTTGGCTTAGCCAATCCTGCTTCCCCTTATTCTTTCGATGTAGTTTCTGACGAGGCCATGCTAGTGAGTAAATCCACTACGGTTAGTTGCGTGGTGTCCGGACTAAAATACTTAGCTAATATGGAGGAATCGATTTACCTCAAAACGATGTGGTATCATTGGGCGGTAATTTTCGGTCATCCAGTTACCCATGATTTGTTTGGTGTAGCGAATTCAATTCCTAAAATTCAGGCAATGCAGCAGCGCTTTGAGGAAATAAAGGAAGACCTGCTTCAAATGCAGCTTTTGGATATGGTAGAGCGTCTGATTGATTTTTTGGATCTGCAAGTGAAGGGCGGGGAGCTAGCCTATCTGGAGGCATTTAAAGAAACGGTGTACGATTTCGTTTCGACCAAGCGCGCCGATTTGCCAGGGTTCCTTTCTTGGTGGGAATCGAAGAAGGAGAAGCGGACGATCAAGATTCCCGAAGACCATGATGCCATGCGCATCTTGACCATCCACAAGTCCAAAGGGCTGCAGTTTAAGGTAGTCTTGATGCCTTTTTTGGATTGGAAGATATTTGATATGACCAAAAATCAAATTGTCTGGACTCCCTATCAGTTCGATCAGGCCTTTCAAGAAGTCGTGATACCACTCTCCATGTCTTCTCAGTTGATGGAATCGGGCTTCCGTTCGGTTTATCAGGAAGAAGCAATACTGGCTTTTTTGGACTCTTTAAATATGGTATATGTAGCGATGACTCGCGCGGAGGAGGTTTTTTGGGCCTTGGCGCCGGCAGCCCAAACGACTAATCCACAATACGGGAACTTGGCGTCCAACCTAGAGGCGATTTTTCGGGCACCGGCTCTTCCGGGGGATCAACTTTGCCTAGGTGATTATTTTGATGCAGCAGAAGGTGTTTTTCAATATGGGGATTGGCCCTCTAGACAGGCATCGCTGCACGGAGGCTATCAACCTTATCCATTGCCTTGGAAAAGCAGAAGTTGGGGAGATTTACTGACGGTAAAAGCCTTGGCTACCGAGTTTTCGGACGATAATTTGAAGCTTAGGCAGAAGGGAGCCTTTGGTACCTTGGTACATAGCTTGCTCGAAAAATCCCTTAGAAGCCGGGATATCTTTCTGGGTTTGGAGGAGCTGTATTATAATGGGTTTATCAATCTAGAAGAGCGGGACAGCCTACGGCAGCAATTGGAGTTCCTTTTGCAGCATCCACAATTCTCCAAATGGTTTGGCGGCGAAGGTGAAATCTTGAGTGAACAGGGAATTTTACTGCCAGATGGTACCTCCAAGCGGCCGGATCGTATCTTATTGTTCTCGGACGGGGCGGAAGTAGTTGATTTTAAAACCGGATTGCCGCGCGAATTCCATAGCCGGCAGGTAAACGAATACATGGAATTGGTCGGGGAACTTACCGGGTTGCCTGTAAAAGGTTATCTGTGTTATTTGGATGAGATGGTCATCGTAGAAATTCAAGACTGATGGAGCGTTTTTTGAAAGATACCGCAAAGCAATTGGTGGAAAGGTACCAATCTCTTAAAGACATAACCGTGGTTTTTCCAAACCGAAGGGCTGGGATTTTTTTTATCAAGCAGTTGGGAGAGTTGATAGACCGTCCCACATGGATGCCCAAGGTGATCACCATTGAGGATCTTTTTTACGATCTGGCAGGACAGCGTCCTACCGATCAACTGACGTTGATTTTTGAGCTATTTGAAGTCTATGCTAGCCTTCACAAAAATGCTGAGCCTTTTGACCGGTTTTATTTTTGGGGGGAATTGATGCTCAAAGATTTTAACGATGTGGATCAGTTTATGGTCGATGCCAAAAAGCTATATCATCATTTGGCTGACCTCAAGGTGATCGAGAAGGACTGGTCCTATCTGACCGAACATCAAGTAGCGTTGATTCGGGCATTTTGGAAGTCTTTCGAAGGCAGTGACAGCAAGCATCAGGAGCGGTTTTTGAAGTTTTGGGAGGTATTGTATGAGCTTTATGAACGTTTTCGCTCCTCCCTGCACGTAGCCGGATTTGCCTATCCTGGCATGCTTTACCGTCGAGTTGCAGAGCATTTGGAGGAGTTGCCCCTGCCGGCTAGCCAGTTGGTCTTTGTGGGTTTCAATGCTTTTACGAAGACTGAAGAAGTACTTGTGAAGCATTTCGTGGAGGAGAGAGGGGCGGAGGTGTTTTGGGATGTGGACGCCTATTATTTGAACGACACAGCTCAGGAGGCCGGTATGTTTTTCAGGCAATACAAAACAGACAGGGTTCTTGGGCCTACTTTTCCCGCAGAGGCGCCAGATAGGATTAGAACCCATCCGAAAACCATCAAAACCTACGTCACACCACTTAAAGTGACGCAAGCCAACTTAGTAGGCAGCATTTTGCAACAGAAATTATCTCAGGAGGCGTGGGAAGATACCGTAGTTATCCTTCCAGATGAACAGCTGCTTTTTCCCGTGTTGAATTATTTGCCCGAAACTGTCGAGAGTGTCAATGTGACGATGGGGTATTCGATAAAAAACACACCAGTATACATTTTTTTGGAAGCGGCCTTGGAACTACAGCGGTACGTCAAGCGGGAGGATGATCAGGTTTTGTTTTATCATAAACCGGTGACCGAGCTATTGGCCTCGGTATACCTTAAACAGCTAAATCCGGATTTTTGTAGGAGGATTTCTGAGCAAATCGTGCTTCAGAACCATGTTTATGTAACAGCTGACTCCTTGGCGCAAGGCGGGGAGCTTTTTGGGCTGATTTTTAAGGCATACTGTCCGGCATCTATCTTGGAAGGACTGCGCCAGATCATGGTACAGCTATCCAAACAGCTCAAAGAAGAGGGGCTGGAACGCAGTTATTTGTTTCAGTGCTATCGACAGCTAACGCGGTTAGGGGAGATCTTCGATTCAAGGGAGGATAAGATTCCAAGTCTGGAGTTGGTGCTTCGTATATTCCGACAGCTTTTTCGGCAAATTCGAGTTCCCTTTGAAGGGGAACCTTTGCGCGGCCTGCAAGTGATGGGGGTGCTGGAATCCCGAAACCTCGATTTCAAACGGGTGATCATCTGTGACATGAATGAAGGCAGTTTTCCGCCTTCGGGGGCACTGAATTCAATGGTCCCTTATAACCTGCGTTCTGCCTTTGGACTTCCGGTTCAGGAGCAGAACGATGCAGTGTATTCCTACACCTTTTACCGGTTATTTCACCGGGCGGAAGAAGTCCACCTGATTTATACCACTTCCGGAGGAGAAGGAAAACCGGGAGAGAAGAGCCGTTATTTGCTGCAGCTATTGGAAGAGATGAACGCAGCACCTATCGTCCAGCACGAGGAGGTGGTGTTTGTTCCCGTGGATGTGCGCAAGGCAGTGGAAATCTGTATCCCTAAAAATGTAGCTATCATGGAGGTGCTGGAGCGGTATGTGTTTTCCCCAGAGCGGGACAATCCCGTGGCATTTTCACCCTCAGCAATTAGTAACTGGCTGGATTGTCGGTTAAAGTTTTATTTTAAGTATATCGCCGAGATAGCAGAGCCGGAGGAGGTCAGCGAAGAGGTGGATGCGGCTGTATTTGGCAACTTAGTGCATGGGGCACTCGAAAACCTATACCTGGGCTTTATTGCAAGAAAAAGTCGGAGGGTGTTGGAAAGGGACGATTTTCCGGGACTGAGGCCATTTGTGGGACCGGCTATAGAGCTGGCTATCCGAAAGCAGTATTTTTTGGAGGAAGCCCAACCTGTCAAGTTTCAAGGGCAGTTGGCAATCGTGCGAGATGTCTTGCATAAATACATCATACAGGTGCTTAAATGGGACGAGCGATCGGCTCCCTTTCAGATTATTTCGTTAGAGGCTGGAAGGAAGTATCGGGCCCAGCTAGAGTTAAAGGTAAATGGCGGGATCAAACGGGTTGCTCTAGGGGGGATTATTGACCGGGTAGATTTGCATGAGGAGGTGATTCGTCTAATGGATTACAAATCAGGCAAAGATGAAAAGCAATTTGCCTCCATAGCAAGCTTGTTTGATCGAGCCGATAAAAAACGAAACAAGGCGGCGATGCAAACGCTGTTCTATGGGTTTTTATTTAAGCAAAACTTTCCCGACAATCATCGGCCCCTCAAGCCCGCCATTTTAAATCTGAGGGAAATCTTCAAAGAGGATTTTAATCCCTACCTAGTCCATGTGGAGTCTAGGAGCAATAGGAGGGAGGTACAAGATTATGGGGAATATAGCGAGGAGTTTGAGGAGGGTCTGCGGGATGTAATAGGGGAAATTTTCCATGAAGCCTTGCCTTTTGATCAGACAGAAGATGTGCAGAAATGCGCCTATTGTCCTTACAATTCTCTTTGTGGTAGATAAAGTGGGGCCGGTGATAACCTACTATGGTGGGCTTAATCCAAATATTATATTTATCTTCATGCCTCCAATTTATTGCTATGAGGCCTGAGATCAAATGCACCCTTCAATATGGGATCTTAGCAGGAGCTGTTTTTTTGCTCCCTTCCTTATTTTATACCCCCATCAGATCGTATCTGAATTTGCCGGAGGGATTGTTTGTGTCCATGATGGCAGGATTTATAACCGTGTTTGTGGTTATACATGCTTATTTAACCTCCAAACGCTACCGGTTGTTGGAGGATCGAATCAGTCGGCAATACAGGGTTATCTTTGAGAAACTTCCCGATTCCGTTTGGATTTTGTCACCGGAAAGCGGGAATATTTTACTGGCGAACGAGATGGCAACGCGATACTTTGGAGCACTCAGCGAGGAGGAGGCCGTGGGGAGTAACTTTCGGTTACTTTTTCAAGACCCCATCCAAGTGAAGTTAGAACGGGTGATCCAGCCGGTTACCAAACGTAATTTGGTGATGGTGGACAGGTTTTACGAACCTAGGCAGGTTGACTTGTTTATGATGCCGCTTGAATACGAAAACAGGCCCTCAATATTGGCGCTAGTGGTGGATCATTCCAACGTGCACCGTTCTCTGGAGGAAAATGTTCAATTAAATAACTCATTGGTGGCGCAGAATGAGCGGTTAAAGAATTTTTCTTTTTTGCATTCCCACCATATACGCAGCCACTTGGCAAATATCATGGGGATCGTCAACTTATTGGGAGATCATCAGCAGGTTCCGTCAGGGGAGGAGCTGCAAATGCTTAAGAAATCCGCAAAAAAATTGGATAAAGAGGTCAAGAAGGTAAACAGCATGCTGATGGAAAACGGTGGAGTAAGTAGATTTTCAGAAAGAAGGGATAATCCGGCAAAGGTCATTATCTTTGTCGACGACGACAAGGTTCAGCATATGATCAATAAGCGGGTTTTGATGAAGATCAATCCCCGCTTAGAACTGGTGTTTTTTGAGGATCCCTATGAAGCACTGAGTTGGCTGGAGCGTAATGTGGCCGATATTTTGCTGCTAGATATCAATATGCCTGCAATGGAGGGTTGGGACTTTCTGCAGCTTATGGCAGAGCGCGGAATTAATATGGAGGTTAAAATGTTGACTTCCTCATTGGATCCCCGGGATATAGAGAAGAGCCAGCATTTTGAAATGGTGAGTGGATTTCTGGTAAAACCACTGAGAAAAGAAGTAATTGATGAGTTTTTATAACGCTACCTTTGAAAAGGGCGTTAATACATGAAGAAAATAGCAATCGGTAATGGCAATAGAATCAGCTGACGATAAATTATTTCTTGGCAAGCGATTAAATAAGTTTTTTGTAGGCATGGCGGATGCCTTCAATTTTGTAAAGCGGTTTTTTGTAGAGGTATGGCTACCTCCTTACGAAGGCAAGGAGTTTGTTCGTCAATGTTATCAAATCGGGTATAACTCGCTTCCATTGATCTCGCTCACAGGATTCATCGTAGGTATTGTATTTACCAATCAGTCCCGGCCGTCTCTTTCCGAGTTCGGTGCTACCTCATGGCTGCCCGCCCTGATTTCCATTGCAGTGGTACGTGCGATGGGACCTTTGGTGACTGCATTGATCGCTGCGGGAAAGGTAGGTTCCAGCATTGGTGCGGAAATTGGCTCCATGAAAGTCACTGAGCAAATAGATGCGATGGAGGTTTCGGCCACTAACCCCTTTAAGTTTTTGGTCGTAAGCCGTGTTTTGGCCAGTACATTTATGATTCCCATTTTGGTGATGTACACGGATTTCGTAGCGCTGATAGGTTCCTTTATCAATGTAAATCAGAATGAGCTGGTAAGCTTGAGTACCTTTTTTGTGCAGGTGTTCGATGCACTTTCTTTTTTGGATATTACCTCTTCACTGATCAAGTCGCTGGTTTTTGGATTTACCATTGGGATAGTGGGGTGCTACAAGGGGTATAACTCTACCAAAGGAACCGAAGGCGTGGGAAAGGCAGCAAATGCAGCGGTAGTGATGGCGATGTTTTTGATCTTTATCGAAGAGCTGCTGGCACTGCAGATTACCAACTTCTTTAGACAACTATAAGCGATGCGGGAAAAGGTAATTGAAATAAAGAACTTAGTGAAGTCCTTCGGCGACCTGCATGTTTTAAAAGGGGTGGATCTGGACTTGTATAAAAGTGAAAATTTAGTGGTTTTGGGAAAATCGGGAAGCGGGAAATCGGTGCTGATCAAAATCATGGTTGGGTTGCTTTATCAGGACGAAGGGAGTTGCAAGGTACTGGGGCAGGAGGTGGAAAACCTTTCTCCTAAGGACTTAAATAAGCTACGACTCAAGATTGGCTTCTCTTTTCAAAACAGTGCATTATACGACAGTATGACCGTGAGGGAAAATCTGGAGTTTCCCCTGATTCGAAATGTGAAGAACCTTACGAAACTAGAGAAAGACAAGCGTGTGGAGGAAGTCCTTGACGGCGTAGGGCTATTATCTACCATCAATCAGATGCCTTCGGAGCTTTCGGGAGGACAACGGAAGCGGATCGGTATAGCCCGGACCTTGATACTGAATCCTGAGATCATGTTGTACGACGAGCCCACCGCAGGGCTGGACCCGATTACCTGTGTCGAGATCAATAATTTGATCAACGAGGTAAATACCCGGTATCACACCTCCTCCATTATTATTACGCATGACTTGACTTGTGCAAAGATGACAGGGGATAGGGTAGTGATTCTTTTGGATGGTGTCTTCAGTGCTCAAGGTACCTTTAAAGAAGTTTTCCAAACCCAAGACCCTCGAATTAAATCATTTTACGACTATAATTTTACTGAGTGATGAAGAATGATAATAAAAAAACCGTAACGGTAGGAATTTTTGTGCTGATAGGCATCATCATCTTGGTTGCCGGAGTGATGACACTTGGTGCACAGCAAAAGGCCTTCGTAAAGAGCTACCGCGTTTTTGCGGTTTTCGACGATATCGCCGGATTGCAAACGGGGAATAATGTGTGGTTTTCCGGGGTGAAGATTGGCACTGTTAAGAAAATCAATTTTTACGGTGACTCACAGGTTGAGATTGAGATGAATTTGGAGTCGAATACCCGTGATTTTATCCGGAAAAACTCCAAAGCAACCATCAGTTCAGACGGGCTGATTGGAAACAAGATCATTGTGATCTATGGGGGTACCAACGAAGCGCCCATAATTGATCCGGGTGACAGACTGGAAGCCGTGATGCCCCTCGATACGGATAAGATGATGGAAACCCTGCAAGAAAACAATCAAAACCTCGTTTCAATCACCAACGACCTAAAAGTCCTCACGGGTAGAATTGCAGCTGGAGACGGAATTGTGGGAGCACTTCTGACAGATTCGACGCTGGCATTGGGTTTCCGACAGTTACTGATAGACTTGGACCGTTCGGCAGAGAATAGCCGGGTACTTACAGGCGAGTTGGCATCCTTGTCCAGGAAACTAAATCAAAAGGGTACACCCATCGACGAGTTCTTATCCGATACGACAATGGTTTCATCCCTGAGAGCCTCAACGGCCGGTTTGGAGGAAACGATGCAGCAAGCGAATGCTGCCGCGACAAATTTAAAGGTAGTAACAGATAAGTTAGGTAGAAGCAACAACGCAGTAGGCATGCTGCTTTCGGATGAGGAGTTTGCCGAATACCTAAAAGGAACCATGCAAAATCTGGATTCTGGTACCCATTCGTTTAATGAGACATTGGAGGCACTCAGATATCATTGGTTTTTCCGACGCTCGTTCCGCAAAAGTGAACGAGCCAAGGAAGAGGCACAGGAAGAATAACCAAAAAGGCGGAAATATTTCCGCTTTTTTTTGTTATATCTATGCCAACTTCCATTTTTAGTTTGGTTTTTGCTTAAATAACGTGTAAAATGAACATTCAATTTAAGAGTGTAAGATTCAATCTTTTTTCGTCCACATAAACCGCTTTCCCATGTCACACGATCCTTTCCAAATTAAGCAGATTTTAGAAACCCGAGAAGGTGGCTTAACCTATTGGAGTCTTCTGGAGCTTCAAAGACAAGGCTATGCCATCGAGAAACTCCCCTTTTCGATCCGGATCCTATTGGAGAATGCCTGCCGGAATTTTGATGATTTTGCTATTACGCAGGAAAATCTCGAGACCCTGTTAAATTGGACGCCTCAGCCATCCGATAGGGATATCCCTTTTAAGCCCGCACGAGTATTGATGCAAGATTTTACGGGAGTACCCGCAGTGGTTGATATTGCCTCACTTCGGGCAGAGGCTGTCAGAAAGGGTAAGGATCCTAACAAAATCAACCCATTGATTCCCGTAGACTTGGTGGTAGACCATTCTGTGCAGGTTGATTTTTTTGGCACCAATTATTCCTACAAAAAGAATGTTGATGTAGAATATGAGCGCAACGGAGAACGCTACGAATTTTTGAAGTGGGCCCAAAAGTCTTTTGACAACTTTTCTGTGGTACCGCCCGGAATGGGCATCTGCCATCAGGTAAACTTGGAGTACCTAGCGCAAGGCGTGATAGCCCGGGACGGAAGTGTTTTTCCGGATACCTTGGTAGGTACGGATTCACATACTCCGATGGTGAATGGGATCGGCGTAGTCGGTTGGGGAGTAGGAGGTATAGAGGCCGAGGCAGCCCTCTTGGGGCAGCCAATTTATTTTATCATGCCGGAGGTAGTGGGGTTGAGGCTTTCCGGAAAGCTGCCATTGGGTACCACGGCTACGGATATGGTGTTGACCATAACCAAGTTGCTAAGAGATCATGGAGTAGTGGGTAAGTTTGTAGAGGTCTTTGGCCCCGGATTGGATAGCCTTTCTGTGCCAGATCGCGCTACGATCTCCAATATGTCACCGGAATTTGGATGTACGGTGACTTATTTTCCGATCGACGACCGTACGCTGGACTACATGGTGAAAACCAATAGGCCTGCTGAACAGGTGAGACTGGTTGAATCCTATGCAAAGGCCAATCTCTTATGGCGGGAAAACGAAGACTCCATCACTTATTCAAGCTTAGTTGAGCTTGATCTAGGCACAGTAGAACCGACAGTTTCTGGTCCCAAGCGGCCCCAGGATAAGATTCTGCTTAGAAACTTTAAAGGGAAATTCGGAGAGCTGCTGCATGAGGTGCATGGACGTCAGTACATTCCCATGGACCAACGGGACGAAAGTCGTTGGTATGCGGAAGGTGGGGGCGGGCAACCAATGGGTTCCGGTGATGGTCTAGGGGCCAAAGATATTGAAATCGAAACCAAGATAAAGGATGGCCTGAAAACGGTAGTGGTCAAGCATCACGATGAAAAGTTTGCGCTCCACGATGGTTCCGTGGTCATTGCTGCCATTACTTCCTGCACCAATACCTCTAATCCTAGTGTGATGGTAGGTGCTGGGTTGATAGCCAAGAAGGCTAGGCAGCGTGGCCTAGATGTAAAGCCATGGGTAAAAACGTCCCTTGCTCCAGGTTCCAAAGTGGTGACTGATTACTTGCAAAATGCGGGTCTGTTGGACGATCTTGAGGCACTGCGTTTTCATGTAGTGGGTTATGGATGCACTTCTTGCATAGGTAATTCCGGACCTTTGCCCATGCACATTGCCCAGGCAGTAGAGGAAAATGACCTGGTGGTTGCCTCCGTACTTTCCGGCAATAGAAATTTTGAAGCTCGGGTGCACCCACAGGTAAAAATGAATTACCTGATGTCCCCTATGTTGGTAGTTGCGTATGCACTTGCGGGCCGAGTGGACGTGGATCTGAACGAAGAACCCCTTGGGTATGACCCTAACTTAGAACCGGTATATCTAAAAGATATCTGGCCCACACAGGAGGAAATTATGGAGGTCATCGGAAAGGTGTTGTCACCGAAGGATTTTGAAAAGAACTACGGTGAGATTTTTGCAGGAAACGAACAATGGCAGGCATTGACTGCCCCTGATGATGATGTATATCTTTGGTCTGCGGAGTCGACTTACATCAAAGAAGCGCCTTTTTTTCAAGGTATTACCGAGGAGGTGCCTGAACCCAGCGATATCCGAGAGGCCCGGGTGTTGTTAAAACTAGGGGATTCAATCACGACCGACCACATTTCTCCGGCAGGGTCTTTTAGGGCTGATTCCGCCGCTGGAAGATACCTGGCTGAACGGGGCGTGCCGGTGGATCAGTTTAATTCTTACGGATCCCGTAGAGGTAATGACGAGGTGATGGTTAGAGGTACCTTTGCAAATGTACGCATAAAAAACCAGCTGGTGCAGAAAGAGGGCGGGTATACCTTGCATGTTCCTTCCGGGGAAGAAATGACCGTATATGATGCGTCTTTGAAGTACCAAGCAGACCAAACGCCCCTGCTTGTGTTGGCGGGAAAGGAGTATGGCAGCGGTAGTTCTCGGGACTGGGCGGCTAAGGGGACTAATTTGCTGGGGATAAAGGCAGTTCTGGCCGAAAGCTACGAGCGGATCCACCGTAGCAACCTCGTAGGCATGGGCGTACTGCCTCTGCAGTATGTAGCAGGGAAAACGGCCGATTCGCTTGGTCTTACCGGAAAAGAGGTTTTTAGCATTGAGGGAATATCAGCAGGCTTGACCCCGCTGAAATCGCTGAAGGTTTCTGCAAAGAGAACGGATGGTTCCGTATTAACCTTTGAGGCCGTTGCACGGTTGGATTCTGCGATTGAGATTGCCTATTACAAAAATGGTGGGATACTACATTACGTACTTCGGCAGTTTTTGGCAAGGTGAGATTTGTAGCTATACATCCCTTAAGACTGCGCTTTACATCTGCCATTGGCGTGAGTGGCGGTCGGTTATAGGATTCTTCCATTGCCAGAAACCTTCCGAATGTACGATGTTATGGAGGCTATTCACTACTATTCCAAAACCTGAACTTCCAGGGAAGTGGGGTGGGAAATGGAATGATAAACTCGGTGGGTGGCGCGAACAAAGTCCGTTTCTTCCGCTTTGAAAATATTTTCCAAATACTTCTGCGGATTGCGGTCTATCAGGGGAAACCAAGTGCTTTGGATTTGGATTTGAATCTTATGCCCCTTTTTAAAGGTATGCAGCACATCCTGTAGTCGGAAGGCTACGTCGGTAACCTCGTTAGGCACAAAGGGCTTTGGTTCGGAAAGGCTCTCTCGGTACCTCCCGCGCATAGCCTCAGAGCGCACCTTTAGGTGGTAGTTACCCATATCCATACCCTCTTGTACGTAGTCGTGGTTAGGGGTGTTTCCAGGGAACACGTCTATAAGCTTTACGATCCAATCGGCGTCTGTTTCAGAGGTACTCACCTTTAGCTTTGCCTTGATTTCACCTGCCAGCGTGATATCCTCTTCCAGTATGTCCGTTTCGAAGACAAGTACATCGGGACGTCGTGCAGCAAAACGTTGGTCGTCGGCCATATATTTGCGAGGCGTAAAGTTAAGTTTTATATCTTGCGTGTAGGGTACCGGTTTTTGCGGATCTGAAACAAACTCCTGATATCCAAAGCTATCTGGTTTTTCCGTTTTTAGCTTGCCATCAGCATGCACATACATACTGATTGTTTTGGCATCCGCAGGAGGCCATTGATCAAAGGTTTTCCATTCATTGGTTCCCGTATCGAAGAGGTAGGCTTCCGGTAAATCGGTTTTTCCGTCACCGGCACCTTTTAAGAAGTGGTCAAAGAATCGGAACTCTACCTCCTTTTGGTACCAGGTAGACAGCGAATCTCCGAAGTACATACTGGAGACCACCTGAGGTCCGGGCTCTGCAGACCAATCTCCGTGGGACCACGGACCCATTACCAGGGTATTGTAGGTGGCAGGGTTGTTTTTTTCGATCGTTTTATAAATGGTAAGTGGTCCGTAAAGGTCTTCTGCATCAAACCATCCACCCACTGTCATTACTGCCGGGGTTACTTCCTTTAGATGGGGGATAATGGATCTTTCCTGCCAAAAGGCATTGTAATCGGGATTTTCCTTTAACTGTTGCCAAAAGAAGTTATCTGGACCGTAATAATTATCGGCGTTTTTTAATGATCCCATATCCATAAAGAATTGGTACCCATCTCTGGTTCCTGGATCTACCATCTGGTACCAAGGCTCATCTGTGGGGCCCTCCTTTTGATAGCCAAATACCGTAGTGGCCAGCCAGTAACTCAGGAAGTAGGCCCCGTTGTGGTGAAAATCATCGAAGTAAAAATCACCTATAGGTGCTTGAGGGGAGACAGCCTTTAGGTTCGGATGGGCAAAGGGCAGTGCAGCTGCGGAATAAAATCCCGGATAGCTGATCCCCCACATACCTACGCGTTCGTTGTGGTTTTTCAGGTTTTTGAGCAGCCATTCGATGGTATCGTAGGTGTCGGTGCTTTCATCTATGGCTTTGGACTTTTTGTCCCTAGTCGAAAGGGTAGGCCGCATGTTGTCGTATTGGCCTTCCGACATCCAGCGTCCACGTACATCTTGGTAGACTATGATGTAGCCATCTTCCATTAGACTGGGTGAGGGGCCGATGGTCGGTCGGAAGCTTCCTTCTCCATACGGCCCCGCACTGTAGGGTGTGCGCTGCATGAGTATGGGGTATTTTTTGCCTTGATCTTTAGGGATATACACGATCGTGTGAAGATGTATTCCATCCCGCATAGGGATTTTATACTCTTTTTTGTCGTAGTGGTTGGGTACATATCCCGTTTGTTGCCCAATAGCAGAAGTAATGGATAGTGAAAAAACTATCAATAGGCCTAGGAGGAAGGTGGGTTTCATTTTATAGACGTTCGAATTTCAAGTATCCTATTCTTGCCGATTGAAGTCGCTCAGCAGCTCTTGCCGAAAACGCCTCAAACGATTGATTTAATGCGATCAAGATTGTAATCCAGCAACCTGAATTTTTATAAAAATAGTAAAAAGTGTTTGTTAACAAACACTGGTTTTCAGTTTTGAAGCGATAAATTTCGTGGGAAGTTTATGCCTAACAGCCTAGCGGCTTGCTGCCGGTAGGGCATCGGCGAGGCTTTAGGTGTATTTTACGGCTATCCAAGCGAATTTTTCATCAAGCCTTTTTTGGTAGGATTTGGTAGAAACATTTTAAATTTTTGTAAACTTGGCCAATTATTGAATGAAAGTAATAGTTAGCCCAAAATGCCTAAACAGAATCCAACTCATCGTTTTCCAAAGGAAGTAGAGTTTGGCTCCGCTAAGGAGGGCATCGGTTCATCGGAAATGTGCCTCTGGGAAGCCTATCGAAAGGGGAGTGATGCGGCCTTTGTAGAGATTTACGAAAAATATTTTGATTCGCTGTATGCCTATGGAGTTCGGGTTGCTGGTGATCACGCCATGGTAAAGGACGGGATTCAGGAAGTTTTTTATGACTTAAAGGAATTGCGATCTAAAGTTGGCCCTACGGATTCTATCAAGTTTTACCTGTTTGCCTGTTTGAAGCGTAAGCTGTACAGGGCTTCGTCCCGGTGGGAAAGCCGCAGGCTGTCCATAGACACCAACACCAATTTTGATTTTTCACTTTCGCCGGAGCAGTTGTTGATCGATCAGCAGATAGGCAGGGAACAATCCGAAAAGCTAAACCGTGCCATTGGACAGTTGAGCCCCCGCAAGAAGGAAATCATCTATTATTTTTTCTATGAGGGATTGACCTACGAACAAACTCAGGAAATTATGGGTCTTGAAAGCCTAAAGGCCACCAGAAACCTACTTTACAAGGCATTGAATTTTTTGCGTGATTCGCTTACATCGTTTATTTTATTTTTATTACTGATTATCAAATAGATAGAAAAAAATTACACTTTTTTTTTTAGTTAGAGGGTGTTTTTTTCGGGGGCTGCTGCATTTACTCCAAATATCTTACAGCAGTATGCAATCAATTCAAGACTTTTTGACTAATCCGGAATTTGTCCTGTGGGTGAAACGTCCCACTAGTCAATTGGATGACTACTGGGCAAAGTGGATTCAAGCCAATCCAGACCACCTTCCTACCATAAAATTGGCCCGGGAATTTTTGCTGCGTATGCAATACGAGGAAATCAGGTCTGTTGATGGAACGAGGGAGGAAATCCTGAATAAGCTGCTTAAAGCACCTCAGAAGGAATTCAAGGAATCAGATCAAAAGCCGAGTCAACTGCCGCTTTCCATTAAGCGGATCGGTTACTTTCAAGTAAGTCAGTTTTACCGGATAGCCGCCATACTAGCCATAGGGCTTGGGTTGGGTTGGCTGCTAAGCCCGGGTATTACTCCTGTCCCCGCTGAGACAGAAGCAATATCTGTTACTTGGTTGAAGAAGGCTACGTTGCCCGGTGAAAAGTTACAGCTTACGCTTAGGGATGGGTCTAAAGTTTGGATGAATGCGGCTACGGAAGTAGCGTTTCCCGAAACATTTGATTCACTGGAACGGCGAATCACGTTGATCGGTGAGGCATATTTTGAGGTGGCGGAAGACAGTTTGCGGCCATTTATCGTCGAAACCAACGGACTCTCCACCACCGCCCTGGGTACGTCTTTTAATATTAATACCAGGGAGGAAGGTAAGATCCGTATTTCCCTACTAACCGGAAAGGTGAAAGTATCCTCTTCTTCTGATAATGGGGTACTTCTTGATCCTGGAAAGCAACTTAGCTATTCGACCGAGGACCATTCGCAGCAGATTCGGTCGTTTGACATAGGCCAAGTGACGGCTTGGAAAGATGGAAATTTAGTATTTACAGATGCGTCTCTTTTCACCGTGGTAAGACGACTGGAGGATTGGTACGGAGTACACATAAAAGTAGAAAATGGCGAAGAAATACGCTGGAAATTCAGTGCGGCGTATAAAGATCAAACATTGGAAGATGTATTAAACAGCCTTTCTTACACGCAGCGATTTAAGTACACGATGGAAGGTAAGCAAGTGAAATTTAAATTTTGACATGATGAAGCAACCAAATGGGCCTTAATTAAAAACCGACCGGAATGAATTCCGGCCGGCTTGTGACTGATCTACCGGTTATACGCATTGGGGAATGACACAACCTGAGATCAGGATTACTGAACGATTTATTCAATAAACCTTTAAAATTATGAAAAATAAATTACTTAAGGCAATTTATATGTTGTCCAGATACTTCCTATATGGCTTTACCATACAGTTACTTTTCCTAAACTTAGGTCTAGCAGTGAATGCCAACGGGCAGTACAAAAGCATTGAAGAAGTAAATGTGCGTTTATCCAGTGAAGGGCTCACGGTAGGTCAGTTCTTCCGTGAAGTTCAGCGCCAAACACCCTTTAAGTTTAGTTACGACAGCCGGATCATCGATCGAATGATTCCATTGTCGTTTTCAGAAAAAGAAGGTACGCTGGAGGGATTCCTTAAACAAGCTGCCAGACAGGGGGAACTTTCTTTTCGGCAATACAATCACAGCATTGATGTGCTCAGGGATGAAAGGAGTGAAGTAGTTGTGGAAGCGGATGACCCTATTACCATTATGGGCAAAGTCACCGATGAGAATAACGAGCCCCTTCCGGGTGCTACCATATCCGTTCGTGGAACATCCTCGGGAACAGTGACCGACATAGATGGAAATTTTTCACTTGCAGTAGAAGAGGGGCAAACAATCGTCATATCCTACATCGGCTATGTTTCTCAAACCAGGCAAATAGGAACGCAGTCGAACTATACGATCGTATTGGTTCAAGATTCAGAGTCTTTGGATGAGGTGGTGGTGACTGCTTTTGGGATCGAGCGCCAGGAAAAGGCGCTGAGCTATTCTGTCCAGAAATTGGAAGGCAAGGAATTGGCAAAGGTGAATAATCCCAATCTATTAAACGGATTGCAGGGCAAAGTAGCCGGTGTTACTGTACGTCAAACCAGTGGCGCTCCAGGTAGTTCACCCATAGTGAATATCAGAGGAAGCCGTTCTATCACAGGTAATAACGAGCCGTTATACGTGGTGGATGGACTACCGATTAGTGGTAGGCCAATCGATTTAAACCCCAACGATATCGAATCGTTGAATGTCTTAAAAGGCCCAAATGCAGCGGCTTTGTATGGTATCAGAGCATCAAATGGTGTAGTGGTTATAACTACCAAAAGAGGGAAGGACTCTCAGCTCGGCAAACCGACAGTTACTATAGATAATGGGTATAACGTCGATGTTGTAACGCGGTATCCGGAGCTGCAGACCCAATATGCCCAAGGGGAACAAGGTGAATTTAGGCCGTTTAGCACGTTTTCTTGGGGACCACGAATCCAGGAAATGGGACAATATACCAATCAATTGGGGGAGCTTGAACAAGCAGCTGTTTACGATAATATGCGGAATTTTTTTAGGCCAGGAGGTACGTACAATGCAAATGTGGAAGTGGCAAACCGATTTGAAAAGGGAAATTTCCAAATCGGGGCTTCCTATACTGACCAAAAGGGAACCATTGAAAATTCAGGATTCAAGCGGTATAATTTGAAGTTTGCGACAGACTACGCCCTGCATTCAAAGGTTCGGGTAAGCACGTCGGTGAATTTTTCATCGTCCGAGGATGACAGAATCGTGGATGGTGCCGGAAATAGCAGTTTGTTTTATGCGTCGTTTTTTGCGCCGGTAAGTTATGATCTCAAAAATAAACCTATCGCCACTCCAAGCAACCCATATCAACAAATCAATTTCCGAGGAGGCCATGACAATATTTATTGGTCAATTCGAAACAACAGTAATAACAGACTTACCTACCGAACATTCGGAAATGTACTGCTTGATTATAAGCCAACGGATTGGCTTACATTCAATTATCGGGTGGGAATGGACTATTTTAATACCCAGTCAAAGGAAGTACTTTCTCTTGGTTCCGGTGCCACGGGAGGCAGGACCGTACCGCCTAGAGGTGGTCGAATCGTAGAGGGGACATTCTTTCAGCGTCAATTTAATTCCACATTTAACATGATTATAGATAAAAGTTTTGGCGAAGACTTTCGACTGAACTTTATGGCGGGGAACGAACTATTTGATTTCTACAGCAGAAGTCTTTCTGTCACGGGCAACGACTTTACGATAGGAGGGTTTCATCATTTATCAAATACAGCAACCCAGTTTCCAAGTGAAGGGATTAACCGATCAAGAGTGGCGGGGTTTTATACCAATCTTGCGTTAGATTGGAAGGATTTACTTTTTTTGAATGCATCGTTGCGAAATGATGTGGTATCCAATATGCCGGCCGGTAATCGATCCTTTTTGTATCCATCTGTGGGATTAGGGTTTGCGTTCAGCGAGTTACTGGGGGCTGACTCCGGCATCCTTGATTTTGGAAAGGTGCGGGTGAGCGTTGCTGAAGTAGGACAAGCTGGACCATTATATGTATCGGACAATGTCTTTTTGAGGGGACAGGTTAACAATGCCGTTGGGGCAGGAGCTTTTGTGTTTCCGTTTGAGGGAATCACGGCATTTAGGAGGGATCCTGCGTTAACGAGTTTGGATATCGTTCCTGAAAACACCAGAACAACCGAATTTGGGATTGATATGAGATTTTTCAATCGAAGGATTGGCATCGATTACACCTACTACCGTTCGCTCTCTCAAGGACAGATATTCCGTGTCCCAGTAGCCGTTTCTACAGGATTCAGCTCGGAATTGAGAAATGCAGGCCAAATGTCGGTTAGGGGGCACGAGTTTATTTTGGATTTGACCCCGATTATCGCAGGGGATTTCAGGTGGAATATTCTCACAAATTTTACTGCCTACGAAAATACGGTTGACCGGCTTGCGGAAGGCATTGAAAGACTGAATCTCGGAGGATTCAGAGTGAATATAGTTGCTGAAGAAGGCCAATCCTACCCAACGATGTTAGGTTCCGCATTCGCAAGAGATCCACAGACAAATCAGATTGTGGTAGATTCCAGACAGACGCTTCCCAATGGTAATCCAAATCCACAATATGGCATGCCACTTAGGTCGAGCCAACAAATTAATTATCTGGGGAGAGTAATTCCAGACTTTGAATTTGGCTTCATTAACAAGTTTACCTATAAGTTTCTGAGTTTGGACGTGCAGGTAGACTGGAGGCAGGGCGGTAAAATCGCATCCGGCAGCAATCGATTGGGTAAGTTATACGGGAGTTTAGCCGAAACCGGTAATCGGGAAGAGGATTTGGTTTTCGAGGGTGTTAAGGGATTTTATCAAAATGATGGGACACTCGTAGTCGAAGGAACAAATGACATTGTTATTAAGCCAGGTGAGTTTTTGTACCGGAATGTACTTGATCAAATTATCGAATCGAATGTGTATGATGCGTCATTCGTTAGACTGAGGGAGGTGCGACTCTCATGTGATATCCCCAGTGAGTTGCTAGAACGATTAAAGGTTCAACGAGCCAATGTGTATTTGACAGGACGGAATCTTTGGTTAAATGCGGCACTGCCTAACTTCGACCCTGAGCTTAACTCAGGAGGTGGAAATCTACAAGGGGAAGAATACCTTGTTTTTCCACAGATAGCGAGTTATGGTGCCGGCATTGTCGTTTCCTTCTGAAAATTTAAATAGGTTAGTCATGAAATTTAAAAATATGCAACGAATAGTTCTTTTGATCGGAATGATTGGCATTTTGTCTTCCTGTTCGGATGAGATTTTAAACCAAATAGATACCAACCCCAATGCCCCCGTCAACGTATCGGTGGACCTTCTATTGCCTCAGGCCACCATGGGGGCCGTTTATGGGGTTGGGGGAAATTTTACAATGAATCAGGTATCCTTTATTGTGGAGCACACCAGCAATGTCAGTGTAAACAATGTTATCGACCCATTCTTTATCGCCTCAAGCCTTTGGGAAAATTCCTATTTGGCTTTGAATGACCTACAGGCAATGATTGAAAGGGCTGAACAGGACGGGTTTTATACTTACCTTGGGATTGGTCAGGTATTGACCGCCTATATTTTTAGTCAATTAACGGATGTGTATGGCGATATTCCCATGACCGAGGCTCTGAAGGGAAGTGCAATCCGAAATCCGAAATTTGATTCTCAGGAAACCGTCTACAATGAATTGTTCGGACTCTTGGACAGGGCGATCACAAACCTAGAACGGGAGTCGGTTGATAATCCAGGAAATTTGGACCTGATTTTTTCGGGAGACAAATCTATGTGGATTAAAACGGCTTATGGCTTGAAAGCCCGGCTACACAACAGACTTAGCCTAAGAGATCCCGAAGGATCTGCAATTGCTGCACTCGAGGCGATCGCAAATTCGTTTTCAAATTCCGACGAAGCCTTTGTGTTTTCGGGATACCAGCAAGGAACTGCTTTCGATAACCCATGGACCGGAATTCAAAAACCTCAGCAAATTTTTGGAATAAGTACCACCATTTTAGAAGTGATGGAAATGTTTTCTGGAAGTTTATCAGCCGATCCTAGGTCTGACAAGTGGTTTTCAAAAATCGACGGTGAAATAATTGGTGGTGTAAGCGGTCAGACAGTGGCAGACCCAAACCATGTCCTGTATTCAGCTCCTTCTACTGCAAATGTTCTTACTGATCATGCGCCTCAGCCGTTACTCATGTACGATGAGTTGAAATTCATTGAGTCAGAGGCGTTGTTACGGCTAAATAGAAGAAGTGAGGCCTATGACGCCTATTTGGCAGGTGTAAGGGCAGCCTTGGAAAAGGAGCATTTCAATGAAGACGAAATTGCTGAATATATGGCACTCCCTGCCGTAGACAAAGGAATTGCTGATTTTCGGTTGGAGGATATAGTAGGTCAAAAATACATTTCTTTTTGGATGTTTTTGCCCTTAGAAGCTTTCAATGATTGGAGAAGGACCCAGTTTCCTGAGATGAAAAACGAGCGGGGAACATTTCTGAGGCTGCCTTACCCCACAGATGAACTTAGCAGAAACTCGAATACTCCCACGGACATCAATGAAGTAGCCATATACAACAAACCACTTTGGTGGGCTGCTCAAGAATAGTAGTACGTTATTTAATGAAGGAAGGCGAAAACGGTTTGGAGAATCCCTTTTTTTCTATCAACCGTTTTCGTACTTCATATCCTATAAAACAGATTCACCGTTTGTTTTATGTAAACAGAATCTGCTGAACGTTTGACGAGTGATTACGCCTGTTTTATTGCAGAAAAATAAACTAAATACAGATGCAAAAAAATGCCAATAAATTATTCACCCTTGCGGTTCTTTTTCCCATGGTCTTTTTTGTAGGCTATGCCCAACAATCAAACACCCCTGTCCATCCGGATGCCCAGTACGCGGAGGCTGTATTGCTAAATAAGCCTTTGGAAGGATTCCAAGGGATATGGTATGCCAACCAGCCCTCATCGGATGAATATGTATACAAGTACAGTGGTGGTTTGGGCACATATCCTTCAAACCACTACCCCTTTTCGATATATTCTCCTGAGGTAAACAAGACTTTTTTCTGCTATGGAGGAGTAAATGAGGAAGGAAGCTTGATCCATGCCGTCTCCTTTTTCGATCACCGGACCAAGCAAGTGGCCAGGCCGGTGGCTGTTCTGGATAAAAGAACCAACGACGCCCACGACAATCCGGTGATGAGTATGGACAAAGATGGGTATATCTGGCTTTTCTCTACCTCACATGGTGTTTGGAGACCGTCGTATATTCATCGGAGTGTCAAGCCTTACGATATCAGCGAATTTAAACCGATAAATGCGGTTAAGACTGAAAATGGCTCCAAAGTCCCCATGGACAATTTCTCGTATGTTCAAATGTATTATCAGCCCGGAGCTGGTTTTTTCGGGCTCTTTACCCATTATGAACAGAAGGAATTGGCCTACGGGTCAAAGCAAAGCCGGATTATCAGCTACATGACCAGCCCAGATGGAGAACATTGGTCTGAATGGAAGGATATAGCCACTATAGAAGAAGGGCATTACCAGACCAGTTTTTACAAAAACGGCAAGGTAGCTACAACCTTCAACCACCACCCGAATATCCAAAATGGTTCCGGACTCAACTACAGGACCAATCTGTATTATCTGGAAACGACCGATTTTGGCAATTCGTGGCAAAATATCCAAGGGGAAAATATGAATCTGCCTCTTACAGCCATTGAAAATAGCGCATTGGTGAAGGATTATGCAAGTTTGGGCTTGAACGTGTATATCAACGATGTTAGCTTTGATGAAAAGGGATATCCTGCCATCCTATATGTAACAAGTGGTGGCTATGAAGCCGGACCGTCCAATAATCCTAGAACCTGGAATTTGGCGTATTGGACAGGTTCGACATGGATCTTTAGCGAAATAACTTCCTCGGATAACAATTATGATATGGGATCCATTTATTTGGAGGCGGATGGTACCTGGCGGATCATCGGACCAACCCTACCAGGTCCACAATTGTTCAACACAGGAGGTGAGATGGTTATGTGGATTAGTAAAGACAAAGGTAAAACTTGGAAGGAAGAAAAGGTGCTCACATCACAAAGCGAAAAAAACCATTCCTATGCCCGAAAGCCAATTAATGCGCATGCTGATTTTTATGCTTTTTGGGCGGATGGTCACGGAAGGCAACCTTCAGAATCAAGCCTATACTTCTCCACCAAGGGCGGAAAAGTCTTTAGATTGCCCCAAAAAATGGATAGGGATATGATGAAATTGAAAGGGGTGAAATAAAAAGGCTTAATTTTGCCGGCAACTAATAAAAAGAAAATATTACCAGAGAAAGCGTAATTCCGTTGAGAGGACGTGTTGATGCTTCCTGGAATTCACCCGCCATCTATGCAAGACATTTCAAATACTTGCAATAAAGAAAATAGCTAGATCATGTCAACGTTGAAAAATAGTCTATGTTGGATTTTTATCCTGACACTTTGCATATCCGGTTGTAAAAGCAGTCTTGATACAGTCGAGCTAAATAGTCCGGATAATTTGTACACATTTCACCTTGATCTCAAAGATGCCTTTGCATACGCTGTTAGCTGGAATGGCGTATCAATTATCGAAAAGTCAGCTTTAGGCTTTGAACTAAACGATGGTACAATACTGCAAGAAGCTGTTACGGTTGTGAAAATCGAAAAAACATCCAATAATACCAGTTGGAAACCTGTATATGGCGAGCAAAGTGAGTACGTAGATCACTACAACGAAATGGTCGTTTACCTAAAAAGCATTGCTTTGGAGGGCGAGTTCGCCCTTCGCGTTCGCGCATACAACGAGGGTGTGGCTTTCAGATACGAGATTACCAGTGAAGCCGATTTACATATCGATGAGGAATTGACGGAATTTACGTACCCTGCTGATGTAAATGCTTGGGTAAGTGCTGCTGCCCAAAGCGAAATAAAAAGGCAAAAGCTTTCGGCGCTTTCGTTTATTGCGGAAAGACCATTGCTGGCGGAACTATCGGATTCGGTTTTTACAGCAATTGGTGAAGCGGCTTTGGTCGATTTTGCCCGCATGAAATTTGAAAAACATGGGGCAAAATCCAACACCCTCATGGCCTCACTTGAAAAAGGCGATAAAAATCAATACTCCGTCTTTGTTCCCAAGGGTGGTTACAACCTGCCATGGCGTTATGTAATGGCGGGAAAAAATACAGCACAGATTTTGCAAAACAATTTCTTGCTGTTAAACTTGAATGAAGCAAATAAAATCGCTGATGCATCCTTTATAAAACCTGGGAAAGTGTTACGCGAGGTTACCCTAACTACGCAGGGAGGAATTGCATGTGTGGATTTTGCGGTAAAGCACAACCTTCAGTTCGTTGAATTCGATGCCGGGTGGTATGGTAATGAATACGATGACGCATCGGATGCAACAACCGTGACGGTTGATCCGAACCGCTCTCCTGGCCCCCTTGATTTACCAAAGGTGATAGATTATGCCAAGGAAAGGGGGATAGGAATAATCCTTTACGTGAATCGTAGGGCACTGGAAAAACAATTGGACGAAGTTTTACCTTTGGTTAAGTCGTGGGGTGTGGCTGGCATAAAATATGGATTTGTACAAGTAGGTCCGCAAAAGTGGACAAGCTGGCTTCATGAAGCCGTGAGGAAAGCCGCCGAGCACGAATTGATGGTTGATGTACATGATGAATACCGGCCTACGGGTTACTCACGAACTTATCCTAATTTAATGACACAGGAGGGGATTCGGGGCGATGAGGAAAGCACACCAAATGACGGTGTTATCACGACTATTTTTACCCGAATGATTGCTGGTGCCGGAGATCAGACCAATTGTTATTTTGCCTCGCGCGTCACGGAAAAAATGGGATCGCATGCGTCGCAAATGGCAAAGGTGATTTGTATCTATAGTCCCTGGCAATTTTTATATTGGTATGATAGGCCGGAAGGTGCTCCTTTTAAAACAGGTGGTGCTGGAGGGGCTGATGGGCTAATCCCTGAAATAGAAGACCTCCAATTTTTTGATGATGTCCCAACCGTTTGGGATGATACCAAAGTGCTGGAAGGATATCCGGGTAAATATGTATCCATTGCACGTAAACATGGTGAAAAATGGTACTTGGGTGCAATAGCTGGGACAGAAGAATACAGCCTTTCGTTAAAGCTTGATTTCTTAGATGAGAATACCGCCTATAAAGCAACTGTATTTTCCGACGATAAATCCCTTAATACCCATACCAATCTGCTTATTGAAGATATGGAAGTTGACTCTAATACTGTTTTTGAAAGAAATGTATTTCAACAGAATGGTTTAGCGGTGATATTTTCTCCTTTAGAGTAGCACCACTTTCAAGTAATCCCCCTGTACTAAGGGAATTGTGAAATGCGCGGGGGGTGATACGAAGGCTTGACTAAGGGAACAGTACCTTTCTTCCACATTTTCTGAAGGATGATTAAAAGGATTGGTTTGATCAAATTCAATAAGAAACTTTCTATTAGCCTTTACGGAAAACCTGTAATTTTATAACTTACCGCTTGGTTGATGTCTAGTAGGGATGATGAGCTAGTAGTTGATAAATCACTTGCTTTGGTTTCGATGCAATCAACTGATTTTTCAAATTTACGATAATTACCACCTTCAATACCACACCATGAAATACATTCCGTTCGTTTTAGGCCTTTTAGTCATTTGCCTGCTGTCAGGTTGTGAAGGCAGATCAGAAAACTCTGAGGTCAAGAGACCTAATATCCTCTTTGTCATTAGCGATGACCAGTCTTTTGCGCATACGAGTTTTGCGGGAAGTACCTTTGTCAATACCCCCGGATTTGACCGGGTAGCTAGAGAAGGGGTGTACTTTAGCCATTGCATGGCGGGATCTCCCGGTTGTGCGCCTTCTCGAAGTGCCATAGTCACCGGCAGGTATCACTGGCAAAATGAACAGGCGGGTCAGCATGCCGCTCCCTGGCCAAAAAAGTACGTACCGTTTGTAGATCTACTCGATGCAAATGGATATGTGACCGGCAGAACCGGAAAGGGCGTCTCGCCATTTCGGTATGCCCGAGACGAAAATGATTCCCTTTGGAGGGAAACGGATGCCGCAGGAATTACCCATTCCAATATCCGATACGACGCAGGCAATGACCCAAGACCTTCCACTAAAATCAGTGACTTGAATTATTTTGAAAACTTCAAGTATTTTATGGACACTGTCCGCACGGACCAACCCTTTTTCTTCTGGTATGGTGCCACGGAGCCACACCGAGACTATGAAAAAGATTCTTGGAAGAGAACCGATAAAAAATTATCCGATGTGCAAGTTCCAGCGTTTTTTCCTGATCATGATATCGTTCGTGGTGACATGCTGGATTATGCCGTGGAAATTGAATGGTTTGATCACCACCTGGAATTGATGCTGAATTATTTGGAGGAAATTGGTGAGCTTGAAAATACCATTATCATCGTAACAGCCGATAACGGAATGCCTTTTCCTAGGGCCAAAGCCAACAGTTACGACTATGGTGTGCATGTGCCTTTTGCGGTAAGATATCCCAAGGCTTTTCCGGGTGGAAGAAAGGTGGATGATCCTATCAGCTTTTCGGATTTGGCCCCCACGATTTTAGATGTGACCAATACCAGTTCCGCCGGCATGCTGCCCATAACCGGAAGGAATTTCCGACATCTCCTAGAGTCTGATAAACAAGGCAAAATTGACGAAAACTTTACCTATGTGTTTTCAGGTCGGGAGAGACACTCTTCGTCCCGCTATCAAAACTGGGGATACCCGCAAAGAGCTGTCCGGAGCGAAAGTCATTTGTTGGTTTGGAATGCAAAACCGGACCGATGGCCTGCAGGAGATCCGCAGGCGATTAAACCGGGAACGGATAATGAACTACTTCCCATGTATGGGATAGATGAAGATGGCGTTCATCACTCTGATTGGGCCTTTACCGATGTGGATCCCTCCCCGACGAAATCGTATATTATTGAGAATCGGGAAGATGAAGAGGTAAGGCCGTTTTTTGACGCTGCATATGCCAAAATTCCCGAATACCAACTGTTTGACGTAGCTAACGACCCTTATTGTCTTGTCAATCTTGCCGACGATCCGGATCACATGGGTTTAAAAAATGAAATGCAGGAAGTGCTGATGGCGGAACTAACCGATTCGAAAGACCCCCGGGTAGTAGGCCCTGATAAAGAAGTGTTTGATTCCTATATCCGTTATAGCCCCATGCGGGAATTTCCCAACCCCGATGAATTATCAACTACCAGATGATAATTAAAAACGCACTCCTATTCACAATTGTCCTGTGTGGATTAGCCAATTTGGGATTTTCCCAACAAAAAAACACCAGTAGCAAAAGCGAAAAGCCCAATATCTTATGGATAACCTGTGAGGATATCAGTCCCTATTTGGGCAGTTATGGCTTTGAACAGGCGTATACGCCAAACCTGGACAAACTGGCCAAAAAATCCATCCAATTTACACATGCCTACGCAAATGCACCCGTATGTGCCGTGGCAAGAGCAACCATTTTGTCCGGCATGTATGCCTCCACTACAGGAACCCACCAAATGCGGAGCAGGATTCAGCTGCCGGAGGAAATACCGGCCTATCCAAAACTTCTTCGGGAAGCGGGTTACTATTGCACCAACAACAGTAAAAAGGATTATAATTCAACCTTTGAAACGGACACGGAGGTTTGGGATGAATCCAGTAACCAGGCGCATTACAAAAACAGAAAGCCCGGGCAACCTTTTTTCGCTGTATTTAACAACATGGTGACCCATGAAAGCCAGTTAAGCGAGGATAGGATCAACCATTACATCGAAACACAACAAATTCCGACTAGACCCCGAATAGATCCCGGGGAAATAAATTTACCTCCTTACCATCCCGATTTGCCCGAAATCAGAAACGATTGGGCCAGATTCCATGATCTGATCACACTAATGGACAAGATGACGGGAGATTTGTTGCGGGAACTGGAAGAGGAGGGGCTTGCTGACAATACCATCGTTTTCTTTTATTCCGACCATGGAGGCCAACTGTCAAGATCCAAGCGGTTTATCTTTAACGTAGGCACGCAAGTTCCGCTGATGGTGTATCTTCCTGACAAGTGGAAACATCTTTCACCTAAATCTGACCTTTCAAAAGACGAGAGCCTTGTTAGTTTCGTCGATTTGGCACCGACGGTACTCTCCTTGGCGGGTTGTGACGTCCCTGATATCATGCAGGGAACAAATTTTTTGGATTCAAAAAGTGACCCAAAGTTTGTTCATTTTTACAGGGACCGGATGGCCGAACGGTATGACCTTTCACGGGCGGTAACGGATGGCCACTATTATTTTATTAGAAATTTTATGCCCCATAAACCCTTGGGAAGGGATTCCAGGTATGGCTATGAGGTGCAAGCCAACTGGCGTGCATGGGAGGCGCATCATGAGGCGGGCAAAACCAATGACTTGCAGTCCAAGTTTTTCGAGCCAAAGGAATCAATTGAACTCTTCGATTCAAAAGGAGATCCTTGGCATGTAGAAAACCTTGTTGCTGATAATGCCTTTCAGGATAGAATAACCCATCTTTCCGAAGAGTTGGATGCTTGGATGATAAAGACCCGGGATGTGGGTTTGATTCCGGAACCCATGTTCCATGAGTTGACAGGGGAGGAAAAAAGGTTTAAGACCATCTATGAGTTTGCGCAAAGTAGGGAGGATTATCCAATCGCTGAGATTCTGGAAATCGCCAAATTAGCGAGCTTAGGGGATTCAAGGTATCTGTCTGATTATATGGTGGCCATGGATCATGAAAATCCAATTGTTAGGTTTTGGGGGATTTATGGTTTATTCCAGGTCAGGTCAACAGCTGAATCTGTTCAACAAAAATTAAAAAAACGTATAGCTACGGACCCATTCGCCGCCAATCGGATTTTAGCGGCACAAGCGCTAGGGGTAAGCGGGGATAAGGATAAATCATTTGATGCTATTTGGAAGGAAGTTACGACAACAGATAACGGTTACGTGTTTCTTTTTGGACTAAATGCCTTCCAATACAGCCATACCGATGACAGACTGACATTGGAGGATTGGCGGAAATTTGGCGAACAGGGATTTAAAGAAGGGGATGAGGGAACGTTTTTTGGCTATGGACAACGGATTATAAAAGATGCCATGGAATTGTATCCTAATAGGAGGGTTGTTGATTGATTTGATTTTGACCTTTGGGGTTTTTCAAACCCCGAAGGTCTTTAAAGGAATTCGCTCCTCGAAATTTGCAGTTGCGATGACAGATTTAGGAGTTTGCATTTCCCGTGTCCCGTTACTATGGTTGCAAATCCATTCTATCTGGAGTTTTTACCATAGATGCCGAGTTCACATAGCCTTTTTTAAAAGAGATTGGATGAAATTGAAACTTTTAAATAGGTAAATCCCAATTTGTCCTTTCGACATCCCTCCAATTAGGACGTTTTGGAGCGGCAAGCAATGAAATCGAGCATGACGCAAGCGACACACAGAGGGACGATTGTAATACGTGCGAGATTCCATCTGACCGCTAAAGAACAAATTATAAACAGATGAAAATACAGAAAGACCGCACAGAGATACATAGTTTTTATTATCTTGAGACCCAAAATTCAGCCCAAACGCCATGCAGCACACTTTCAAATCCCTCTTGACATTTTTAATAATGCTCTTTTTGTTTTGTTCCGGCGCTCTTGCCCAATCCACCAAATCTCCCAATATCATCCTAATCATCACCGATGATCAAGGATATGGCGATCTGGGTTTTACGGGAAATCCCCATGTACAGACTCCCGTACTGGATGCCTTGGCCAGAGAGAGTGTGCGGCTAAATCAATTTTATGTGTCTCCTGTTTGCGCCCCAACCCGGTCAAGCCTAATGACGGGACGCTATTCGCTACGGACGGGTGTAAGAGATACCTACAATGGCGGGGCTACCATGGCCACCGAAGAGATTACGCTTGCAGAGATGCTAAAAGACGCAGGATATCGAACCGGGATTTTTGGTAAGTGGCACTTGGGAGACAATTATCCTTTCAGGCCCAGCGATCAGGGATTTGACGAATCGGTTATCCATTTGGCTGGCGGCATGGGACAGCCGGGTGATTTTACCACCTACTTTCAAGGCGACCGCAGCTATTTTGATCCGGTACTTTGGAATAACAACGAGCAAAAATCGTATGAGGGCTATTGCTCGGATATTTTTACCGACGAAGCCATCCATTTTATTGGAGCGCAGAAAGATCAGCCCTTTTTCTGCTACCTGTCATTTAACGCACCCCATACCCCGTTACAGGTTCCGGACGAATATTATGATCGCTACAAAGATTTGGATCCATCTACAGGGTTCAGGGACGACGGAAAGCCCTTTCCCCAGATGAGCGAGAAGAACAAAGAGGATGCCCGAAAGGTCTATGCCATGGTGTCGAATATAGATGACAATGTTGGAAGGCTGATGAACAGATTGGATGACCTCCAAATCGCCGACAACACCATCGTGATTTTCATGACCGACAATGGGCCACAGCAACGGCGTTACAACGCCGGCATGCGAGGCTCGAAAGGAACGGTATTTAACGGCGGTGTTCGGGTTCCTTTCTTTATGAAAATGCCAGGTGGAAGGCAAGATGGATTGGATATAGATCAGACGCTGGCACATATCGATGTGTTTCCCACTTTGGCGGAATTGTGCCAGGGTCAAGTGCCCGGTGACCGAACTATCGATGGAAGGAGTTTTTGGCCCCTCATCCAAGGGAAGTCTACCGAGGATTTTGACAATCGGCCCCTTTTTTTCTACTGGAGCCGAAAATATCCGGAACCCTATCTGAATATGGCCCTTCAACAGCGAGGCTATAAGCTGGTAGGGAATGGCGGTTTTGATGCAAAGCCAGAAGAGTTTGCGCTTTTTGATCTGGCAAATGACCCATTTGAGCAATTCGATATATCCAAAGACAATTTGGGGTTGGCCTCGGCAATGAAGCAGAAAATGGATGTCTTGTTGGATGATCTGATCGGTTCGCCTCATTTTTTAAACGATCATTTCATCGGGGTTGGGACACCCTTTGAAAATCCGGTGTTTTTAAACCGCAACGATGCCGGCGGGCAGCGGGGCATTTGGACGCAGGACGAGGTTTTTGGACTTTGGAAAGTGAGGACGGAGGCAGGACGGTATAACCTAACCTTTAAATTTTTGCAACCGCTTGAGCATGCCGGTAGAATGACGGTGGAGCTTGGGGAGAGGGTGTTTCAGAAGGAATTTTCGGCCGTTGGGGAAGACCTTATCCGTTGGGAAAATGTACTATTACCGGCATTGGAAAGTGACTTGATTCCGCACTTTACAGGAGGTGGAAAAAGCATCTTTCCTTTGTGGGTGGAAATCGAACGGCGGGAAAACTAAGCTTTTTCCAGCGGGTTTTAGTGCTTATTTGGATTGGGTGTAGGATTGTAGCTTTTCAGTGGCAGCTACGAAGGAGGGGTAGTGACCGTTGATTGGAAGGCGAACCTTTGAAGAACCGATTGTTGTACCCAACAGTCCTCCGCCGATTAACCCGATGATAGTCCACGTTCCGGTGGATCGTGATTCCGGGACGAAAACTTGTACTGGGGCAGGTGGTGGCTCGTAGGCAGCTTTGCTGATGATAAATCCCATCGTACCACCAACAGCCATGCCGATCCATAATCCTTTTGCTACACTATTTTTTTTCCTGATTTTAATGGTATTGATTTCTTTATAAGGGATGACTAAGGGTTCAGCATTCGGTAATCGGTGGTTTAGAACGGTAATAGAAGAATCATTGACTGCTAGGAGGGTTCCATTTACGATTCCCATAGGCCCCTCTAACTTGAGGACGTTTTTCGGTTTATCGATATCATGGGATTGCGCAATGGCTGGTCCGATCAATAAACAAAAATAGAAGAATGGTAAATATTTCATAAATCGAAATTTTTAAAGAAAAATAAATTGTATTTTCGATAAAAACAAGCTTTTAATCTAAATATAGGTTATTTTTAGGTATGTTATTTCTTTTGTTTTAGGTGTTTTGTAGGTTTTACAAACACCGAATACAGCTTATTTCCACAGGTATTTTAGTGAATCACAGAGGCACCAAAAAAAATAGGCCACTTGTCCAGATTTAGGAATGACAAAACCATCAGAATATCCTAATTCAATGGTTAATCAAATGGGTTTGCCTCTCTTGATTCCTGCCGCATTCGCATCCTGCGTAGCCAAAGTCCAATCAACAGATACAATAACGTAGGCAGTATCCCGCAGATAGGAGATAGCAGGATCTCTGTGCCGGGTTGTAACACCACAAAGCCATCAATGACCAAATGGTTGATGACAGCATCCTCTACTGCATGGAGTAGCACCACCGACCATACCGACCCGGTGAGCCGGAAAATTTCGGTAAACATCACCGTCCAAACCAACATACTGCCTATTGCGACGGCGGCAAACCAACCCTTGCTAACGGGAAGAACCGTATACATGGCCTCTGCCGGCAAAAACTCCAGGTAGTAGGGCAAATGCCACAATCCCCTTACCAAGCCTGCAACCAGGTAAATGCCCCAGTCACCGACCTTCAAACCAATCAACTTGGCAGTCAGATATCCTCTCCAAACCGACTCCTCAAATACGTTTTTCAATAGATTGATGCCTAGGAGCATGGCAAAGGTGCTGAAATAGGCTCCCGCATCAAAGGGGGTAAAGTCAACCCATCCGGTAAGGGCACCCACAGCCATGGAGAGCAATGTCACAACCGGAAAAATGAAAAGAGCAACCACATACCACCGCCATTGGCTGCTTAGACGAAGCTTGAGTGCGGCATCCTTCCAGCCATCACCAAAAAAGGTCCTAAGTATCACCACGAGCAGGAGCGGAGTTACCAGCCAGATGGCCATTCCGAGGGTTTCCTCCTCTTGCTGATCAGGTAATTGGCTATCGAGCCCTACACCAAGCCAGCCTATGCCAAGGGCAACCAAAGAAAAAATCCAGAGATTACGGATGGTTCTAGTGCGGTTCATGGGCTATTTTCGGGTTATTTGCTGGGGCCAAAAATAATGGAATCTTACAAAATAACTGAGAGAGTTTCGGTTGTTTTTATTGGTAAAATGCAGGTGTATAGCATGATTTTGTAGGTGAATGATTGGAAGGCACTATCAAAAGTTGCGTGATTTGCACCAAAAACCATTTGATGTTTGGTGAATTACGGTTAAATTTCGACCTAGCAAACCAAACTATCTTTCAGATGAGTACAACCTACAGTACGATATTCCGCCCTATGATGTTGACAGCCCTAATGGCAGTAGCCATTGCCTGCGGAAATTCCAGGGAAACCGAAAAAGCAGACCCCTATTTTTCAGCAGATGATGACAACGGTGGTTTAAACCTGGCCCCGGGAATGAAGGCGTATGTAGTGGCCGAAAATTTGGGCAGGGGTAGGCACATGGCAGTCAATTCCAACGGGGACATTTACATGAATCTGAGGGAACCAAATGAAAAGGGAGGCATTGTAGCACTTCGGGATGAAAACGGTGATGGACGAGCCGATCAAATTGCCTATTTTGGGGATTTTGGAGGTACAGGCATGGCCTTTCACAACGGCTACCTATATGCTTCCAACGACAGTACGGTGTTCCGTTTTTCGTTTTCTTCCGGAAATTTAGTCCCGGACAATGCCACTGCTCCGGACACCATTGTATACGGTCTACCGCAGCAGACGGCCCACGCGGCCAAGTCCCTAACATTTGATGATCAAGGGTATCTCTATGTAAACGTGGGCGCCCCGTCAAATGCCTGTCAACAGGAAGACCGCGTAAAAGGCTCTCCTCCTATGGGAGATCCTTGTCCCTTGTTGGAACGTACCGGTGGTGTATGGCGGTTTGATGCGGATAAAGTGGGCCAGAATCAATTGGAACATGGTTATCGGTATTCTACGGGAATCCGAAATGCAGTTGCATTGGGGTACAATTCCTCCGATAAGCACGTGTACGTAGTGCAGCACGGGAGAGATTTGCTCAATAGCCTGTTCCCGGAATCCTTTGACGAAGGCGACAACGCCGAGATTCCAGCTGAGGAAATGTTCCGGCTTACAGATGGAGCGGATTTCGGTTGGCCATATTGCTATTTCGATCCACAACAGGGAAAGCGCATGATGTCTCCTGAATATGGGGGAGATGGGACCACGGTAGGCAGATGTGAAGGTACCGAGCAGCCTGTGATGACTTTTCCAGCCCACTGGGCACCAAATGATATCAAATTTTATCAGGGGGAGCATTTCCCGGCCAAGTATAAAGGTAGCGCACTGGTCGCATTTCATGGATCATGGAATAGGGCTCCTCTGGAGCAAAAGGGCTACTTTGTCGCCTTTGTTCCCTTTGAAAATGGAACACCAACGGGGTCGTATGAAGCATTGGCAGAGGGATTTGCGGGTGTAACTAAGATCGATAGTCCGTCGGATGCCCAGCACCGGCCTACAGGAATTGCCGAAGCCCCGGATGGCACTATCCTGGTTTCGGATTCGGTTACCGGTAAGGTTTGGCGAATTTTCTATGATGCGGCTTCCTAACCACGCGTATGGCTGAAAGCACAAAAAAAGCCCGATCAAAAGACCGGGCTTTTTTATTCACTTTAACCACTAACAACCACAAACAATGTTTACCATTCCATAGGTATAAAACCAAGGAAGATAAACGTCATTTGTTGTAGTCCGTACGGGAATCGAACCCGTGTTTTATCCGTGAAAGGGATACGTCCTAACCCCTAGACGAACGGACCAAGTGCATTTCGGGAAGTTGGATTTTGTAGTCCGTACGGGAATCGAACCCGTGTTTTATCCGTGAAAGGGATACGTCCTAACCCCTAGACGAACGGACCAAAGAAAGGAAAAATTGTACCTCCCCGAAATGTCATGCAAATATAGCCGGTTTCGGCCATAAAGCAAAAAAGGACAAAAAAATATTTGGAAGCCACGCCCAAGACGTTGAAAGTTAGCCAAAAATATTGGATCAATAGAAGATTTTGTCCTTTATATGCCGGGGTGGGTAGAAGGGACTTTTTTGAAAATCATTTCAAAATGTAAACTAAACAGCTTGATTAAACGTTTCCCTACTAAACCTATAGAATAAACTATAAAATATTACATCATGACACTACGATTAGGCGATATTGCGCCAGACTTTACGGCCGAAACAACTGAGGGAACGATCAATTTTCACGAATACCTGGGAGACAGTTGGGGGATTTTGTTTTCCCATCCCGCAGATTACACCCCGGTTTGTACAACCGAGCTAGGCACGGTAGCCAAGCTGAAAGATGCATTTGCGAAGCGAAACGTCAAAGTACTGGCATTGAGCGTAGATGGGCTGGAAAGCCATAAGGGGTGGGTCTCTGATATAAATGAGACGCAACACACAGAGGTAAATTTTCCGATCATCGCCGATGAAGACCGCGAGGTATCTGCGCTGTATGACATGATCCACCCAAATGCAAACGAAAACTTTACGGTACGTTCTGTATTTGTTATCGGGAACGACAAGAAGGTGAAGCTTATCATTACATACCCTGCGAGCACGGGGAGAAACTTCGAGGAGTTGCTTCGGGTAATCGATTCGCTGCAGTTGACGGCAAATTATTCGGTAGCCACACCGGCAAATTGGAAGCATGGAGAAGATGTGGTCATTGCCCCGGCGATCAAGGATGAAGATATTCCTGCTAAGTTCCCAAAGGGTCACAAGGTCATCAAGCCTTACCTCCGTACTACACCGCAACCCAATCTTTGAAAGTAGCTTATAATGGGGTGGATTATTCCACCCCAGTTTTTTTGCTTTTTGTAGAATTATCTTCCATTCGATAGCATTTTTAGTTAATTTTAAGCTGACGTACAAAGGATAGCGGTATTCGAAATTTTTCCGACATGCAAGAGAAGAAGGTTAGTGGGGTGATCACGGGTTCAGGTAGGTACATTCCCGAGCAAGTGGTCAAAAATCGGGATTTTTTAAACCATCGGTTTTTCAATGAATCGGGAGAGTTGATACAGAAGCCTGTATCCGACGTAGTGAGTACACTACAAAAAATCACCGGTATAGCGCAGAGGTGCTACATAGCAGATGATCAGGTTACTTCCGATATGGGTTATTTGGCGGCAGAGGCTGCTTTGTTGGATGCAGGTTTGGACCGGGAAGCACTCGATTACATTATCGTAGCGCATAATTTTGGAGATATTCGAAAGAACAATATTCGCGTGGATACCTGTCCGACCTTGGCAGCCAGGATTAAGCACAAGCTGGGTATTGCCAATCCGTACACCGTCGCATATGACCTTCCCTTCGGATGCCCCGGTTGGTTGCAGGGCATGATTCAAGCAGATTATTTTATTCGATCCGGAGATGCAAAGGCCATATTGGTGATAGGTGCCGAGACTTTATCGAGGATCTCTGACCCCCACGATATCGATAGCATGATATTTTCAGATGGTGCAGGTGCCGTCGTGTTGGAGGCGAGATCTTCTGATCAGCCCAGTGGTATTCTTAAGCACCTTACGAGGTCGGATACCCTGCATCACGCCCATCTTTTGGAAATGCAGGTTTCTTACAATCCAGACTATAAAGACGATACCTTGTTTCTCAAGATGCAGGGAAGAAAACTCTATGAATATGCCATAAAAACCGTACCTCAGGCATTAAAGGATTGTCTGGACCGTGCCAATCTGCCACTCGGCCAAATCAAAAAAGTCTTTATACACCAAGCCAACGAAAAAATGGATCAAAATATTCTGGAGCGTTTGTTTCAGTTATATGGGGAAGGGAAGCCGCCAGAAGGTATCATGCCCATGTCCATTTCGTTTTTGGGAAATAACTCGGTAGCCACCGTTCCTGTGCTTTACGATCTGGTGGTCAAAGAGGAATTAGCCGGTCACCGGATATCGCCGGGTGACTACCTGATGTTTGCCTCGGTAGGAGCAGGCATGAATACGAACGTAATGATTTATCGGGTTCCCATGCCCGAGAACTAAGCCCCGATGGATTATGAGAATAGTGGATTCCCACCAGCATTTCTGGAAGTATAGCCCCGAGGAGTTTCCTTGGATTACCGATGCACTGAATGTGTTGAAAACAGACTTTTTGCCGGAGGATCTGGAGAAAGTGTTTCAGATAAATGGGGTTTCCGGTTGTGTCGCTGTACAGGCAGCACAGACTGAAGAGGAAACCAATTTCCTGCTTCGCCTAGCCGATAGTCACCCGTTTATTCAGGGGGTGGTCGGATGGATTGATCTGGAGGCCCCTAACCTGGAAGAGAAACTCAATGCTTACTTACCCTTTCGTAAGTTAAAGGGATTTAGGCATATTCTTCAGGACGAAGCAGATCCTGCCTACATTCTTCGGCCAAAGTTTCAAAAAGGACTGGAAACGTTGTTTAAAAAAGGGTACAGTTACGATATTTTGGTGTTTCCCAAGCAGTTGGACGGAGCGATCGAGACGGTACGCAATTTTCCAGAGGCTTCCATGGTCATCGACCACTTGGCCAAACCTCCCATCGCAAAAGGGGAATTGGAGCCATGGAGAGATCAAATGGAGCAATTAGGGAGTTTTCCCAACGTGTATGGAAAGCTCTCCGGTATGGTGACAGAACACGATTGGACGCAATGGAAGGCAGGAGATTTCCATCCGTACTTGGATGTGATGATGAAGATATTTGGAGCGGATCGGTTGATGTATGGTTCGGATTGGCCGGTGTGTCTCTTGGCGGCATCCTACTCGGAAGTAATTGGTGTTTTACGCAAATTTCTGGAAGGTTACCCAGAGGAGGTGCAGCAAAAGATTTGGGCAGAGAACGCGGAAAAGTTTTACAAACTCAATTAAGCAGGCAACTCATGGATAGGAAGCGCTATTGTTTTGCGTTGGATCTCAAAGATGATCCGGAAATCATTGAACGATACATTGCACACCACCGTTCGGTAGCCCCTGAGATCATTCGGAGCATCACCGATGCGGATATTCAGGTTATGGATATCTACCTAACCGGAAACCGTCTTTTTATGATTATGGAAGTGGGAAAGGGATTTTCCTTTGAGCGGAAGGAGAAAATGGATAGAGAGAATCCAAAAGTACAGGAATGGGAGACACTCATGGGTTCTTTGCAGCAGGCGCTTCCATGGGCCAAACCCGGTGAAAAATGGGTGTTAATGGATCAAATTTTCTCCCTGAAATAGCATCTTTCCGAAGGGAAGCAGCTAAAACCATTAAAAAAGCCGCCCCAAAATCGTTGGGGCGGCCTTCTAAGCAGTTTCGGACCTTGAAAATGAATTACATGTTTTTCACTTCCGTTACCAAGCTGGTAAGCACCTTTTTGGCATCGCCAAAGAGCATACGGGTTTTTGGGTCAAAAAACAAGGCGTTTTCGATTCCCGCATAACCGGAACTCATACCCCGCTTGATCACAATCACATTGGCTGCCCTGTTTACTTCTAATATTGGCATGCCATAAATTGGACTACTTGGATCGTCGTTTGCGGCTGGATTTACCACGTCGTTTGCTCCGATTACCATGACTACGTCTGTGCTTGGAAACTTCTCATTGATATCGTCCATATCGATGAGTTTATCATAAGGTACGTCGGACTCGGCCAACAAGACATTCATGTGTCCGGGCATTCTCCCTGCCACGGGATGTATACCATATAGGACTTCAACTCCTTTTTCTTCCAGTGATTTTTCTAAGTCGTGCACCGCATGTTGGGCTTGGGCCACCGCCAATCCATATCCAGGCACTACAACTACCCGTTTTGCATAAGAGAGCAGGATTGACGAGTCAGTTAGGTTGATTTCGCGTACCACTTGATCGCCAGTGGCTGCACCGCTCGCAGCGGATGAACCTCCAAAGGAGGTAAACAGGATGTTAGCAACTGATCGGTTCATCGCTTTAGCCATCAGCAGCGTGAGCAATAACCCTGCAGAGCCTACCAGTATACCGCCCATAAGCATGACCATGTTATTGTAAAGCAAGCCGGTGGTAGCTGCCGTCACGCCGGTTAGGGAGTTTAGCAGGGAGATAACCACCGGCATGTCGGCTCCTCCAATAGGGTAGACGAATGCCAATCCATATACAAGGGATATCAGTACTATGGCATAAACCAATGCGGGCTGGGACTCACCGGAAGCGATGACGTAAATGGACAATGCCACAGCGACGGCGAGAATCAGAAATGCTAGGATTTTGTTGATATTGATGTCTTTGATCACTCCCTGAAGTTTTCCCATGGCTACTAAAGAGCCCGAAAATGAAATGGAACCGATCACCAAGGATGCCATTAACACAGCTCCGTTACCAATTTCATTTACCGGCAGATCACCATATTCAACCAAGCCGATAAGCGCAGCAGCTGCGCCTCCCATACCGTTAAAGAACGAAACCAGTTGTGGCATGGCGGTCATTTGAACCGATTTGGCGAAGTAGAGGCCGCCCCCGGTTCCCAAAGCCATGGCCACCAAAATCAATACAATATTATTGAGTCCGGGAGTGAGGAAAGAAGCGACAATGGCCAATACCATACCCGATAGCGCCAAGGCATTTCCCTTTCGGGCCGAATCGGGATGACTCATCAGCTTTATTCCCAAGATAAAAAGGACCACTGCTACGAGGTAGCAGATGTCTATAATTTGTGCTATCATTTCGCTTATTTTTTGGCAGGTTTTTTCTTAAACATTTCCAACATACGGCCAGTAACCGCAAATCCTCCTACTACATTCAAGGTGGCCAATAATACGGCCACGAAGCCCAAAGAAAGAGCCAGGTAATTGCCTGGATCCGTTTTTCCGAGCACCAAGATGGAACCTACAATCACTACTCCGGAAAGTGCGTTGGATCCGGACATAAGTGGGGTGTGTAATACAGTGGGCACTTTGGATATGACTTCTATGCCGACAAACACCGCCAAGATGAACACATAAAATTGTTGTTGGTTATCTGAAAGGTATTGGATGATTTGTTCCATAGGTTTAGTTGATTAAGGGACCATACACGATGGCTCCATCGTGCGTGATACAAGTTCCTTTGATGATTTCGTCCTCAAAATTCAGGTTCAGTTGATCTTCTTTTAGAAGAAGCTTCAGCAGGTTATGGACGTTTTTGCTGTACATTTTGGTGGCGTCCTCCGGCATTGTTGCGGGCAAAGCGGAATTTCCTATGATGGTGACTCCCTCCACCTGCACGGTTTCATTGTCTACGGTTCCCTCACAGTTGCCGCCGTTTATAGACGCCAAATCCACGATGACTGCACCGGGCTTCATTTTGACAAGCATGTCTCGGGTTACCAGAATTGGAGCCCTTCTGCCAGGGATAAGCGCGGTGGTAATGATGACATCCGATTTTACGATGGATTTTTCCAACATCTCACTTTGCCGTTGTTTGTATTCTTCGGACTGCTCGACGGCATACCCACCTGCTGCTTTATCCTCTACCGCACCGGGAACTTCCACAAATTTGCCACCGAGACTTTCCACTTGTTCTTTTACAGAGGGTCTGGTGTCGAATGCCTCTACCACGGCTCCAAGACGCTTGGCAGTCGCAATCGCCTGTAGGCCTGCAACTCCGGCTCCAATCACCAATACTTTAGCGGGTGCTACAGTACCAGCGGCAGTCATTAACATAGGGAAAAACCGAGGAAGATGGCTAGCGGCCAATAATACCGCCTTGTACCCCGAAACGGTACTCATACTGGAGAGTACGTCCATACTTTGGGCACGTGTAATTCGCGGAATAGCGTCCATACTCAATAGCGTGATGCCCTGTGTAGCAATTTCGCCCATCAGTTCTCTTGCCACCAAAGGCTGGTAAACACCGATAAGGATTTTGCCCTTTCCAAGTTTAGACCGTTCAGAACCCTCTAGTGGCTGTATTTGGAAGACCATTTCAGCCGAAGCCAGTAAGGTATCTCGTTCGACGATTTTGGCTCCCGCATCTTCGTACAGCTGATCGGCTAAAAAAGCCTGCATCCCTGCACTTTTTTCCACGAGAACCTGATTACCCGATCCTACCAGTTGCTTGACAGCCTCTGGATGGAGGGAAACCCTCGTTTCCTTACCGGGTTCTTTTAATACTCCTAAAATCATATTGGATGTGAGTTGAAGAAAATTAAAATTTTATAGGCTTGTTTGTGACTTTGTAAATTTTTTTAGTAAGTCCTTTGAGTTGTCAAATTATTCAGATATTCTTGTCTTTTTTAACAGTGCAAAAAAAACACTTTTTTACCGATTTATCAGTCATCTCTTTTAAAAGTTTCTGTTTTTGTAGGCGATCCCAAATTATCGCTCTGGTTTGGCTTCTTCCCAACGTACAGGGCATGAGTCAATTTCGGTATAAGTTATGGGAATGTAAAGGAAGATTTGTTCCGATTGATTTTTGTCTGAAGCACAGCGGGACGAAAAAAAAAGAGTATATTTATTGCTTAATGTAAACCCAAACGTAACATGAAGCCCATTCCGATGTTGTTGCTTTTTCTGCTTTTAGTTGGCAATTCACTTTTTGCCCAACAAGCGCTATCAAATACCGAGGAATACCCATTTTTGGACTATTGGCCGGTACTTTTGCTCCCCATTTTTGGTTTTTTGGTTTATGGCTTTTGGAAGCGTTCGAAAAAACGTCAAAATCCCTGACATCGATCACCGCATATTGTAAATCCGCCTTTCCATGCCAAGAAATCTGATTTTCATAACCATTTCCATATTGTCAGCATCGCTTTCAATAACTTCCTGCCAACGATCCGAATCTACCTCCATTCGCCAAGAATATGCAGAGGAGTTTGAAAGATCCATTCAGTCAATCATATTAGGGAAATGGTATCCTGCTGCCTATGATTTGGAAGACGGCGGGTATATCAGTGCCTTTGAATTCGATTTTACTCCGTCTGAGCGCCAAAATAAGATGATCGTATCCCAAGCCCGACATTTGTGGACCACCTCAAAGGCGGCCCAGGACTACCCTTCTGTTTCCCATTTCAGGGAAGGTGCAGATCTGGGATTTGCGTTCATCAGGGACAAATTTTGGGACGCTGAGTTTGGAGGATTTCACACCCTGTTGACCAAGCAGGGAGAGGTGATAGCCCCTGGACCCGATTCCAAAACTGCCTATGGGAATGCCTTTGGTATTTATGGGCTAGCCGCCTATTATGCAATGAGCAAAAACGAAGAAGCATTGGAGCTTGCCAAAAAGGCATTTCTGTGGCTAGAGGACCACAGCTACGACCCCGAATACGGCGGGTATTTTCAGCATTTGGCTGTGGACGGCACCCCCTTGCAGCGCACTAGCGGTACGCCCTCTACTTCTACGATTGGCTACAAAGATCAAAATAGCTCTATACATTTGTTGGAAGCTTTTACCGAACTATATCATGTATGGAAAGATCCACTGCTCAAGCGTAGATTGGAGTACTTGCTGGAAATTATCCGGGACAAGATCGTGCAGCCGGAGGGTTACCTGCAATTATTTTTGTACCCGGATTTTTCGCCTGTCAGCTTTCGGGATTCCAGCGAAGCGGTAATAGAACAACACCATGCCCTCGATCATGTTTCCTACGGCCACGATGTGGAGACGGCCTACCTCATGATGGAGGCTTCGGAGGTATTGGGGCGAACGCACGATGAGAAGACTTGGTCGGTAGGTAAGAAAATGGTCGATCATGCGCTCAAGTACGGCTGGGATGACGAGAAGGGCGGATTTTACGATGGGGGCTATTATTTTAAGGGAGAATCCGAGCCCAGGGTAGTGAAAGACACCAAAAACTGGTGGGCCCAAGCAGAGGGGCTAAATACACTTTTGATCATGGCAGACATTTACCCCGAGGATCCTTGGGATTACTTCTCTAAGTTTTCGCTTCAGTGGGAGTATATTGATAATTACCTCATAGACCACGAATACGGGGAGTGGTTTGCAGGAGGGATCGATAAGCAGCCACAATACAAGTCATCCCAAAAGGGGCATATCTGGAAAACAGCCTATCACAATTACCGATCTATGGCAAATTGCAAAAAGCGATTGCAAACCAATTGATGACAAGGATTTTCCATTGATCTACAAAGTGGTGGTCTTATGGCAAATTCAGGGGGTTTGTCAAAAAACAATTTTCAACCCATCTTCTTTTACTTATATTACCGCGTTAAATTATTGACTGTAGCAATTATACGCTGCATGCCTTTACTCGATCGTGTTTATATGAAATTGAACTCAAACGTATCAACCTATTTCCTGAACAAGGGGTCTCTGGTATGTGTTTTTTTCGCGACTACTTTTTTTTCCTGCGAATCCCCGCCAGATGACCTTCGTATCAGGCAATTGGATCCGGAACAGGCCAAAAGAGTGGCGGCCGAGGTAGAGTCGTTGGTAAATCCTGAATTGGACGAAAGTCTCACCTTACAGCTTTGGGCTTCTGATTCGCTGGTATACGATCCGATATCCATTGATTTTGATGAACAGGGGAGATTGTATTACAGTCGTACGATTCGGCAGAAGAATTCAGAATTCGACATTCGCAGGCACCAGGATTGGGAAATTGAATCCATCAGCCTTCAGTCAATTGAAGAAAAGCGGGCGTTTCTTCGTAAAGTGCTTGCTCCGGAGCATAGTGACAAAAACCAATGGCTCAAGGATGTCAACGGTGACGGTTCGCATGATTGGAGGGACATGACCGTGGAAAAGGAGCGGATCTACCGGTTGGAGGATACAAATCGGGACGGCTTGGCCGATAAATACCAATTGGTGGTAGAGGACTTCAACGATGAGGTAACCGACGTTGCAGGCGCAGTGATGAAGCATGGCGATGATCTTTTTCTCGGTGTAGGTCCCGACATGTGGCGCATCAAGGAGCACCCCAAATATGGCTTGGCGCAGCAAAAGGAATCCATATCCCATGGCTATGGTATCCACGTAGGGTTCAGTGGGCACGGCATGTCGGGCTTGGAGATGGGACCCGATGGTCGCGTGTATTGGGGCATAGGGGATATTGGTTTTAATGGAAAGGGGCCTGACGGCAAAGAATGGAAATATCCCAATAGAGGAGTGATTGCCCGTTCTAATCCCGATGGAAGTGATTTTGAGATATTTGCTATGGGAGTCAGAAACACCCACGAGTTTGTCTTTGATGAATTCGGCAATCTGATCAGCGTAGACAATGATGGAGACCACCGTGGCGAGCGGGAGCGGTTGGTGTACTTGGTAGATGGGTCGGATACCGGATGGAGGACTAATTGGCAGTTTGGAAAATACCGGGATCCAGATAACAATACATACAAAATTTGGATGGATGAAAACATGCATACACCTCAGTCTGACGACAAGGCCGCCTACTTCATTCCTCCAATTATTAATTATGTCAATGGCCCCACTGGGATGCTTTACAATCCTGGTACTGCACTGAGCCCGGCTTGGAAAAACACCTTTTTTGTGGCGGAATTTGTGGGTAATCCCGCGAGGTCGGGTATTCATGCCTTCAAGTTGGCGCCCAAGGGGGCGGGGTTTGAATTGGCAGAGACGAAAAAAATTATGGGCGGGATCCTAGCGACGGGCATGGACTTTGGCCCGGACGGATCCTTGTATTTTTCCGATTGGATTGACGGGTGGGGTACCAAAGACGCCGGGCGCATTTGGAAGGTGGATGATAAAGCGGGAGATCGTTGGGTAGCCAAAAAGGAGACAGCTGAGTTGATCGGTCAGGACTTTACTGAATTTCAATTGGATAGACTTTCTGAATTGCTTGGGCACGAAGACCAGCGTATTCGTCAAAAGGCGCAATTTGCGTTAGTCGATAAGGGAGCTGCTGGATTGAAGATTTTGGAACAACAATTGGCACAGAGAGAAAACCGCATGGCCCGGGTGCATGCCATTTGGGGAATCGCCCAAATGGCCCGGTCGGGGAAGGCTGATGCATCCGTTTTGATTCCGATATTAAAAGATTCTGATGATGAAATAAGGGCTCAGGCCGCACGTTGGTTGGGGGATTTGCGTTTTCAGCCTGCCGGTGAGGCAATCATGCCTTTGTTGACAGATTCCTTTGCCCGAGCCCGTTTTTTTGCTGCGGAAGCTTTGGGCAGAATCGCTTATGAGCCTGCGATCCAGTCATTGGTAACCCTGTTAGAAGAAAACGATGGCCAAGATGTGTACCTTAGGCATGCAGGGAGTCTTGCATTGGCCAGGATTGGAAAAGCTGAACCCATCATTGCGCTATCTACTCACGATTCCAAAGCGGTAAGAACCGCAGCTGTAGTTGCTCTGCGTAGAATGGAGCATCCCGGTGTGAGCGTTTTCTTGAAGGATACAGACGAGTACGTGGTGGCGGAAGCTGCCAGAGCGATAAACGATGATTTTTCCATTCCGGAGGCTTTGCCAGACTTGGGAAATGTACTCAGGGAGACTAGCTTTACTTCGGAACCGTTGATCCGCAGGGCCATCAATGCCAACCTTCGGGTAGGCACGACGGAGGCGATGAAAAACCTGATCGACTATGCCAACAGTGTAGCTGCTCCTACGGCCATGAGAGTGGAAGCGCTGAATGCGTTGAGCACCTGGGCCAAGCCTTCCGTATTGGATCGGGTGGATGGTAGAAATCGAGGAACGGTAGAAAGAAATCCCAAAGAAGTACGAATGGCCTCGTCGGCGGTATTGATGAACCTGCTGGAGACAGGAGAAGAGGCGATTCGTATCTCTGCTGCGCAAGCTATCGGTAAGTTGCAAATCGTTGAAGCAGCTGAAAGGCTCTATGCGCTGCTGGAAAAGGATCCGCAGCCAAATGTAAGGGAGGCATCGTTACGTTCTCTAGCCGCTATCAACTGGGAAGGAAATGATCGGGCGATTCAGCGTGCACTGACCGATAAAGACAAGAACGTCCGCGTTGCTGGATTGGCTCTCCTTGAAAATTTGAATGTGAGTGCAGATTTAATGGCAGATCTATTGGCGGATGTCATTGAAAAACAAACGCTGGAGGAGCGCCAGGCTGCGTTGATAACGCTCGGTAAAGTTCCGGTGGATTATTCAGGGCCTGTATTTCATAAGCTCCTAGATAAGTTAGCGGGGAATGACCTTTCTCCCGAAATTGAATTGGAACTTGGCGAAGCCCTTCAATCCAGCGGATCGCAGGAACTTCAGAGCCGCTATGCAGCGATTCAGGAAAAGCTGACGCCAGATCAGTTATTGACCTCTTACCGTGGGAGCATGTATGGGGGTGATGAACGTAGGGGGCGAAGTATTTTCTTTCAGCACCAAACTGCCCAGTGTATTCGCTGCCATGCATACAATGATTTCGGAGGAAATGCGGGCCCCCGCATGAACGGGGTGGGCAAGCTACTTTCTAGGGATCAATTACTGGAAGCACTTGTTGAACCTAGCAAGCGTTTGGCTCCCGGCTTTGGTGTCGTAACCCTAACGCTTAATGATGGCGAAACCATTTCCGGCGTACTCGAAAAGGAGACCAATAGCAGTCTCTTTATAAAAATGGGAAACAACCCAGATAAAGAGATCCGCAAAGATCAGATTAAAGAGCGCAAGGATGCCCCTTCAAGTATGCCGGATATGAAGGGCTTGCTTACCAGAAGGGAAATTCGGGATGTGGTTAGTTTTTTGGCTACCCTGACCGAGGACGACCATTAATTCGACCAAATAACCAAACCATAAGCCACATAGCCTAGAAGGCTGTCCAAACCTTATGATACATCTAAATAGATTAACCGTCATTCAGAGAATTCACTCCTATACAGCCGTTTTTGCGCTTCTGGGGCTTAGTTTGTCAGCGTGTAAGGAGAGTGATCCCATAGATCTTCGTATAAAAACCCTAGATGAATCCACCGCTCGTAGCATGGCTTCCACGGTGGAGGAAATCGTTAAACCTTCATTGCACGAGGATTTACGCCTTAGTGTGTGGGCCGTTGATTCCCTCGTAGCAGATCCCATATCGATTCGATTTGACGACGATGGGCGGCTTTTCTATTCCAGAACCAACCGACGAAAGATATCAGAGTTTGATATCCGAAGTCACCAGGACTGGGAGATAGCTTCCATTAAGATGCAATCTGTAGAGGATAGGCGATCCTTTATCAGGGAAGAATTGCGCCCTGAAAATTCGGACAAAAACCAATGGCTGCCGGATATCAATCAGGACGGGTCACACGATTGGCGCGATTTGACGGTTGAGAAGGAGAATGTCTACCGGCTGGAAGATACAGATGGCTCCGGCTTGGCAGACTTGGCGCAGTTGGTCGTAGAGGATTTTCATGAAGAAGTTACGGACGTGGCAGGGGCTGTGCTGTATCACGGTGGAGAGTTGTTTGTTGGAGTGGCGCCGGATCTTTGGAAACTCACAGATACCAACGGCGATGGGCTGATGGATACCAAGGTTTCTTTGATGCACGGTTTTGGGGTGCATGTCGGTTTTGGAGGGCATAATATGTCAGGTTTGGCGATCGGCCCAGAGGGCAAGCTCTATTGGGGAATTGGAGACATTGGTTTTAGCGGTGTGGATGCGGCCGGTAAAAAATGGCATTTCCCAAATAGAGGGGTTGTGGTGCGCTGTAATACCGACGGGACAGAATTTGAGGTATTTGCCATGGGAGTGCGAAATACCCATGAGTTCGTTTTTGACGATTTTGGAAACCTGATCAGCGTGGATAACGACGGTGATCATCGGGGGGAGCGGGAGCGCTTAGTATATTTGGTGGATGGTTCCGACACCGGATGGCGTATCAATTGGCAATTCGGTAAATACCGTGATCCAGACAATAATGGATATAAGGTTTGGATGGACGAAAATATGCACACCCCTCGTGCTGACGATCAAGCGGCTTACTTTATACCCACCATCGCCAACTACGTGAACGGCCCTACTGGGATGCTTTACAACCCCGGTACCGCGCTGGGTCCAAAATGGAATAACACCTTTTTTGTTGCAGAGTTTGCAGGTAATCCGGCCAGATCTGGTATTCATGCATTTAAGTTGACGCCCAAAGGGGCAGGATTTGAGCTTCAGGAAACCGAACAGGTGATGGGAGGAATCCTTGCTACAGGGATGGATTTTGGCCCGGATGGGGCTCTGTATTTTTCTGACTGGATAGATGGATGGGTAAACAAGGGATACGGACGTATCTGGAAGATGGAAGATGCGAGTGCGGCTGATTGGGCCCCTCGCGTAGAGACGAAGGAGTTGATGCTTGCAGATTTTAGTAAAAAAGACTTGGATGAGCTGGAGAGATTACTTGCCCATAGCGATCAGCGGATTCGACGCAAGGCCCAGTTTGCCTTGGTGAATAAAGGTAGCAAGGCTCAGGAAGTATTTAGTAGGCAGTTGGCACAGACGGCCAATCTACACGCCCGTGTTCATGCGATATGGGGCATACGTCAGCTCGCATCCAAAGATTCCGAATCGGCGGCATTGCTCGTCCCGTATTTGCGTGACCAGGATCCCGAGATTCGTGCACAGGCAGCCCGCTGGTTAGGCGATATACGGTTTAAAGAAGCCGGACAAGATCTTATTCCATTGCTAAATGATGCCCACGCACGGGTACGTTTTTTTGCGGCTGAGGCGTTGGGAAGGATCGGATATCGGGATGCGGTAGCCCCGATTATTGATATGTTAGCCCACAACAACGACGAAGATGTCTACTTGCGGCATGCAGGCAGCTTGGCGTTGGCCCGAATAGGGGATCCTAGCCCCGTGGCAGCACTAAAGGATCATCCCTCCCGTGCAGTACGTACCGCTGCGGTGGTGGCTTTAAGGCGCATGGAGGATCCGGCAGTAGCGGATTTCCTTGCGGATGCGGATGAGTACGTGGTGGCGGAAGCTGCCAGGGCCATCAATGACGATTTTTCCATTCCCGATGCGATGCCAGCACTTGCAGCCCTATTGGTGAATTCCACCTCTACTAATGAGCCTATTATTCGCCGGGCCATAGGAGCAAATCTGCGATTGGGAACCACGCAAAATATGCACAATTTACTTGCATATGTTGCCAACCCCGATGCACCGGAAGCCATGAGAGTAGAAGCGATTGAGGCGTTAGGCACTTGGGCTAAACCCTCAGTGCTTGATCGGGTAGATGGTAGGTATAGGGGCGAAGTACAGCGTGACCCATCCGAACTCAGGTTAGCCGCAGAGCCTATGCTTTTAGAATGGATGGCTGGATCAAAAGAGGCTATAAAAATTGGTGCGATTCGGGCGGCGGCCAAGTTGAATATACAAGCGTCAGAGGAGCGTATGCTGGCGTTACTCCGTTCAGACACCTCTCCCCAAGTCCGTGAGGCAAGTCTTTCCGCATTGGCATCTATGAACGCTGCATCGGTTGTGGAAGCAATTGAGATAGCACTTTCTGATAAGGAAAAGAATGTTCGGGTTGCAGGGTTACGGTTGATAGAGAAACTCGAGATTTCAGAGCAACTCAAAGCCAGTCTGTTGGCGGACGTGGTGGAGAAGCAGACTGTCGAGGAGCGTCAAGCGGCGTTGCTGTCACTAGCAAAAGTTCAGGTAGATGCGGTACGACCTGTATTGAATGGATTATTGGATAAGCTGGAAAAAGGGACGTTAATGCCTGAAATTGAGCTGGAGTTATACGAGACGCTTGAAGCGTTGGATGATGAAGCACTTAATACCAACTATGAGAAGATTGTCGGAAATTACTCGGAAGATCAAGTTTTGGCGTCTTATTATGGTAGTATGTACGGAGGTGATGTATCGAAAGGCAGGCGAATTTTCTTCCAACACCCTACAGGACAATGTATCAAATGTCATGCTTACGACGATTTCGGAGGCAATGCAGGTCCCAGATTAAATGGCATAGGCAAGCTGTTGGATAGAAGGGAGTTGCTTGAGGCACTGATAACCCCCAGTAAACGCTTGGCACCGGGGTTTGGTGTGGTCATGCTGGATCTGAAGGATGACCAAAAGTTGGCGGGAATCAAGGCGGCTGAGAATGAGTTGAGTATCACGGTTCAGATGGGAAATAAGCCAGATACGGTGGTATTGAAAGAACATGTGGTGGCCCGGCGGGATGCGCCCTCCAGTATGCCCGACATGAAACAATACCTAAGCCGCAGGGAGATTAGGGACTTGGTGAGTTTTTTGGCTACGATCAAGGAATAAATTCCGAGTGGTCATCATACGAAATCGAGCCTGTCTAGCGGACAGGCAGGCATGACGTAGCCGTCACACACCGGGATGCGCCGATAGCTATCGGGGAATTCGTGCGACCTGCCTGCCGCAGGCAGGGATTCCATCTGACCGCTAAAGCACAAATTATAAACACGTGAAAAGGTAAATAGAAAGTTTGGTTTACCGGTTAACTCAATAGTTGACTAATACAGCAATATGATCCCTTTGGTTATGTATGGGTATGGCTAGGGTGATAAACCGATAAGCTTGGTTATCTTTTTGGTTATTTTTCAGAGCGATATTTTTTATCGGTGTTCCGCAAGCCAACCAGACAGCTAGTTGCTTCCCGAGGAAATAATTTTGAACTTAGCAAATGTCATTAGGGCTAGAATATTGGTATGTGCTCTATTAAAAGAATGATTTTCGAAAAACGGGTAGTCCATCCCTACAATTTAAGGTACTTATAAGCGTGTTTTAGTCGATTAACTAAACGAAGACTGGTAAAAATCTTTTCTATTTAAATCCCACATCATATTATGAAACCTATCGTACAGATTTCACTGGATCTAACCAATATTGACGAAGCCCTGGAGACTGCCGCCATGGCCTTAAGGGCGGGAGTGGATTGGCTGGAGGCAGGTACCCCGCTTATTTTGGCCGAAGGCCTGCACGGAGTCCGTAAGCTGCGGGAGGCATTTCCAAATGTCCCCATTGTGGCAGATTTAAAAACCATGGACGGTGGCTACTTGGAGGCAGAGATGATGGCAAAGGCCGGTGCTGATTATGTGGTCGTGATGGCACGTGCCCACGAAGAAACCATCGAATGTGTTGTTCAAGCTGGCAGAGACTTTGGAGCCAAAGTAATGGGTGATAACTTGGGTTGTCCCGACATGGTAGCTGGAGCAAAGATGTTGGAGGACCTGGGCTGTGACATCGTGATACACCACATCGGATACGATGAGCGGCGGGGAATAGCTGCCCAAGGCAGGCGTATGCCCAGTCCCATGGATCAACTCAAGGAAGTGGTTGATGCCGTAAGTGTACCTGTACAGGCAGTCGGCGGCCTTTCCTTGGAGCAGGCGATCGCCTGTCCCAAATACGGAGCTCCGCTGGTAGTGCTAGGGGCTCCCCTTACGATCGATGCCGATGCATTTAAAACCGCTGACGGTAACCTGGAGGAATCGCTACGGTTAATCTGTCAGGCAGTGCATGCCTACGGCGATGTGCCTTTGAAAAAATAACCGTAACCAAACTAATCAATCAATTTTATGTCAATCGCAATGAAATCCAAGGCTGTCGTCAATTATGCGGAGGAAAAAGGCTCTGTAGAAATCAGAGAAATAGATTTACCTCAAATTGGGGACACAGATGTGTTACTGGAAGTGGCCAATGTGGGTGTTTGCGGAAGTGACCTGCATCAGTGGACTTCCGACCACAGTTGGCCGGTGAACTACCCGGTGGTGCTGGGCCACGAGTTTGGCGGCCGCATCGCGGAATTGGGCTCTCAGGTAAGCGGGTGGAAAGTGGGTGACCGTGTGGTCAGTGAAACGGCAGCGGTGATAGACCCCAATAATCCCATGAGCAAGATAGGCCTTTACAACTTGGATCCTACGCGCAAAGGATTCGGATATGGCGTAAACGGTGCCATGACCAAATATGTGCGAGTGCCGGCACGTTGTTTACACCATGTTCCGGAGCATGTGCCATTTGAGCAAGCCTGCTTGACCGAGCCGAGTTGCGTGGCCTACAGTGCGGTGGTGTCCAATTCCAATGTAAGACCAGGCGATAGGGTGTTGGTGATTGGGCCGGGGACTATTGGTATTCTATGTGCTGCTATGGCAAAAATCAACGGTGCCGAGGTGGCCATTGTAGGACTCGAGGCAGACCGTGGACGTCTGAAAATTGCGGAGCAGTATGGTGTCACCGGTCTGGTGGGGGATGCCACTGAATGGGCAAAAGCGGGAGACGGCCTCGGTGCAGACCTGATTGTAGATGCAGCAGGACACAGTAGCACGCTGCAAATAGCGATGAACTTGGTACGACCCAATGGGCAAATAACCAAAGTAGGGTGGGGCAAACAACCCTGCAATTTCTCGTTGGATCCCATCGTCCAGAAAAACGTGCGACTTCAGGGCAGCTTTAGCCACAATTGGCCTATCTGGGAAAAGGTGATTGCACTTATGGCATCCGGTACGCTGGATGTTAAGCCCATTATTGGCGGTGTTTGGGAGATCGAATCCTGGAGGGAAGCCTTTGAAAAAATGCACCACGGCGAAGTTGTCAAGAGTGTGTTAAAGCCCGCTTAAGTATGCGACTAAAGGATAAAGTAATCATAATCACGGGGAGTACGACGGGTATTGGCAAGGCCATAGCGCTCCGATCCGTGGCGGAAGGGGCCAAGGTGGTGGTACATGGCTTGGAAGCCGACTGGGCAAAACAAGTGGTGGAGGAACTTGGCAAAGACAGCTCGGTGAGTCTCGTGGGCGATTTGGCCGAGGAGTCCACCGCCAAGCGACTGGTGGACTTGGCGATAGAGCGGTTCGGAAGGTTGGATGCAGTAGTAAACAATGCGGCAATCGTCGCTGCTTCTAATTTGGAAAGCACCGATATCGCTTTTATGGAAAAAATTCTGAGAGTCAATACCATCGCCCCTTTTTTACTGATCAAAGCGGCGCTCCCGTATTTGGAGAACTCATCCGGGTGTGTGTTAAATATTGGTTCTGTGAATGCTTGGAGCGGTGAACCCAATTTACTGGCCTACAGTATTTCCAAGGGAGGACTGATGACCATGACCCGCAACCTAGGCGATGTCCTCTTTAGGGATCATGGGGTTAAGATCAATCAGATTAATCCGGGATGGGTGCTCACCGAAACGGAAATCGAACGAAAAAAGGAGCACGGACTCTCCAATACTTGGTACGAAAACCTGCCTGCCATGTATGCCCCAGCGCGTCGGATTATTTTACCAAGAGAAATTGCCGCCGCGGCTGTATTTTGGCTTTCTGATGAATCCGGTCCGGTAAGTGGTCAAGTAATGGAGTTGGAGCAGTATCCCATGATCGGACGAAACGCTCCCAAGGATACCAGCACCATTCAATAGAGAAAAACATCTAATACGTTTTAAACAACTAAGTGATATGCCAAAATTAGCCGCTTTCCCCAAGGCCTTTATGCAGGCCTTATGCAAGGACGGAAGCATGAAAATAGCCGAATGGATAGCATTGGCCAGCAAGTTGGATATAGAAGGGCTGGAATGGTATGCCGGTTTTTTGGAAATGGAAGATAGATCCAAATGGCAGGGGTTTCGAACAATGGTAGAGGATACGGGCAAAACCATCCCCATGATGTGTTGTTCTCCTGATTTTACCCATCCAGACAAGGCGTTTCGAGAGAAGGAGATTGCCAAGCAGAAAAACTGGATAGACATGACACATGTACTTGGCGGTAGCTATTGCCGGGTGCTTTCTGGGCAAAAGCGACCCGAGTTGAGCATAGACGAGGGCGTAAAGCTGGCAGCAGATTCCATTATGGCCTGTATTCCTTTTGCAGCAGAGCGTGGCATCACACTTATTCTCGAAAACCACTACAAGGATGATTTTTGGGAATACCCCGAATTTGCACAGCAAATGGATGTGTTTACCAAGCTGGTTGATCAGATCGATCATCCGAATTTTGGCGTGAATTACGATCCCAGCAATACATTTTTGGCGGGTGAGGATCCGTTGGAGCTCCTAAGAAAGGTATCCCATCGGGTAGTAACCATGCATGCCAGTGACAGGTATTTGAAGTCGGGAACTATCGAGGATCTCCGCAAAGAGGAGGGCGGTGCTGTGGGCTACGCCAAAAGACTTAGCCATGGAGAGATAGGAAAGGGACTGAATGATTACGATGCCATCTTTACCGAGCTGAAGCGGGTAGGCTTTGATTCTTGGATCAGTATTGAAGATGGTGTGGATGGCATGGATCAGCTGGAACGCAGCGTTGCCTTTCTGCAAAAGAAAATCGCCATCTATTGGCCCTAATCAACGTAGTTTAATCTCCGGGCCGACCCTTTTTTAAGGTTCGTTCAGGCTAAATTTTGTTTTGCTATGAAAGCTTCTTTGCTATACGATTCTCAATGCATGTTGGCCGAAGGACCCTACTGGAAGTCCGACTGGGGGGCTTTTCTCTGGGTGGATATCGAACACGGTACCTTGTATTCCTACGAGTTGGAAAGTGGGCAATTAAAAACATGGCAATTTCCCCATCGTTTAACCTTGGTGCTGGAACAGGGGGAGGTTTTCATTTTGGCATTGGATGGTAAATTGGCTCGTTTTGATCCGAAAACTGCGCAGTTAGAATGGCTGTTGGAGTTGGAGTCTGACCCTTCGATCCGCTGCAACGACGGAGCCTGTGATCCGGCAGGTCGTATTTGGGTGGGAACTATGGGGTTGGATTTCCGGGAGGGAGCGGGGTCGCTGTTTTGTGTCGATAAGGGTTGGCAGATGACCAAAAAACTGGATGGGGTGACCATCTCCAATGGATTGGCCTGGTCACTCGATACCAAGACGTTGTATTATATTGACAGTCCTACCAGAAAAATCAAGGCTTTTGACTTTGACGTTTCCACCGGTGACATTGTTTATAGAAAAGATGCCGTGGTTGTACCGGAAGAGCTCGGCACACCGGATGGGATGTGTTTGGACGAGGAAGGAATGTTATGGGTAGGCCATTACGGTGGTTCGGGCGTGTACAGATGGAATCCCGAGGATGGCACGTTAATGGACAGGATTGAAGTACCTGCTCCTCACGTGACTTCCTGTGCTTTTGGCGGGCCGGAGGGTAAGCACCTGTTGATTACCACTGCGAGGGAGAACATGAACGCCGAACAGTTGGCCAATTTTCCGCAGAGTGGTGGTGTTTTCATAATTGAACTCCCGGTAAAAGGTGCACCGGTATTTCAAGTGTTAATTTAAGGTATTCTTCATTGGATTGCTTATTGTGAATTGCTTCCAGCGCAAAAACCGAGCAAGCGTAAGCTAAGAAAACCTAAAACCAAAATGAAAAGGACCTCCAAGCTGAGTTCACTTTTAGCCTGGAGGTCTTTATTCAGGTAGCTGTGATGGTTATGTAACGGTATCAAATTATAGCATTCATCATGTAGCCTACAGAAGGTCCGTCCCGTTGTTTTTCAAGCCCATAGTTGGGTTATCTGCGATTAGTGTTTGCGTGGCATTCGACCGCATTTATTGATTAAAAGTTTTTGGAACCATTTGGCTGAAGGATGTATCGGAAGGTGTAATAGGGGCTTGGCGTACTCAATCCGATGACTTCGGCAAGTGGTGGATTATTTTCGTAATACGAAAGGATCTCAACTTTCGCATAGTTTCCGGCATTGGTCTTAAATAGCAACACCCTTCCTGGAATCGGACTCACGATATGAGTTTGGAAATTATAATTGTACCATCCATTGCCTGATCCGGTAGGTATCGCCAGTCCTTCCGTTCCGTCACTAATAAAGGTTGCTGATGCGGGAACGACATCGATCTCATCAAATACCCCTGTGACTACGGTTCCTTGTGCATTTCCGGAGCCACTGATGCCGCCGTTGACTATTATAGTGGTTCCTTTGAACCCAATATCCCAATTGCCGCTTTCACTTTCTACCAACTGGTTATCTTCCAAGCTAAAGTAACGAAACGGCCTACTTTCTGTGATATCGCCGGTGCTCCGGTCTATCACGTCGTTGGGGGCATGGATATTTTCTACCAAGATGGCTTCAAGTGGAATTTCAGGTTGGTTTTCTTCGTTGGTGTCGCAGCCTATTAACGTGGCAAGGAACCATAAACTGGAAAGAGAGGCAATCATTTTTTTCATTGGTATGCGGATTAGTTTTCTTAGTTGGTTTTGATTAATTGGTGCAAGGGAAGGCGAGCTCCCATAAATAGGGTTCGTCCCGGATTTGAAGGATCGTACAGATTCAATTGATTCAAAAGGTTAAACCCACCCGCCTCTATGGTGAGGCCGTTTGAAAGGGTTTTATGCAAGGTTAGGTTCCATGCAGTTAGCCCTCTTGCATATTCAGTAGGATCGTCCAAAATCAGGTTGCCATTAAGGTCGCCAAACCCAAACCGACCACGGTAAATACCCCTCAGCGCTAATCGGATGTCGGTAAAGGGTTCCCGATAGCTGATTTTTACGTTGCCACTGTGCCTACTTCTATTAAACAGTCCTCCGTAGTCAGCGAGTGTCACGCGGCGGGTCCGGTTTTGGGCATCTCGGGTAAATAGTTCGCCGTTCGAAATTTGCGTCACTATGTCCCTGTCTTGGGCATCCAGATACATGTAGCCCATGGATACTTGCAGGTTGTCGGACAATCGGTACGTCCAATCCACCTCAAGCCCACGAGTCACTACACTTGCGACGTTGAAATAAGAAAAGGCATTCTGCCCGGTATTGAGCCTAGCTACCGGAGCGGTTTCGATCAGGTTGGTTATGTGGTTTAGGAAGAAGTTTCCGGTAAGGAGCAAGTCATCGTGGATGTTCCAACGAAAGCCGGTATTCACCGCACGCGAAGTTTCGGCCGCTAGTGCGCCAAACTGCGCAGGATCAATCAAAATTTGTTGTACCAGTCCCTGTGATTGCAGCCGTTGGATACCCTCTTGGACCAAATTGGCACCGAAAACGTAATATCCGGAGGATGCGTTGTTAAAGTTGAGTAGTAGTTGACGGAAATCAGGGGCTTTGAATCCCGCTCCGACCGAAGCTTGCCATCTGAATCGTTCGCTGAACGCATACATCGCAGACACCTTCGGGCTTAGCTGCTCCCCGTATTGGCTGTGCACGTCTGCTCGAAGTCCGGAAACGATGTTCCATTTTTTAGTTGGATCCCACTGATGCTGGAGAAATAAATAGCCAGCGTCGAAGCGGTTGTTATCTTCGTATCGTGTAGCGTCTACGGATTCTAGCAGGTGTCCCAGCCCTAGCGTCAGTAGGTGCTTTTGATTTAGTTGATGATCTATCTGTAGTTCGGTTCGGTGATAGTTTTGTCTAAAATCTTGGTTGTCCAACAATGTCTCGTCTTCACGAAATTGAGTAAGCATCTTGGTTTCAAATGCGGAAGTCATCGTTCTAAGGGTGAATAGCCAATGCTCATTGGGCCGGAAACTCAACGTTGGGTTGAGGTTTATGTCTTTTCGCTGCCCCTGCATGTCCACCAAGCGTGGCGAATTGCCGTCCCTCACTTCCATGGTGTTGGTCGAATTTTCGGTGTAGAACCTGGAATTGACCTTTAGGTCCCATTTATCAAATTTTTTGCCCAGTTTAAACTGAGCCGTATGGGCCTGAAACGGGCTTTGCGTCATTCCTATTACATCAGGCGTTAGGTCAAACCCTTCAGTTGAAAACCGATTGACATAGGCGTAGACGCTCCACTCATTTTTGTTGATTCCGACTTCCGCGCTGATATCGCTGGTATTGAAGGATCGGTATCGAGCATCCAGGCTCGCAGAAACAGGGATTTGACTGCTTTTGGTGATGATGTTGATCACGCCGGCCATGGCTTCGCTTCCGTAGATGGCACTGGAGGGGCCGCGTAGCACTTCTATACGTTCAATATTGGAAACGGCAATACGGTCCAAGTCAAAGGTACCTGCTGTGCGCCCCACGAGGGGTTCTCCATCAAGCAAAATCAGGATATAGTCCGAAGACAATCCTTGCATTTGAAGCCCCGATCCGTGATCAGGCACCACTTGAAGGCCTGTTTGCTCTCTAAGTACCTCGGAAAGGCGCATACCACCTGTTTCTTGGATTTGGCTTTTTCCAATGATGGTTACGGGCATGGGTAGGCTCTCTACACTTCGGTCTGTGCGGGTTGCGGAAACTACTACCTCCTCTAACTGGCCAATTTTCTCCTTCATTCGCAATACAGAAAGTGCCAAAGCCTCTTTGATCTGTATTTTTAAAGGATCGTAACCAATGGCGGTAATTTCAATCCAAGCCTTTGGATCAGATTGCACGGGGACTTCAAATCTACCGTCGGGAGTGATAGGAATGATATCCGTGTTTTGGATCCGAATGATCGCGTGTGGAATGGGATTTCCACTCCGATCACGAAGTAATATGGGGTGGTCTGCTGTTGCCCATAGTTCACCGACGGTCAGGGCAAACAGCAAGAGAATATGCTTAATTTTATTAAGATTAATTCTATACATGGGGTAAAATTTTTTCCCGGTGGATTCTTCCACCGGGAAGTATTAGAGACTGTCTACCAAATTTTTCCAATGTGGGCTTTGAGCCAATCCGGGTTTTCTCAGCCCAAAAAATTGGGCAATGAGTTCCCGTTGATTGTCAAACAGTTCGATGGATGATACCAACCCATCGGTTGTATTCTTGTGAACCACCCATGCAGAATCAATCTTGGATTCGTCTAGGTGCATATTAAAATCGGGATCCATGACGTTTAGCCAAGTGCCCATCTGCCGGATCGTACGTACTTTCCCTTGATGAATTTGAATATTCCCTTTATTCCCTACAAAGATCATAATGGGCATTTTTTCGATGGAGGCAGTTTCCAAAATAGTACGGACGGCCAACTTGTCGATTTGATAGGCCCATTTTTCTCCAATCCACTTAAGGGCGTCAAGCCGATGCATTTGGAAGTTTTTTAGCATGCCAAAGAAATCGTGGGTGTCTTTCATATTTTCCCATGCATCGGTAAATGCATGCCGGTCTACGGAATTAGCATATTTTTCTGGTTCAAATGGGACTACCTGAATCGGTCGGGTTTGGTCGTCCATCCTGAACGCATCGATCAACTCGTTATAAGCGTCCAAATTGCTTTTTTCCTGAAGATAGATTTTGAGGATGGCATCACCTGCTTGATCAAAGAACTGAAGGCTCCTCAGAGCGCCTCTGGGTGTTTCATTTACCACGGCAAACCCATATTTCCATTTGCCAAAGAACACCCGCTGTTCTATAGGTCCGATGACTGTGGCGATTTGATGAGGAGCGGTACCGTGAACTGCGATTTTTTGGAAAGTACCTTTGTGTTCCAATACGCAACCATCATTTCTGGTAAGTGCCATCACTTTACCGAGCGATTTGCACCCGAGTAAAATGGCTGGCCATTCTTCCTTGAGCCGAATTGTTTTTGATCCGACCGTGGTGGCAAGCAGTTCTAGTTCGGATACGCTTAATGCGTTGGCCGCATCGCGAATGCGAAGGTTTGGCTGGGTTGCTTTCAGCGACGCCCAAGCATCTTTCAGCGCATTGGTAGGTGTTTCATGCAGTGTCGTTTCCATTTTTATGCTAGTTTGTAGTTGTACATTGGTGCAGTTTTGTTAGTAGGCAGACTGCTTATAAATATTGGTTGATGGGGTTCTTTGGCACTTACTTGAATGGGGTAGTCAAATACTTGTTCCAAGTTTTCGGGTGTTAGGATTTTTCTGGTTGGTCCCTGCTTGACCACGACCCCCTCTTTCAATAAAACCACGGCATCTGAATAATTTGCAGCTAAGTTGAGGTCATGGAGGATGGCAAGGATACCGATGTTCTTATGTTTGAGTTGCGATACTACTTGCAGCACATGGTGCTGCTGCGCAATGTCCATGCTGGAAGTAGGTTCATCTAGCAGAAGGTATCTAGGAAAAGGTTTTGGTTCCCAGATTTGTGCCAGTACTCTGGCTAATTGCACACGTTGCCTTTCTCCTCCCGATAGGTTATCCACCAGTTGATCACGAAGGTGCCAAGTGGAGGTAGCCTTCATCACTTTCTGTATGGTTGATGATGCAAAGGACTGTTTTGAAAGGACTAAACCCAACTCTACGACTTCCAATGCACGAAATGGAAAGGTGACCGAACTATGTTGGGGCATAACGGCCCTTAGGGTGGCCAATTGATTGGATTTTAATGTTTCTATGGGGTGCCGGTTGTAACTAATCGAACCGAGCTGACACCGCGCTTCTCCGGAAAGCAATTTGAATAGGGTAGATTTACCCGCCCCATTGGGCCCTATCAAAGCGGTCAATTCACCGGATTTTATGCAAATAGAAGCTTGGTCTAAAATGGGCTTCTTTTTTATACAGAAATGAAGTTTTTTTGCTTCTAACATATTAGTTACGGATTTTTTTTACGTTGATGATAAGCCAGATGAAGAAAGGAGACCCTAAGATGGCAGTGATAATGCCTATGGGGAGTTCGGCGGGCATCACCAAGGTTCGGGCCAGAAGATCTGCCCCTGTTAGCAGACCGGCTCCCAGCAGGAAAGCACCCGGTAACACCAGCCGGTGGTCTGCTCCAAATTTCAGTCGGATCAGGTGAGGGACAATCAATCCTACAAATCCAATAGTTCCCGTCATCGATACTCCTACGCCCACCACGAGGGCGCTCAAAAAAAGGATGGTGTATTTGACCCGTTGTACATTTACACCCATGTGAAAGGCCTCGTTTTCTCCAATTGCTAGTGCATTTAGGTTACGGTGCTGCATGACAATCAGCCCGGCTGGGATCAAGATCAGAAAGAAGCCTATCATTACTTTGTTCCAATCGGCTCCTCCAACATCCCCAAGGCTCCAGAAGGTGAAATTTCTAAGCGCAGCCTCGTCTGCATAAAAAAGAGAGAGGCCTATGAGCGCTCCAGAAAGTGCCGTAAGAGCCACCCCTGCCAATATGAGAAGTGAAATATCGGTCTTTCCACTGTGATTGGCCATGTGGTAGACTATCAGTACGTTCACTAGGCCACCCACGAAGGCGAAAAGAGGAAGTCCCCAACTGCCGAATAGGTCTAATGACCAGGGGAAATAGGAGGCGAATACGATAAATAAGACGGCAAATAGGGCACCACCACTGCTGACCCCAATCAGGCCTGGTTCTACGAGGGGATTTCGAAACAATCCCTGAAGCGCCGCACCAGATACGCCCAATCCTCCGCCAACCAAAAGCGCCAAAAGTATGCGTGGTATCCGAATATGCCATAGCACGTTGGCCTCCTGCAGGGAATGCCATTCTATCGGTAATCCAAGCTGACTAAGTATGACCGAAAGGGTACTCTTTAACGATACGGGAAATGCACCTACGGTCACTGAAAATACGGCTATGAGCAGCAGCCCAACGCCCATTAGGGATAGTATCCAGTTTTGCACGTAGTGCTTTTCTAAGTGTTTAACAGGCGACGTGGTGGTATGCATCGTGTTAATTGGTAGCGCTTTTTGCCAGATCCAGTGCGGCCTGCCCAACCCGGGGGCCAAAACCTGAAAGATATAGGCCGTCAAAGGCCAGTATCCCATTGTTTTTTAGCACATTGGTTTCTCCAATTCCTTTTATCTGCTTCACCCCCTCATGCCCACCAAGGGACTGTAGGCCGGATTCAAAAAAGAGGAGGTAGTCTGGGTTCATCGTGATCAATGCCTCGGGTGTAAGTGGAATGAAATCTTTGAATCCCTTGCCAACAGAACGAAAACCAGCCATTTCAAACAGAGACTCAGCAAAGGTTTCCTCACCGGCTACAAATAGCGTTTCGCTACCCCTAGCCATTACAAAGGCTGCGCTAGGTTTTCGATCCACGGTGGCGAGGTAGGATTCCAGGGCGACGATATCTCCCCGCAGTCGGTCGCTTATTTCTTTTCCTTTTTCGGGGACCTGTAGGAAATCAGCCAACTCAGAAATGATTCGGTAGGTGCCGGACAGGTCAATGGGTTTTTCAAATTCATGAAGTTCGACGCTTGCTTGCCGAAGTTGTTGTACCACCTCCTCGGTGAGGTAGCCTTTTTCCACCAGCAAAATATCAGCCCCGAGAGCAAGTATTCCCTCTGCCTTAATCTGATTGCGGTAACCTATAGAGGGGAGTTCCTGCATATGGCTCGGATAGGTAGAGGTGATGTCTGTGGCGATGATGGAGGAGCCAAAGCCAAGTTCATACACAATTTCTGTGATGGTACCTCCGGCAGTGATCATCGTTTTTTCACCTTGAAAGGTTTCATTTTTGGGAGAGGTGCATGCCATCGCCAAAAGAACCAAAGAAATAAGTTGGGCAGGTTTCATTTATTAAGATCAAATTTAAATAACATTCAAATATCATGTTAATTAGATTAAATCCAAATAAATATTAATTGAAATTTTCTATCGGTTCCAGTACTTCATGGGACATCAATCATTTTCGTTAATTCGATAGAGTATAACTATAATTGCTTATCATACAAGTGATTAGCCTTTTGGATAGGATCGATAGATTGCTGGGGTTTTTTCTGACTAGTAGCGCGATCGTTTGCCCTAGGTGCGTTAAAGAAGTTAAAAGGCCTTTAAAAATGATTAAAAAAGCCTAAATTACATCGCAGGGTGCATCCTGCTAATATCCTAGGCTATAAGAGCCGGGCTATTCGTTCAGATCCGTCTGATTCGGCCTAAACGCTGGGTAATCCGGGTCACCAATATCCTTTTCCTACCAGAAAAAACAATGATTACAGCAGACAGAAGATCCTTTTTAAAGGGTGCTGCGGCACTTTCAGCCTTTACCGTGCTAAGTCCAACGGCCGTTTTTGGTTCCCAAGCAAACTCTGCCATACGTGTCGGTATCATCGGATGTGGCAATCGGGGTACCTCGGTGGTCACCTCAATGTCCAAACATACGCCTATACACATTGTAGCCATGGCAGATCTGTTTCGGGATAAACTGGAACAGGCCAAGGTTAAAATGGATGCGTTGAATGCCGCCAAGGGGCTCTCAGCTGTGGCTGCCTCCCATGTTTTTCTTGGATCTCAGGCTTACCTTCGATTACTGGAGCGGTCGGATGTAGATGCAGTAATCATCTCTTCGCCTGCCTACACTCATCCCGATTTTGTGGAGGCGGCGGTGGCAGCAAAGAAACATTTCTACTGTGAAAAGCCCGCAGCTTTGGATGTAGCGGGATGCAAGCGGGTAGCCGCAGCTGGAAAGAACCTGAAAGACCTCAGCGCAGTATTTGGCTTTCAGATCCGCTATGCTACGCCTTACGTCGAGCTTATGAAGCGCATCCATCAGGGGGCCATTGGTGAAATCATCAATGCGCAACTGTATTATTTCTCTTCCGGGCTACCAGTCATCCAGCGTTCTGAAATGTCTTATGACGAAGTACGCATCCGTAACCAATTTTTTTTTCGTGACCTCTCCGGAGGTATCCTGCTTGACCAAGGGGTTCACATGCTGGATGTCTGCAATTGGGCGTTGGGGATGACCCCCATCAGTGCGATTGGAATGGCGGGATACAATGGAGGCAATGGGTTTGGAGATGCATTTAAAAACTATCAGGTGATTTATAAATATCCCAAAGACATCAGCGTAAGCTTTCATTCAACCCAGTTTGGAGATACCTTTGGTGACGTATGTGCCCGATTTATAGGTACTAAGGGTATTGCAGTAGCCACCTACAGCGGAGGGGTATACATCAATGGTGAAAACACATGGGATTCGGGGATTTTGCGGGAAAGTACCAGTCAAGCCAGTCGGGAGGCCCAGGCAGCGGGTGTGTTTACTTCTTCGTTGCATGATTCCAACCAGCAAAAAGTTGCGGGATTTGTGCGAAGCATAGAAACCGGAAATCTTCTAAATGAGACAGATGCAGCCGTTGATTCTACCTTGACGGCCATTTTGGGACGCCAGGCCGCCACTATGGAGCGACCGGTCACTTGGCATGAAATGTTGTTTTCCGACGAACGCATTGATCCCAGATTGAACCTGATTCAATTTGACTCAAAACTGTAGTGAACCGATATATCTCAACATTAATACCATGAACCGAAAATGCCTGTTGGTCCTTGTTCTTTGCGGAATGGTTTCTTTTGCCTCGTTTGCCCAGCAATCTTGGGAGGAGGTCGCTCCCGGTGTTTGGAAGGCAATCATTGGAAAGCCAGATGATATTAACCTGCTATCTGCAGCGGCTGTACCACCAAAGATAGAGGCCATGCAAAAGCTGCCTTCCATGGGCAGTTTTCCGTTGGATACCGCCCTGATCGTCGGGGAGATTACCGAAAACCAAACCCAGTTACGGTTTCCACTACAGCGGAAGGAACAGATCTTTGGGTTTGGGTTAAATTTCAAGACGGTACATCAGCGGGGCCGTATCCTTCGACTGCATGTGGACCACTATGGAAGCACCGATAATGGACGTACCCATGCACCAGTTCCCTTTTACGTTTCTTCTGAGGGTTATGGTGTCTTTGTCAACGCTGCGAGGTACATTGATGTATATGCGGGAACCGGGTCCCGCCGGGACAGTACTGATCCTCCTGAGGCTCGTGACCGGAATACCGACAACGCATGGACGGCTAGGCCCTACTCAGATGCAGTAGAAATGCGTATACCCGCCGCAGGGGTAGAAGTATATGTGTTCGCGGGTCCTACGCCGATGGACGCGGTGCGTCGGTATAACCTGTTTACCGGTGGAGGCCCCTTGCCGCCGCGGTGGGGTCTTGGTTTTACGCAACGGGTACACCGTTTATTTTCGGACGAGCAAGTTCGGCAGGAGGTCGAGGAATTTGAAGAGCGCGGATTTCCCCTTGACTTTGTGGGTTTGGAACCGGGTTGGCTGAGCAAATCCTATCCGAACACGTTTGTTTGGGATCCCGGAAGGTTTCCGGATCCGGTTGGATTTATGTCCGACTTAAAGGAAAAGGGAATTCGGATTAATCTTTGGGTTAATCCCTTTGTTTCACCAGAGTCTCCGATTTATACGGATATTTTACCCTATACAGGCTCTCATACAGTGTGGGCAGGTGTGGTGCCTGACTTCACCATTCCCGCTGCACAACAGATCTTTTGGGGAATATTCGATCGGGAGCATCTGTCCAAGGGAGTCAGTGGCTATAAGATTGACGAGGTAGACGGCTATGACGAATGGCTTTGGCCAGACGTAGCCCAATTTCCCTCCGGAATCTCAGCAGAGCAAATCAGACAGATTTATGGCCTGTTGGTTCAAAAGCAAAGCGCAGAACTGTATCGAAGGAAAAATGAACGTACTTTTGGGTTGGTTAGGGCTTCTAATGGGGGTGGAACCTCTTTTCCCTATGTGATTTACAACGATTATTACGACCATCGCGATTTCATTACCGCACTGATCAACAGTGGTTTTTCAGGGGTGCTATGGACACCTGAGGCGAGGGCATCCAAGTCTGCTGAGGAATGGTTGCGCCGCATGCAGACCGTGGTCTTTTCTCCCATGGCCATGATCAACGCGTGGGCAAGCGGTACCAAGCCATGGTCTTTTCCCGAAGTGGCGGAAGAGGTCAAAAAGATGTCCCTGCTGAGAATGCGAATGATGCCTTATTGGTATTCGGAATTCGCTAAATATCACTACGAAGGAACGCCACCCTTTCGGGGAATGGGATTGGAGGAGGGATTTGCGGTCAGTACCGGACCACTCACCATATCCGATAGTGAAGCAGATTTGGAGACCAACCCTTATGCTCAGGCTGTTCGCAAGGAAATAAAGGATCAGTACATGGCTGGATCCAACTTGCTCATTGCCCCCATGTTTGCCGGGGAAGCCTCCCGTCAGGTGGTGTTGCCTGCGGGAAAGTGGTTTGATTTTTATACGGGAGAATATGTTGGAGGGGGAGAGTTGATCACTGTTACGCCCGGTTTGGATAAGATTCCGGTGTTCGTCAAAGACGGTGCCATCCTTCCTTTCACGGATGCCCATTTACATACTCCTGCTAGGGGAGAGAAATATAATTTGGAAATCAGGCATTACGGCGAAAGCCCGGGTGAATACCTGCTCTATGACGACGATGGCGAGACCTTTGACTACGAAAAAGGGGACTATGCCTGGAGGCGACTTTCGGTAACCCGAGATAAAAACGGTAGCTGGAAGGGGGAAGTTTCCAAGCCGGAAAAGGGCAAGCCCGATAACCTCGGAACGGTGAGTTGGCGTTTCATGACGACAAAATAGCTCGTTGGCATGGAAATATCCTGGAAAGAGTAGTTCAAGCTTACTTCTATTTTCCTTCCGGAGTTAGATAGATTCGGTTTGATTTATTTTCTTCCGGTCTTGTACGATAACTTACCTGCATGGAAGCTATTTTTTCAGATGAATAGTCTTTCCTAGCAGGGCCTTGGTGGTACAAGGTCTTTTTTTGTATATTCCCACTTGTTTCTTTCTAACCCAATTAATCCTGATATGAGAAATCTTTGTCTATTGGCCGTGCCATTTTTCCTGCTTTTTTGTTCGCCGCCAGAAGAGGAGTTGCCGCTTCCTAACATTCTTTGGATTACCAGTGAGGACAACAGCCCATTTGCAGGTTGTTATGGCGACGATTTTGCCACCACTCCCAACATGGACAAACTGGCTGCGGAAGGGTTCTTGTATACCCATGCCTACGCCAATGCACCGGTGTGTGCTCCTACTCGAAACACAATCATTACCGGAGTTTATGCCAATTCCGGTGGCCATGAGCACATGAGAAGCTACTACGACAAGTCATCTGTCGTGAAGTTATACCCGGAGTACTTACGGGAGGCGGGCTATTATTGTACCAATAATCAAAAGGAGGACTTTAATATCAATCCCGACATGACAAAAAACGTTTGGGATGAGCTTGGAAAGGAAGCACACTACAAAAACCGGCCCGAAGGCAAGCCGTTTTTTGCCATATTCAATGCTACGATATCCCATGAAAGCTCTATCCATGACCGCACACCGGTAGAAGATCTGCGGCATAGGCCGGAAGATGTGACGCTTCCCCCATATCATCCGGATACACCGGATATGCGGCACGATTGGGCTCAATACTACGATAAAATCGAAGATATGGACACTTGGATGGGTGGGGTTCTGAGGGAGTTGGAAGAAAGTGGTGAAAAGGAAAATACCATTATTTTTTACTACGGAGACCACGGAGGAGTACTGGCAAGAAGCAAACGCTTCGTGTACGAGTCCGGTACTAGGGTACCGTTCATCGTTTATATCCCTGAGAAATACAAACACCTTTACCCCGCCGAAGTGCCCGGGTCAAAGGTGGATCGGCTGATCAGTTTCGTGGATTTGGTTCCTACGTTGCTAAGTATCATTGGAATAGATATCCCCGAATACCTACAGGGTCATGCTTTTTTAGGTCAGCAAAAGACAGAAGATCCCGAATATGCCTATATGTTTCGGGGAAGGATGGATGAAAGATATGATATGAGTCGGGCTGTCAGGGACCAAAAATACCGGTATATCAAAAATTACATGCCCTATCGTATATATGGGCAGTATATCGACTACCTATGGCGTGCACCCTCCATCCGTTCATGGGAGGCCGCATATCAGGCCGGCGAATGCGATAGCGTACAGTCTATTTTTTGGAATACCAAGCCAGTGGAGGAGTTATACGACACGGAAAACGACCCTTGGGAGGTTAGAAACCTAGCATTAGACCCGGATTACAAAGATGTTCTGAATCGCATGCGGGCGGCAAACCGTGATTGGGTTTTGGGAATAAATGATGCTGGTTTTATACCCGAGGGTACTTTGGTAGACCTGACAGAGGGTTTGTCTCCTTACGACTACATGCGTTCGGGTGAGGTAGACCTACTCCAATTGGTAGATGCAGCAGAATACGTCACAAATCCCTCCCCGGATCTTCAAAAGCTTATAAAAATGCTGGAATCACCAGATCCTGCGCTCTGTTATTGGGGTGCGACAGGATTGCTGATTTTGGGACAAGCGGGTTTGTCGGCTAAGGGAAGCTTGATGAAAGTAGCCAACAGTGCTACCCACAATGGCGCCATTGTAGCGGCGGAATGCCTTTACCAAATGGGTGAGGAAGCCATCGGTCAACAGGCCTTGCTTCGTGCGTTGAACTCATCGAATCCATTTATCAGGGGCCACGCGCTCAATGTCGTGGACTATGTACAGGATAACAGTCCAGAAATGCGGCAGGCCGTGACCGACATGGTCAAGCGCATAGGGGAGTTTAAGCGCCACAATTATGATCTTCGCATGGCGAAATTTCTTTTTTCAAAATGGCAAATTGACCCTCAATCCCTGGGGATCGATATGAACTGGTAAATCAATGCAACGAATCACTGCAATCGTACTGTTTTTGGTTTCCATACCTTCCGTGGCACAAATGGTTGGAAACCGCACCCATCAGCAACTAAGCAAAAACCGCTCCTTGGAAACCAGTCTTTTTATGCTAAATCACTGGACACCGGAATTTGATCTGCATAAGGAGAATGCACTCGCTGCAATTTATCACGATGTTTTTTCGAGCGAAAAGTTGGCTGACTTTCATGATTTATTGGCTGATTCTGCTTATTTGGCATGGTTAGTAGAGGAGAAGCTACTTTTGCTAAGCGGGCCAGTTTGGGGAAGCGTGTCCGAGGATGGGGCAGATTTGTGGGTACGAACGGCAAAGCCCGCTAAGGTAGAAGCGACAGTGGTAGACCAAGGTAGTTCTCGGGTTTTCACCGCATCCTCCACAGATATCAATACGGATTTAAGCACCATCATTCCTATTCGTGGACTCAAGCCTGGGAAATCCTATCCGGTCAGTATAACTGTAGACGGGCAACCTTGGTCCGGGGCATTCCCTTTGACGTTAAATACACTTCCAAAAGGCGAGGCACTTCGCATTACTTTCGGTACTTGTTTTCACCGTTGGGGATTGGGAAACAGAAAACTAGTGCACCAAATTCTAGATAGGAAGCCACATGCCATGCTATTTGGAGGAGATATTGCGGTGCAGGATCGAAGGGATCAGATCGGTATGCACCGATTTGATTACCTGATGCGCGATCTTTTCCCTGCGTGGAGGCAATTGACTTCTCAGATTCCTGTGTATGCTACCTGGGATGATCATGATTACATGGATGACGACCTTTCCGGGATTCCTGAGGGGTTTACAGCGGCCGATAGATCGGCTATTCGACAAGTCTTTACCCATTCTTGGGCCAATCCCGGGTATGGTAACCCAGTAAAGGAGGAAGGGGTGTATTTTAAGACTTCAATTGGTGAGGTGGATGTAATCATGCTGGACAATCGGTTTTTCAGAGATAAGGAAAGCGGAGCGTTTCTCGGAGATGAGCAAATGGACTGGCTGGAAGATCAATTGGTAAATGCGAAGGGGAAGTTTATTATTCTCTCTTGTGGAACGATGTGGAGTGACTATGTCTCTAACGGAAAAGACTCTTGGGGTGTTTGGGATCCGGAGGATAGGGAGCGAATTTTTCGGTTAATTGAAAAGCACCGTATTCCTGGAGTATTGCTTATTTCGGGGGACCGGCACGGCGCTCGGGTATTTCGTATTCCTCGTAATTCGGGATTCCATTTCTATGAATTCGAGCCGGCGAGTTTAGGAGGGCGTTACGGCCCTCCTGCCACGGACCCCTCATGGCAGACTCAATTGGTGGGAGTGGACAATACCTATGCGTTTGGGGAATTTACGTTCGATACCCATTTGGCAGACCCCGAGGTAACTTTTCGCTTGATCAGAGAGGATGGGGTTGCGCTGTACACCTTGGTACTAAAAAGAACTGAGTTGACCCCACCATGATGGACTACTGAGGGTCAGCTAACACCTCTAGGGCTAGGCTATAGACCGGTTTTTGCGAAGCGCTTGGCTGATAGTCTCGGTAATATTGTGTTGATTTGGAGCTAATTTTCCCTAAATTTACCTTTCGTAAGGTAAGCTGTGTCTTGTTACCACCGCCTCTACCCGTTCTGAAAATAACGCGCTGAAAACATACATTGTGTAATTGGTGTCAATCTGGCCAGTATAGGTAGTGTACAGGTGACAGCGATTCGGACAGCGATCCACCTTGCTTTGTGGCAGTTCTTCCCAATTCAGGGCGGTAGGGCTCTTCGTGCCTTTGGCGAAAGAAAAGCAAAAAAAGGATGAGACCGGGTACTTCGCAAAAGAGCCTGCGTGCGTTTCTATCTACTAGCCGGCGTCCGACCATAAATAATCCATTAGAGAGATATGAAATACGTTAATTTCTTGTTTTTTACTACAGTTTTAACCTGGTGTTATTCCTGCCAAAACGTGGGCGAAAAGCAGCAAGTTACCCCGTCAAATGAGGTCGACCACGTTTTGGAGAAGGTATCCATATCCGAAATCGAAGAGGGAATCAAGCAGTTTATTGACGTTAAAACCCAGGAGCATAAGGGGGTGTTTCCAGTGAAGGATGAGAACCATGACCTTCGGATGAAGCTGGTGCGGGTGCATACAGAGTATCTTTCCAACCTAGGGCCGGATTCCCATTTTGCCTGTGTGGACTTGGTAGATGAACATGGAGATGTTTATGATGTAGATTTCTTTATGGAGGGAAAGCCAGGAGAAATGACTGTCACCAGTACAACCGTGCATAAACTTAATGGAAAACCGTTTTACAGCTGGAAGCAAAACAAGGAGGACAAGACTTGGTACCGTGTGGCTTTGGAGGAATCCAGCAGTAACCTATTGGGGGTGGTAGAAGGGGAGGATGCGTTTGAGTTTTTTTATTCAGCGTTAATACCCACGTTGGATGGCCCGGCCAAGATGTGGGTTCCCTTGGCAGAGACAGATGATTTTCAGGAAGTTGTCATAGAATCGATTGAGCTGCCTGGAAAGCCACAAAATCTACACGAGACGGTTTACGACAATACGCTGCTCTATACGGAGTTGGGGCCTGAGGACAGCGGTAAGGAATTGAAGATTGTTTATTCGGTTGTGCGAAAGGAGAAGGGGCCCTACGAAGCAGAAGAACCAGATCCTTCGATTTACCTAGCATCTAATTTGCTGATGCCCAAGGGAGGACGTTTTGAGGATATCGCTAAGGAAGCGCTAGGCAGTAAACTCCGAGATAGCCAGTTGGTCCAGGCAAGAGCACTCTACGATTATATCATCGATAACATGCGTTATATGAAATTCGGCAATTTCGGCAATGGGGATTCCAACTACGCCTGTGACTCCAAAACGGGCAATTGTACCGAATTCCACAGCTTTTTCATCTCATTGGCCCGATCCGTTGGAATTCCTGCCAAGTTTTCTATCGGAGCTTCCATTCCGTCCGATCGGAATGAAGGCGGCATCGATGGGTACCATTGCTGGGCGGAGTTTTATGCTGATGGACGATGGTGGCCGGTAGATATTTCAGAAGCCAATAAGTATACCGAATTGGCAACCTATTATTTTGGCAGGCATCCAGCGAACCGAATTGAACTGAGCCGTGGTCGAGACCTTCAGGTTAGTCCGGGGCCTGCGACTGGTCCGATCAACTTTATCGCCTACCCCTACCTTGAACTAAACGGGCAAAAAGAGAGGATAAATTCGACGTTCTCGTTTATGCGGAAATCCAATGGTTAATCCAAAGAAAAAACATTCTGATGCCGGATCAAAAGAGTATAGTTTGAAAAAGGCCGCTGAATGATACCACGGCCTATTTTGTTTAATTGCTTGGATGTTCTTTGTTTTCCGTAGGATGTTCGGAAGGATGTTCACTTTCTTCCGCAGGATATTCGGTAGATTCACCGGATTCATCCGTCTTTTTGTTGCCACAAGCAGATAGTCCTGTTCCCAAGATAAAACCCGTCAGGGAAAGCATCATCAAGATAGTTTTCAGTTTTTTCATGGTTGCTGTAGGATGAGTTAACGTTAAATATAGAACAAGTTACGGGGAATGGAAAGTATATCCTACAATCAAGCTTCCTTTCGTAGAAAATAGGCGTTAAATCAAAATCTGTTTTGCGATTCAATTGACGTTTTTTCTCTTTTTTCTAATTATTTCCCTACCGTACCCCGTTTGTAAATTGAAATAACCATGATTCCAGAAATAAAGGCAAGTTTCGAAATAGTTGATGGTAGGGCGGGCATTCCGTTTGCTTTTTGGTAGGTATTTCCCTATATTTCAACCAAAAGTCCTTGGCTATGTTTCATATATCAAAATTTTTGTGGTTGTTACTTATCCTATTTGTGGGTTTTGTCATTTACAGGTTGGTGGGTGTGGATTGGGAGGAGGAAACGGTTATAGAGACATTTTCTCCGGAAGTTATGGAGGTGAACCTACGGTCAAGGGATGAGGGCGCGGACGGAAACTGGCAGCTCATCAACCAAACAGTGCGCTGGAATCCCGCAAAGACAGCTTTCATTGTGGTTGATATGTGGAATGAGCACTGGTGCGAAAGTGCCACGCAACGGGTAGGGGAGTTGGCACCTCGGATGAACGAGGTGCTGAATGAAGCGAGGATGCAGGGTGTCACCATTGTTCATGCACCCAGCGGAACCATGACTTTTTACGAATCGTATCCACAACGTCGGAAGGCAAAGGAGTTACCCTATCACCAGGCCCCGGAGGGTTTTCCTATCAACGAATGGTGCTATTTGGATCCTGAAGCGGAAAATCCCCTTCCGATAGACGATAGCGATGGAGGGTGCGATAAACCCTGTGCTGACGGCAACCCCTGTGTGGAGCGTACCGCCTGGACCAAGCAAACCGACGCTTTGGAGATTCACCCTGCCGATTACATAACGGATCAGGGACAGGAGGTATTTAATCTGTTAGCAGAAAATGATATCGAAAACATCGTTATTATGGGCGTGCATACCAATATGTGCATTTTGGGTCGTCCTTTTGCAATTCGGCAATTGGCCAAATTGGGTAAAAATGTGGTTCTTATGCGGGATATGACGGATTCTATGTACAATCCTTCTCAGTATCCTCAGGTCAGCCACTTCGAGGGTACGGATCTGGTGATAGAGCACGTGGAGAAGTTCTGGGCTCCAACGATGGTCAGCAGCGATATCACCGGGAAGCCCCGATTTGTATTTGCAGAGGATGTTAGAAATTAATTTTAATGCTGATTCTGATAGGGTTTGAGCCACACTTTCAGCAACACCAGAAAGGCAGAAATGGATAGGAAGAAAAATAGCTCGAAAATCCCCGTGTTGCCCAAGATAAAAAATAAGCCCACCGATATCCCTATGATTGAAAAAAGCATCCACGTGGACCGCACGGTAATTTTTTCATCAATCGCCGCCAAGTAGCGGATAAAAAGATACAATGAAGCCGTGAGGGAAAAGGCGAACAGCACCGCAACAACTGCATGCAGGCTATTCCAAAAGGGAAGTTCCTCCACTGCCGGAATTAACACGGTAAGCACCAAAAAAAACAGTGATCCAATAAGCAGTTTTTTGGCTTTTCGATGGAAAAATGCCTTCAGGACATACAGTCTGTAGATGTAAAAAGTCAATAACAAGCCGGTAACTACACCCCAAATGATAAAGCCGGTGCGATATTCTACCAAGTTTCCTATCATGCTCAGGGTAAAATAAAATGGAGACTCCTTCGTACCAAATAAGAAGGTATAGGTTGGGATGACCAATATGGCAAAGATCGCAAGGTACCTCATGTACCCTTGACTCAAACGGTCTTCGGCGTAAACTCGGGAAAAGAAGGACATATGCATGACGTTTACCTAGTAGGTAAAGTACAGGTTTTTTGCGAAGAATTCAAGTTCGGGGTTTTTGGCATTAGCATTTGTTGAACGTGTTGGGGGTAATCGATTTAGGTTTCCTAAAGCGACCCACTGTTTAGGCCAAGCAGCATGGCCAGTTCATGTGTCTATAATAGTTTTTAAGCGGTCACAACTTGTCCCAATTTATCGGGATGGAATCCCTGCCTACCGATAGGGAGGAGGCATGGTTTCTCCGATAGCTATCGGGGCATCCCCGTGTGTGACGGGTACGTCGTGCTCGATTTCATCGCATTTTTGGGCAGGTATTCCCCTTTGATAGATTAGAATTTGGTAAATGCGCAGCGGGGTAGTATATTTTGTCGTTAATATCCGATCCTATGCAATTAACCAACTTGGATTGGGGAATCATCTTTCTGTTTTTTGCCATCTCTCTCGGAGTGGGGTTTTGGGCTTCCAAGCAGGCAGGTAAGGATTCCCTTTCGTTTTTTCTTTCCGGAAGAAACATGCCCTGGTACCTTCTGGGGGTTTCAATGGTGGCGACTACCTTTTCTGTAGATACACCAACATTGGTGTCGGACATCGTCCGGCAAAATGGGGTATCTGGCAACTGGGTTTGGTGGGCGTTTCTACTGACGGGCATGCTTACTGTGTTTGTGTACGCCAAATTGTGGCGTAGGTCGGAGGTGGTCACCGATGTAGAGTTTTATGAAATCCGATATAGTGGCCGCATGGCCTCGTTTTTAAGGGGCTTTCGGGCTATTTATTTGGGTATTGTCTTCAATGTAGCCATTATGGCCGCTGTAACCTTGGCTGCGATCAAGGTAGGTGGTGTGATGTTAGGTCTTACGCCAGTAGAAGTAATTCTGATAGCCGGCGGCGTTACGGTGGTTTTTAGTTCTATGGGCGGATTTTTGGGGGTAATTGTAACCGACTTTATTCTGTTTTTGGCTGCCATGGCCGGGTCTATTCTGGCGGCAGTGTATGCCGTGCAACATCCGGAGGTGAATGGTCTTACCAACTTACTTAGTCATCCAAATGTGGTTGATAAACTCTCTTTTTTTCCAGATTTCAATCAATGGGAGGTTGCTACGATTGTTTTTATCATCCCGATTACGGTACAATGGTGGAGTGTTTGGTATTCAGGTGCAGAACCGGGTGGAGGGGGGTATGTGGTGCAGCGAATGCTGGCTGCCAGGAATGAAAACCATGCCATGGGTGCTACCCTGCTGTTCAATGTAGCCCATTATGCCATTCGGCCATGGCCTTGGATTGTCGTTGCGTTATGTAGTTTGGTGGTATTTCCAGACTTGGAGTCTATACAGAAGGCATTTCCCGATCTAGATCCTGGAATAATAGGCCATGACCTCGCCTATCCGGCCATGCTTACCTTGCTGCCCGCCGGTTTGCTGGGGTTGGTATTTGCATCGCTGTTGTCTGCTTACATGTCTACCATGTCTTCCTGCCTGAACCTCGGCTCATCCTATTTGGTCAATGACTTCTACCAGCGTTTTATCAAACCGCAGGCTTCCGAGAAGGAACTGGTGTTGATAGGACGTATCTCTACCGTCATCATTATGGTCATTGCGAGTGTACTGGCTCTTTTTCTTCAAAACGCACTTTCCGCGTTTAATCTACTCCTGCAGATTGGTGCGGGCACTGGATTGTTGTTTATTCTTCGTTGGTTTTGGTATAGGGTTAACCCTTACAGCGAATTGACCGCTATGGTGATTTCGTTTTTGGTCGCTTTGGCATTCATGATGCTTGAAAACCATCAGGCAAAGCAGATTGAGACATTGATTGCCGCAGGAATGGGACGGGAGGAAGCCATTTTTGAAATCCAACCGCTTAAAACCCATATTCAATTACTACTTGGTGTGGGGATAACGACGATCACCTGGGTATTGGTGACGGTTTTCACTCGGCCTACCCCGATGGAAACCCTTGAGCGATTTTACAGGAGAGTCCAGCCCGGTAGAATCGGTTGGCAAAAGGTCATTCTATACGCTGCATCACAAGGAAGGCCTATACCGGAAGATGCCCTGCGTACGGATGTCCCTAACGGAATTTTGGGAATGGCGGTTGGTAGTATGGCCGTTTACAGTTGTCTTTTTGCCACCGGGAGCTGGATTTACGGAAATATCACGAGCGCTTGGCTATTGACCGTCTTGGCTTTAGCATCTTCCTGGTGGGTGGTGATCATTTGGAAGAGAATGAACGCAAAGAGAGCTTAAGTTTTCCATCTCCCATTATGTTTTTATTTTTTCTAGCTATAAGCGTAGTTGTCAGGGATTAACTCCGTTTATAGAATTTCATGGGCCAAAGTTCACAAAATTCAGATGAGGATGGTAATCGTTCGGATATTTTCTTAAATTTCGAACGAGAGAGTAAGTTTTCTGCGGAAAATCCCAGGTAATAGCCGCAGCACAGATAAGTCGTAAATCTATGAATACCCTATGGAACCGGCTTTATGTCGGGGCAATCTTTGCCTTTTCGGTTGCAATCATACAAAGTTGCCAAAATAGTCAGGGAGATGGCCAAACGTTGGAATCCGTTCCTGATCAGATAAGCTATAATTTTCACGTTCGACCTATTCTGTCGGATAACTGTTTTGCATGCCATGGGCCCGATGCCAATAAGCGCGAGGCCGGTCTTCGACTAGACATTGCCGAGGAGGCATTTAGGGCACTACAGGAGACTTCTGGAGCACACGGAATAGTTCCGGGAATTCCCATGCAGTCAGAAGCCTACCTCCGGATGATATCTGATGATCCCGAGCTGCGCATGCCTCCACCCCAGTCGAACTTAAAGCTCAGCGATACCGAAATCAAAATCATTGAAAAATGGATACAGCAAGGGGCCAAATACGAACCTCATTGGGCATTCGTGCCGCCCAAAAGGCCCGAATTACCTAATCCAACAGACAGGGACTGGGTACTGAATGAAATAGACCGTTTCACTCGGAGTAAAATGCAGGAAGTGGGCCTTATGCCTAACGCCGTAGCTGATAAGGAAAGCCTCTTGAAGCGTCTCAGCCTCGACTTGACGGGATTACCGCCTACCTTGGAGATGATGGATGAATTCCTTCAGGATGGGCGTCCCGATGCCTACGAGCAGTGGGTAGATCGGCTGTTGGAGAGCGCAGCCTATGGGGAGAAAATGGCGGTATATTGGATGGATATCGCACGATTTGCAGATTCCCATGGTTTTCAAGACGATAGCTACCGAAGTATGTGGCCTTGGCGAGATTGGGTTATTCATGCGTTTAATACCAATATGCCCTATGACCAATTCATCACCTGGCAGTTGGCCGGGGACTTGTTGCCTGAGCCGACAAAGGAGCAACTATTGGCTACAGGATTTAATAGAAACCATAAGATCACCGAAGAAGGGGGGATAGTGGATGAGGAATACCGTGTGATGTATGTGACCGATCGGACCAATACCTTTGGCAAAGCACTGATGGGAATCACCATGGAGTGTGCAGGGTGTCACGACCACAAATATGATCCCATTTCCCAAAAGGAGTATTATCAGCTTTATGCTTTTTTTAACAATATCCGAGAACGAGGCATTGAATCTGTGGTCGGTGGCCCCGAAACCTACGCGAAAGTGCCGTTTATGGAAATCACCAACGAGGAGGTGGAGTCCATACTGACCTTTGTGAATAAAAAGGATACACTCGGATTGATCGTTTCTGTTATGGGTGAGTTGGATTCCATTCGGCCGTCCTTTATTCTGGATCGGGGTCTATACGATCAGCCTACCGTCCCAGTAAAACCCAACACACCCGAGTCGATTTTGTCTTTCGATTCTGGTTTTGAGCCAAACCGCTTGGGGTTGGCCAAATGGATGTTTGATCCCAAAAACCCCTTGACATCCAGGGTGTTTGTAAATCAGATATGGCAGGAGTTTTTTGGCAAGGGCATCGTCAGCACGCCGGGGGATTTTGGAATGCAGGGAGCACTCCCAAGCCACCCTGAGCTGTTGGATTGGCTCGCTGTGGATTTTATGGAGCACGGTTGGGATGTCAAACGGTTGGTTAGGCAGTTGGTTACCTCTGCAACTTACCGGCAGTCAGCGGTAATCTCTCCCGAGAAGCTGGAGCAGGATCCGGAAAACATATACCTCGCCCGTGCTCCTCGTTTTCGGGTGAAGGCAGAGTTTGTGCGGGATATCGTATTGGCAAGTTCCGGACTCATCAACAAGGAAGTAGGAGGACCCAGTGCCAAGCCTTATCAGCCGCCAGGTCTTTGGGAAGGAGCCACCTCCGGAAGGGGCATCCTGTCAGTTTATAAGCAAGACCACGGGCCGCAGCTTTACCGAAGAGGGCTGTATAATTTCATCAAGCGTACTGTGCCGCCACCGGCTATGACCATGTTTGATGCGAGTAACCGAGATCAGTGCGAAGTAGAGCGAACCACTACCAATACGCCCCTGCAAGCGCTCGTAATGCTGAATGACCCAACGGTATTGGAAGCGTCTAGGGTATTGGCGGGCCGTTTATTGATGTCTTCGGACAAAGATAATATGGAGGCTATCCTCCAGCACGCTTTTCGCCAAATTGTTTGCAGGAAGCCCAGTGAAATGGAGACCAAATTGCTCGTGCGATATTTTGCAGGCAGGATGGAATCACTCAGTATAGAAGAGGCAAGAGACCTGTTGTCGGTTGGAGAGTATCCCATGGCTGAGGGCTTAGACGAGGTACAGTGGGCCTCTCTTATGCAGGTCATTGTATCTATTTATAACCTAGAAGAAACGATTTCAAAAACGTAAATATGGAAAATCCGTTGTTGGAACACCGGCTAAATATAAACCGCAGAAGGTTTCTATCACGAATAGGCATGGGCGTAGGGAGTGTAGCTTTAGGGTCTCTTTTGATGCCTGACTTGTTTAAAGGGGTAGGAGGCGATACCACTGGTTTGGCACCGGGTATTCCCGACTTTGCACCTAAAGCAAAACGTGTAATTTACCTGTTTCAAAATGGGGCCCCATCTCAGTTAGAATCATTTGACTACAAACCCAAACTCAGCGATTGGTTTGGTCAAGAGCTGCCCGATTCGGTGCGAGGCGGGCAACGTCTAACAGGCATGACCGCCAATCAATCTTCTTTTCCTTTGGTGGGATCTTTTGCTGAATTCAAGCAATACGGAGAATCCGGCGCTTGGGTGAGCGACCTTTTTCCTTATACTTCCAAGATTGTGGATGACCTTTGTTTTGTTCGTTCCATGCATACCGAGGCTATCAACCACGATCCGGCGTTGACGTTTTTCCAGACCGGAGCCCAACAGGGAAACCGTCCAAGCATGGGGGCTTGGCTTAGCTACGGCCTTGGCAGTGAAAATAAAAACCTACCCGCATTTACGGTGTTGCTTTCCAGGGGGATCGGTAACGGTCAAGGTGTATATTCAAAACTTTGGACAAACGGTTTTCTCGATTCGGTGCACCAAGGGGTACAGTTTAGCAGTGGAGAAGACCCCGTGCTGTACTTGAAGGATCCCAAAGGCATGAGTAGAGAGGAGCGCAGGGCCATGCTGGATAATTTGGCAGAAATGAATCACTTGGCCTATGATAAATTTGGAGATCCCGAAATTACTGCAAAGGTGAAGCAATATGAAATGGCCTATCGGATGCAGACTGCTGTTCCTGAGATCATGGATCTCTCCAAAGAGCCCGATAGCGTCATAAAGTTGTACGGGCCGGATTGTTTGGTACCGGGAACCTATGCAGCGAATTGTTTGATGGCCCGCAAGCTTTCTGAGAGTGGAGTGCGTTTTGTCCAGCTATACCACCAAGGCTGGGATCAGCACGACAATCTGCCCTATGAAATCCGCCATCAAGCCAAAGATACGGATCAAGCATCCGCAGCGCTGGTGACTGACCTGAAGCAGCGGGGATTGTTGGATGAGACCTTGGTGATCTGGGGAGGTGAGTTTGGCAGGACTAATTACAGTCAGGGTAAGTTGACTAAGGACAACTATGGAAGAGACCATCACCCCAGGTGCTTTACCATTTGGATGGCAGGAGGTGGTGTGAAGCCAGGCTTGGTTTATGGAGAGACAGACGAACTTGGCTACAACGTGGCAAAGGATCCGGTACATATCCACGATTTTCAGGCCACGGTGCTGCACCTCTTGGGATTGGATCACGAAAAGCTGATATTTAAACATCTTGGCAGAAGGTTCAGGCTGACAGACGTGCATGGGCACGTCGTTAAAGATTTGATTGCATAAATAATAAGCGCATACAGTGACCCAGAACCGAATTCTTTCCGAACATACCGTATCCATAGCAGGGGGGCTCCTTCTGGCTGGAAACGTCCTGCTAATTTTCTTCTTGTTTTTTGAATCCTACCTGCAGGTTCCTCTTTGGTTGAGTCCTTTAGGGAGGATGCATCCCTTATTGCTTCATTTTCCAATTGTGTTAGTATGTTTAGTGCTTGTTTTGGAATTGCTTGTTTCCAAGAAAGCTTTTTCTAGGAATCCGGGATTGGTTGAGGTTTCTCACCTGCTACTTCTGGTAACGGCGTTTAGTGCAGTTATTGCAGCATTAATGGGGTTGTTCTTATCGTTGGAGGAGGGTTATGAGGGCGAGTTGGTGGTGCAGCACAAGTGGAGCGGATCCCTTTTGGCTATCCTGCTGTCTGTTTTGTATGTTGTTCGACGACAGGCCTGGTTTAGTCCCAAGTTTGCTAAAATCACCGCATCGTTTTCTGTGGTTTTGTTGGTTCTTGCCTCCCATTGGGGTGCCACTTTGACTCATGGCGAAAATTTTCTTTTTGCTCCGATCGCCGAAGCAAAGCAAGAAAAGGTTTCGTTGGAAGAAGCGGTGGTTTTTGACCACATGGTGATGCCGATATTGGAAAGAAAGTGCAACTCCTGCCACAATGCCAGGAAGTCCAAAGGAGAATTGGTCATGAGTACCAGAGAGGGACTTCTAAAAGGCGGAAAATCGGGGCCCCTGCTTACTGCGGGAGGTGCTGCGGGAAGTTTGCTCTTAGACCGTATACACCTCCCCTTGGACGATGAAGAACACATGCCGCCATCTGGCAAAACCCAGCTAACCGAAGAGGAAATCCGGCTATTGGAGTTATGGATCGAACAGGATGCCGCTTTTGACACTCAGGTGGCCGCTTTGGATCCAAAAAATGAGCTGTTTCAGCTGGCGAGTCTACGATTTGCCGAGCGTGCAGATGCCGATAGCTATGATTTTTCTCCAGCGTCCAATGCAACCATTGAAAAGCTCAATCACGCGTTTCGATCGGTGATGAAGTTGGCACGGGATTCACCGGCGCTAGATGCCAGGGTGTTTTCGCGAGCGGAGTACTCAAGTGAGGTGCTGCGGGAACTTTTGGAGGTGAAGACCCAACTGGTGTCCCTAAACCTAAGCGAAATGCCCGTTAGCGATGCGGATCTGGGCATCGTTGCACAATTTGAAAACCTAAACAGGCTAAACCTGAATTTCACCGACATCACCGGTGCCGGATTGGATCGGCTGGCAGAAATGCCCCATCTTCAGCACCTATCTGTATCAGGTACTTGGGTGGATGAAATCGGCGTGCGTACGCTTCTGCAAAAACAGCTGGGTCTAAAGACCCTTTACCTCTGGGATACCGGTCTTACGGACACCGAACTGGAACAGTTGGAGCGGGATTTTCCGAATGTAAGGCTGCTGAGTGGCAAGGAAATAAAGGAGATGGATATTCTACAGCTCAACTTACCCGGTCTAGCCTCTTCGCCAATTTTTGCCGATTCGATGTATTTGCATTTAGGCCATCCTATTCGGGATGTAACTATTCGGTATACCCTTGATGGGTCTGAGCCGGATAGCGTTTCCTCGCCTGTCTACAAAGAAGGGGAAATTCTACTGACTGAAGCCAAGGTGGTAAAAGCCAAAGCGTACAAGGAGGGGTGGTTTGGCAGTGAACTGGCAACTATACAGGTCTACCAAAACCGCTTTAATCCAGACACCGTGTACCTCTTGTCACGTCTTAACCGCGTGCATCCAGCCAATGGGGCTTTGACTTTTTTTGACGGGGAAATGGGAACATTTAATGCCAATAGTCCCGCATGGGCAAATAATTGGGCTGGATTCCTGAACAATGACATGGAGCTATTATTGGAATACCGCAAACCTGTTCCTGTGAGCCAGGTTGCTATGCGCGTTCTGGTGGAACCGGAAACGGTCATTTTTCCGCCGGCATCCTTGGAAGTTTGGGCCGGAAATGAACCCGATCGGTTGCAGTTGCTGGGTAGGATACAACCAAAGCAGCCTTCTGCCCTCGGAAAGCCCTACATACAAGATGTTTCCATCGCCGTTCCAACTTTTATTGGTCGTTATTTCAAAATAGTCGCTAAACCTGTAGGTAAGATACCCGAATGGAGTCCCCGAAAGGGACGGTCTGCGCTCTTGTTGGTAGACGAAATGTTCGTCAATTGAGCGGCATGCCAGGTTCGTCCCTGTGTTGCGTGTTTTAGGTTCCTAAATTTGCCGGGGTAAGGCTGCTATAATTGAGTGCAATACGAAAGGTTAATCTCCAGCAGTATTCCTTGTTGTAATCCCTGGTTGAAAAGCTGGATTCAATGCCTTTTTTATGCCTGTCTTCCAGAATTGCGGAAGAAATACAGGGCTAGAGTCAAGCCAATGACGATTATTGGTCCTAGCACAATAAAACCTACCATCCGGCAAATCAATGAAATTAGGAAAAAATAAGTGGGTACCCCTAAAAAACCAATTAGGAATTTTACTGTTCCATAAAATACCGGATCATGGATGCCGGGTTTTACCCATTTCCAGATAAAGAATAACGGGAAATAAAGGAACTGAATAAGCCGATGCCTGTCCTTGTGCATTTGGCCCGAGAGCGATTTTCGCTGCCGAAAGGCTTCCGGGTCACTTAGGTCCATCTGGGCTTTCAGGTGCTTTTCAAGGGAGGTTTCATACGCCTTAGTCGGGAGCTGTATCGTCAACTCCCGCAATGAGGATGCGACCATTTCTTTTAATGTATGGGGATCGAACTTGGATTCCGATACATCGATTGGTTCGCCGATAAGTAGATTTACCTTGCACCACGGTAATTGATGGGCCCCGTAGTTGATGCCTATCGGCAATATATAGAGCGGAAGCTGGGGATAGCGATCGAGTGTACTAAATGCGATTCGGGTAAATCCTTTGCTTAGTGGTCTCAAGTGTCGCTTTAAGCTGTGGTTTCCTTCTGGAAATAGAACAATTGTTTTTCTGCGGGCCAGTAAATTTTGGCATTGTTGAAAGATTTCTTCATTGCGGGAGAGACTGCTGATTCCGTCCCGCATTCGAAAAACAGGCATTATCTGAAGTTGTTGTAGTAGAGTGGCAATCCAAGGCTTTTTAAAGGCGCTAGCTCTCGCAAGAAAAAAGGGTTTTAAGCCCAATTCGGTTGCTATCAGCAACGCATCCAACAGCGCATTTTGGTGGTTGGCCACAACAATCAAAGGTGTATTGTTAGGGATAAGCGAACGGTTTTTTACCCGTATTTGTCCGAAATAAAAGTGTAGACTCACCCTTACCCAAATCCTCAAAAGCTCATTAAGGAGGTGTTGCATTTGACAATTCTTTGTTTTTTAAAGCCAGAATAGGTGCTTATGGAATCTTTCACGAAGTCAAGTCAGGCATCTCTAGGGGTTGGAAGGGATTTTATGCCTGTTTGAATCTACTCATTTTGGATTTCCACAAGGTTGCTATCGAAAGTCCGGAAACAATATGCCAGATACCCCACCATCCGGCAATAATGGCCATTCCACCTAGCCCGTCAAAGTAAGTAAATATCAATACCAGCGCAAGCCCTGAGTTTTGGATGCCGGTTTCGATGGTAAGTGTTTTGGTATCTTCCAGGCTTAGGCCAAATGCCTTTCCCAGTGAAAACCCAGTAAGTAGTGCTGCGGCATTATGGGCAAAGACCCAGCTGAATATCAGGAAGATAAATTTGATAAACAAATCGTAGTTGCTATAGAAGGCGATCAGTACAATCCCACCAAATATGGCAATACTAAGTGGTTTTAAAACTTGGCTGGTTTTTTGCGCAAACAACGGCAAACGATGTTTCACATACATGCCCATGGCTAGTGGTACTCCCAAGATCAGTGCAACGGTCTGAAATACATCCCCGTAATCCAAGCTGATTTCCGCTAAAAGTGGTGCCGCGGGGGCATATAGACTTGCCCAAAGGGCAAAATTAAAGGGAGTGAGTACAATAGAAACGGCTGTTGAGAATGCAGTTAGACTTACAGAAAGAGCAGTATTCCCTTTTGCGTAGTTGGTCAGAAAATTGGAAATGTTGCCGCCCGGACAGGCAGCTACCAAAAACATGCCCAACGCCACGCTGGGAATCGGCTTAATCCACGAAACGAGTAGAAAGGTGAGAAAGGGAAGTATTAAAAATTGCGACAAAATCCCTAAGAAAAAGGGTTTAGGCGCTTTTGCGAGGTATAGAAAGTCGGTTTTTCGAATGTCTAGCGCTACGCCAAACATGATAATTGCAAGCGAGACATTCATAAAAAAAAGTGAGTCTCCACTAAAATTCAGTACACTTTGATCCAGTTCTTCCAGCATAGGGCATCATTTAGTCCCAAAAATATGGAATAAAAGCATGCGGTAAAATTTCCGTACTATTATTAAAATTGATAAATTTGGCCATTGAAAATTTCGAAACGGCAAAATTTCAGTTCGTTTTTAATAATTATGGTTGGAATTTTGACGTCACGCTGTTTATTAGCCAGTTACTTTTAAACACCTTACGCATCAAGTATAAATCAAAGTAAAGAACAACTAACATTATGGGAAAAATTAAAGTAGGTATTAACGGATTCGGAAGAATTGGACGCCTTGTGTTCCGTGCAGCGCAAGAACGAGAAGATGTACAGATTGTAGGCATCAATGACCTAATCGATGTAGACTACATGGCATACATGCTCAAATACGACTCTACTCATGGACAATTCAAAGGAGATGTATCGGTAAAAGATGGTCAGCTGATCGTTAACGGCAACGCCATCCGCGTGACTTCGGAAAAAAATCCTGCCAACCTGAATTGGGGAGCGATCGGAGCGGATTACATCGTAGAGTCAACCGGGTTGTTTTTGACCAAGGAGACCGCCAAAGGACATATTGATGCCGGTGCGAAGAAGGTGATCATGTCCGCCCCCTCCAAGGACGACACGCCAATGTTTGTTATGGGTGTAAATGAAGACAAATATACATCTGACATGACTTTTGTATCCAATGCTTCCTGTACCACTAACTGTCTGGCGCCTATTGCCAAGGTAGTGAATGATAACTGGGGATTGGAAGAAGGCCTCATGACCACCGTACACGCCACCACTGCTACACAGAAGACTGTGGATGGCCCCTCCGCAAAAGACTGGAGAGGTGGACGAGGTGCAGGCCAAAATATCATTCCCTCTTCGACCGGGGCAGCCAAAGCAGTTGGTAAGGTAATCCCCGAGCTGAACGGTAAGCTTACAGGCATGTCGTTTAGGGTGCCTACCCCTAACGTTTCGGTGGTAGATTTGACGGTAAGACTGGCGAAGCCAGCTACCTACGAGGAAATTTGTGCTAAGATGAAGGAAGCTTCGGAAGGAGACTTGAAGGGTATTTTGGGATATACGGAAGACGCCGTCGTTTCGAACGACTTCATCGGAGATTCCCGTACTTCTATCTTCGATGCAGGTGCAGGTATCCAATTGAGCCCTACCTTTGTGAAACTTGTTTCATGGTATGACAACGAATGGGGATATTCCAACAAAGTGGTAGACTTGCTTCAATATATCGCCAGCAAATAAGAACTGGCTTAGCATACGAAAGGAAACCGGGCGATTCGCCCGGTTTCCTTTTTTTAGGTTTTTTGAGCTTGCGCGATCATTTCCCGAATGTGGGATTTACTATCGAACATATCTTGATGGATGGCACGAATCACATGCTTTTCGTCGATTAGGTAAGTAATGCGCTTGGGTACATGCACCAACGGGATCAAGGCGTCGTAGTCCCTACATACTTTACCCCTCGAATCACCCAGCAGTTCAAAAGGAAGATTATATTCTTTTTTAAACTTGTGATGGGTTGCTATACTGTCCTTGCTGATGCCCACAATGGAGATGTCCAAGTCCCGAAACGATTCAAACTCGTCACGGAATTCACAGGCCTGCGTCGTGCAACCTCCGGTGAAATCTTTGGGGTAGAAATAGATGATTCCTCCCTTTCCTTTCCAATCTTCCGACAATTTAAAAAGCTTTCCGGATGTAGACGGTAATACAAAATCCGGTGCTTTGGTTCCAATCTTTAGCGCCATGTTTTTATTTTTGTAAACAACCTTCCAAATCAAAGGTTTACAAAATGCCTCCAAAAAGCCATTGTGCATCATGATCCCTTCATTTTCACCAAAACGTCCGAGATATTGAGCTCAAAAAGCGTTCAGCACATGCTATTGGCGGGTATGTTTTTTGCTTTCATGAATGTGACGGTAAAATTTCTTCCGCACATACCAGCCATAGAAATCATCCTTTTTAGATCGGTTTTTAGCTTTGCATTTACCTACTTGGTTCTAAAGAGTAAGCGCATCCCACTTTTCGGAAATAACCGAAAACTATTGATCATTCGCGGTGTGGTAGGTTCCGTAGGGTTAATCACCTTTTTCTATACCTTGCAGAACATCCCCCTGGCAAGTGCGGTAACCATTCAGTATATGGCTCCGATATTCACCTCGGTATTAGGGATTTTTATTGTTAAAGAGCGGGTCAAGCCCATTCAGTTTGTATACTTTGCCGTAGCATTTGCCGGGGTGTTGGTTATCGAAGGCTTTGACCCTCGTATCGATCCCATTTTTCTCGTAATAGGGATTACTTCAGCCTTATTTTCTGGGTTGGCCTATAATGTAATCCGAAAGCTGAAGAATACGGAACACCCATTGGTGATCGTTTTTTATTTTCCCTTGGTAACGACTCCCGTAGCCGCATTGATATCTTATTTTGGATGGGTGCAGCCTATGGGGTGGGATTGGGGGTTACTTTTGGGCATTGGAGTTTTTACCCAGTTTGCCCAGTACTTCATGACCATGGCCTACCAAAATGCCAACCTATCTAAAGTGGCCAGCCTCACGTATGTAGGCATCGTCTACGCCTTGGTTTTTGGATTTGTGTTTTTTGACGAGACATACAATCTAATCACCTATACCGGTATGCTGCTGGTATTGAGCGGTGTGATTCTTAATGTTCGTTTTTCCGGAAAATAGGGGATCGGAATTAGCGACGTTAATTAAGGGTTTTGTGGACAAATCAATTAAATTTGACTGTGTGTTTGATATTCATGTTCTGTTTGCACTGAAATACGTAAAACGTAATCGCAATTCAAAGGAGCGAAACGGGTGATGTGGAAAGCGATGCCTGCCTTCGCTACGGAGTTGGGCTGACCACTAAAAAAACGACTATTAAACATCCGACCTGCCTGCCGTAAGGCAGCGATTCTCCTGATTCCGATCGGGACAGGTAGCCGGATAAACAGGGACAGGTTTTGACCATTAAGAATCAATTATAAACAGATGAAAATTACCCGGGATCTTTATCAGGGCTCATTGACCCTACTTACCGATTTTTATCAGTTTACCATGGCGTATGCCTATTGGAAGTCAGGTAAGGCAGAGCAGGAGGTGGTTTTTTCACTTTTTTTCCGAAGAAATCCCTTTCAAAGCGGATTTACGGTTGCCGCAGGGCTAGATTATGTCATCGACTATTGTCGTAATTTTTCCTTCCAAGAAAACGACCTCCGCTATTTGGAGGAGGTTAAAAATTCCGACGGCACCCGGACTTTTGAATCGGAATTTATAGCTTATCTGCGGGATATGAAATTCTCATGTGACATCGATGCCGTAGAAGAAGGAGAGGTGGTATTTCCAAATATGCCGCTGTTGAGAGTAAAGGGATCTTTGATTCAATGTCAACTTTTGGAAACTCCGGTGTTAAACATGCTAAATTTTCAAACGCTGATCGCAACCAAAGCGGCCAGGATTGTATTGGCCGCTAAGGGAGATCCAGTGTTGGAATTTGGCCTGCGCCGTGCACAGGGGATAGACGGGGCACTTGCTGCAAGTCGTGCAGCCTATATCGGCGGCTGTTCGTCCACTTCCAATGTGATGGCTGGAAAGTTATTTGGTATTCCCGTTTCCGGAACTCACGCCCACAGTTGGATCATGTCGTTTGACACGGAAATGGCGGCATTTGAAGCCTATGCCGAAGCATTTCCTGATAATACGGTGCTGCTTGTGGATACGTACGATACGCTCAATGGCGTAAAAAATGCCATTGAAATAGCCAAGCAATTGAAGGCCAAAGGTAAGTCGCTAAAAGGAATTCGCATAGATTCGGGAGATCTAGCGTATTTTAGTAACCGGGCTAGGGAAATCTTGGACCGTGCGGGTTTTCCGGAAGTGAAGATCGTTGCAAGTAATGATTTGGACGAACATATCATCACCTCGTTAAAGCTTCAAGAGGCTTCTATCGATGTATGGGGAGTAGGAACCAAACTGGTAACTGCCTACGATCAGCCGGCATTGGGAGCTGTTTACAAAATGTCTGCCATGAAGGATACTTCCGGTGAGTGGCAACCAAAGATTAAGCTTTCCCAACAATCCATAAAGATCAACGTGCCTGGATTCCACAATGTAAAGCGATACCTCGTTAAGGGAAAGGCGATAGGGGATATGATTTACTTGGAAGGAATGAGGCCAAAGGATACAGTAACCATCATAGATCCGATCGATCCAACTCGCCGCAAACGAATCCAACCCGCTCAAGCCGAGGAGAAAGTCTTGTTGGTGCCGATATTCAGGCAGGGCGAGAAGGTGTATCACCGACCAGATATTCATCAGATCCGCCAAAGTACACTCGATCGACTGGCCCAATTTGACAAAACCCACAAACGACTCACCAATCCCCATATTTACCCTGTTGGGTTGGAGGAGTCGCTATACGAACTAAGGACCAATCTGGTGCTCAAAACCAAGCCATCAGAGATTACAGAATAGGCATGAAGGCTTTACTAATCGTGGACGTTCAATACGACTTCCTCCCCGGAGGGGCATTAGCCGTACGTGATGGAGATCAGGTGATCCCTATAATCAATGCGCTACAGCCCAAGTTTGATTTAATCGTGGCTACTCAGGACTGGCATCCGGCAGATCATGGCAGCTTTGCCGTCAATCACCCTGGCACCCGGCCCGGGGAAATAATCAAACTGTCAGGTGCGGATCAGGTGCTATGGCCAGCACATTGTGTACAAGGTTCGGAGGGGGCTGACTTTCATCAGGATTTGGATCGTTCACGCTGGAAACGTGTTTTTCAAAAAGGAACGAATAGGCTGGTTGACTCTTACAGCGGGTTTTACGATAACAATCGGATGGGGGATACTGGTCTGTCAGATTTTTTGAAAAAGGAACGGGTGACCCAAGTGTTTGTAGCGGGGCTGGCTACAGATTACTGCGTAAAGTTTACCGTGCTCGATTCATTGTCAGAAGGATTCGATACTTTCCTGATCGAAGACGCCACCAAAGGTGTGAACTTATCCGAGCAGGATAGCAATAATGCTATCACCGAAATGAAGATGGCCGGCGCCAAAATAATCCAGTCCCGGTTAGTCGGCTAAGAGAAACGTGGGTTCTTTGTATGTGAGCATCGTTGGCAGACCAAAGGGGTGATCATCGTCCGATTCATTTACCTTTTCTAAACGCATGATCTCGAGGCTACCGCAAAGAAATGTCAAGTGGCCCTCCTCGTCTATGGCATAAGTATGAGCGGATTTTAACAAGGTAAGAAAGATGTCCTCACCATCTCCATCGCACCAAGCCTTGGTCATTCCCAAAAACCCCATGATATCGATCACGTTACCGTGTAGGGAAGTGAAAATACTGAAGTTGTTGCAGCCAGTAAATCCGATGATTTGTTCATTGATGATATCGAAATACAGCCGGGGCTTCTTTCCGGGAAAAAGTACTTCGAAGGGCTGAAATTTATCGTAGATGGAATGTACTTCCCATAATCCTTCGAGTTCGGAACCTGTAGTAACATGTGGGAGGAGAGGGGCCTCGTCCTCATCCAAGGGATAAGGCTCGGATTGGGCAATGGCAATTGAAGCAAGCAGCCAAGGCAAAGCTGATAGTATGATGACGAGCTTTTTCATGGTTATTGGGTTCTTGTGGTTGAAATATAATAATTAAATACATTAAAGAAAATTTATAGCAAGAAATTTGCCAGAAGTGAATAATGAAAATACAATACCTCGCTTTGTAGTAGTTATGGCTTTTTTTGTCAACTGACTTACGTGGTTTTGGGAATGGAAAAAATGGTTCCATTTGCGGAGTTATTCCAGTAGATTCTCTTATAAAGCACTTCATAGTGCTAATAATGCCAGGTCTGAATTTAATTGCTGCATTGATTTTTCTATCTTTAGGGTATTAAACCGGAAGGGTCTGTCCTTTTATTTCTTCTTGCTTGTATGCGTTTTGGAAGAAAGGGGGCGGATTCGCTATAAAGAGTTCTTCTTAATAACCTTTAGAACGATAATAAATGAATGCACAGACACGGATTGCCCACCTGAAAGAATCTATTTTGAGCAGTGACCATTTTTCCTGGGAAGCTTGGTTGAAGGAGACATTGTCATGCTTTGACTGCACCACGGGAACCATTCATATCCTTGAATCCGGTACCGATTTATTAATGCTTGAGGCACAGGTTGGGGTACCCGATTTTTTACTTCCTAAGATGTCGGTAGTACCGGTAGGAAAAGGAATGGCCGGCATCGCTGCCGAAAGAAAACAAGCTGTCCAAGTATGTAATTTACAGACGGATGAGTCCGGTGTGGTCAGGCCTGGTGCAAAGGATACCAAGGTGGAGGGAGCAATCACCGTTCCTCTTTTGTTGGAAGGTAAATTGTATGGAACATTGGGAATTGCCAAAAAGATGCCCTATGAGTTTACAGAGAAGGAAGTTGCCGATCTGTTGTCTATTACCGGTGTCATGGCCGGGAAGGTCAGATAGATAGGGCAACAGGGTTGTACGTATCTTTTCTAGCCTTTTTTTAGATCGCTATGTGATGGCCTCTTGGCTATTGCTTGGTTAATTAGGTATTTTTTTACCTCGGAGCCAAAACAGGGAACTAGTTTATAGCTTCATTGAGTCAAAATGAACGATTGAAATTAAAAGGTTTTGAAATATTTTATTTTATTTTTTATATTTATGACAAACACGCCAACATTTTCATGTCTAGGATTCATAGAGGGCTCACCGTTACAGTTAAGATTGCGGAAGAACAGATTGACGCTGCTTCGCTGCTACTCGAACAACTCAACCGTGAACTGAGGGAAAGCAAGTCAATTTATCAAAAGGAAATTCCATCGGTTTTGTTTTTGAGTTGGCTGGTGCTGCCGACCCAGGTTTATGCTGGTGAGGAAAGGCTACCCGCAAGAATTCTACTGATGACTAGTTACGTCGGAAACCACAAAAACCATCTTCGGGAGTTAGCTAGGTGCTTTTCTACGAAGATGCAGCAGGTGTTTTCATTGAGCGATGAATTCCCTGCCGATGCCAATGTCGATTTGGTGGCTTTTTTACGTAAAAAGTCAATCCCCAATACCTTCTATGCCGGATTTAAATTTGTCGCGACCCAGGATATAGATCAGGAAGCCCAACTGAAGGAGGAGGTGTTTAACCACCTGACTAATCGTTCTAGAGCGGTAGATTTGGCCTCAAGGAGCCCATCAGAGATGAAGCAGCTGATTGAAGATTTTGTCAAGGACCATCCAAAGCTTCAGTGGGCCCGCCAAGGAATACCAGGCGTACGCTGGGATAGGATCCGTATGTTATTTCCCTTGGGTTTGTTTGTCCTACTGATGTCATCATCCTTGATTTCTCTGATACTTCGGTTTTTCATGGATGGAATGGTCTTGGATATTTTGGTTTGGTTCTTCCCGGTATTTGTAGCAGCCATGTTGATCTTGTTCCTTTTGCTACGTCTTAACGAACTTAACCCCCATATACCCGGAACGGCGGCATCAGACGAGCGGGTTCGGGACATCGTGACCCGAGAAACCAATCCGGTGATTAATGAAATGACCGTAATTGCTCCGTTAAAAAAGGGATGGATTCGGCGGGTTTTCTTAGCGGTTTCATTACGGCTTGTATTCTTGATCCGTTATTTTTCATACATCCCCACGGTACATACAGCTAGGTGGCTGCAGACTGACAATGGAAAGCGTCTCGTCTTCATTGCGACTTTTGACAATATTTCAGAGGCTTATGCCCATGATTTTGTAGACAGCGAACGCAGGACAATGAATATGGCGGTTATTTTCAGTCATGCATTTGGTTTTCCTGCCACTCGTTGGCTGGTACACAAGCAGTACAACCATCGCAGTGAATACATGAAGGGTGTTAGGGCACATCAGCAAATTACTCAATGTTGGTATGCCTATAATGAGGGGCTGAGCGTAGAAAATCTAAAAAATAACCGGGCATTTCGCGAGGGATTGTTCAAGGAAATGAAAGACGATGAAATACGGGAGTGGTTACTTAGGATATAGCAGATGGAACTCGAACTAACGGATATGCAAGGCCTCGCCATCCGGGGCCATGGGCACCTGCCGCATGCGCAGTATTTGCTAATGCGGTTTTCATCCCTTCAGGAGACGAAGGCTTATTTTATGCAGTTAGTGAAAATGGTGACCCACGCAGGAGATAAGCGGCCTGAGTTTGCGTGTCAGGTAGCCTTGACCTATTCCGGACTGGCGTTTTTGGGGGTTCCTGATCAAACATTAGCGAGCTTCAGTAGGGAATTTCGGGAGGGTATGACCGAACCGCATAGGCAGTTTATCTTGGGAGATACGGGGGAACATGCGCCGGATTTCTGGGACTGGGGCCGAGATTCTTCTGATGTACACATGCTGGTGATGCTCTTTGCTTCCAGTGCAATGGCACTGGATCAGTTGGTGGAGTCCGAATTGAATAGGGCCTCGCTGTTCAGGGTGATGTTGCATTCCTCACTCCCTACCGGGATGCTGCACGATCAAAAGGAGCATTTCGGTTTTCGAGACGATATCTCCAGACCGATAATTGCGGAATTGGTGAAAGATAAGGACCTCGGAAACGCCCCAAAGTATCCTATTGGGGAATTTATCATGGGGTATAAGAACCTTTACGACGAATACGCCCCTTCTCCGGTTGTACCTAGCCATACACCGGGATCTCAAGGGCTTTCACCACATCCCGATTATCCCGGCTTCATGGATTTGGGACGGAACGGTACCTATTTGGTCTTCCGGCAAATGCAGCAGGACGTGGTGAGGTTTTGGGATTACGTCAAGTCCCAGGCGGAATCTTCTGACAAAGCCATCGCTTTGGCTGCTAAAATGGTAGGTCGGTGGCCCGATGGTTCCCCTTTGGTGCGATGCCCCGTGGCACCTGACCCTTCCTTGTCTGATGAGAATGACTTCGGCTATTGGGATGAAGATCGGTCCGGGCTGAAATGTCCATTAGGTTCACACATCCGACGCACCAATCCACGCGATCATCTAGTTACCGAAACCAGCCAAAAGGATTCGACAGAAATGGTGGCCAAACACCTAATGTTGCGAAAAGGACGCCCCTACGGGGATCCTCTGGTAGCTACCATGCAGGTGTCCGACTTCATGAAGGCAACCGATGATGGAAAGAAGCGAGGCCTTCATTTTATCTGTATGGTAACAGATATCCGAAGGCAATTTGAATTTGTACAAAACAACTGGGTGAATTTCCATAAGTTCGGTGGTTCCGAACAGGATGCGGATCCCATAATCGGTAACCATTATCATCAGGATCAGGTCGTTACCGATCGGTTTAGCATCCCTACTTATCCGGTAAGGAGGCGATTGGAAAATATACCCAACTTTGTAAAAATACGAGGCGGTGCTTATTTTTTCTTTCCTGGACTTAAAGCCCTTAAATTTATCTCGAATTTCGATGGAATCTGAACTCACCCCCCAACAGCAAAAGGACCTGACTTCAATCATCAAGACCATGAAGGCCTTTTTGAAAATGGAATACGCAGGTGTGCCCAGAAAGCGAAATTTTCACCCCAAAATGCACGGATGTATCCGGGGTACGCTTTCCGTTTTTTCAGATCTGCCCGAATCGTTGAAGGTAGGACTCTTTAAGCAGCCGGCTACCTACGATGTGTGGGTGCGCTTGTCCAATGCGCCGCCAAAGGTCGGTGCTGATACGGGGCGTTCGGGTAGAGGATTAGCGATCAAAGTGCTTCATGTTACGGGTGAACTATTGGAAGAACAAGATCCATTGGGTATTCCAACGCAGAATTTTCTGCTGACTACAAGTCCTATCCTCTCGGCCTCCTCCATCCGTTTATACCGGAAGGCTATGGGAGCGGTGTTGGGAGGGGTGTTTCCCAGGATCTTGTTCGCATTGAATCCAATGCATTGGCGCAGCTTGTTTCTGACGCTGAAATATTCCGCTAAGCACGATAACCTTTTGGCAGAGAATTATTTTTCAGGGGCGGCGTTTCGCATGGGGCCTGAGCATTATGCCAAGTTTGTACTCAAATCCGATCAGCCGGAAATGGCCTATTCACTTACCAAGACCCGGTCATCCGGTTTTTTACGGGAGCAATTAAAGATGGATCTGAAGGATAAAGATTACACGTTTACGCTGCATGTGCAACTGCATCAGAACGACCGCCAACATCCTCTAAACGATACCTCAAGGGTTTGGAAGGGTCCGTTGATACCGGTGGCGAAACTCTCCCTGCCGAAACAGGTGTTCGATACACCGGAAAGGCGGGCCTTTGGTGAGTCGTTGGAGTTTTCCCCCTGGATGGGATTGGTAGACCACGAGCCGGTGGGCGAGATAAACCTGGCCCGACGCGCCGTGTACCGCGAATTGGCTGCGTTTAGGAAGGAGGTATAGCATCCGTGCGTGGCGCGAGGATGTCTTCCATAAAGGGGTTTAGGAATGTCCGCCCGCCAAATTTTTGCTGGTATTTTTTCCAGAGGTGGAATTTCGGAAAGGCTTTTTCCACCATCTCCGGCGTCCAGGGTAATACCGAAAGGCCCCAGTGCGGAATGGCTCCAAATTCGATCAGGGCACTTTCCAGTTTTCGTAGCAACGTGTAACTACCCGTCACCCCACGTACGCTGACCAGTTCGATCATGCAGATGTCGCCCGTATTCATCATGGATAGGTGAGCGGGACAATGCTTTACATAGCGAAGGGAAAAAGGGGCGGCCAGGTAATGCCGGTAGGGGATAGCCTCTTCGCAGGTGCGGAGAATGAGATCCACCGCATCCACTACCCGGTCCAATGGCACGCCGTATTCGGTGGCAAATCCGTAGAATTTCAGCTCTCCAAGCCCCTGATCCAGCACTTTTCTGGCCGTATCCTCAAAACCACTTCCCCGTTCGGCATAGTCTTCGATACGATGCAGGGAATTATTGATCATGCCCGGGATGGCGTCTGGGTTGCGGTTAAATACCCAAGGGGAGAGCTTGCCGGAAATATTGATGCCGGAGATAAAACTGGATAGGTAGTTTCGTTCCTTTCGGGCATTGGGGTGCTTGTCTGTGCTATGGCTATAGTCCCGCGTAGTCACTAAACATTTTCTCGTTGTGTCTGTAGTGGCTTTACGATCTATGTACGGGTTGATCAAGACCTCAAAGTGGCGGTGAGCATTCAGGTAGGCGTAGAGATCGGGCGAGGTCGTCATTTCTGCTTTCACGTCATCCCAGTTTCTTACCCTTCGCTCTTCAAAGAGCCCGTAGATGGGTTGTACTTCCAGTATCATCGAAACCACGATGCCCATACAACCCACACCAACCAAGACTGCATGAAAGGTCTCATCATCCTGTATCAGCTCAATGGTTCTGTCTGATCCGGGTATTTTCCCGTCGTAAAGTACTGGATCTGTGACTCCCTCGGATGCTTCTACCCGGTACGCCTTTCCGCCAGTTCCCACCAAGGTGAGGGATCGCACCATAGAGGGAATCGGGCCCAAGCCTATTCCTGAACCATGGGTGGAAGTAGAAAGTGCTCCTGTAATGGACTGAATGCTGGACCCTCCCTGATTCATCAGATACCAGCCGTATTTTTCCAGTACCTCGATCAAGTGCCGTATTTTTGTTCCGCCACTGGTTTCGAACAGGTAATGGGTTTCTTTTGCCGTCTGATTGCCAAAATTTACCTCAACTTCAAAACCATCCCTATAGGCTGCTTTGATAAATTCCTTGGCAGGCCTGTTGGTCACATTTAGGTATTGGGTACAAACTAAGTAGTCGTCGGACTGGGCAATAGGCGTCAGGGCGTGACCCGAACCCAATGCGCGTATTTGGCGGCCGCTTTCCTCTGCCTGCAGCACTTCTCCGATTACCTCCAGTACCGCATCGTAATCATATACAAGGTGGCTGTCGCATTTGGGGTCAAATTCCGGAAAGGTTCCACTGCCAGGAATAAAAAACTTCAATGGCTCGGAGCAATGGTTTTCATACCAATTGGCCCATTTTTGGCGAAAAGTAGATTCTTTGTAAAATACTTTGTCGTGGGAAAGCTCCACGTCCAAGGTCAGGTTTACACATTCATGCAGTGGTGTGTTTTTGTTGAGTTTTTTTTCTATTAAGCGCCGGACAAAACGTGGTCTGGTTAGGGCGTTGATCCGGTTGATCCACCAGGTTCTATTGCTGCGGGTACAGTGGTTGGTCAGTGCGTCGTCCAGCCGGTCCACCTGACCGGGGATTTTTTCGCTATTAAAAATCAGCGTAAAAAGCAGCTTGGCTACTTCCCATCCTACATGAACTGATTTTTTCTTTTTTTCGGCTCGTGTGCTAGATCCCGACATTTAAAATATTCGTTTTTATTGAGGTTTGTTTACCGATCAATATACTGTTTTTTATTTTTAGTTCATATGATTGTGCTTGTTTTTTACCGGTTGGATACGTTGTGGTTGACTTCGTCTTCCCATCCTAATCAGGGCAGGTAGTAGCTACTAGCCTGCCTTTTGCCAGATAGCCTTTCGGTTTTGGAATATTGGCAGAATTGTACGTATTTGAATTCGTAAAAGGGGAATAGTTTTAAGGAGCCATTATGGAAGCAACGTTTGCCAAGAAAGGTTTTTTGGTGGTCATTGGGTGCTTTGACACCAAAGGAGAAATCTATGGAGAGCTGTACCGGTCCTTAAAGGCCGGTGGTGCGTCGATTCAAATGGTCAATGTGGGCATTTCCGCTAGTACGGGGACCTTTCCCGTGGATGTGGAATCCGAGGAGATTGCCGGGCTCGCCGGCTATACCCTGTCAGCGCTGAAATCCCGAAAGGATCGCAGCTTTGCGCTGGAGCAGCTGGCTGCTGGGTGTCAAATCTGGCTAAAAGGGTTATTGGATCGAGGCCTACTTAGGGGTGTGATCGGCATGGGAGGGGGAGGAGGCACCTTTTTGTTTTTAAGAGCCATTCAGGTATTGCCCCTGGGCCTACCAAAAATCTGTATATCTACCCTGGCTACCAAAGATGTGTCCCATTCGGTGGGGGTGAAAGATGTGGTGTTGATTCCATCGGTAGTGGATGTGGCCGGCATCAACCGGATCATCCTTCCCATCATCCACCAAGCAGCGGCTGCACTGTTGGCGATGGTGGAGGTGGCTTGGGATCGGGTCGCCTACATCAAACCCCTCGTGGCGATCAGCATGTTTGGAAACACCACGGACTGTGTAAATGCCTGTACGCGGCTGTTGGAAGCGAGAGGCTTTGAGGTGATGGCATTCCACGCCAATGGGGTGGGAGGAAGAAACATGGAGGCGCTGATACGGGAAGGGGTATTTGATGCGGTGATGGATCTGACCACCACCGAACTTGCCGACGAGTTTTGCGGTGGCATCCTAAGTGCCGGTCCGGACCGAATGAAAGCCGCCGTACAGCTGGGGCTCCCTATGGTGGTGGCGCCAGGCTGTCTGGATATGGTGAATTTTGGCAGGCCAGAAACGGTACCCTCCCAGTTTCAGGGGCGTCTTTTTTACCATTGGGCGCCGGATGTGACGCTCATGCGGACTAACAAGGCCGAAAATCAGCGATTGGGAAGGCATATCGCCGAAACGATAAATCCGTTAGCCGAGAAGGTTGCGGTTGTGTGGCCCCGGGGAGGCTTCTCCCAAGTGGGATCCCCCGGCGGGTTGTTTTTTGATAGCGAGGCAGACCAATCCTGCCTGGAGGGACTGATGGCAGCACTTGATCCCGGCATTTCTGTTACCCAAGTACCGGCTTCAATCAACGATTCCGCTTTTGCCCAGGTAGCGGTAGACCGGCTGATGGAGCTGTTGAATCGGCACCGGTCTATAGGCTAGGTGGTAACGGCAAATACTTGTTTTGCTGTTAGCCGGTAGTAGACACACCCGTAGGGATGTACTCGCTGGTCCCCCTATGTTATATATCTCAAAAATACCTTTCCGCCCTCGAAAAGCGTATCCAACCTTCCCAAAATACCCCTTCGGTCCTAAAAAATACCCCGAACAGGGTATTTTTTGCATGGGAATTATGCCCTATCTTTATCGGTAGTCGTTTGCAGCAGATCCTTCGCCTTTTGTCGAGGTACATGGAGGAGATAGCATTTACCTGGTAAGCGGCGAAGAGCTAGGCACAACCGAGTAGCGCCAATAAATACGTTACTACCAATGCTAAAAAGAAGACGACACAGCAAGAAGATGACTAAAAATAAACTCGACATACAGACCATATCAACAAAGGGGACAGGCAAGCAAGCTGACAGTGTTTTGCTATTAAGACAGGTGACAATAGAAAATGAAAAAGCCCACTCTTCGCATTTTTTAAAATTTCTTTTAGCCAGCCGCACAAACGGCACATTTGGTTTTTCCCGACACACAAGCCGAGCCTTCGCAAAACCAAAAGAGCCATTTTTGCCAACGCACTTATGACGACACCACAACTATAAATCTTAAATTAGCAGACATTAACAATTTTAAATATTGACACCTGAAAATGGCGAAACAGAAGAAGGAAGTAAAAGAAAAACCTATAGAAGTAACCCTTTGGGATGCTGCCAATAAATTAAGAGGAAGCGTTGAGCCAGCCGAATACAAACACGTTGTATTAGGACTGATTTTCTTAAAGTTTGCCAGCGACAAGTTTGAAGAACATAGAACCAAACTCATTTCTGAAGGCAAAGAAAAGTATATTGAAATGCCTGAGTTCTATAACATGAACAATGTATTTTTTTTGGAAGAAACCAGCCGTTGGAGTTTTTTGATTAAAAGAGCCAAGCAGAACGACATTGCCTTGCTCATTGACACTGCCCTGCATACCATTGAGAAAAATAATAAAGCACTGAAAGGTGCTTTGCCAGACAATTACTTTTCACGCTTAGGATTGGATGTGACCAAACTGGCTTCTTTGCTAGATACCATCAACGACATTGACACCACCAAAGACCCCAAACAAGATCTGGTGGGTAAAGTCTATGAATATTTCCTTTCCAAGTTTGCATTGGCAGAAGGAAAAGGAAAAGGAGAATTTTTCACGCCCAAAAGCATTGTCAACCTGATTGCCGAAATGATTGAACCCTACAAGGGCATTATTTATGACCCTGCCTGTGGTTCGGGGGGTATGTTTGTGCAGAGTATCAAGTTTATCGAGGCACACTACGGCAACAAAAGGGAAATTTCCATCTACGGACAGGAATACACCAACACCACCTACAAACTGGCAAAGATGAACTTGGCCATACGGGGCATTAGCGGAAACTTAGGCGAAAAAGCAGCCGACACTTTTCTAGACGACCAACACAAAGACCTGAAAGCCGACTTTATTATGGCAAACCCGCCTTTTAACCAAAAGGACTGGCGGGCTGAAAATGAATTGACAGACGACCCACGCTGGAGAGGTTATGATGTGCCACCCAAAAGCAACGCCAACTATGGTTGGATTTTGACTATGGTGAGCAAACTTTCTGAAAATGGTGTGGCTGGTTTTATCTTGGCGAATGGTGCCTTAAGTGGCGGAGGTGAAGAATACAAAATACGCAGAAAGCTGATTGAGAATCATTTGGTAGAGGCCATTTTGGTGTTGCCACGCAACTTGTTTTATACCACCGACATCAGCGTTACGCTTTGGATTGTTAACAAAAATAAGAAAGCACAGAGCAAACAAGTGGGTGAAGAAATCCGCAATTATCGCGACAGAGAAAGAGAAATTCTGTTTATGGACTTGCGACAAATGGGAGAACCCTTTGAAAAAAAATACACGCAGTTTTCGGATGAAGATATTAAGCGAGTAGTTGAAACGTATCACACTTGGCAAACGGGTGCAATGGTTAATGATAAATTGTTAATGGTTAATGAAGGCGAAAACATTAATCATTCATCATTAACAATTAACCATTACAAAGACATTCCTGAGTTCTGTTACTCGGCTTCGTTTGATGAAGTAGCCAAAAAAGATTTCTCCTTGGTGCCGAGCAAATACATTGAATTTGTAAACCGTGACGAGAATATTGACTTTGATGAGAAAATGAATGCCTTGAAAAGTGAGTTTGCTGAGTTATTGAAAGCGGAAGAACAAAGTAGACAAGAGCTGTTAGAGGTATTTAAAAATCTTGGTTATAAAATTGAACAATGATGTCAGAAAAACAACTACATCTTTTTGACCTTGGTGATGAATTTTCTATTTATTCAATATTGACAACCAATGTGTTGCCAAATGAAAATTTTGAAATAGAATACAAATTGGCTTCAAACGGATTTCCTAGGGAATTCTGGAAATCTTATTCTGCTTTTGCAAATACAGTAACTGGAATTATTGTTTTAGGAGTAAAGGAAAAAAGAGATGAGTTTGTTATTGAGGGTTTATCAGATGATCAAATCTCTACCTATCAAAAACAGTTTTGGGATGAGTGCAATAATCCAAATACTGTAAATAGAAATTTATTATCCAATACCGATATCAGAGTAATCGAGGTTAAGGATAAAAAGCTATTAACTTTTAGAATACCATTTGCATCGAGAACAGAAAGGCCTGTTTATCTTACAAGAAATCCATTTGGTAATACATACAAAAGAAATCATGAAGGTGATTATCGGTGTACGGATGATGAAATTAAGCGCATGCTTGCGGATTCAAGCGCTGAATTGAAAAGAGATAGTGTTATCCTTGAAAATTTCACAGTAAAAGATTTTGATCCAACTACAGTAAGGCAATTCAGACAATTGTTTGTTTCATCAAAACCGGATCATCCTTGGCATGCACTTGATGATTTGGAATTGTTTAAAAAAATTGGTGCTTATCGTATAGATAGGAAATCAAAACAAGAAGGGATTACGCTTGCTGGGTTGATCATGTTTGGAAGATCCGAAAGTATCCAAGATCAAGAGCAATTACCTGACTTTTTCCCTGATTTTAGAGAAAGACTTTCTACTGATCCTAAAATCCGTTGGACAGATAGAATTTGTCCTGATGGCACATGGGAAAATAATTTGCTTCAATTTTACCTGAAAGTCTGGCCAAAACTTTCATCTACATTACCCAAACCTTTCCTATTGGAAAATGATCAACGGGTAGATGAAACACCAACACATGTTGCCTTGCGTGAAGCATTTGTAAATGCCTTGGTACATACTGATTATTCTCTCAGCGGGAATATTGTGATTGAGTTGGATACAGAAAAATTTGTGTTTTCAAATCCGGGAACGTTACTTCTTTCCATTCATCAATATTATGCAGGAGGTATTAGTGAATGCCGCAATCCTTCTTTGCAACAAATGTTTATGTTGATTGGACGTGCAGAAAAAGCAGGAAGTGGTGTAGATAAAATCATGACAGGCTGGCAAGAGTCTCATTGGCGAAGGCCTTTTCTAGAAATTGAAAGTCAGCCAGACAGAGTGAAACTCACCTTGCCCATGTTTAGCGTGATACCTGAAGTGGTATTAGATGAGTTAAATGCTATTTATGATGACGTGAGTAACCTAACTCCTGATGAACTTACTGCACTTTCGTTTTGCCAAATAGAAGGTTCAATCTCTAATCAGCGCTTGCAGTATGTGTTGAACATGCATAGTGCTGACATCACTGCGCTACTTCAAAGGCTTTGTGCCAATCATTATCTGGAATCAGATAAAAATGGCAGGTGGACTACTTACAAGTTGAAGCAAAAGGTTGACACCTCTAGTAAAAAGGTTGCAAGTCCGAGCCAAAAGGTTGACACCTCCAAAAGGGTTGAAATCTCTTTTAAAAACACTGATAATCAGTCAGAAACAAGCCAAAAGGTTGACACCTCGAAACCAAAGGTTGACACCTCGAAACCAAAGGTTAACACCTCGAAACCAAAGGTTGACACCTCGAAACAAAAGGTTGCAACCCGAACAAAATTAAATAAAGCGCAACTCGAAGATGAAGTAATGAAGATTTGCCAAAATGAATATATTAAGATGGATGAGGTCGCTACCATTCTAGGAAAGTCCGTAGATTACCTGAAAAACAAGATTTTCCCCATTATGATAAAGGAGGGTAAACTCAAAAAAAGATTTCCTTATACCCATAATCACCCCGAACAAGGCTATAAAACAGCAGAGGAATATGCAAAAGAATTATAAACCACTTGGTAAATACATACAGCCTGCAGATGAGCGTAATGCTGCATTAGAGGATTTGCCATTAGTTGGTATAAGCATATCAAAACAGTTTATCAAATCAGTAGCCAATATTATTGGAACGGACTTATCTAACTATAAATTGATTAAAAAGAATCAGTTTGCTTGCAGTTTGATGCAGGTTAGCCGAGATGGAAAAATACCAATTGGAATGTTTTCAGAAGACAAGGCTATTATGTCCCCAGCCTATCCAGTTTTTGAAGTAAAAGATGAAGCTGTTCTGATTCCTGAATATTTGAAAATGTGGTTTGAGCGATCAGAGTTTGACAGGCAAGCTTCTTATTATGCTGTAGGAGGGGTTAGAGGTAATTTACCTTGGGAAGATTTTTTGGAATTAAAACTCCCTATCCCCCACATAGACAAACAACGAGAAATCGTAAAAGAATACAACACCATCCAAGACCGTATCACTCTAAACCAACAACTCATCCAAAAATTGGAAGAAACCGCACAGGCGATTTATCGGGAGTGGTTTGTGGAGTTTGAATTTCCTGATGAAAATGGAAAGCCTTATAAAAGTAGTGGTGGGGAAATGGTTTGGAATGAGGAATTGGGAAAAGAGATTCCGAAGGGGTGGGAAGTAAAACCTTTTACACAAGTTGTAAAATTTGGAGGAGGTGGCACACCGAGTACTGAAAAAAACGAATATTGGAATGGCGATGTTCCATTTTATACACCAGGTGATTTAACGCATAATTACTATAGCATTTCGACTCAAAAAACCATTTCTACTCTTGTGTAAATTCCGGTGATCTTGACCACCAATCCGGTGATCTTGACCACCCTCTTCTT
>NZ_JACVCV010000059.1 GCF_017811155.1 Lunatimonas salinarum | reverse complement strand
GTCACTGTACCGTACCGGGTTGTTAAACCCAAAATGGTAGGGGCTTAAGCCAGGCACCATGGCGGTCAGGGGATCTATATGATTGAACCTGCCCAGATACGGATCGTAGGTCCTGAAGGCCGTTTCATAGAGCTGCGTGGTTTCATTTAGACTCACCCCGTTGTAAAGGTAATCCTGTTGCGGTGTACCCAAGTCGGTATAGGCATTAAAGCTTCCCCCAAAAGGATAATAATCATCCTTCTGTACGATATCCGTACCCGTAAGGTGTACACTGAAATCGTCAAAAAAGACTTCCACGGGATCTCCATTTTCATTGGAGACGTAAATATACACATATCCGGGTTCTGTTACAGTCATCGGGCCGACATTTAGGTATTGGTGGCTGATATCCGATCCATCCTCCGCGGCTTCCTTACTGATTTGCTTGAAGCTGGAATTTATCGGCTTGTACTCTCTGTCAAAAACCGGTGTAGAGCATTCTACACCCAGTGCGGAAGAATTAAATTATTCAGTCACTTTGTGTCGTCGATAGCGGTACACCATATAGATAAAAAAGCCTGCCCCTGAATAAAAAATTAATGCCAATCCGATTTGGAAATTTTTACCACTAAACCAGGTAGCAAGAGGCCATCCGATCATCAATAATCCCAGCGCCACAGCAATGACCAGACCTGTTTTGGTTTCATATATTGGTGGCTTTAAAGATATATCAGAATTCCCTTGTTTATTAATAGAAGAGACTATATCATGAAAGTCATTCTCAAAGCGTGAAAAATGTTGACTATTATGATCAAGGGTTAGCATGATTTTCTCACCGTTTGTAGTGTAAAGTTTCAAAATATGATAATACTGCGTGGTCTCGAAAATATAAGATTTAAGGTTGTTCCAGCGAATTTCTTTTTTTCTTTTTTTTTTCGTTATTGATGAGGTTTCTTCAAAAGTAAATATATCTCTATTTATTACTACATGTAAATCATTTCTAACAAGCCCTTCTGAAAGCTTGAATAAAAGAAATGCTATCCCAAAAGAGAAGGAAATAATTAAGATTAAATTTGCCTGAACTTGAATGATCACTAATGCCAAAAACGGCAATAAAAGAGCTGTAATAAGTATAACCAATAGTCGTAGAGTATAAAGGACTCTAGGAATATGAACCAATTTATATTCGTACTTTCTCATTTTACTAATTACCTGGTCTATAGCCTCCGAATACAACCTTATTCCCACCTAGTGACTCTTTAATACCATCAAATAATCCTACAGCATCCAATACCCCATATGTTCCAACCGCAACTAGCGCAACTGGAGCAGACATAATAGCAAGACCTCCGGCTGTAATGAGACCAACACCAATAGCGAAATCAGCTACTTGACTTGCAGTTACGTCCTGCCCATTATACCAGTTAACACCAGTTATTGTCCCATTTAGTAATACTCCTGCAACACCTAAACCCTTAGAAGTCCTTGCAATTTTTTCAATACTTGGATTCATCACCTTTATAATGAATCGCTGAGCTGTTTTCGTTCCCTTTGCAGCATAACTTGCTTTTACACCTCGAAGGTGCGCTTCGGTTCCTCCTAAAACATAACCAGCCCCTGCCATACCATAATTAACAATATCCTTCAGTGTGTAATCTCCACTTAAGATACTCGCATGTTGCATCCCCCAATTTTGCCCTCCAACGCTATAAAATGTTGACATTACTCCCGGTGTAGTGGTTTTAAACAACTTATTATTCATAAGTACATAGTCTCGGATATCCATTGGTGAATCCACCCAATAGCCGAGCATCCCATTTCTCTCTTCATATGGATCCCCCCGTTTTCCATCTCCATCGATATTGTAAAATTTACCTCCATATTCAATGGCTCCACTTGCCAACCCATCTTTGTACATTTGGCTACCTCCCCACATGGACCAATCTGAATTCCCAATTCCATCAGACCAGTGATTCCCCGAACCCGGGCCGGTAAATCCGCCAGCCTTTGGCATAAGGTCAAACGGATTCTGGGAGTAGTTTGATGCATAGGTATTCCCCGTACCCCACGTTCCTGCATCATCTCCCATCAATCCCATCGGGTCACTTTAGCGTACGGGGTTGTTGAACCCAAAATGGTAGTGGCTAAGGCCAGGTACCATGGCGACCAAGGGGATAAATATACACATATCCCGGTTCTGATATCGTCATTGGGCCGACATTCAGGTATTGGTGGCTGATATCCGAACCATCTTCGGCGGCTTCCTTCCCGATCTGCTTGAAGCTGGAATTTATCAGGTTTTAGCCTTGGTAAAACTCCAGCGTATTGAGCA
>NZ_JACVCV010000058.1 GCF_017811155.1 Lunatimonas salinarum | reverse complement strand
CGATGGCATACCAAATGAGAGAAAAGGCAGGTTTGTTGCTTGAAAGTGCCTTGTGGAGTAACTCTAAACCGGCTCTTGAAATCCGGTAGATTGGGTTAAGGGAGCAGATGCGTTGTTCCTAGGGGATCACAAAATACGGATGGGCCAGGGCTGACCACCAGGGCCACTCAGGCTCGTCTTGGTAGCGCCTAATATGGCTGCTGATAAAGTCAGCGTCCACTGAGGAAAATTCCTCAAAAAATGCGCTCCAATCCCCCGAGAAATCAACGTCATCTTCTATGCACCAATAGTAATCGTAATTCGGGTGGGAGAGGTAGAATTTCAGTAAGGGGAAATGGTTACTTCCTGGAACTAATGTAAAGCCTAATGGAAAATAGTTAAGTGATGTTAGAATGTCATCTGAAAAGGTAAAGGTTTTAAATTTATTCAATTCCTCTGACTTTTTTTTCGCCGACAAGTGGTAGAGTAGAATGGTGTCGCCCATTCCAAGTGTCGCTGAGTACACCTCCTTATATTTTTCGATCAATGAGAAGGAAGTTCTGTTGCTTAAAACTAAAAAGCATACGGTAAATTCTTTATTTTTCCCCATAGGTGTCAATTTCGGTAGGGTAAATTATAACAGAAATTTCTGGACTATCCTCAGTTGAAAACCAGTATAACTTTTTTCTAAATTCATTTTCTGACAAGGCTCAAATTCTTTATTTCCATTTAATTCTGCTACGGTTAACGTTGATGTGTAAAGATTGATATTTTTTCACAGAATATCAGTTACTCCAAATTTATGTTTGCAAAATCTACCATATATTACTGTATATATATAGTAACTCACTATATAGATTTTAGACGATTACTTACCCTATTGGTGAAAATGTTGGAAGATTTTAATGTGATCCGTCACATTGTGATAAATTCCGTATCGATGTAATCCTCCGTCAAACTCTTTTTTCTGTTTTAACCATTTTCATCAAAATCCAATTCCAGAATAGTCTATCTACCGTTAACGAATTCGTTTTGCGAGTGTTAGATAGACGATATTTTTAAAAAGCACTTTGAGACCAGTTAAAAACCACCACACCCGGTTCTTGATCAACTGTAATTCCGTAGATTTTTTGGTTTAATTCGTCTACCGATAAGGAAATAATAGGAGTGTTTAAAGTCAATATTTCCTGTATGTTCCCATCAATATCAAATACAAAAATCTCCGTTTCGCCTTCTCCAAGTGCTTCTTTATCAACATGAGATTTTCCACTGTATAAGCCAAATATATTTTTTTCTCCAAAATAAGCATCCAAATAGCCGAAAGGTTGATCTTCCTTTATTGCGATGGATTCATTGGTGCCAGACCCAACTATAGAAAATTCAGGGATATGATTTATTGGACCATTTACAGCGATAATATTTTCAGACTTTTTGTCGAGTATTTCAATTCGGTCTCTAAAAATACATGCTTTAATAAATTTATCTCCGGTGGGATTTCCGCTGAGTTTACCTTGATGAACTGACGCTATTATGTAGTCTGAATAATCACCTGGAATTAAGCCCTCCCATTTGCCATACCCTTTGATCCTTTTGCCGTCAATTCCAAACTCCATAAATCTTTCCTCTCCACTCACCAAATAGGTCATTAAACTCGTATCTGAACTCCAAGTGAGGCCCATAGCTAGGAAAAAGTCTTCTTGCTGTTTGATTTGTTTTATAGCATGGCGCTCCGGTGTGTCTTTGAGTGGATATTGCGAGAAAATCTTATCCATAATGCTATATCCCCAAAATCTATCTGGATCGAAACCGCTTTCAATGGTCCAGACATGTGACATTTCATTTGGCCCATAGCCAATTTTCCCCATTGGGAACTGGTATTTCATATTACTGCCTTCTACAATATGGGTTAGGTAGTTATCTCCGGATCTATCCGAGATTATTAGCCTACCTTGTTTGTATAATATGCTTCTCGGCATCAAAATCTCATCGTATTGAAATTTTTCACCAGTAAGTGCAGTGGCGGTAACATCAGATCTACCAAATGATTTTTCATTGGAAACTGAATACTGTTGGGGATCAGAACATCCCAATAAAACTAATAGGACAACGTATTTCAATGAATAAAAACAGTTTTTAATCATAATAAATAGGTGCTGGAATTTTTCACCAGCACCACAATAGCAATTTTTAACCTTCATGCCCAGTACAAGTAGTTGTTCCGTCAATTTTAATAGAATCAGCCCAAGCATTTCCCTCTTTATCTTGGCAATAAGCGCCAATCCTTTGGCAACAAACAAATTGACACCCTCCATCTGCCTCAGCATCAAACGAGTTGAATAAACCAACGCTCATGGCTACAACACCTGCTGCCATTGTAGCTTTTTGTA
>NZ_JACVCV010000057.1 GCF_017811155.1 Lunatimonas salinarum | reverse complement strand
TGTAAGCAACCGCCCATCCCCCTATCAATAATTAGGCTGGGGTTCCTTGGCCAATTTTCCACCTGTGGGGCAACAGGTCGGAGAATTTCCCTTCATAGGCTGGGTCGTTCATTTTCCTGAGCACATCGAGCAGCCAGTCATGGGGATTGACTCCGTGCTTTTTGCAGGTGGCGAACAGGGAGTAGACCATTGCGGCGTTCTGGGCTGTTGCGTGGGTGCCCGCAAACAGGTAGTTTTTCCGTCCCAGCGCGATCGGCCTGATGGCGTTTTCTATAAGGTTGTTGTCGATCTGCAGCTGACCGTGGAGGGTGTACAGCTTCATGCTGTCCATGAGCGGGAGCGCATAGGCGATTGCCTTTCCAATCGGGGAGGAAGGCAGTACCTTTGGATACTCGGCGAGCATCCAGCCGCGGAGCTCGCTGAGCACGGGCTGGGATTCGGCCACGCGCTTCTCGACGACAAGGTTTTCCGACAGGGGAGGCTGGGCCTCCCTGATCTGTTTTTCCACCGCGTACAGTTTGGCGATCTGCCTCACCGCCCAGGTGGCCCGCTCCCTGTCGTAAGCGGCGGCCTCGTCGAATTTTCGGCGGATATGGGCCATGCAATAATAGTGTTTTACGGCCCTGTTGTCGCCGAACAGGCTTTGGTAGACTTCATAGCCGTCTGTCTGGACCACCCCGGTATAGTTTGCCAGTATTTCCGCCGGGCCGGATCTGTTCCTGCCGGGCCGGTAGTCGAAGAATACCAGCCCGTCCGCGGGGGCGTGGTAGGCCCACATGTACCCCCGGTGTGTGGATCCCTTTTTCGCGCCGTTTTCGAGCACCTCCATCCTTGTTTCGTCCGCCTGCAGGTAAAGGTTGGCCAGGGTCTCCCGTTGGAGGGCTTTATAGAGGGGGGTGAGTACCCTGCAGGCCGCGTTGGTGTTGTCGATGAGCGTGGAGGCGGGGATGTCAAGCCCTATCCTGCCGAACATCTGCCGCTGCCTGTACAGGGGAAGGTGGTCGACGAACTTGGAGGTAAGCAGGTATGCCAGCACGGATTCGTCGAACAGTCCCCTGCCGACGGTCCTGGAGGGCATGGGGGCGATGAGTACGCCCTTTTTGTCGGTCTGGGAGGGGTCGGTGAGGGCCCATTTCCTGCGGACGATCACGCGGACCTTGAAACTGGCCGGCACCATCACCAATATCTCCTTCTCCTCCTGTCCGATGATTTTGTAGCCTTCCAGATCCCGGGAAGGATCTATGATCTCAACCTCGCGCTCCAGGGATTCGGGAAACGCCATTCGGGGACGGCCCGCGGCGGCCTTCACGCGCCTTTTTCCCTGCATGTCCTGCTCCAGGTTGTTCTGTTCTGCCTCTTGGGCGGTGAGCTTTTCGGAGGCCAGTACATCGGCTTGGGATGCGCCCAGGGGAAACAGGCCCAGCTGCCCGGTAACCCGGTTGTCGGACTGCCCGGATGCGAACCTCCTGGCCCGCAGTTCGGCGGCCTCCAGGAGCGCAAGCTGGAGTTTGTACTCGGCCTCCAGGAGCATGCGCCTGCTTTCGGCCAGCTGTTTTTGGCTTTCAAGGTAGAGCGTTCTGTAGTCCGGTACGGCTGTGTTCATAATATAAAAATAAACACAAAAAGTGACTTTACAGCGTTTTTGGGGCGATTTTTTAGATGGTTTTTCGTCTTTTTTTTAAGCTTGAACACTCCTCTCGTACCGCCTTCTAAGCTGTACGGAAGCCAGCTTCACGCCCTGCAGGACAAGGCTCAGCTCCCGTGAAGTTATGAGCAGTTTCCCGTCTGTCGGACGCTCGAAAGTGCCCGATTCCAGCCGTTTGCTGTAGAGGGCGTACCCGTCCGTATCCCACTGGAGCAGGCGCAGCTGGTTGCCGCGCTTGCCGATGAAGATGAACACGTCGCCCGAAAGGGGATCCATGCCAAGGTCGTTCTGGACCAGTCCGGCCAGCGAATAGATCCCGCAGCGCATGTCCACCGGATGCCGGTAGAGAAAGTACCGTGCCGAAGAGGAAAGTGACAGCATGGATCAGCCGATCAGCTCCCTGAGCCAGCCGGTGTCCGGCAGACGGATAAAGGAAATGCTGGCCCCGTTGGGAAAGCTCAGCACCGCGACGGGTGCGGATTCGGCGCCATTGAGGCGCAGCTCGGTGAAACCGGGAAGGTTTTGATCTTCCCGGGCGAATTTTTTGGACCAGTACCGGAAAGTGGCATACTTGACCGAGGCCTGGCGGCAGAATACGCCGACCGAGATGCCGCTGGCCTTCCAGTCTTCATACAGGGAACGGTAGTAATCCCTAGGGGAAACAGCTTGAAAATCTTTCATGACGGCAAAGATCCAAACCCTTTACCGGAAAAAACAGATGGGGATGGGCGTTCGCTTACGT
>NZ_JACVCV010000056.1 GCF_017811155.1 Lunatimonas salinarum | reverse complement strand
TTTTTAGAGGGGTCAATATGACCGGAACAGGGGTCAGTATAGTCCGGAATATCCAGCTTCTTTTGCTAGATTTGCTTGTATTTTTCCAGGCCTTTTTAAAAATCGATTTCCATACGTTTTGGCCTCATCAAAAAATCATTAATAATTCCACAAAGATGAGGAACAAACTTTCGGTGGTTGCTGGATAAAGTTTGTAATTTCATCCTAGAATTTAAAACGATTAATAATTTCGAACCAAACCAAAGATATATGTTCATTCTTTGAATTTCAAATTTATTTAGATGGAAAGGTGTTGTTGAAAGCTACGCCTAGCAACTATTCCAATCTTCCAAAATACTACTTTTGCTAAAAACTACAAGAACTCTTTAAAAGACTGGATTGAAAAAAGCCCAAACTATAAGGAATTAGAATTACTCCTTTTCCGCAATATATCTTAGTATAGAATTTAACTTAACCAAGTTTTGCCTAACTGGAGAATACTCCATATTTGCTATTCGTTTAATTTCATTAAGATCATCCGAAAGTGATCCAATACTATGATTTTCAGGCTTTTGGTCAATATTGTAAAGATCATTACTTACAATGTGCCAATAAAAATCCTCTGAAATTTCTATCTCATTTTTGCCCAACTCTTCTTTTATACTAGAAAATATCTCTCGAAAAGATGTTTCTAAATCTTCAATTCTTACTTTCATATTATTCGAATAATTTTAGTATGTTTTTGTAAAATGTATTAATCTCATGCTGTAAATGATTAACTCTACCATTTATAATCTGTTGTTGTATCTGAGGATTGCCAGCATTTCTAGTTAAGTGACCAGCATTATCAAAAGCATGAGGATTTTTAATGAACTCTCGGAGTTTCTTAGTATGCTCTAAAGCTTGTCTATACAAAGATTTTGCTGCACGATATTGGGCTGGAGATAAATTTTTAGCCTGTCTTATTAAGCTAACAATACTCTTTCCGGATCCCGGCCCGGGTATAAACGGTATATCTCCCCCGACAAATTGAGGTCCATCAATAACATAATTATGATTTAGGCTTGGTAGATTAACAGCAGTTTGATCCCTCCCGCTATTTGATTCAACATTAACCCATTGAGATGGTTTTGCTGATAGGGTGAGTGATCCGTCTAAGTAATTACCAGATACAGTGGTGGTAGTATAATCCACCCAATAGCCTAGCCTACCATTTCTCTCTTCATATGGATCCCCCCGTTTTCCATCTCCATCGATATTGTAAAATTTACCTCCATATTCAATGGCTCCACTTGCCAACCCATCTTTGTACATTTGGCTACCTCCCCACATGGACCAATCTGAATTCCCAATTCCATCTGACCAGTGATTCCCCGAACCCGGGCCGGTAAATCCGCCAGCCTTTGGCATAAGGTCAAAGGGATTCTGGGAGTAGTTTGATGCATAGGTATTCCCCGTACCCCACATTCCTGCATCATCCCTAATCAATCCCATCGGGTCACTGTACCGCACCGGGTTGTTAAACCCAAAATGGTAGGGGCTTAGGCCAGGTACCATGACGGTCAGGGAGATAAATATACACATATCCCGGTTCTGTTACAGTCATCGGGCTGATATTTAGGTATTGGTGGCTGATATCCGTTCCATCTTCGGCGGCTTCCTTCCCGATCTGCTTGAAGCTGGAATTTATAAGCTTGTACTGCCTTATGTGGCCTGTTGTGTTTTTCCAGTCGGTCGGTTGGATCTTTGGATTCTCCGATGTAAAAGGTACCGTCCAGCTCGGATTGGATGATGTAGACAAAATGTGCCATAAAATACCCATAAACAAAAAGAGCCTTGGCTAACCAAGGCTCTAAGAGCGGAATGGACAGCCTGTCCCGATGCCTCGGGAGGACTCGAACCCGCGACCTTCCCGACGGTGTCGGGACAGGCATTCTAACCGTTAGTATTTTTGGAGATCAGATCGACGAGGAATTGTCTGCTTTTTTGTTTTTTGAGAAAGGCCTCTCTTTTTTTTGCTTCAGCTCGAGAGTTGAATTCTTCGGTATATACGATTTTCCAGGGCTGTTTTCTGGCAGTAAATCCCTTATGTGGCCTGTTGTGTTTTTCCAGTCGGTCGGTTGGATCTTTGGATTCTCCGATGTAAAAGGTACCGTCCAGCTCGGATTGGATGATGTAGACAAAATGTGCCATAAAATACCCATAAACAAAAAGAGCCTTGGCAAACCAAGGCTCTAAGAGCGGAATGGACGGGACTCGAACCCGCGACCTCCTGCGTGACAGGCAGGCATTCTAACCAGCTGAACTACCACTCCAATATTTTATTTCAAATGTTCACCCGCGACCTTCCCGACTTGTCGGGACAGGCATTCTAACCAGCTGAACTACCACTCCAATATTTTATTTCAAATGTTCACC
>NZ_JACVCV010000055.1 GCF_017811155.1 Lunatimonas salinarum | reverse complement strand
ACAATGTTGACCATGAACTATGAACAATTAACAGTACTCGTTAAAGGGTTAGAAAGTTCAGGGTTCGTGGTTCAGGGTTCGTGGTTCAGGGTTGAGGGTTCAGTAATGCTAACTTTGAACTATGAACAATTAACTATTCCAATATCGTGGCTTTCTATGTAAGTGGGCTACTGCTAAAACAAGGATCTCGTGGTCTCGTATTTGGTAAATAATACCGAATGGAAAACGATTCACCAAACAGCGTCTAGTCCTTTGGGATAATTGCGACCATGCCATAGGGTTATCTGTAATTCGTTTGACTGCATAGTATACCTCATCCATAAAATCCTTCCCCAATCCGACTCTTTTAGATTCATAGTAAGCATAGGATTCGTCTATCTCGAACTTTGCACTACGAAGGAACCTAACGTTCAATTTTTAGTTGGTTGGCTTCTCAAAAAACTCAGAAGCTGACAATGAGCTAATGTTTCCTTGGTCGTACGCATCGATCCGGTTTTCCACTTCCTCTGCCCATATGGCATCAAGCATGGGATCGGCGTCATCTAGGCTTTTCAGTAGCAACTCTGCAATAGAAGCCCTCTCCATCGGCGGAAGTTTCAATAGCTGCTCAATCATTTTTCCTCTATCTTCCATATGCAGGTCTCAATCTAATGGCCACGATCCGAAAATAACCATTCTCTAGTGAAAATCCTAGGGTTGTGGGTTCAGTTATGTTAACCATGAACTATGAACAGCACTCGTTGAAGGGTTAAGGAGTTCAGGGTTCGTGGTTCGTGGTTCAACTTAGTCAACTATGAACTCTGAACAATTAGCAGTACTGGTTGATGAGTTAAAGAGTTCGTGGTTAGTGGTTGTGGGTTCGGTAATGTTAACCATCTTTGCCTTGGCTTTTATAACACTTCTAGTCCCCTCTTAACAGCCATAACCATACCGGCATTATAGTAATTATTTTATCATTTATCTTAAGAGTATCGCTTTCGTCTTCGGTTAAAATAAGTCCCTCCTGGAGTTGATAAGCTGTCATGGCATCGAGCAAGCCATTGAGTTCCCGTTGTTTTGTTTTGTCATCGTAGAGCGACCAGCATACCTGTATTGCTTGGGTAATGCTGTTTTTTTCTTTAATCACAAAGTCACATTCCGATTTGTTATGATGATAGTACACCATTTTTGCTTGTCTTTTTAACTCTAGAAACACCAGGTTTTCGAGTAATCGCCCCTGGTCTTCACTGCTTTGAAAACTGATTTGGCGCATTAAGCCCAAGTCTATTCCGTATACTTTTTTGGGATTAAGCAGCTGTTTTTTGACGGAAGCATCATACTTTGGGACTAAGCTCAACATATATGCATCTTGCAGGAAGCCGAGGTATTGTTTGACGGTAGTTGCATTTTTAACACCTATTACTTTTGCCAAACTATTATAAGAAATTAATTTACTGGTATTGCTCGTTACAAAAAACATCAATTCTAATAATTCTTGTTCATTTGTAAGGCCATTTCTCACCATCACATCACGGTACAACACACTTTCGTACAGAGATTTTAGGTATTCCGAATACTTTGATTTTAAAAAAGCAGGAAATCCGCCCCATTTAAAATAATCATTGAATGATGCTTTGAGCAAGGCCTTATCGTCAGTATTGAAATGATCTAACGAACTGGAGTCAATTTTATTCAGTTTCAGGTATTCCAAAAACGAAAATGGGTAAAGCTCCACCTGCTGATATCGTCCTGTTAAATGCGTGCCTAACTCTCTGCTCAACATCGAAGCATTGGAGGCAGTGATATACACTTTATTCCCATAATCATGCAGGCGTCTCACAAAACGCTCCCAACCGGTAATGTTCTGTATTTCATCAAAATAAAACGTCTTCTGCTTGCCATAACGTTCTCCAAAAAGTTCTAAAAGCAGTTGGAAATCCGCTACTTTAAAGTGAATTAAACGTTCATCATCAAAATTCAGGTAATAGTCTTGTTCTTTGTTTTTTGCCCGTATCGCCTGCAACAAGGTAGATTTACCACAACGCCTAATACCGGAAATCACACAGACACTATCGTCCTCTACAATAGAAACATGCTTTCTCACAATAGCTGAAGGCTGCCACCTTAGCGCTTTTTGGTCACTTATTACGGCTTGTAACAGTAATTTTTGCATGCGTTGTTTTTACAACAAAGCTACAAACATTCTATGCAGAAAAGCAAATTTTTGCATTTAATTGCTATTTGCAATAGTGATTTTATCGTGAGATGTTCGGAAGAGTTCAGGGTTCGGTAATGTTAACTATGAACTCTGAACAATTAGCAGTACTAGTTGAAGGGTTAAAGAGTTCAGGGTTCGTGGTTAAGGGTTGAGTGTACGACAATGTTAACCATGAACTATGAACAATTAGCAGTACTGGTTGAAGAGTTAATGAGTTCGTGGT
>NZ_JACVCV010000054.1 GCF_017811155.1 Lunatimonas salinarum | reverse complement strand
CGGGGTTTGCAGTCTCGCTTCCTTCAGTGCATGCCTCACGGCAAACCACCTTGCGACTTGCTAACGCTTCGGGGCGTTACCCCCGCACGTAAGGGACTTGCACCCTCTGGAATATTATGGTATCTTCGATACCAGATGCCCATGCCGGGCACACACATCACCTTGGATACAGCGGACAGTTTCGTTTAAAGAAGGAGATTCGTATATTGTTAACGATTGGAGTAGGCTGGAAGAGAGGTGTTCCGAACGTCCGCCGTCTCCAAGCTGAGGACCGTTACCTGCTATGTTAGGACGACCGTTCACAACGACACAGTTTGACGGACTGACAAACGAAATTTGCAGAAAACGGGGATCGCTGAAAACCGTATAGAGTAAGCACAAACAAAAAAACAATTTTAAAAATGGCTTTAAGTTGGTATCAATGCAAAAATTGCGGAACAGCAATTAAAAAAGACAGTAGCCCAAGCAACTCAGGTTGTTCAGCTAAAACATTTCACTCGTGGACAAAACTTGCAGAAGTTGGTGACACTAATTACAGTTGTAAAAAGTGTGGGACAACAATTCAAGCTAAATCTTCACCAAGTAATTCAGGATGTCCTGACTCAACTTTTCACTCGTGGACAAAACTCTAACGATTTTTTCGGTGGTGGCTTCGCCACCACCGATTTTTTTAACAACACTAATAATTTAGAATGGAAGCATCAACAACAATAAAACAAATGTTAGCAGGGAACAGAATTTTTGTTCCTACTTATCAAAGAGCATATTCTTGGGACACAGAATTTGAAAGTAGCAAATCGCCCAAACAAGTAAACACTTTTTTAACTGACTTGGAAGACTACAATCGGAGCACAACAAAATCAAAATACTATTTCGGACACTTTTTATTTGAAGAAAAGGAAGCCAATAAGTTTGGAGTAATTGACGGTCAACAAAGGCTTACGACAATTGTGATTTTTCTTTCGGCACTTTTCGCAAGACTCAAACAGATAAGACAGCTAAATGAAACCGAGCAAGAAACATTTGAAGATATTATCAGAAGAAATTCAACTTACCGTTTTGCTACGGTTGACTATGATAACCAACTTTTCAAAGATTATGTAATTGACCAATCCAAAAAGGACAAAAACGGACTTGAAACAGAATCGGCAAAAAGAATTGTGGGGGCTTTTGACTTTTTTGCTCAAAAACTAATAAATAAAGATGAAGCATATCTTTTGAAAATGCTTGAAACTGTTCAAAGTGCATCTTGCACAACCCACCCAGTTACAGACGAATCAGAAGCAATTCAAATGTTTATCTTCCAAAATAACAGGGGTAAAAAACCTTCTAATTTGGAGATAATAAAAGCTCAATTTATGTTCAATGTTCATCTTTATGGTGGAGAAGAAAAAGAATCATTAATTGAAGAAATTAAATCCCGCTTTGAAAAAATCTATAAATCAATATCCTCAATTGAATATAATATCAACGAAGATGATGTTTTGGTTTACACTTTACGAGTTCATTTCAATTCTCTGTGGGAATCAAACGCAATTGAGAAAATCAATAAATTACTTTCAGAAGAAAATTCAATTTCATTTATAAAGGATTTTACTCGTTCACTTGCTATAAGTTTTGAGCATTTAACATCATTCTTTGGCAAAGACCAAAGAGAAAATCTTGAAATTCATTCTCTCATTTCACTTGGTGGCATTGGTATTTCTATTCCTTTTATTATTAAAGCTTACAAATTTGGACTTTCCAAAAATGACATATCACAACTTTGTTCAAGTCTTGAATCATTGGTGGTAAGACACAGACTAATAGGAACAAGAGCAGATATAACTTCAAGACTTAATGACGTTTACCAAAAGTTTAAAGAAGACAATTCAACAATAAAGCCAATCATTGAACGCATTGAATGGATGAAGAATGTTGGTTCTGATTCTTGGTGGTGGGCTTATTGGAATAACAGAGAATTTGAAAGAGCTTTACAAGGTGGAGTTAACCACTCGACAGCAAAATTTTTGCTTTGGAAATATGAAAATCATCTTGAATCACAAGGAAAAAGTGGCTATGCCCCGACAAGATTTGATAATATAACAAGTCCTGAATTAGAGCATATTGCACCACAAACAGAAAACCCTGAAACAGGTTACGACACTTACGATGAAGAGTTTATACATCAACATATCAACTCTTTAGGGAACTATTTGCTGCTTTCAAAATCTCATAATTGTTCAGTTGGTAACAAACCATTTGCTGAGAAAAGAGCGAGTTACACCCACTTGGAACAACAAAGGGAAATTCAAGAAATGACAAAGGACAATCCAACTTGGACAAGAGATTTAATACAGCGTAGGAAAGAAAAAATTGTTCAGTATTTAATGACAAACATTTGACGACAGAAGGAAACACAGCAGGTAATCGAGTAGACGGCCCCGCCAACCGTTAGGTTAGCGAGGTGCGCCTCTCACACCA
>NZ_JACVCV010000053.1 GCF_017811155.1 Lunatimonas salinarum | reverse complement strand
TACGAATCTATGCTTTCCTATTACCTCAAATCGCAACCTACAATCCAGTGAACCGCCAAGTACGAGACCCGTACGCTTGGTGGTGTGAGAGGCGCACCTCGTCAGAGAAATCTGGCGAGGCCGTCTACTCGATTACCTGCTGTGTTTCCTTCTGTCGTCATAGTTTTGAGGTGTCAAAATACTCTTTAGCAAAGTCCGAAATGCGTTTGTGTCGTTCAGTAATTTCGGTTTCTGTCCATTGCGTTTTTTCTCTGATTTCGGTGTAGCTTGATAAAGCTGTGTCTTGAAACAATTCACTTTTCTTGTCAAACGATTTGTTGCCGAACTTACTGTTTTGGCTTTGTGTCAATAGAGCCAAGTTGCCTGCAAGTTGTAAAAAGTTCTTTTTAAAATCTTCGCTGTATTCTTCGTCTGTCGGGTTTTGTGGCTTGATATGTTCAATTGTGTAACTGTTGTAAAGGTCTTTGTCCAACAATGCACCTGAACGGTTTTTAAGTCTTAAGCTATTTTCATATTGCCACAATACAAACTTGATAGTATTTCGGTTGTAATGCCATTTTTCGTTGTCAAAATAGTTTGAGATTATGTTCTTAAATCTGTCTCCGTCATTCCAATACCACTTAAATCCTGTTTCAGTTACATTCTTAATGTCTTGATAAAGATTGTCAATATTGTAAGCAACTTTTGGATTGAAATACTGCTTTGAATAATGAGGTAAATAGTCTGTGCGATAGTCGCCAAGTTTTAGCTTAAAGCAAAGTACTTCTAATAATTTCAAAATCTTTTTAAACGTGTCGCCTGTTACTTCTCCCTTATAGAAAATTGTTAATAAAACAAGTTTCCAATTCGCTTCGTTGCCAACGAAAAATAGGTTTGTAATATCAGATTGGCTTTTGTTACTCACTATACTTTTTGCACTATGAGTTAGTTCAACGAAGTTTTCAAAGAACAACTTTATCCATTGCGTTTTATTTTCTTCTTTGTTTAGCTTTTCTTTTATTGCTTCAATGTTACCGCCAATATTGAAAAACAAATTGCAATAATTGTCTAAAAGTTCGTTTTCTGTGAAGTAGCCTTCAACTGCTTCAATGTATCTGTATGTTTTGGAAATAATGCTTTGAATTTCTGCAATGTCATTATTCGCTTGATTGTTGTTTGTGCTTTGAATGTAAATCTGGTGCATTAAATATGCCTTAATAACTTCAAATCTTGAAAGTTCTTTACCACGATTGTTTTGATATTCAAAAACCTGTGTCGCTTCAACTTTGTTGGTAATATAAAATGTGCTGATTACTGCATTTTCTAATGTCTGCTGAATTAAGTTTAAACTCTCTGTGTCAAGTTTGCTCAACTCTGTTTCAAAGAAGTTAAAAGCTTCAATAATTCTCTTTTGTGAAATTGTTTCGGTGTCGTCAATTGCTGATACCAAATGTTTTTGCGTGACTTTTTTGAAAATTACTTGGTCGTCATCAATAGTCTTGAAAACATCTGTCAAATAGATTTCTCTGATGCTGTCAATATTTTCACCTTTTAGAATTTTGATTTTGGCGATTGCAGAAAGAAAAAGAATTGTTGTTGTAAGTCTTTGCTGTCCGTCAATTATAAAAAGTGTGTTTCCATCTTTTTCAAAAAGGAATTGCCCCAAATAATATTTCTTCCCTTTTTGTTCTAAAAGGTCGTCAAGAAATTGAGAACATTGTTTGTCGCCCCAACTGTAAGCACGTTGATATGCTGGTATTCTGATACTTTCAGAACCAATAAAAAGTTGCTGAATGTTTTCAGCAACTTTTTTTTCAAGTGTTGTTTCTGTTTGATTATTCATTATGCACCACGTCTATTTTGTTCTTTACAATTCTTGTCATAGGTTATTATCCAACCACTACTTTTAACTGTAAAGGTATTTCCTGCTGCCCCCCTAACTTCTTTTCCACTGTCACCCATACGTTTAATTTCTTTACAGTTTTCATCATAAGTGATTATCCAACCACTTGAAAGAACTACAAAGAAGTCATTGGCAATTCCTACAACTTGTTTTCCACTGTCGCCCATACGTTTAATTTCTTTTCCGTTGGAGCCGTAAACGATTATCCAACCGCTTTTTGTTTGAATGTCTGAAATCATTTTTTAATAATTTAAAATTTTGCTTACTCTGGTCGGTTTTCAGCTTCCCCGTTTTCTGCAAAGTTAAATTGTCAGTCCGTCAAAACGTGTCGTTATTATTTTGCACGGTCGTCTTTCTAACATAGCAGGTAACGGTTCTCGGCTTTGCGAAGTGGCGGATTTTCAGCACAAATGTTCAATTGAAATACTGAACTTGAACCTTGCACTAAACTGTCATAGTAGCACTGAACCCGCCATTTTGCAAAACCGATGTGTGTGCCCGGCATGGGCATCTGGTATCGAAGATACCATAATATTCCAGAGGGTGCAAGTCCCTTACGTGCGGGGGTAACGCCCCGAAGCGTTAGCAAG
>NZ_JACVCV010000052.1 GCF_017811155.1 Lunatimonas salinarum | reverse complement strand
CGGGGTTTGCAGTCTCGCTTCCTTCAGTGCATGCCTCACGGCAAACCACCTTGCGACTTGCTAACGCTTCGGGGCGTTACCCCCGCACGTAAGGGACTTGCACCCTCTGGAATATTATGGTATCTTCGATACCAGATGCCCATGCCGGGCACACACATCACCTTGGATACAGCGGGCGGTTCAAAGTAAATTGAAAGTTTAGTATCTTTAAGAAGTTAGGAGTAAACTTGAAGTGTACGGCTCCGAAAGCCCGCCGTCTCCAAGCTGAATCCCGTTAGGTGCAAGCGTAGGACGACCGACAGAGCAATCATAAACCGACCGACAGAAGAACAAAATATTAACTTTGAAACCGAAAGAAAAAAGTAAACGACATAATGACTGAGAAAGCACAGAATAAAAATCTAAATCAAGCGAAGACCAATAAAAAGGACGAGTTTTATACACAGCTTTCCGACATCGAAAGAGAGTTAAAGTATTACAAAAAGCACTTTAAGGACAATGTTGTTTATTGCAACTGTGACGACCCACGAGTAAGCAACTTTTTTCATTTCTTCTCATACAACTTTGAGAAACTCGGACTGAAAAAACTTATTGCGACCTGCTATAAAAGTCAAGATATGGACTTGTTCAGTCAAAACAATTCTGAACAGGCAATCTACTTAGAATATACAGGAGACAAAAACGGAAATAACGTTCCCGACCCAAACGAAATCGGAATTAAAAAACTGAAAGGTGACGGAGATTTTAGAAGTAAAGAATGTATTGAACTTTTGAAACAAGCCGACATTGTTGTAACAAATCCACCTTTTTCACTATTTCGTGAATATGTTGCTCAACTCATTGAATACGATAAAAAATTTGTTGTAGTTGGTCATCAAAATGCGATTACTTACAAAGAAATATTTCCGTTAATCAAAGACAACAAACTTTGGTTAGGTTATGGTTTTAAAGGTGGTGCAGGACATTTCATAAACGAGCATTACGAAGACTACGCAACAGCAACAGACCGTAAAGAAGGAATGATTAGAGTTTCAGGCGTTCATTGGTTCACCAATCTTGAAATCAATAAGCGACACGAAGATTTAATCCTTTACAAAAATTATACACCCGAAGAATATCCTAAATACGACAATTACAATGCTATTGAAGTATCCAAAACAAAGGATATTCCTATGGACTTTGACGGAGCAATGGGAGTTCCAATAACATTTATGGATAAATACAATCCAGACCAATTCGAAATTCTTGGTGCAACTGAAAGTGAAGGAAAAGGATTTTCAAATGGTCTTTGGGACGAAACAAGTAAAGTTGCTCAACCTTTAGTAAACCAAAACAGAGTATACAAAAGGATTTTTATCAGAAACAAGAAAGTGCAGAAATGAAAATTGAACTTAAAGAAATAACAGTCCGAGACCTTACAAACGGTTACGAAGACAACCAAGAAAACGGAGTAATTGGTTACGGTGGCAAATTGGACATTCGCCCACCCTACCAACGTGAATTTATTTACAAAGACAAACAACGTGAAGCCGTAATAGACACTATTACAAAAGACTATCCTTTAAACGTAATGTATTGGGCTGTTCGTGAAGATGGCAACTTTGAAGTTATTGATGGTCAACAACGGACAATTTCTATAAGTCAATTTGTAGAAGGAGATTTTGCATTTAAAAGCAGATACTTCCACAACTTACAGAAAGACGAACAAGAGCAAATTTTGAACTACAAAATAATGGTTTATCTGTGTAGCGGAACAGACAGCGAAAAATTAGAGTGGTTCAAGACAATCAACATTGCAGGAGAAAAACTAACCGACCAAGAATTAAGAAATGCAGTTTATTCAGGTTCGTGGGTTTCAGACGCAAAAAGATATTTCAGTAAAAATGGTTGTGCAGCTTACGGTTTGGGGGGCGACTACTTAAACGGAACACCAATAAGACAAGACTATTTAGAAACAACAATCAAATGGATAAGCAATGACGACATTGAGCATTATATGGCAAAGCAACAACACGAGCCAAATGCAAATGACTTGTGGTTGTATTTTCAAAGTGTAATAAATTGGGTTAAGGTGGTTTTCCCAAAGTATCGCAAAGAAATGAAAGGCATACAATGGGGCTTTCTTTACAACGAGTTTAAGGACAAAAAATTTGACCACAAAAAACTTGAAGAAGAAATCACCAAACTAATGCAAGACGAAGACGTGACCAACAAAAAAGGTATTTACGAATACGTTTTGACACGCAAAGAGAGATTTTTAAATATTCGTGCATTTACAGACAATCAGAAACGAGAAGCATACGAAAGACAGAAAGGAATTTGCCCTGTATGCACCGAAGAATATAAAATTGAAGAAATGGAAGCCGACCACATTACACCTTGGCATTTAGGCGGACAGACAAGTGCTGAAAATTGTCAAATGTTGTGCAGGGACGACAACAGAAGGAAAAGCGGAAAATGAAGATAACAAACGACATAGGACAAGAACGCCAGCACCTAATCGAGTAGACGGCCCCGCCAACCGTTAGGTTAGCGAGGTGCGCCTCTCACACCA
>NZ_JACVCV010000051.1 GCF_017811155.1 Lunatimonas salinarum | reverse complement strand
CTGGATATTCCGGAGCATGCTGACCCCTCTGAACCGGAATGTTTTTGAGTTGTGAATGTGGCCTGGTTGGCTGGATCCGACTGACATTCCGGCGGATGTTGACCCCCTTTGGATAGATTTTCGGCAAAATTCCGGAGCATGTTGACCCCCCTGGGTCAGGATTCCGGAGCATGTTGACCCCTCTGATGAATGGTTTTGGTTTTTTAGTGGATATTTTCTATCCACGCTAACTGTAATCCAATGGCAGGTAAACCAAAACCGATGAGTCAGATAAAGCAATTGATTATATTGAAAAAACAGGGCAAGGGCATCAAGACCATAGCCCGTATTCTTGATATCAGCAAGAATACCGTCAAGACATACCTTTTTAAACTTGATAAGCTACTTACGGGCAAAAGAAGCGGGAAGACGACCCTTGAGATGCTCCTGGGCCTTGATGAGCCTGAACTTTACACTCTATTCCATCCCGGAAACCCATCTTACAAGGATTCAAGGTATGACCACTTTAAGTCCAACCTTGACTATTACAAGAAAGAGCTCCGGCGTACCGGAGTCACAAGGACTGTTTTATGGGAAGAATACAGACAATCCAATCCCGAAGGGTACAGCTACTCCCAGTTCTGTTTCCACCTTGACCAGCAACAGACAGCTGCTGTCAAGCCCTCAATGGTTCTTGAACATAAGCCTGCGGAAAAACTCTACATAGATTTTGCGGGCAAAACAATCCCTTACATCGACAGGGATACAGGGGAGGTCATTGAATGCCAGCTTTTTGTTGCCTGCCTCCCATATTCGGACTATGCCTTTGCAATGGCAGTTCCCTCCCAGGGCACATCTGATTTTCTTTTTGCACTCAGCAGATGTTTTGAAGATCTCGGAGGTGTGCCCCAGTTGCTTGTCCCCGACAACCTTAAAGCCGCTGTGGTCAGGGCAGACCGTTACGAACCCGACATCAACCAAGCCCTTGAAGATTTTGCCAACCACTACGGAACAGCTGTGCTTCCGGCCAGGGTGAGAAAGCCACAGGATAAAGCCTTGGTGGAAAACCAGGTCAAGATTCTTTATCCCAGAGTATACGCCAAACTCAGAAACATGCAGTTCTTCGATCTTGTCTCCCTCAACCAAGCCATCAGGATGAGAGTCAGAGCCCACAACCAGACAAGGATGCAGAAGAAGCCTTACTGCAGGGAAGAGAAGTTTCTAGCCGAAGAAAAGACGCTGTTGACAGCACTTCCCGAAGAGCGTTTCGAACTCAGGAACTACACTGTCCTCACAGTTGCCAAAAACAACCATATCTATCTTTCCGCCGACAAACGGTATTACAGTGTGCCGCATACCCTTATCGGCTGTAAAGTAAAAGTGGTTTACACCAGATCCATGCTCTATGCATACCATGAAGGCAGAAAAGTAGCTGTACATTCCAGAACCTTTAAAGAAGGGATTTACTCCACTGTTGAAGAACACCTGTGTTCCCACCACAGACATTACAAAGACAGAAGTCCTGACTATTACAGGAACCTTTCGGCACGGATATCAAAGGCTCTTTACGAGTATGTATGCCTTCTTTTTGAACAGAAAAGATATCCCGAACAGGTTTACAGGACCTGTGACGGACTGCTTGCACTGGCAAGGAAATCAGATACCGAAGCACTCGATAAGGCGTGCAGAACAGCCATGGAAAACGGGGTCTTCTCATACAAGTTCGTCAAAAACATCATAGAAAACCGCATGGAAGACGAGTCTGTCCGGGACAATGACATCAGTCTGCCCAAACATGATAATCTCAGGGGCAGATCCTATTACGGCAATCAACAATCAATTAAATTTTAACAACTATGACAAACCAGATCGAAATGCAGTTTGCCAAACTCAAACTGCACGGCATGTCCAAAACATGGACAGCACTCAGGGAAACAAGAAAAAACCAAAGCCTGTCACTCTCTGAAGGGCTTGAACTGCTGCTACAGGCCGAAGAGCTTGAAAGAGACAACAGGAGGTTCAAAAGACTTGAAACCAATGCGGCATTCAGGTACAAAGCTTCACTTGAAGAACTTAAACTTGACAAAGCCAGAGGCATTGACGACATGATGCTTACCACCCTTGCAACCGGGGAATACATCAACAAGGGAGAAGCAGTCCTGATAACAGGTGCCACCGGATGCGGAAAAAGCTATCTGGCATCCGCACTCGGCCATCAGGCCTGTATCCTCGGGTTCAGAGCAGCATACTTTAACACCCAGAAACTGATGCTCAAGACCAAAATGGCAAGGCTTGAAGGTACAGCCATGAAGTTTTTCGATAAGCTTGCCAAAACAGATCTGCTGATAATGGATGACTTCGGGCTCACACATCTGGAGAAGCAGCAACAGCTCGATTTTATGGAAATGATCGAGGATAGACACGGTAAAAAATCGACTATCCTGGTAAGCCAGTTACCTGTTTCCAGTTGGTATGATATCATAGGAGAAGAAACCATAGCAGATGCCATTCTTGACAGGTTGGTCCATTCTTCATACAGAATAGAGTTAAAAGGAGAAAGTCTCAGAAAAAAAATGTAAAATTGTCAGTCTAACAGATTACAGTACCAAACCCATTTTTAGAGGGGTCAATATGACCGGAACAGGGGTCAGTATAGTCCGGAATATCCA
>NZ_JACVCV010000050.1 GCF_017811155.1 Lunatimonas salinarum | reverse complement strand
ATCAAAATTTTAAATAACAAATTGCTTTTGAACGTTCTTTTGCTGGAGCCTAACGTAAAGAGTTTTAAACGCAATCTAGCCAAAAAAAATTACTATCTGGTTTGCGGCTTCCTAGATTGCGGTTAAAACTTAGTTGGACGAAACCGGAGGCCTGTCTATGGGCATTTATGTTTCCCTTTTTGGGTCATTTTTGCGGTTTGGTGACCAAGACATCCGCATAGATTATTGAAACGCCCAGATCTCGGATATTTCCGGTTCGCTAAGGGCAGTCCTTTCCCATTAACGCTGATCCGTCTTCATTTTTTCCCCATGTTTTCAAAGAACGTTTTTTCACAGGGCGCCTTCAGGGATCCCTGCCCTTTTCCCCGGCGAGGCCGTAAACCATCCTGCCGGTACCGCATTCTCCACACATGAACAGGCCCCTGCCCAGTATTTCCTCCAAAATCTCATAGGTGGACAACCCCTCGTAAAAGGAAATGAACCTTGCCACGTTTAGCAGCCTGAAACAGTCATCCATTTTGGTCTTGCTGTTCGCCGAAGACATGATCCCGTAGTATCTTATCTTGTAAAACCCGCTGGGGAGTATATGCTGCATGAACCTGCGGGTAAATTCGGCACCTGGAAGTTCCATGGTTTTGCTTTTGCCGTCCCGGTAATCCTTCCACCTGAACTTTACCGTGCCGTCCCCGACGGCCAGTATCCGGCTGTTGCTGATGGCCACCCGGTGGGTGTACCTGCCCAGATAACCAACTGCCTGGTTGGCCCCCTTGAACGTCTTTTTGATATAGACATGCCACATCTTCGAATAGGCTTCCTTTTTCAAGAGTTCCGGGACGGTGTACATGCCTTTCTGTTTTTCAGGTATCCTGAGCAGTTCTGCGCCCAAAGCTTGGAAAAGCTTTTCCATGAATACGCCCCTGAATATCTTGGAGAGTGCCTTCACGGGTACAAAAAACTTCTTGTTGGCAGCCACCCATTCCATTTGGTCGGGGTCGAGCCCTCCGGCCGGTATCAGCATATGGATATGGGGGTGGTAGTTTAGCGCCTGACCCCATGTGTGGAGTACCGAGAGGCAGCCGCTGTCCGCACCCAGGAAGGCAGGATTCGATGCCGCCTTCTTCACCGCCAGGGCCGAGGCGGCGAAGAGCATCCCGTAGCATTCCCGCTGGTTGAGGTAAAACAGCGGCTTTAGGAATTCCGGTATCGTGAAAACCACGTGAAAATACCTTACCGGGAGCATTCTGCACTTCAGCTTTTCCACCCACACAAGCTGTTTTACATACTGGCACTTGGGGCAGTGGCGGTTACGGCAGCTGTTGTAACTTACCCTGATGTGGCCGCAGCCGTCGCAGGTGAGCGTGTGGCTGCCCATACTTGCGGTCCTGCACTCCAATATGTCATTGTATGCCTTCGCCTGCTCCGGGCAAAGCCTTCCCGTGCCCAGAAATTTTTCCTTCTGGGATCCCAGAATATCGGAAAGCTCCGCCCCCCCGTTCCTTCTGTTGACCGTTTCCATCACAGGCCATCCAGTGGACTTTTGATTTTCGAGGGATCGAAATTGGTCACATGAAGGTAAACCGAGGTCGTCCTCAGGGATCTGTGCCCCAAAAGTTCCTGGATCACCCTGATGTTGGTGCCCTGTTCCAGAAGGTGGGTGGCAAATGTATGCCGGAGGGTATGGAAACTGGCATCCTTCTTTATACCGCTTTCCTTAAGAATCTTTTTGAACAGCTCCTGGACAGTTCTTTTGCTGTAGGCCTTGCCGGCTGTCCGTCCTTCAAAAAGAAAGGTTTTGGGCCTGTAATACCTGTAATACTCCCGGAGCTTTTCCAGCAGCTCCCCGGACAGCAGGGTATACCGGTCCTTGTTGCCCTTGCCCCCGCGGACTCTCAACTGCATCCTGTTGCCGTCGATGTCGCCAAACTTGAGGGCAACCAACTCACCCAGCCTCAGTCCGGAACCGTAGGCGAGCGCAACCAGGCAATAATGTTTCCTGTTTATGATTCTGTCCAGGATATGGAACACCTCCTCTTTGGAAAAGACGACGGGGAGGGGCTTCGGGCGTCTGGGCCGTTTGATCTTTGCCGGGTCCCATTCCCTGCCGAGAACATCCGTGAAAAGAATTTTGAAGGCACTGATGGTCTGGTTTACACTGGAGGCCGACAGGTCTTTCGTCTCAACCTTGTGGAATAGATACTCCTTTAGCTCGGATATGCTGATCTTGTCCGGACTTTTTCCAAAATGGCCGGAGACAGACGCTACCTGGGCAATATAATTTTCGATACTTCTTGGAGAGTAGTTTCTGATCTGCATCTCCTGATACATCTGCAGACGTAGGCTTTTTTTTCCATGATTAATAGAGTTTAAAGATTATACATGGAATAAAAATAAGCTATTTACCTAAAAATAAGAACGTTAATAGATAAAAAGTCAAAAACTACCGACGTAGGAGGTTTTGTTCAACGTTTTGCAGCTACCCGAAGGTGGCGATTTCGGAGCACTTCACTGTCAACCAAGCAGAAACTTTGATAGAAGCATAAAGCTTGATTTAACCACTGAACCGCCACTTTTGGGTAGGTGCTGTGTGTGCCCGGCATGGGCATCTGGTATCGAAGATACCATAATATTCCAGAGGGTGCAAGTCCCTTACGTGCGGGGGTAACGCCCCGAAGCGTTAGCAAG
>NZ_JACVCV010000004.1:184024-390010 GCF_017811155.1 Lunatimonas salinarum | reverse complement strand
TACGAATCTATGCTTTCCTATTACCTCAAATCGCAACCTACAATCCAGTGAACCGCCGGATACGAGACCCGTACGTCCGGTGGTGTGAGAGGCGCACCTCGCTAACCTAACGGTTGGCGGGGCCGTCTACTCGATTATAAGCCGTTTTTCTTTCTTTCGTCATATTTTAATCTTCAATTTCAAGTTGTAATTCTTCAAGTTCTCTCGTCAATTTATCTTTTGTCCTTTGGAAATAGTCGTCCCAGTCTTCAATGCTGATTATTATTTTAAAGGTGTCGCTTTCTTTTATTGTAATGATTTCTGTTTCAAGGATTTTTATCTGTCTTTTAAGTTTAGCAATAGCCACTTTCAATAAGTCTTTTTCTTGAACTGTCTCCGATTTTGTTTTGAAGAAATTTCCTTTTTCAAGGTCATCAAGTATCTCAGTTACCTTATTCAAGTCATTTGCATCATACGCTTGTTTTAATTCTATAAAAATTCTTTGTGCTGCTTCCTTAAATTCATCCGCTACTTTGTCGGGATGGCATAAAACTGTGGCTTTACGAAATTTCTTTTTGAGTTCTAATTTTTGCTCGTCTGTTAATTCAAAGATTTCCTTTTCCTTTTCGGCATCAAACTGTTCACGATATTGCCTTTCGTCATTTTCAGCTTTTTCATATTTTGTTTTGTCTGCTTTGAATTTCAGTTTGCGCAGTTTCAAAATATCGAGAATAATTTCACCTAATTCAATTGAATGACGGTGTTGAAATTCAGAAAGCAATTTTTCAAGTTCTATCTTTTCATTGTCAAACCCGTTAAGTTGATTTTCTAAATTCTTAATTTCAAGTTTAAGAGCTGCAATTTCGGGGTCAGTCCAAATTGAAAGTTGCTGATTTTTTGAAATGAAAATTTGAATTTTGTTTATTGCTGAACCAAATTCTTCATTCCTAACATCTTCAATAATATCCTTTAGGTCAGAGTTGAAATCGTATTTCTTAAGTTTTGTACTTTCTTTGTTTAATTCTTCAATATCTTCAAGTAGAATGTAGTTTTTGAGAATTTCTAACCTTTTAATGATTTTGTTTAATGGGAAAATAATTTCTTCAATGACTGCATCTGGATAATATTGTTTGCGTATACTATTGAATTCAGATATGAATTGTTCTGCTAAGGTCGTATCGTTACTTGTTATGATTACATTCTCAAAATTGCTTTCTGCTTTATAGCTCCAATTGTATGAACCTGTAATGACTGTGCTATAATCAATGACACAAAATTTATTATGCATTAATTCTGTATCACCGTTACCGATTTTATAAACTTTTGATTTGGCAGTAAGCAACTGCTCAAAATCAAGTGATGAATTTAGGTTAATATTGTCGTTAGAAATAATGAGAGAAACGGTGCAACCGTTTCTTGCTTTATTTACTAATTCATTGAAAAGGTTTTTGTTAGTAAACCAAGCTACTGCGATAAACACAGATTTCTGTGCTTTGCTAATTTCTTGCTGAATTCTTTCAGCGATATTTTCAAATACTGCTTCTGTTTGCATACTATAACCAAAATTTTACTGTTTTATCCCAACTTCCAGAAGTAAGTGTTTTATTGGTTGAATTGTATTTCAGCGAACTAATTTCTCTTGAGTGAGCATCAATCGATTTCATCAATTCTCTATCCATAAAGTCCCAGACAATTATTTTTCCGTCCCATCCACCAGAAAATAATATTGTCTCATTCTCTGCAAATTCTAGGGCTGATACAAAGTCTGTATGACCTTGAAGAATTGTTTCTGTAATATTCTTCTTTAAATTAAAAATCCTAATTAATTTATCACCGCTGCCGATAACTAAATATCTGCAATCTTTTGTGATTTTTAGAATTTTCGTATCCCAGCCAGCTTCTATTTTTCTTGTTTGGACTAGTTTTTGAAAATCCCATTCTATAATGTAAAAATCCCACCCACCGCTGTATAGGAATTCTCCGTTATCGGAGAATTCAATTGATAGAATTATTGCTTCGTGTCCTTCTAAAGTATGTAAACATTTCCAATTTGTCGTTTCCCAAACTTTTAGTGTTTTATCGTGACTTGCAGTAATAAGGAAATTTCCGTCTGGACTAAATTTAACAGCTGAAATGCTTCTTGTGTGACCTATGAGTTTTTTAATGATGTTGCCGTTTTCTAAATCGATAATTGTTGTTGAAAAATCTTGAAAGCCACCAATAGCGGCAATATTATTTTTTGAGCTTACTGATAAAGCTTCAATCATACCGTGTATAGCAGTAAATTCCACATTTATAGTATTCTTGTTAATATCCCAAGCAACGAGAGAGCCGTCATTGCTACCACAGCCAATATACAGTTTGTCATTATTTATCTCAAGTTGATTAATTGCACCTTTATTTCTAAAGTATTGAAATACTGTTTCACCTTTAAACTTAAAATTTGCTAATCTTCTATCATTAAATTCACTTAATATCTTATTTGTTACTTCAATTGAATTTCCAACTCTAACTAAACCAGTTGAGGTGATTGGAATTAATGAATTGTTTGAGTTTTCTTTTTCAGTCACTTTATTTAAGTTGAGAGTTTTTACCAGTCTGCCATATCAGCGTTACGTTTTGCATTTTCTTCTTCTTTCCGTTGTTTAATTTCGAGTTGTAAAGCTTGAATTAATGGGTGAAGTTTTGTTGAAGGCACTCTGTCAGCAATGTATTCATAAGAGTCCAAGTTGTCCTTTAACATTTCAACAACGGCAACTGCATCTTGGTCGTTTTTGGTCTCCTGTAGCATCAAATCAAACACTTCCATTGCGTTGTATCTGTTGCAATAAACTGAAGCAAATAATGTCATTCGCATTGCCTTTATCTTTGTTTCTAAATCTTTGCTTCCTTTAAAAACTCTATTCATTGCATTAGCAACGAGTTCGGCTTCTGAAAAGTCAATTCTTGATTCTCTAAAGTATTTTTCAGTCGTAGTACTGTAAACGTCTATAAGGTCGTTGCAAAGTGCTGGAAAATTTGCTGCAATTATTTCTAGGATTTGTTTTGGAATATCATTGAATTTCTTGAAGAATGTTTCAGGGTCGTCATTGAAATTAAATAGAGTTTTTACTATGTCTTCAACATTGTCCTTGTCATATTGATTTACTTTTAAATTATCCTTGGCAATATTTATTAAATTCTCGTAAGCATTTGTCGGATTGGCTTGCGGTTTAAGTGAGAGTAAATAGTTATTCAAAGCATTTTCAAGTTCTCCAACTGACTTATACCGATTTTCAGGGTTGTCTGCAATGCACTTTTGAATTATATAAAGAAGTCCGCCAGGTAAGATGTCTTTTTCAATTAGTGTTGGATTTCTATTGGTGAATACATTATAAATGGTTTTACCAAGTTGGTAAATGTCACTTTTCACATTTGCATTTTTTGTGCCGCCAGATTTGAAAAATTCTGGCGGAATGAAACCCTGTGTTCCCATATAAACATTCGAACTTGTCAATATTGTGCTGTCACGGTCTTTAAATTTACCAAGACCTAAATCACTCATTTTTACTTTATTGTCGGTGCTTATTAAAATGTTTTTGGGTTTAATGTCACGGTGAATGATACCTGATAAGTGTATTGCATTAATGCCATTGCAGACTTGAAGTAGTATATCAATTGCTAGTTCTTGATTTGCTTGAAGTTTCTCAAGTTTTTTATCAATGGAGAACTTGCAAAGTGGCATCACAAAGTATGGAATTACACCATCTAAATTTTCAGCAAGAACTTCAATTACGTTGTCGTGCTTAATACTTGCCATCAAGCGAACTTCACGTCTAAATCTTTTTATACTTTCTTCGTCTTTGTCAAGGCATACTTTTAAAGCAAATAAATTATCTCCTTGCTGGACCTTGAAAACTTTACCCATTCCACCTTCGCCAATTTCTTCAACGATTAAATATTTTCCGTCAATTGTGTCGCCAATATTCATATTTTATGTTTGTATGTCGGTTAATGTTGTGTTGTCCTAAAATGGCTTATAACTTACTTATAGGTCTGGTTTGGCCAGACCCTTCTCGCATGAATTTGTTGGATTGGTCTGGTTTGATTGCCTTCTATATTTCTAGATCCATGTCCTCTATTGGACTCCGAATTTCCCTTAGTTTTCGAGTACTTACATGTGTGTAAATTTCCGTCGTTCGGCTGCTCTGATGACCTAAAAGCTCCTGAATAAACCGAATGTCCGTACCTCCTTCATGAAGATGGGTAGCGTAGCTGTGCCGCAACCAATGCGGAGTAGCAGGCTTGTTGATGCCGGACAAATGCAAGGCTTTCTTGAATACCTCTGCCAAACTTTTTTCGCTGTAGGCTCCCCCCTTCTGCCCTTCTATCAGATACTCTCTAGGTTGAGATGCTTTGATATATGACTGCAGAATACCCCGTAACATGGGTGGAAACCGAACCAAACGATCTTTCTTACCCTTACCTTTTCTCACCATAAGAACCCCTCGCTCCAGCTGGATATCGGTCACACGTAGGTTTATCAACTCCCCCCTTCGCAGACCACAGGAATACAGAAGGAGTAAAATCAGCCGGTGCTTTGGGTAGGTAAGGGCCTCCAGAACCGCCTTGACCTCTTCCTTGCTCAATACATGGGGCAATTTCTTCGCCCGCCTCGGACGCCGGATAATCTCCGGCTCCAACTTCCTGTCCTCCAAAATGGCAAAATACAACTTCACCCCGTTGATAAACAACGACTGATACGACTCCGACAGCCCTCGGGCCAGGATATAGTCCCGGTTAAACAGCTCCATATCTTCGTTGGTCACCTCCTCGGGATCCTTGTTTTCCAAAAACCGAAAGAATACCGAGATCGAATCACAATAGTTTTTTACCGTGGCCTCTGAATACCGACGGTTTCGCAGCCAATCCCTAAACCGCTGGATTTCGACCGCGATCCGGTCTGCCAAGGGAGGCAGGTCCGGCCACACCTTCGGAAGTTCTACCTTTTTGACCAAGCTGTAGTCCAGCCACACATTGCTCCCTCTAAAATGCGCCAGAAGGGAAGAAACTTGGGTGTCGGAATACGGAACCGCCCACACTCGCTCTTTCGGATACCAAGAAGCACCCGGAAAGGTCTTAACCAATTCCTTTAGGTCGAAATCAAAAGGAAACTCCAGGCGAAGTACTGGATTCTTTCCGAAAGAATCGTTCTTTAAAACAATGGTTTTCTTCATGACATCAAAAAAAGAAAGTAAACGCCTGAAAATACCGCATTTCCACCATTTTTCAAACGAATAAGGCAAACATTTTACTTGAAGGAATGGCATGAGGGGTTCAAAAGCAATCCCTTGGGCTACCGTTGCGCTACATCGAGTCCCATTGAATGGGGGATGCACGTTCCCGGTATTTACACGCTGTCTCGCCAAGGAGTTCCAAAACCTCCCTGAGCGACGCGCATCTCCCACGCTAGGCCCGCTAAAAAAAGCCGGTGCCACCCACGGTAACAGACATCGCCGCAGATGGCACCGGGTGACGCGACCGGATCGCCGTGTTCTATCCGATATTCTTCTTGTTCAGCTGATCAATGATGTATTCGGAGGTGCGCATGGATAGCGCCAAGATGGTCCAAGTGGGGTTTTTGTCCGCCTGGGATACAAAGGACCCCGCATCTACCACAAACAGGTTTTTACACTCATGGGCCTGCGAATAGCTGTTGAGCACGGAGGTCTTGGGGTCATTGCCCATACGGGAAGTACCCACCTCGTGGATGATCCTACCGGGTGCTGCCAGTCCGTATTGGGTTTCAGCCCCCGGCTTGGTGCCCAGAATCTTGGCGCCCATGGCCGTGAAGATCTCTTCAAAGGTGTCCTGCATGTGTTTGGCCTGCTTTACTTCGTGCTCGGTCCATTTGTAGTGGAAGCGTAGCACCGGAATGCCAAACTTATCTACCACATTGGGGTCTATCTCGCAGTAGTTGTCGTACTGCGGCACACTCTCGCCCCTTCCCGCGATGCCAATGGTAGCACCATACAGGCTTCGGATGTCCTTTTTGAGTCCGGCGCCGTAGCCCCCGTTCGGGCTGGGATTGCCAAACTCATCCTTGATGTGCTGACGCATGCTTTCCATGCCGAAGCCAAACCCGTAGTTTGGCATGCGCATGCCCCCTCCAAATTCGAGGTGATAGCCCCGCGGGAAGTCCAGTTTTTTGTTGTCCAGCCACCAGGGTGTATACACGTGCATGGAACCCACGCCGTCTTCGTTGTATTTGTCCCGACCCAGAAACTCCGGCACCAGTGCGGACCTGCTCGCTCCGGTAGAGTCGTGCAGGTACCTGCCCAATGTTCCGCTGCTGTTGGAAATGCCATTGGGATGGCGGGTAGATTTGGAGTTCATCATGATCCGTGCCGTCTCGCAGGCAGAGGCTCCCAACACGACCACACGGCCCTTGAGTTTGTATTCCTGCATATCCACTTTGCTCACGTAGGAAACACCCGTGGCTTCTCCCTGCTCGTTGGTCGTGACCTTGCGCACCATCGCATAGGTATAGAGGTCCACGTGTCCCTTTTTCATGGCAGGCTTTACCAGCACCGTGCCGGCAGAGAAATCACCGTATACCTGACAGGCCCGGTTGCACTGGGCACAGAAGAAACAGGCCCCCCGTTCGTTGTTTACCGGACGGGTAAGCACGGAAATACGTGAAGGGATGACGGGGATGTTGATTTTCTTACCGCCCTTCATAAAGGCCAATTCATGCAGCCGGGGCTTTGGAGGGGGGAGAAAGTGACCGTCGGGCTCGTTGGGGATGCCTTCTTTGGTGCCGAACACGCCTATCAGCCGATCCACCCGGTCGTAAAAGGGCTTGACGTCGTCGTAGGAAATCGGCCAGTCATCCCCCAGGCCATCGATGCTTTTTCGTTTGAAATCATCCGGTCCGAAGCGTAGGGAAATCCGCCCCCAGTGGTTGGTACGCCCCCCCAACATCCGCGATCTAAACCAGTCAAACTGGGTGCCATCCTTTCGGGTATAGGGTTCTCCTTCAATTTCCCAGCCCCCATAGGCGGCGTCAAAGTCGCCAAAGTCGCGCACGGTACTGGCGCCTCGCCGGGGAGACTCCCAGGGAAAGCGCATCTGCGTGCGGTACTCTTCGAGTGCAGGGTCAAAGTCACTGCCGGCTTCCACTACTGCCACGCTCAGTCCGGCTTCGGAGAGGATTTTGGCAGCCATGCCTCCCCCCGCACCTGAACCTACGATGATCGCGTCATATAGGTCGGGGGATGATTTGATTTCAAAGCTCATGTGTAATTATCTTAATGGTCTATTGTTTTGCTCGCTTGAGGCTCCTAATATAGCAAAGAAGCAAGTATCCCAAATCGAAGTTTCGGTTATTTATCAAATAATCCTTTAATTTCGGACAAACTTTTGCTAACCTTATACCGCCAAATTTGTAAACAGGCCATACTTTTTCGGTAAGGAAAGGAATATTTTGGCAACTGGCATCGGCATTTGCCGACAGGATGGTAAATTGGGCACCAACAAAAGAAAAATAACCTAACACCTATGCAAGATTCAAAACGTAGAAGTCAAGGCTGGTTTGGAAAGACCGGAAAGGATGGATTGATTTATCGCTCTTGGTTTCAGAAACAAGGCATCCCTACCCATGAAATGGCGGGCAAGCCCATAATCGGTATTTGCAACACCTGGTCGGAGCTTACTCCCTGCAACTCCCATTTTCGGGATCTGGCCGAATTCGTCAAAAAGGGCATCCTGGAGGCGGGGGGCTTTCCGGTGGAATTCCCCGTGATGTCTCTGGGCGAAACCGTGATGAAACCCACGGCCATGCTTTTCCGCAACCTGGCCAGCATGGATACAGAGGAATCCATTCGTGCCAATCCGTTGGATGGCGTGGTGCTGCTGTGCGGATGCGATAAGACCACGCCTTCCCTGGTGATGGGAGCATGCAGCGTGGATATTCCCACCATCGTGGTATCCGGCGGTCCCATGCTCACGGGCAGGTACCGGGGCAGTCAGATCAGCACCAGCGATATATGGCGCTTCAGCGAAGCTTCCCGGTCCGGTGCAATGAATCAGGAAGATCTATACGAGGCAGAGCGGGGTCTTTGCCGCAGCGATGGACACTGTGGCGTGATGGGCACCGCCTCCACCATGGCCTGCATGGTAGAGTCATTGGGCCTTACCCTGCCGGGAAATGCGGCCATTCCGGCCCCCGACTCCGGCAGACGCATCCTGGCACACCTGTCTGGAATGGAGATCGTTAAAATGGTCGAAAAGGACATCAAGCCCAGCGACATCCTCACCCGGCAGGCCTTCGAAAATGCCATCATGGTCAATGCGGCCATAGGCGGCTCCACCAACTTTGTCATACACCTACTTGCCATCGCGGGAAGGATAGGCGTGGACCTGACCTTGGAGGATTTTGACCGCTTCTCGGCAAATATCCCCCTAATGGCCAACCTGCAGCCCTCCGGCAAGTATTTTATGGAAGACTTCTACTATGCCGGCGGCCTGCCACCCATCATCCATCAGTTGAGGGATCACCTGAACAGCGAAGCCATTACCGTCACAGGACTGCCCATCGGTGAGGTGAATGCGGCCTTTAAAAACTACAACGAGGAGGTCATCGCTTCCTTTGACAAGCCCTTCAACCCCACATCTGGAATCGTGGTGCTACAGGGCAATCTTTGTGAAACCGGCGCCATCATCAAGCCTTCGGCAGCTAGTCCCCACCTGATGAAACATACGGGCAAAGCGGTGGTATTTGAGGACATTGACGATTATAAAAACAAAATCGATGACCCCGACTTGGACATAGACGAAAACTCCGTGATGATCCTGAAAAACGTGGGGCCAAAAGGTTACCCCGGCATGCCGGAAGTTGGCAACATGGGATTGCCTCCCAAAGTGCTGGCCAAGGGCATCACCGACATGGTCCGCATCTCCGATGGCCGTATGAGCGGGACGGGTTTTGGCACCGTGGTACTCCATGCCACTCCCGAAGCGGCAGAGGGCGGCAACTTTGCCGTCGTGCAGACCGGCGACGTGATCGAGCTGGATGTACTCGCCCGCAAGCTGAATGTGCTGGTGTCGGACGAGGAGCTTGCCGCCAGAAAGGCTAGCTGGCGTAAACCAACTCCTATCACGGACAGGGGCTATGTGGGTCTCTACATCAAACATGTGGAGCAGGCAAACCTCGGTGCGGATCTGGATTTCCTAAAAGGGAGCTCGGGTTCCGAGGTGTCCAAAGATTCCCACTAGATGCGGCAGAAACCCGTTATATTCGGGGAAATTGATATCTACCAACCAACTTACTTTTCATGCAAGTAACAGAAAGCAACCAATCCCCGGTGGCCATTGTGACGGGCGCCGGGGTGGGGATCGGTTTGGCAATTGCGATGGAGCTGGCCAAATCGGGAACCAAAGTACTGTTAAATGATCTGGCAGAGGACCTCACCGAGCAGGGGGCTTCTAAGGTCAATGCTGCCTATCCGGGAGCCTGCTTGGGATTGGCCGGAGACGCGTCCGACCCCTCCTTCATCGAACAGATGGTAGCCACTGCCGTGGATGAATTTGGGCAATTAAATGCGGCAATCGCCAATGCAGGTATCACCATCTACGGCGAATTCCTCCACTACCGGCCCGAGGATTTTCAGAAAGTGCTTCAGCTTAACTTGGGAGGTTCTTTCTTTCTGGCCCAAGCGGCCTCCAAACAGATGATAAAGCAGGGCCGGGGTGGTTCCATCCTGTTCATGTCATCCGTCACAGGCCATCAGGCGCATAAAAACCTGGTACCCTACGGCATGACCAAGGCGGGCTTGGAAATGTTGGCCAAAGGCTTGGTGGTGGAAGTGTCGGAATACGGCATCAATGTCAACGCCGTGGCACCCGGCGCCACCGTCACCGAACGCACCCTGGAGCAGGAGGACTTTGTAGGCATTTGGTCCTCCATCACCCCCATGGGGAGGCCGGCAAGCCCCGAAGACATCGCGCATGCCGTGGCGTTTCTGGTATCGGAAAAGGCCCGCCACATCACCGGGCAAAGCTTGGTCATCGATGGCGGCTGGACATCGGTCAGTCCCTCCCCGTACGCCTGACTTAGGATGGTTTTACCAAAATAAGGTGCATTTTCTCAAAAGTCTTATCAAAAAAAGGCGTTTTTCAGCGTTTTTTGTGGTGCTTATCACGCCTTTTGGTGAAATTGCCCGTAGCAACAGCATAGAACAGGATAGTTAAACCAAACCTATCGTTTATATTCGCTTGATTTCAACGCATGTATTCAAACAACTTAATTACAATATGTCAGTTTTAGAGAAGAATTTTAAACACGTAAACTACCTTTGGGATAAGGAGAAGGAGAAAGAACTGGGAGATGATCAAGTGGCCTTGCTGCTGTATAGATCCAATATTTTAGGTTCAGATTTAAGAATTACCAATTACGGTGGCGGCAATACCAGTTGCAAGACCATGGAAATAGATCCGCTTACCAAAAAGGAGACCGAGGTGATGTGGATCAAAGGGTCTGGGGGTGATATCGGCACCTTGAAGCGAAGCGGATTGGCCGGACTGTATCAAGAAAAGCTACATTCCCTGAAAAACGTGTACCGTGGACTGGAATTCGAAGACGAGATGGTGGGGTTGTTCAACCACTGCATCTATGACCTGGACTCCAAGGCGCCTTCTATCGATACCCCGCTGCACGCCTTTTTGCCCTTTAAGCACATCGACCACCTGCATCCCGATGCGGCCATTGCCATTGCGGCATCCAAGGACGGCGAGAAGATCACCGAGGAGTTATTTGAAGGTCAGATTGCTTGGGTTCCCTGGCAACGACCAGGCTTTGACATCGCCCTGAAGCTGGAAAAAGCAGTGCAGGACAATCCGGGCATTCGCGGCATCATGTTGGGCGGACACGGGCTGTTCACCTGGGCCGATACTGCCTACGAATGTTATGTCAATAGCTTGGAGGTGATCGAAAAAGCTTCCCAGTACCTGGAAGATAACTACGGCAAAAAGCGGCCCGTATTTGGCGGTCAGCGTACACAGTCCCTGCTGGAGGATCAGCGTAAAGATCAGGCGGCCAAAATTGCGCCTATCTTGAGAGGCCTTGCTTCGAGCTACAACCGCATGGTGGGAACTTTTACCGATGACGCCCGGGTGTTGGAATTTGCCAATAGCCATGACTTGGATAAGTTGGCTCCACTGGGAACGAGCTGTCCGGACCACTTCCTAAGGACAAAGATCCGACCATTGGTACTGGATATTCCCGCAGACCACGATTTGAGCGATGGGGCAGCCCTGAAGGAAAAGCTGGAAGTGGAATTCCAGAAATACCGCGAGTATTATACCAGCTATTACGAAGATCACAAGCATCCCAACAGCCCCGGCATCCGGGATTCCAATCCCGTGATCATCATTTGGCCGGGCGTGGGCATGTTTTCGTATGCCAAAGACAAGCAAACCTCTCGCGTAGCCAGCGAATTCTACATCAACGCCATCAACGTGATGAAGGGTGCAGAAGCCATTTCAGAATACGTGGCCCTGCCTTTGCAGGAGGCTTTCGATATTGAATATTGGTTGCTCGAGGAAGCCAAGCTTCAGCGTATGCCGAAGGAAAAGCCCATGTCCCGAAAAATCGCCTTCGTAACCGGAGGAGCCGGAGGAATTGGGAAAGCCATTGCTGACCGCTTGGCAGCTGAAGGCGCCTGCGTATTCATCACCGATATCAACAAGGATAATTTGGATGCTGCGGTGGCCACGTATAGCCGGGACACCGGTGCAGGTACCCTGATGGATGTGACCAATATGGAGGACATCGAGCGGGCCCTGAAGGAGGCCATCCTGAAATTCGGTGGTGTGGATGTGGTGGTTAACTGCGCCGGATTGGCAATTTCCAAGCCCATAGACCAAACCTCAGAGAAGGAGTGGGATCTCCTACAGGATGTATTGGTAAAAGGACAGTTTGCCGTTTCCAAAGCCGCCGTAGCCATTTTGCGAGCACAGAACAAGGGAGGCGATATCATCAACATTGCCAGTAAAAATGCCCTGGTATCTGGACCGAACAACGTGGGCTATGGTACCGCAAAAGCGGCACAAGTGCATATGAGTAGACTGTTGGCTGCTGAATTGGGTCCAGACAAGATACGCGTAAACGTAGTGAATCCAGATGCCGTAATCGAAGGCAGTAAAATATGGGAAGGTGCTTGGGCAGCTGGACGTGCCAAAGCCTATGGCATCAGCATAGAGGAGCTCCCCGCATTTTATGCCAAGCGCACCATCATGAACGAAATCATCAGCACAGCGGATATCGCCGCCGCGGTATTTGCCTTCGTGGGTGGTGACCTAAGCAAGAGTACTGGAAATATATTGAATGTGGACGGTGGCGTAGCCGCAGCATTCGTACGATAATCGACGTAGCATGCGTATTGATGAAGATTTCATCCAGTCGCATAATGGTAAAACTCTTTCGGATCACCGGGAGAGTTTTGCCTATTTATGCGGCAAACTGGAAAAGAAAGCATTGGATGTAGACCAGCTGATCGAAAAGATCCAAGGTTTTCAGATAGCCATTCCTAGCTGGGCACTGGGCACGGGAGGAACCCGCTTTGGGCGATTCCCCGGTGGCGGAGAGCCCCGTTCACTGGAAGAGAAAATGGACGATGTGGGTCTATTACATGCCCTAAACAAAGCTTCCGGTGCCATATCCCTGCATATACCATGGGACATCCCATCGGATGTGGCAGCTATCAAGGCCCATGCTGCCTCTCACGGCCTGGCTTTTGATGCGGTTAATTCAAATACCTTCCAAGACCAGCCCGATCAGGCGCACTCCTATAAGTTTGGCTCCCTTTGCCATACCTCAGAGGCGGTACGTCAGCAGGCCATTGAGCATAACCTCGAGGTAATCCGCCACGGAGAAGCACTGGGATCCAAGGCGTTGACCGTTTGGCTGGCCGATGGCTCGTCTTTTCCCGGTCAAACGAATTTCCGCAAGGCCTTGCAGCGCACATTGGATTCCTTACGGCAGATCTATGCGGGGATGCCCGAGGATTGGAAGTTGTTTGTGGAATACAAGCCCTACGAGCCTTATTTCTATTCCACCGTGATTCAAGACTGGGGTACGTCCCACCTCTTGGCCACGGAACTGGGCGAGCGGGCGTTTACGCTCGTAGATTTGGGCCATCACCTGCCCAATACCAACATCGAGCAGATTGTAGCCACACTGATGATGCGCGGTAAGCTTGGAGGCTTTCATTTCAACGATTCCAAGTTTGGAGACGACGATTTGACAGTGGGCGCTTTGAAACCCTATCAGCTATTTCTGATCTTCAATGAACTCGTTGAAGGCATGGAAGACCCGGAAGGTATAAATCCTGCTCCCGCCTGGATGATCGACGCAAGCCACAACCTCAAAGATCCACTAGAGGATCTGTTGCAGTCGGTAGAAGCCATTCAAATGGCCTATGCACAAGCCCTGCTGATTGACCGGAAGGTCTTGGAAACAGCCCGGGAGTCCAACGATCCTACATTGGCCCAGGAGATTCTTCAGGATGCCTACCGCACCGATGTGAGACCGCTTATCGCGGAAGCGAGGCTACGCTCCGGTGCCGCGCTGCGTCCCATTGAGGCTTTCCGCTCGCTGGAAGTGCGTAAGCAACTGATTCAGGAAAGAGGCGCAAAAGCGATCTCTACCGGATTATGATGCAAGGGTTGGCGGTGCAGCTGATACCGCCAACCCTTTTTATTTTCTATTGTCAACCTAAAACAGACCCATGGCCAGACCTGTCATCGCGATATTTGATATAGGCAAAACAAACAAAAAGTTCTTCCTCTTTGACGAGGAGTTAAACGAAATCAGTGAAGAATACGTCAAGTTTCCTACCATCGAAGACGAAGACGGAGAGGAATGTGACGATCTGGAGAAAATTTCCTCCTGGGCCAAAGAGAAGGTTAGGGAGCTATGTGATAATCCCGACTACGAATTGAAGGCATTGAATTTTTCGACTTATGGTGCTTCTTTCGTATCCATCGGTATCGATGGAAAGCCGGTGACCCCCATTTACAATTACCTCAAGACATTTCCGGAAGACCTCCATGCGGAGTTCTATGCTGCTTATCCGGAGGAGGAAATCAACCGGATCACCGCGTCCCCCACGCTCGGCATGCTGAACTCTGGCCTACAGTTGTACTGGCTAAAAAAGAAACGGCCCGAGGTATTTCAGCGAATCAAGTACGCCTTGCACCTTCCCCAGTATATTTCCTACCTCTTTACCGGGGAAGCGGTCACCGAACCTACCTCCATTGGGTGTCACACCAAAATGTGGGATTTTCCCAAAAAGGACTACCACCAATGGGTCTACGATGAGGGTGTGGCAGAGAAACTGCCGCAGATCGTTCCCACCACTCACTATTTCACCAAGAAAATTGGTGGCAAGCCGGTAAAGGTCGGTGTCGGCATACACGATAGTTCCTCCGCATTGGCTTCCTACCTCTTGAAGATCGACGAGCCCTTTGTGCTGATTTCAACCGGCACCTGGTCCATTACCCTGAACCCGTACCCCGTAGGTAACCTGAGCTTCGAGGAACTGCAAAACGATTGCCTGAATTTTCTCTCCATCCACGGCACAACGGTAAAGGCCAGTCGGTTTTTTCTCGGATACGAGTTGGACCATCAGGTAGAGAAGTTAAACGCGCTTTTCCACAAAATGCCCAAGTACTACAAGGATGTGCCCTGTGATGAGAATATCCTGCAAGGAATCGTCTTTGAGGATATCCCGGCTACCTTTCACCCCGAAACCATGACCCCTACGCCTTTGGTGCAGGAGGTATTTTCCGAAAACCAGTGGAATCCAGGGCAGTATAAAACCTTTGAACAGGCCTACCATCAGGTGATCTGGGGATTGGCACGCATGCAGGTAGCATCTTTGAAGTTGGCACTGGGTGATTCGGACATAAAAAAGGTATATATTGATGGTGGGTTTGTGCACAATAGGCTGTTTATACGGATGCTGGAAGAGCTGCTGCCAGGGTTTGAACTCCAGTTTTCCGATTTCCCATTAGGGTCTGCTTATGGAGCCGCGCTGATGCTACAGGAGCGCTAAAGCGATGTAGCAGCTGAAAGAAAACGGCACTGATTGCGACGATTCCGTGTAAAATGCCGTTCCATTCAAATAAGGTGATAGGGAATTACTCACGGATAGCCTGAAAGGCACGCGAGGTCCGAAGAAGCACTTGAATTACCGATAACCCTTTATTCTATATGCGAAAATTGACGCTATTGATCCTCTTATCTTCCTACATGCTTACCGTTTATGCACAATTTCAACCCATAGATCTTCCACTTTACGCGGGGGAGATACCGTACAGGAAGGTGTCTACCCAACAAGAACAGGTGCAAGTGAACGATATCATGGTAGTACGGACCGTACAGGAGCCCAGGGTGCAGGTGTTTTTGCCTTCTAAATCAAATGCCACCGGGCAGGCGGTGGTCATATGTCCGGGTGGGGGATATGGCGTGTTGGCTTACGATTGGGAAGGGTTGGATATTGCCAAGTGGCTCAACAGCCACGGTATTGCCGGGATTGTACTCAAATACCGGCTGCCGTCTGCCGAGAGCCAAACGGAACCGCATATGGTTCCGCTGACTGATGCAAAGCGAGCGATGCGGCTGGTTCGTTCCAAGGCTGCCGAGTGGAACATTGATCCAGCAAAGATTGGAATTATGGGTTTCTCGGCAGGGGGCCATTTGGCTTCCTCGTTAGCAACGCATTTTGACAGCGGGAATGCCTCATCGGCAGATGTGGTCGAACGGCAGAGCAGCCGTCCCGACTTTGCTATCTTGGCCTACCCGGTGATATCCTTTGATCCCTCCTACACGCATATCGGCTCTAGAAACAACCTGATAGGCCAAAATCCCGAACCCAAATGGGTGGAGTATTTCTCCAATGAACGGCAGGTGACCGAAGATACCCCTCCTTCTTTTCTGTTTCATGCACAGGACGATGCCACCGTGCCGGTGAGTCACAGTATCCGGTTTTTTGAAGCACTTACCCAGCACAAGGTTCCGGCGGAGATGCATGTATATCCTACCGGGGGGCATGGGTTTTCGCTTTCCATTAATGTGGAGGGCACCCAAAAGGGGTGGATGGATAGTTGCATCCAATGGCTGAAAGCACTTGATTGATCGAACGAAAAGGCAAAGAAATATATTGGGTACCAACCCTACGCAGCTCCCGCAATCACGGGAGCTTCTTTTTTGTAGGGTAAAGATAAATCCATAGACTGTTCGCATTATTGGCGAGATTCCTTATTTTTAGTCGCTACTAAATGTGTCTCCATGAATCGATTGATCCTATCTTTTGTTCCATGCTGTTTGTTGCTCTTTTTTGCAGTTTCATTGCCTACGCAGCAGGCCGTTTCACAGGTATTGTTTCAGGACGTACGCGTATTTGATGGGCGCTCTTCCAGTCTCAGCGGCCCAGTCAATGTGTTGGTGGAGGGAAATCAGATTCGACAGATCAGCGGTGGCAGCATCACCGTGGGAGAGTCGGTTCAGGTGATTCCCGGTGGGGGACGTACGCTTATGCCGGGCTTGATCGATGTGCATGTACATATGGTGTTTGGTGCATTGACGATGCGGGAGATGATGTCTCCGATGCTGTCTGAGCGCTTGATTTTGGAGAAGGCCTCCCAAGGCGCGGAGAGTATGCTGCTGCGTGGGTTTACTGCGGTGAGGGATGTAGGTGGACCCATTTTTCCGCTTAAGGCAGCCATTGACAGCGAAAAAGTGGCAGGGCCCAGAGTTTGGCCTTCCGGTGCCACCATAAGCCAGACAGCGGGTCACGGCGATTTCCGTACTCCCGAGGAGCGGTCCAGAAAGTTTTTCGGAGAGGTATCCCGCGCAGAGCGGTACAACGCCACCTTTATTGCAGATGGCACGGCCGAGGTGTTGACGGCTGTGCGGGAGAACCTCCGCTTTGGTGCCAGTCAGATCAAGCTGATGGCAGGGGGCGGTACCTCCTCTGCATATGACCCCGTGGATGTCACGCAATATACCTTAGACGAGATGAAGGCAGCCGTTGAGGCAGCCGAAGACTGGGGGACCTATATTACCGTGCATGCCTATACGGAAAGAGCCGTTCAGAAAGCCATTGCGGCAGGTGTAAAGTGTGTGGAACATGGACAGCTCTTGGAGCGAAAGACCTTGCGGATGATGGCCAAAAAGGGGGTTTGGTTAAGTCTTCAAAATCTGGTGGAAGATACCCCGGATATGGACCCTGCCAGGCGAGAGAAGCGGAAGCCGGTACTGGAAGGGCAGGCCAGAATTTGGCCATTGGCCAAGCAATTGAAAGTAAACTTGGCCTGGGGCACCGATTTTTTATTCGAGCCTGAGCTGAACGAACGGCAAAACGAATTTATCCTGAAGCTGACGGAGTGGTTTGCCCCAGCCGAAATCCTAAAGATGATCACCCACGACAACGCACAGCTTTTACAGCTATCCGGTCTTCGCAGCCCCTATCAGGGGAAGTTGGGCGTAGTGGAAGAGGGGGCTTTGGCCGATTTGATCCTGGTGGATGGGAACCCGCTTGCGGATATTTCCTTGGTCGCCAATCCGGCTGAAAAGTTCCTGGTCATTATGAAAGATGGTAAAGTATATAAAGAAACGATTGGCAATTGAAGCCGGCAGATTGGGTTCCATTTGTTGCAGCTAGGGATGTGTTGATTTACCAGATACCGATATTTTTTGCTATATTTCCGTTACCACAGACGAACTGATTCTATATAGACATGATTCAAGGACTTCCCGATAAGATTGTTGCATTGACCGATTTTTCGCCTTCTTCTGATCAGGCGGTAGAGCTTGCTGCCGAATTGGCAAAGCGGCTTAAGAAGCCGTTGGAAGTGTTCCATGCAACACCGGTACCTCCGGTTCCTTCCATGGCTGGTGCAGATATTCGGAGCGAAATATTGGATGTCGTAGAGCGTGAGGGAGAAGCTTCGATGCGCCAGTTTGTGAAAGGTTTGGAGGAGAGGCATGTTGGCACTTTACTGTCTTCCTCCGTTGTTTCAAACGTTGGATTTGAAGAAGCGGTAGAACAGTTGGTACAAAGGTCTCCGAACTGCCTGTTGGTGTTTGGGAAAAAGAATCGTTCGGCATTGGAGCGGATTTTTGTGGGAAGTGGTTTGACAAGTCTGCTTCGAAGCGGAAATGTTTGCGCTCCCATGTTATTGGTCTCCCCGGAATCCGTCCCGCTCAACGTTTCCAAGCTGATGCTGGCGCTTGACCTCAAATCCAAGTTGGAGGAGGAGCGTTTTGACCTGGTAGCAGGGCTGCTTGCGGCATTTAAGGTCCGCTGGGACTTGGTCTATGCTACGGAAGGAAAACCGCTAGAAGATGCAGCGTTGGAACAACTGCTGGTGGGATCTCTTCCGGCAGATTTGATAGCCAAGATGGAAAATATCTACCTACTCGAATCGAAGGAGGAAATTCGGGACCGCGCCACGGCTGCAGACCAACTGATTGTAGCCTTTCCGAAGCGGAAAACAATTTGGGAATCGATATTTAAGGGTTCCTTCAGTGAGTTTTTAGCTGCCCATCAAGACCGGTTATTGTTGTTAGTTCCAGACACAAATTAAGGGTGATTTCGGCAGCTTTTTGGATGGATGGGCTCGAAGATGATTTAACTCACATAGCTGTTAAAATAAAGCGGACGGTGTTGGAGGTTTGCCTTTTTCCCATTGGCGAGAATACGGCTCATGCGTTGGCTTGAAAAGAAAGCCTCATCTGGTTGCTCTTGTTTGGATTTTCACTTGGATTCTCTTCAGCCATTGCAGAGCCTTTTTTGTTTGTTATAGCGGATGAGGTGGGCAAATTGGCAGTCATGTCAGAACTCATTGCCAATGAAGGGGAGGCCCGTTACCTATTGCGGTTGCGGATTTGTGTGGCGTTTTCAGTAAGATTGGTTATATTTAGTGGGGTAACCACGTCCACCGCCACCGTGCCGTTGGCCTTGGTAACCTATCTTACGATCAGTAGAACGCCCTTACACCTATATATCCCTGTTTATTTACCTTGTAATGCGTAGTTTTGCTGGCGGTCAAACTTTTACACCGCACTAGCGGTTTTACCTGTATGTTACATTATAGCACATTCTTACACACGGATAGTTCCGAATGGGTAACCTTCGTACACGGTGCGGGTGGTAGTAGTGCCATTTGGTACAAACAACTCCGCGATTTTAGCAAATCCTATAATGTACTGTTGGTAGACTTACGAGGCCATGGGCGCTCCAAGAAGGCTGAATACGAGCATTTGAAAAAATACACCTTCGATGTGATCGGTGACGAAGTAATCGAAGTGTTGGACCATTTAAAAATCAAAAAAACCCATTTCGTAGGTATTTCGCTAGGCACGATCATTATCCGGGAGATCAGTGAGCGTTACCCGGAGCGGGTCCAAAGCCTGATATTGGCTGGGGCCGTCATGAAGCTCAACCTGCGCGGGCAGTTGCTGATGCGCATGGGAGTTCTGCTCAAATCGCTCATTCCCTACCTGTTGCTGTACAAGCTGTTTGCATTTGTGATCATGCCCCGGAAGAAACACCGGGAGTCCCGGTACCTATTTATAGAAGAGGCCAAAAAGTTGTATCAAAAAGAATTTATCCGTTGGTTTACACTGGTATCCCAAGTCAATCCGCTGTTGTCATTTTTTAGGATCAAGGATGTAAACATCCCTACACTTTACGTGATGGGTGGAGAGGATTACATGTTTTTGCCTACCATCTCGCGCCTTGTGAAAAGCCACCCTTCGGCCAGTCTAACGGTTATTCCAGATTGCGGACATGTGGTCAACGTAGACAAGCCCGCCCAATTCAATGATATCTCTCTCCGTTTTTTGAATGGACTAAGTCGCTAGAACCCTACTCGCTGTTGAGGTAAATCAATAGGAAAGGGATCACAAAAAATGTGAGCAAGATGTAGGCCAGTCCAATAAGGCGGGACTTGACGATCTGCTTGCCAAACAGGGATGCCAAGCGGGGCGGAATTCTGCGTACAGGCGGAAAAGGAAGGAAAATCAGCGCGCCGATCAGATTAAATAAAAAATGCACCAACGCGATGCTTATAGCAGCCTCTGTCTTATATAGCGCCGCGATGGCCGCGGTGATCGTCGTGCCGATATTTGCACCGATGATAAATGGAAAAACCTTGTCCAAAGATGCCTTTCCCGTTGCCACTACCGTCACGACCAAGGAGGTGGTGATGGTGCTGGACTGAACGGCAGCCGTGGAAAAGACGCCATATCCGAAGGCTCTAAAAGGCTGTTTGAACAGGTGTTTGCTGGCTTTTTTGTATTTAGGCGAAAGGATGGATTCAAATGCGAGGTTAGAGAGGAGCTTGATGGATCCAAATAGTAGGATCACGCCGAAAACTAACCAGAAAAGTGGCCAGTTTAACCACCCATAGAGTAGGTCGGATAGCGGTCGCAGAAAAAACCTATAGGGAGCAAAGTCCTGCGTGTGCTGATTCCCATCGGCCGTCATAAAGAATCCTGCAAGGTGATGGGCCATATCACTTAAGAGCCCAAAGGAGACTTCCAGCGGAAACAACACCAATGTAGTGATAATGTTAAAAAAATCATGCAGCACTGCGGCAGATAGGGCTTTTTTAAAAGGTTTCTTTTGCGTGATAAAGCTCAGGGAAACCAAGTTGGAGGTCAGGGTAGTGCCAATGTTTGCCCCCATGATGAGCGGCACGGCCTGCGTGAGACTAAGGCTTCCCGATGCTACCACAGCCACTACCATGGCCGAGATGGTGGAACTTGACTGAATAAGCGCAGTCATCAGAATGCCGATAAACAGTCCCACAAAGGGGTTTTCGGTAGCAGTAAAGATGTCTTTGGCCACCACACTGTTCAGCTTTCCCACCGAAAAAGTCATCAGGTCAATCGAAAACATAAAAAGCAAAAGACCGAGTAACGCCATTCCTATCAATAAAAGGGTCGGTTTAACGGTTTCTTTGACGAGCATGCTAGGGGCTTGAATCATTCAATAGGTAAAATTTGCGCAAATTTCCGTTAGAAAAAAGTTATTAAGGCGTTTTTTAGATGAAGGTTATGTTAATTTGATTTTTTTGGGATTTGACTGAAATAGTTGATTGTAGGGTGTTTAAGTACTGAAAAAAAACCGTTACCTTTAATTGTTGAGTAAAAGCAGGGTGCTTTTGGCGCGTGTCCCCTATTCTTTGGTTGCTTTTATTAACAATTTGTTAACATTGAGCTCTTATAAACTTACGTACCTTTGTGGCTGCGTTTCACCAGCCTAAGCATTGCCATGGTCAAATTGAAGGATCAAAACATCAATCAGGATGCGCTCTCGAAGGCCGCCTATTCACTTTTTGATTTTAGTAAAAAAGAAAAATCCTTCCTGCTGATCATGTGTATCTTGGTGTCCATCGCGGGCATCATTACTCCCTATACCTATGCAGCGATGTGGTTTGGCTTTGCCTTGGCGGCCTATTCTGCCATTGCCAACGACAGTATTCAGACCATAGGCACCTTTATTGCCTCCAATCAAAACCGGAAGTGGTATTACCTGTGGCTTTTTATGGGGCTGATCTTTGTGGCCACAGTGACCTACAGCTGGGTGGTGTATGACGGTGACGTCAGCTATCAGCGGCTTCGGGTAGAGGGGTTGGATCGTGCACCGGATAATTTTGTGTTTTTGCAGCTTGCAGCGCCTATCGTACTCCTTGTGATGACCAGGCTGCGTATGCCGGTTTCCACCACCTTTTTGTTATTGAACGTATTTACGTACAAAGCCGGTACAATCATTGGCGTGATGCAAAAGAGCTTTATCGGCTACTTGGTGGCCTTCTTGGGGGCGATTATTGTCTGGTTTTTGCTCGAAAAGTTTGTAGAAAACTACCTGAAGGGAAAGCCAAAACCATTTTGGTATGTCTTGCAGTGGATTACTTCGGGTGCCTTGTGGGCGGTGTGGATAATGCAGGATGCAGCCAATATCGCCGTGTTTTTACCGAGAACGCTTGGGGTTTGGGAATTTGTCGCGTACACCGGATTTGTATTTCTCGGATTGGGCTTTCTCTTTTACCTGAAGGGAGATAAAATACAGGGCATCGTCAACGAAAAGACGAAAGTAACGGATGTGAGGGCTGCGACCATTGTGGATTTGGTGTATGCCGTGATCCTCTTTTATTTCAAGGGCTACAGCAATATGCCGATGAGTACCACTTGGGTCTTTATTGGTTTGCTGGGAGGCCGGGAACTGGCCATTGCCCTTGCCAAATCCAGAAAGCTGAAAAAGCGGCGGGCAAGGCTGGTGCGTGCGTATCGCCTTGCCAAAAATGACATGGTCAAAGCCGGAATTGGCCTATTAGTCTCCTTGATATTGGCCCTAATCATCAACGAGGGCGTTCGGAAAGAAGTTTTCGCCTTGTTTACAAACTGGTAACGAAGGTAAGAGAACTGGCATGGAGCTATATTCCAACGAGTATTTCATGATGGAAGCCCTGAAGCAAGCCCAGCTTGGGCTGGAAGAAGGGGAGGTTCCAGTAGGGGCGGTGCTTGTTTGTAAAAACCGGATTATCGCCAGGGCTTACAACCAAACCGAACGTCTTACGGACGTCACCGCCCATGCGGAAATTTTGGCATTGACAGCAGGTTTCAGTGCACTGGGGTCCAAATACTTGCCGGAATGCAAACTCTTCGTAACCCTAGAACCTTGTCTCATGTGTGCCGGCGCTATCTTTTGGGCGCAGCTTGGCGAACTGCATTTTGCGGCAAATGATCCCAAAAGGGGATACAGCAGACTGACCGAGCCGGTGCTGCACCCTAAGACCATCGTGAGCAGCGGGTTGTGTGAGTCAGCATCTCAAAAACTACTGCAGGATTTTTTCAAATCGTTGAGAAATTAGAGATTCCTGGCGATTTTAGAACCATTTTCCGGGATTTGTGGTTGGCTTATTAGGTTTTTTAAACCTAGCAACCATCACATTAACTCAATGTTTCACCTTAAATTTTAACGAAAAAATGGCTTTTGAACTTCCCGCATTACCCTATGACTTTAATGCACTAGAACCGCATATTGATGCAAAGACCATGGAAATCCACCATGGAAAGCACCACAACGCTTATGTCACCAACTTGAACGGCGCTGTAGAAGGCACCGACCTCGCAGGCAAAAGCCTAGAGGACATCATGAAAAACATTTCTTCCGCGTCTCCAGCTGTACGAAACAACGGAGGAGGCCACTACAACCACTCCTTGTTTTGGACCGTACTATCTCCTAATGGTGGCGGTGCGCCTTCAGGTGACTTGGCCAAAGCTATCGACGCGAAATTTGGCTCACTTGACAAGCTGAAAGAAGAATTTAACAAGGCTGCCGCTACCCGATTCGGTTCCGGATGGGCATGGCTTAGTGTAGATGCTTCCGGAGAGCTTCAGGTAAGTTCTACACCAAACCAAGACAACCCCCTGATGGATGTCGCTGACGTGAAGGGCACTCCGATTTTGGGATTGGACGTGTGGGAACACGCGTACTACCTGAACTACCAAAACAGAAGACCCGATTACATCAGCGCCTTTTGGTCTGTTGTAAATTGGGAAGAAGTCGCTAAGCGATACGCTGCGGCGAAATAATCTGCGGATTATTCAAATTATATGGTCCTCCTGGCTGTCAGTCAGGAGGATTTTTTTTTAATATCGGACAATAATTCTGTCCGGTTTCGATACATAGCCCACAAAGTAAACTTTCTTATAAATCTGTAAATCAGTCATATAAGAACTTTTTTTCGTTTTGGCACCGCTTTTTCAAGGGAGGAGTCAACGAACAACTAGTAACTACATCATTATGAAATTTTCAGCATGGTTCTTTTTTACCCTTTTGGCCTACCTGCTCGGTCTCAGCGAATCGGCCGCGCAAGAGCTAGGTAATAGCTTAACCGGTACCGTAGTCACATCAGATGGGGAGGCACTGCCCTTTGTCAATGTAACCCTAAAGGAAAGTTCATCCCAAAACCTAATCACAGGGACCGTGACTGACGGGGAAGGCTTTTTCTTGATAAATTCTGCTTTTAGAGGGGAAGTTATTTTAGAGATTTCAAGCATGGGGTTTGTAACATTCCAATCCCAAGCTCTGCATTTGGATGGCAAGGTAAAGCGTGATTTCGGCGCTGTCAAATTGCAGGAGGAGCTGTCCTCGCTGTCGGAAGTCACCGTTAGCGGTATGCGCGCTCAGGTCGTGTTCGACGCAGACAAAACGGTCGTAAATGTGGAGGGCTCTCCCCTCGCGGAAGGCAACACTGCTCTGGATGTAATCGGTAGGTCTCCAGGCGTTTTCGTGGACAGCGATGGCAACATTAACCTGAATGGAAGAAGTGGTGTGGTCGTGCTGATAGATGATCGGCAAACTTACATGAGCGCAGCGGACCTAGCCAACTTTTTGAGAGCCATGCCTGCGGAAAATATCAAAAGCATTGAAGTGATCAACAATCCATCATCCCGGTTTGATGCGGAAGGTGCTGCGGGTGTCATTAACCTTCGGCTGAAGAAAAACGATCTCAACGGTATGAATGGAAACCTAACAGCAGGCAGTAGATATAACGGAATTTATGCGCCCAACCTTGGAGGAAGCCTCAACCTGAAAAAAGGTAAGTGGACGACCAACAGCAACCTGAACTACAACGAATGGGCGCAGTATAACGACCTAGAGATATTAAGAAGGTTTCAAGTAGAGGAAGGCATCTCGGCATTTGACCAAGTGGCAAGGCTAAAGCTGGTGCGGAAAAACCTGTTCTTCAACGGTGGTGCAGACTATCAGATCAATGCGCAGCACAGCGTCGGGATTAACTTGCAGGCTTCCAGGCAGGATGGAACCGAAGACGGCCTGTCCAATACGGCAATTTCCAACCCTTCCAACACGGCTATTCAACACCTCAGGGCACTCAACGACAGCCACTCGGATAATACCAGGTACTTTGTGAACCTGCATTACGTGGGTGAGTTGGATACCTTGGGCACCAAGCTAACTTCCGACCTGGACTACACACTGATGGATGCGGGCAGTCTCAGCCTATTAACCAATCGCTACTGGACCGAAGACCTCATCGAATCAGGAACCCTAGGCAGGATTTTAACGGGAAACGAAATGGCTTACACCATTCTAACCTCCAAGGTAGATTTTACCAAACCTTTAAAGAAGGGCCGAACGCTGGAATTGGGCGTAAAGGGCAGCTGGGTGAAGTCAGACAATGACCTGCAGATTGCCAAGAGCGAAGAGGAAGGCGGCTTCGAGCCGGATCCAAACAGCAATCAGTTTATCTACCACGAACAGGTGCTCGCGGCGTATGGCAACTACAAAACCAAAGTGGGGAGCAAGCTGGACCTTCAAGCAGGTCTTAGGATGGAATACTCCGATATCTTGGGCAATAGCGTTACCATGAACCGGAGAAATGCGCAGCAGTACCTAGACTTTTTCCCCAGTGTTAGTCTACAGCAGCAGGTCAACGATAACTATCAGATCGGCTATACGCTCAACCGGCGGATAACCCGTCCCAACTACCGGTTGTTGAACCCATTTATCTTCTACATCGATCCGTTGACGGTGGAGCAGGGAAACCCAAATCTGACGCCCCAGTATGCGACCAACTTGGAGATGAACCATACGATCAAAGGGATGTATCAAGTCAGCTTGGGCTACGCACGGACAGAAAATGCCTTTGGGCAAATCATGGTGCAGGATGATGAAACCAGAAGAACGGCCATTCAGATCCAAAACCTAGACGTTACTACAAACCTTAATCTCCGGTTGATCGTACCCGTCGAATTTGCCCCGTGGTACACTACCAACCATACGTTGCAGGTGAGCAACAATACCTTTCAGTCTCAGCTGGGCGGTGAAATGCTGGATGTAAGCCAAGTATCGATGATGGCAAGAACGCAGCACAACCTCTCCTTTGCCAAAGGCTGGAAAGTGGAAGTAGTCGGTACGTACATGAGCAAAAACCGATTTGGACAGTTAGTGCTAAATCCGGCGGCTTGGCTGGACGCAGGAGTCACCAAGAGCTTCAAAGATGATCAGTGGAGTGTCAGCCTAAACGGGACGGATCTGCTAAGAAGTCAGCGGTTTACCGGTAATATCCTGTTTGACCAAATCAATACAGACGTGGCCCAATACAACAACATACAGTCTGTGCGTTTGGGTATCCGTTGGAAGTTTTCGCAAGGAGAAAATTTCAGGATATCTCAGCGAAGCGGCAGTTCAGAGGAACGTAACCGCCTGGACTAATCGCTCGCCGGAAAAAGAAATCGCCTGACTCCTGAAGGGGGCAGGCGATTTTTACATTATAGAAAATGGTATAAAAAGATGAGGTTTGCCGCCAATGCAGGCTTTTTTTCCCCTTTTATTTCAATTTTAACCTTCATTTCCGTCTTGATAGTACCCCGTAAATCGCTGATATTGGCTAGGTTCGCATGCATTCTGATCTCGTCGTTCACCTTCACGGGGTTGGCAAAGCGGAGGTTTTCGATCCCATAATTGACCATCATCTTGAGATTTTTCACCGTGACGATCTGATCCCAAAGGTAGGGCACGAGCGACAGAGTAAGGTATCCGTGCGCAATGGTTCCTCCAAATGCGCCTTCTTCCTTTGCCCGCTTGGGGTCTATGTGGATCCACTGATGGTCCAGTGTGGCGTCTGCAAATAAATTGATCTGTTCCTGGGTGACTTTATGGTAGTCCGAAACGCCTAAATCCTGGCCCACGTAGGCGAGGAAGGCCTCGTAACTGTCAATGATCAGCTGACTCATTAAAATATGGTTTTAAGTTGTAAAGGGATGAGGTAAAAGAGATTTCCCCTAAGGGATGCCGGTGTTTTTGCGTTCAGAGGTCGGTATGACCACATGCACCGGCGTGCAAGTTAGCGGAACTTTACCAAATATTCTTCCCAATGACGGGAAAAATGAACCTTCCGTTTATTTTGTCCGCGTTTTCAAGGAGGATATCCAAGGGCTCCAAAGGAGGTTCGTCTGATAGGTCAAAAGTGCCGAAATGCATGGGGAAGAAATTTTCCGCGCCTATTTCGTTAGCCACTCGAATGGCATCTGTCGGGCTAATGTGGGATTGGTGCATAAACCATTCCGGTTTGAAAGCACCGACCCCTAAAAGCGCATAGTCTGGACTGCCCAATACCGATTTGATGTCGGCGAAATGTGCCCCGTAGCCGCTGTCACCCATGAAATAGATGGAGGTGTTAGCAAAGCGAAAGAAAAAAACTCCCCAAAGTTGCTCGTTTTCATCCATAAGCCCCCTTCGTGACCAATGCCTCGTGGGAACGTACACCACCTGAACAGCCGAATCCAAAAGGTCATATTGTTGGAACCAGCCTGCTTCCTGAATTTGCTGGCCCGCAAGCCAAGGAGTAAGCACCTCACTCATACCGAGACCGGTAAGCACGGTCATATCGGGGTTTTTGGATGCCAAATATTCCACGGTGGATTGGTCACAGTGGTCCCGGTGATTGTGGGAGATAAGCAGGAAGTCGATTTTTGGCAATTTAGCTAGTGCAAGTGGCAACTCGGATTGCCTTTTAAGAAATAAGTTATCGATCAAGATTGGATCAATCAAAAATGTAACCCCGTCTTTTCTCATCAAAAAACTTGCATGGCCAAGCCAAATCAAAAAATCATTCACTCCGGATACTAGCTCTTGCGCAGCTTGTACTTCAAGGACTCGTTTGTCTGCCCTTTTGGCTTCCCGCTGTGGATTACGGGATAATTTCCATTTAAGAAGGTCTGAAAAGCGGCTTTCAAAGGGCTGATACAGATTGCGGAATTTACCGTCTTCGGATTTCGGTGTACCCTTCCATGCGATGCTTTCATTTACCGTTCGCAATTGTTCATTGGAAACAAACAAGCTGTTGATTTCGGCAGGTGCTTTTCCAAGAAAAGGCAAGGCGCCTAGTATCAATAGCAGCGTAAATGAAAAGAGAAGCACGTTTCGTTTCATCAACCATTTTTCCAACTGAACCTAACGGTATTTCCTGTTAGGACGCCCTAAGTAAGGTTTCGATTAGTTCAGATGGGGTTTGAATTTTGGCTATCTTTTCATCCTCGAGCTCCCTTTTCAGCTCGTATTCCAACTCGTAGATAAGCCCTGAAACGAACACCTTATCCATCTTGAGGTCATTGTAAAAGTTTGCTCCTTTATGCTTCCCGGTCAAAGGGATGCCGTAGGACTCAAACACCCGGATGGCTTTGCGCAATGCCTTGATGTTATTCATGTTATTGTTTGGTTTAGTTGTTCCTTAGACGAAAATAAGATCTGATTTGTTTTGTTTAAACGAAAAAAAGGTGGAATTATTTTTAAACGTAGGGGTAGTAAGGGTACCCGTATAGTGCCAGGAAGTGACCTTAAATGCAAACGAAAGTTTGGCAAAGCGTGTTTTTACTGTCCAATCCTCAGGGTTTTGAATCAAGTGTAGTTAAATAAAAATCAGCAGCAGCATGACAGCATCGGCTATGTATTTGGAAAGTGTCCTCCAGTTATTTAGGGATTACAAAGAAATGGGAGAAAACGCCATCCGTCAGATACCAGCGGAGAAGCTTTTTTATCGGTTTAATGAAGACAGCAACTCCGTGGCTATGCTCGTCAACCACCTCCACGGCAATATGCTTTCCAGATGGACAGATTTTTTGCAGAGCAATGGCGAAAAGTCTTGGCGGGAACGCGAGGCAGAATTTGAACCAATTATTAAAACGGAAGCAGTGATGTGGGAAAAGTGGCACGAAGGATGGGCCTGTTTTTTCGCAGCGGTAGAGCCGCTCGGGGAGGAGGACCTAAAGAAAACCGTCCGGATCGGGCACAAGGAACACACGGTGGTAGACGCAATCAGCCGGCAATTGGCCCATTATGCAGCGCATATTGGTCAGATAATTTACTTGGCAAAGATTCTCACGGAAGCTCCCTGGCAAAGCCTCAGTATTCCAAAGGGCAAATCACCCCGGTACTGACTAGTAGGAAACTTATTCCCGAAAAAGCTCCTCGAAAATTCCATCGATTTGGAAAATGCTGTCCTTGGTAAGCCGCATGTCGATTTCCACTATCAGATAACCCCGTTCGATGGCCTTTTCTAGAGCCGCCAAGCTGTTTTCCGGGGCATCTGGGCCAACCACTCCGCCCCGGTGGGCAATCAATGTATAGGGATGGAAGGGGTTGGCCCGTTGGGCCATGGCATAGGGCCATGATGAGCCAAAGTAGCATAAATGGTTTCCTATTCACTGCAGCAATGGTTTGATTGTAAAGGTCGAATTTACAGGAATGGACGGTCATGTAGGGTTTGAATGTTTTTTTTTGCCCAGCTTGAGCAGTTGATAAAGCACTCCAAGGTCCTCGGCGGTGTCGACATCGCTCAATTCAGGCAACAGGCCAATGGAGAGCCCTGCCGCTTTTGCAATGGCTATGGTCTCACGGCAAACGGTGGAGGTACTCCACGGGATTTCCGTGAACAATTGGGGGTGGGGGTGGGTCATGCCTAGCAGGTAATAACCGCCATCCTTGGCGGGGCCTATCACCAGGTCGTTGTGTGTGAGTACTTCGAATGCTTGTTGAAGAATTTCAGCAGAAATTTCGTAGCAATCTGTACCAATGATCAATACCTGTTCGTAGCCGAGCGCCAGAATCTGTGCAAAAGCTTGCTTCATTCGGGCACCCAAGTCAGGTCCTTGTTGTTTGTAGAAAAAGTAATTGGTCGGTGAAGGCGAAGGTTTCCTGTTTTTGCCACTGATAAAAACATGGATATCGACGGTGAGGGATTCCAACACTTTATGGGTATGCTGGAGTAAATATTGGTAAACACGGAGGGCATCCTCGTCTCCGATGCTCGCAGCGAGGCGGGTTTTCACCTTTCCGTGTTCGGGAGTCTTTTGAAAGACAATCACGGCTTGCTTCATAACACAAAGCTACGCAAAATGAGCTTAACGGGATCGATACTCGTTAACGCTATCAAAAATTAACGCTATCAAAAATCGCCTGGTCCGAGGGATAGGGATCCCCCCACAAAAAAGAAACGGGACCAAGAGGTTGGTCCCGAAGGTTAACTCGCTATGAATTGGTACGAGGTCCGCCCCGTCTTGGGCCCTGTTCACCGCCTCGGTTTCGGGGCATCGGCTGCCTGCCTCGCCGGTCGCCGGTACGATCTCTCCATGCATTTGTTCGTTCTTTGCGCTGCCGCATCATTTCCTCCCACTTTACTTTTTGCTCTGGGGTTAGGACAGCCGATATGTCTGCTTGATGGGCTTCCTGATAAGCCTTCATTTCCTGGCGCATGGCATCCATCCGTTGTCTTCTCTCGGTCGCATGTTTCAGTTGGATCTCGTAAATCCGTTGTTTTTGGGCGTCATCCAATTCGAGTTTTTCCGCCATATGGCCTGCTGCACGTGACGCTAGTTGTTCCGGAGTCCTTTCCGGACGAGTATCCTGTTGGGAATAACCTTGGACGATAAATCCCATACTCAGTGCGAATACTATCAATACCTTTTTCATTATTTCGTTGTTTTAAGGGGTTTTGCATTGTTACCTACTAACCTAATCGGGCCCTGACCGGCAAGTGGTGTGGATTTCACTGTTGAATCTATTTCTTAGACTAGCCGTTGTGGCATTGGTTTAATTTGCATGTGGGCCTTAGTTGTTAAGAAATCTTAATTAAAAATACACCGGACATAGAAAATAGGCTTGAGATTCACTCCGGTGAGGGTATTCTAGGGGTTCTTCATAGGATATCCATCCTGCCGTAAGCGGTAGTTTCTTTTTTACCAATGGGGCGGGTCGGCTGCGGCAGGTCCGGGATCGAGTGTGAGGTGGTGTCAAGTCCGGTTTGTGTGGAGGAATGCTGGGGATGAGTAGATCGATCGTTTTGGTCGTAGTAGTCGGATGTAGGTAAACTCTTTTATACGGTTTTTGGACGGGTTAATGGGGTGAAATAAAATAATTTTTGGTCAGTAGGGGAATTTTTAGGGAATAGATTATTGTGGGTACCTAAACGGTGCCATTTCGAAAAATTTGTTAATTTTACCACGCTAAAAAAAATCAATCTATATGGGAAGAGCTTTTGAATTTAGAAAAGAGCGCAAATTCAAACGTTGGAGTAAGATGTCCAAGGTCTTTACCAGACTGGGAAAGGAGATTGTAATAGCTGTGAAAGCCGGAGGTCCCGATCCGACCACCAATGCCAAGCTTCGTACGGTGATCCAAAATGCCAAGGGGGCTGCCATGCCCAAGGACCGAATCGAAGCGGCTATAGCCCGTGCAAGTAACAAAGATGAAAAGGATTACGAGGAGGTCGTTTATGAAGGGTATGCGCCACATGGCGTAGCCATCATCGTGGAGACGGCCACTGATAATATAAACCGTACGGTGGCAAATATCCGCCATTACTTTAGCAAGGCGGGAGGTTCTCTGGGTACTTCCGGTTCCGTGAGTTTTATGTTTGAGCGAAAGGCTGTGTTTCGTTTTGCCAAGGCTGATTTTGACATGGAGGAACTGGAGCTGGAGCTGATCGATTTTGGTCTACAGGACATTGACGAAAACGAAGGAGAAATCTACATTTACACGGCATTTGAGGATTTCGGCAACATGCAGAAGGCATTGGAAGATCGTCAGGTAGAGGTTATTAGTGCGGATTTTCAGCGATTTCCGATGTCGTATACCGAACTGACTCCGGAGCAGGAAGAAGACGTTAACAAAATGATCGAGCGTATGGAAGAGGACGACGATGTCAATCATGTATATCATAATATGGCCTAAGGGCTATTTTTTTTACCACCAAACAAAGAAATGGCATTTCCAAAAAGAAAGAACCTACAGGAAATCCTTCCGCAAGGAAAGGAACTATTGATCGTAGTAGGGAGTAAAAATCCCGTGAAGGTCCAGTGTGTTGAAGATGCGTTCGAAGCAGCGTTTGAGGATCAACCAATCGTACAGGGGTTAAATGTTGACACGCAGGTGGGCAAGCAGCCATTTGGAGATGTAGAGACTTATACCGGTGCGTATAATCGGGCATCGGCCTCTAAGCGGGCATTCCCGGAAGCCGACTATTGGGTAGGCATAGAGGGCGGTGTAGACGAGGTGGGCGATCAGATGGTCGCCTTTGCTTGGGTAGTGGTGCTCAATGGCGGTTCCGTAATCGGAAAAGCAAAAACCGGAACCTTTTTTCTTCCGGAAGCAGTCAAGGTATTGGTAAAAAAGGGTATGGAGCTAGGAGAAGCAGATGATTTGGTTTTTTCGAAAGATAACTCCAAACTTCGTGGTGGTGCTGTCGGCTTGCTGACAAGGGGAATCGTTAACCGGTCTCTGTACTATCGACAGGCAGTCCTTCTGGCACTGATACCTTTTTTGAACAAAGAGCTATACCAGTAGATTTAAAGGACGCCCATCGTGTGGGTGGTTTACTGTAGATAGCCTTAGTACAAAGAAGAAATTCATTGATTAATGGTGCCATCCCCCGATGCCTCTGATCCCAAGGTATAAAGGTTGGTTAAAACAGTTGAGTTACACGTAGAAGGAGAAAGGTTGTTAATCACCCATTACAATAACCAGTTACCTCCGTTTGTGTTGAGCATGCCAATAACCTGGCATGCTTTTTTTGATGGCTGGCTGATTTTGGGAAGCGCTTTGGCTAGGGTGCCAGTTGGTTAAGGAAATTAACCAATGCATCCTGCCAATCAGGGGCGGCGTCCCATTCTTTGCCGATGTAGAGTTCGTTTCTTGCGAGCAATTTAATGTAGTATTTCACCACGATCCGATTGCCGTCGCTGTCGGCAGGCAAAGGCACACCCATGTTATTCATAATGTCCGCCTCCCTTCCCTCGATGCGCATCAGGATAAATTGGACTCGGTCTTGAATAAGTTGTTGCGTTGTCCGTGATTCGGTCAGAAATGCCACCTCGTAGGGGTAGATATTTCCAAAAATGCGCTCCAGGCCTTGCCGTTCGGCCAGTTGCTCAGCTTCTCGTTGCTGTGGGGATTTGCCAAGCAAATCTTGGCGAAAGGTGTTTAGAAATCCTTCCTCCCTGCTTACACCGGTCAGCATCACGCCCAGTTTGAAGACGTTTAGGTTGAGGGGTGTTTGGGCCAGGTAGGTTGCCGTACTGCCGCCACTTCCCGCATCGGTGGGAGGGGTCGGAAACTCGGGAACTTCTAGGACGAGAAAATTCCGACTTTTCTGATTTGCCGTAAGGGACGTAATCTGGGTTTTAAACGCCGCGAGGTCATCGGCTTCAATGCTTAGACCCTGTCCCGGTTTAATGATGGATAGATCCTGGGAAAAAGGGGCAATATGGATGTGAAAGCTTCCGGTGGGCTTTCTGGTTATAATAACCAGATTTCTTACCATTCTCTTGGAAAAAACTTCGGCATAGGTACGCTGATTGCCCTCCGTCAGGGTGACATCTTCCAGTTCGTAGTAGGCGATGGGATCCCCACCGGCTTCCACCAGGGAAACATGTATCTCGGAGGCTAGTTGCTGCCAGGTAAGTGCAGGATCAGCGGTCTGTGACGCAGAAATCAAAACCACCGATTTTCCATCTAAAAAGCCAGCGATGGGTGTTTCCTGTGCGAATGACGGTAGGTTGGCAAAACACGCAAAAACAATTCCCAAAATATATTTCATGGACTTGGAAGTTCCTGTTCGCAAAGTTTAGTAATTTCACGAATATACATAACGTAAGGGACACATTTTGCATATGAGAGGTATCAGGTTATTGTTTTTATCGGTTTACTTTTCGTTTTCTGGCATGATTTCCGCCCAGGGAATTGATAAGGACAGGCTTTTGGAAGACATTAAATACCTCGCTTCTCCCAAGCTGGAAGGACGGGCACCCCTCACGGAAGGCAGTCGACTGGCCCAAGAGTATATTGTTGGGAGATTCAAGGAATTTGGTCTGGTCTCTCAGTACAAGGAATTTGTACAGCCCTTTTCGCTGAAAGAACGTTTTCCGGATAAGCGAAACCCTTTTGGAACCAATGTAGTTGGTTTTGCTCCAGGCTCAGCTTCTGACAAAATTATTTTGGTTTTGGCCCACTACGATCATTTAGGGAAAAGGGGAGAGGATCTTTATCTAGGTGCGGATGATAATGCTTCCGGAGTAGGGGCACTGCTGTCGTTGGCGGGGTATTTTGCCAGGGAGCGTCCGGCGCATTCAATGATCTTTGCGGCGGTGGACGCCGAAGAAATCGGGCTGTTGGGTTCGAAGGCCCTGGTCAACGATTTCCCCTTTCCGTTGGAACAGATCGCTTTGGTGGTAAATATGGATATGATCAGCCGTAGCAGCACCAATCGGCTGTATGCTGTCGGTTCCCGGTATTACCCGCAGTTTAGACCCCCATTATTGGTCGTGAAATCACGTTCCTCCATTGAGTTGGTATTGGGTAATGAGGGAGAAGAAGGTGGCCAAAACTGGACCAATTCCTCGGATCATGCTCCCTTCCACCGGCAGGGTGTACCGTTTGTGTATTTTGGTGTCGATGATCACGAGGACTACCACAAGCCTACCGACACCTTTGAAAACATTGACCCTGATTTTTACCATCAGGCAACCTTGTTAATCTTGGACTTTATCAAGGAAGTAGACGGTACAGCCGTACCCTAATAGATTCACTGTCATTGGATAGAAACGGTGCTTACCGTGATCTGCCCTATCGACCAACTCTCGTCGCATAGTTGATTGCGTGCATTGGTCTGCTTGATTTCATCCCAAAAAATAACTGACGCACGATTTCCTCGGTGCGGGATGATGCGTGTGATGTGATACATCGAGGTCCAGCCAGCTACATTTTGATATTGACACCTTCCTGGAAGGTTGGCGGAAGTAGCCCCGGATTTTGGTTGGTTAAAGCTGGGATGGGATCCCGGAAACGATTGGTAGAGGCAATAGGAAGAAGTGCAAGGGCTATTGGAAAAGGTAGTTCGTAATACTTCCGTGTCATCCAACGCCATCACCCACAGGTCAGGCCCTCCCACTCCTGTCACATTGCCATCCCAACTGTCGTGTACATAAAGTTCTACGGTAATCCTCAGTGCATCGTGTGCGGGTAGTCCTTCCAACGATAGCGTCACGGTGTCATTGTGGTAAAACCCCATAACGGATTTATCCTGAAAGATGCCAAGGTTTCCATTGCTTATCTGTGACAAGTCGCCGGAAGCAAAATCACTTACATACACCTGGATGTCTTCACTCATGGTGCTTTGGCATCCGCTGATACAGAGCACTGGGAAAATCACATACATCCAAGCGGACTGAAGCAATTTGGTTCGGAAGTGCCTGGATAGATCCCAGAGGGCGATCGGATTTTTCAAAGGGTAGCTATTTTTAATTGCCGGAAAACTAGCTGCAAAGAAAACAAAATATTACAAGAACTGAATGAGAAATCTAATCGATTGGCTTAATCTAAAAAATAGATCCTTTTTACCCTACCGCTAATCCGTGTCAGTAACTCATAGGGAATGGTGCCAATGCGGCTTGCCAAGTCGGCGAGGTCGATCCCTTCCCCATACACGGTCACTGCGTCTCCTTCCCGGGCATCAATTCCCGAAAGGTCCACCATGGTCATATCCATGCAGATATTTCCGATCACCGGGGCTTTTTGGCCATTCACTACCACATAACCGATTCCGTTGCTAAAACGGCGATCAAATCCATCCGCATACCCAAGTCCTATGGTGCCTATTTTACCGTCATTAGGCATGATACCCATGCGATTATAGCCAATATGTACCCCTTTTTTGAGGTGTTTGATCTGAGAGATCGTCGTCTTCAATGTGCCTACCTGTTGTAATTTCCCCTTGGACAGCTCGTCGATACTAATTCCATAAAGCCCAATACCTAAACGTACCATGTCAAATGAATGCTCGGGGAAGCGAAGGATACCGGCAGTGTTCAGCGCGTGAATCAGTGGCTTGTATCCGATTGTATTGATTATCTGGGAGCAAAGGCCTTGAAATCGTTCCAGCTGGGCAAGGGAGTGTTTATCGTGTGCGGGATTGTCGGTACTGGTAAGGTGGGTAAAGATGCTTTGCACACGCAGTTCGGGAAAGGAGGTCAGTAGGGCTTTCAGCTCCTCGATGGAATCTTGATCAAATCCCAGCCTCCTCATTCCACTGTCTATGTCCAGGTGGATGGCAATGGATACCCCTTCAGTTTTGGCATATTCACCGAAGTATTTTAGGATACTTGGGCTGTACAGAACGGGTTCCAATCCGTGCCGTACGATTTGCGCAGCGTTTTCCGATGCTACATTTAGTACCATGATCGGCAGGGTTATTCCATTTTCCCGTAGTTCAGCTCCTTCGTCCGAATAAGCAACGGAAAGGTAGTCCGCCCGTAATTTTTGCAGGTGATTAGCAATTTCAGTGGCACCGCCGCCATAGGCAGCGGCCTTCACCATTGCCATTAGTTTGGTATTGGTCTTCAGCTGTTGTTTGTAAAAGAAGAAATTATGGGTGATCGCATTGAGGTTGATTTCCAAGACGGTTCCGTGGATTTGCTCTTCCAATGCCTGCACGATACGCTCAAATTCAAAGGTTCTTGCACCTTTGATGAGGAGCAGGTCGTCAGAAAACCTGTTCAGTTCGCCACTTGCCAGCAGGGCTTCGGTAGTGTTAAAAAATGAGGCAGGCATCTTGCAAGTACGTAGGTGGGCGGAAATATCCGGGCCTACTCCCATGAGTTGGTCTATCTGATAGTGGTGCAATAGCCGGCAGACGTGTGCGTACACTTCTTTCGGATGCTTTATTTGTGGGAAGTCCGACAGAATCAGCACCCGTCGTCGTTTTTTTCGCTGGATTTCCATAAAATCGAGTGCGATTTCCAGCCCTGCGAGGTCATTATTATAGGTGTCATCGATCAACGTGCACAGCCTTTTCCCTGCTTTTATTGCTAGCCGCATATCCACAGCACCCAACTGCAGCAGCCCCTCTTGGATGGATGGGAAGTCCAAGCCTAGCGTTGCGGCAGCTACGATGCAATGGCGGAGGTTTTCCAAGGAAGCATCGTCTGAAAAGCGGGTACTGAACGTGTACATGCTCGAATCCGGTTTGACCAATATAATGCGGGCACCGATTGGAAGTTTTTTAATGCGCAGGGTGTAATCGGCACCTGTATTGTCTGACCAGGATACGAGTTTTGCTTCTGGAAGCAACTTTTCAACGGCATCGGCTACTTCGGCATGGTCTTTTCGGTAAATCAACAATTTACAGTTTTTAAACAGCACTAGCTTCTCCGCCAGTTTTTCGGCTTTGCTGACAAAATTCTGGCCATGTGCGGTGCCTAGGTTCGTCATTATGCCAATGTCTGGCTTAATCATCTCTTCTAGGCGCTTCATCTCATCAGGACGGGAGATGCCGGCCTCCAGCAAGGCTACTTGGTGGCACGAGGTCATGGAAAAGATCGAGAGCGCTACACCAATCTGACTATTGAAGCTCTTTGGACTTTTGGCCGTCTGAAAACGATTGGAAAGCAATTGACCCAACCATTCCTTGACGATGGTTTTACCGTTACTGCCTGTAATGCCGACAACCGGCCCCTTGAAAAGGGTGCGATGCCAGGAGGCCAACGACTGCAAGGCCGCAAGGGGATCTTTTACCAAGTAGAAATTCGCGTCAGGCTGCAACGTAAGATCGATACGATCCAATATCTCAGCAGCGATCACGAAATTTTTTACGCCTTTTTTATAACAGGAACCAATAAACTCATGGCCATTCACCTGATTGCCCGGGAGCGCAAAGAAAACCGTGCCTATACCATGGAATATTTTGCGGGAGTCGATGCTTATTTGTTCAATCGGGGTAGCGTCCGGTAACCTGGGAGTGCTAGCCGATAGGATGGAGGCAAGTTTTTCTGGAGATAGGACTTCAATCATGCGTAGATTTTTACTTTTCTTTCAGCAACCACTCAAAATTACTAAAAATTTGGGTTGCCTTAGCGCTCAGGTTTGTTGAAAATTTCGAAACAAACCACCCGTTTTTTTGATTAATATATTGTTTTCCTTAAATTTACGGAACAAGAAACCGTTGATTAGGCATCAAATCGCTTTCGTATGCAGTCAGGTAGCAATCTAGTCTCAAAAGTTTTTACCGTCGCAGGACTGGCTGTTTGTCTTTGTTTTTTTCAATCAACGTTCGTTCAAGCACAATCGGATAAGGAGAGACCATTTGCCGAGGCAGTGAAAAGCACGGAATCCGTTTTAATGAGGGAAAAGGTAACGACAGATTACCACGTGCCTCGGAAGGTCGACGAGCCAGTTGTCGAAGAGGAAAGGGATCTAAGTGGGTATAGAAAAACCTCTGAAGTAGATGAAAAGGGTGTAAAGTCAGAGACGAAATCCACGCTTTCATTCAACTTGTTTTTATACGTAGTGGATCGATTCAAGGAAAAATAGCCAATCATTGACCTATGGCTTGTTACCTGTCAAAAATCAGTTCTTTTTTGCTTGTTTACCTGATTTCAGGATTATCGCTTATGGTGAATGCCCAAGAAATTGCCCTTCAGCTCTACAGTCTCCGAAATCAAATGAAAATAGACGTGGAGCGGTACCATGAAATTATCAATCAATGGGGGATACGGTACATTGAGGGAGGAGGTACGTATGGAATGTCAGACCAAGATTACCAAGACCTACTGCACCGCAATGGGCTGAAAATGGTTTCTATAGGTGGATCCTTTGAGGAGATGCGGGACAATCCAAAGGCGGTTATCGAGCGTGCGAAAGCTTTTGGGGCAAAGTACATCGTGACCTTTTGGGTTCCCCATGCTTCCGGAAAATTTGGTATGGACGATGCAAAGAATGCAGTCGAGGTATTCAACGCAGCGGGTAAGCTTGTGAAGGATGCGGGGCTTACCTTTTGCTATCATCCACACGGCTACGAATTCAAACCACATGGCGACGGAACCCTGTTTGATTACATGATTCAGTCCGCCCGTGATTTCGATTTTCAAATGGATATTTTTTGGGTCAAAATGGGTGGAGGAGATCCGCTGGGCTTACTTAGAAAGCACCCTGCGAAGTTTCCGCTGTTACATATGAAGGATCGTAAATCGGGAACGGCTGGTACCACTGACGGGACGGGAGATGTGGAAACCAATGTAGTACTGGGGACGGGAGATATTGATATTGCAGGAATTATCCGTCAGGCAAAAATGAACGGTGTGGAATACCTGATCATTGAAGATGAATCTTCCCGATCGGTTAGTCAAATCCCGCAGAGCGTTCGCTACATCAATCAAATTTTAAAGGAGTAATCGGAGCGTCATCACAACCTCTTACGTCTCTTTTCGTATTCTCGGGTGTGTTTGTTTCCCAAATGCACCCTTTTTCCTGCAATTACCTAGTTTTATCCTATGATTATACTTGTGCACATGTGGTGGCTATCGATTGTTTTTAGCAGTATGATGCCTCCATCAGATACCGCAGATAGCGTCCAGATTATTTCGTTTGAGGAATTTGAACAGATGGCGGGCAGACCTTCGGAAAAATTGGTTATTTATAATTTTTGGGCCACTTGGTGCGCACCTTGTGTGAAAGAAATGCCCGCCTTTGAAAAGGTAAATGGCGATTACCCCGATGTAGACCTTGTTTTTATCTCTTTGGATGACGGGAGGAGACCCGAGCGTGTAAATTCGTTTATCGAACGCAGGGCGATCAAGGCGCCGGTATTTTTACTGAGCGATGTGGATTTTAACAGTTGGATAGAGAAGGTGAGTAAGGATTGGTCAGGAGCGATTCCAGCTACCCTTTTTGTTCAGTCGGATGGGACTCGTTTTTTCCATGAAGGTGAGCTAGACGAAAGCGGATTGGTAAATCTAATCAGTAGACTTAAATAACAAGTGCGATAGGAATTATTTCTGCGCTAGCGGCAAACCATTCGACAAAGCTAACTACATTTAGGGACTAGTGGCAGGTATCGGTACCTGCTTATTTCAAATTGAGGGACGTGATGCTATTTGATATACACACTTCGCTGGACGATGTTTTTCAGCGCGTAAAAGGAGAATTGAGGGAGGGAGCACTGGATGCGAATCACCCTTTTCGTTTTTTTCCACTAACCACCTACGGCTCGGAATCACGCTATGTGGTGCTGCGAAAGTTTTCCGAGAACTTTATCTTTTCATTTTTCACCGATTCCAGATCCTCTAAGGTAGGTCAGTTGATGGCAAAGTCCCAAGTAGCTCTTTTATTTTACGATCCCGGGAAGCGTGTGCAGGTTCGGGTAAAGGGAAAGGCAACGGTTCACCATCAGGATGATACATCGGCGCTTTTTTGGGAGAGCATTCCACGGGAGGCAAGAAAGGCATACGGTCCTCTGATCCATCCGGGCCATCGAATTGGCCATCCTAGTGAAGCACATATTTGGCCGGAATCTATTGATGATCGGTTTTTTACTGTCGTAGAGGTCTTTGCCGATAAGCTGGATGTAATGCAATTGAGTGGTTTTGACCATATTCGGGCTGGATTTGAACGAGAAGGCGGTGATTGGCGCAGTTACTGGCTAGCACCCTAGTCAAGTTCGGCACTTTTTTTTATTAGGCGGGTAAAAAGTTCGCTGTGGTAAGCACCATTGTAGGGTCCGAAAAAATTCATGTCTCTTACCTCATATAGGTTCTCGTGATAATATTCATCTGGAGTGATGTATCCGATATAGCCCCCGTTGAAGCAGGTGACAATCAGATTTAATCCCTCTGTTGCTGCCAGGCTATCCCAAGGCTCCAAGAATACGCCGGATATTTCTCCGCTTGAAGAAATAAACAGGTTATCTCCTAGACGGATCACATCCATATGTGCAGGGCTGTCTCCATAAAGCAGGTTGAAAAGCCAAGGCCTTATACGTAAGTTGTCGGCAATCCGAAAATGGGAATCTCTCAATTCCACCGGTACTTTAGCAAAAGCAAGAAGGGAGTTCGATTGGACGGCAATGGGCAATGTATCTGCTCGAATCAACGAATCTAGCTTGAAGGCGTATTTTTTCACACCTTCCGGATTGGAGCCAAGGCTTTTGGGTCTATGGCTGCCGACGGTGCCTGATGCAAACAGGGAAAAGTCCACTTCGGATTCCCTAAGCAAGTTGAAATAGTGGGGATAATCACCCGATAATCCCATGAATTTACCTGGTAGCAAAGTGGAATGGGCACTATACGTGGTTAGTTGGCAGGTTTCTCCGGAGACTTTTTCTACCTGAAGTAGTCGGATATAAGGGTCTACCGGATCCGTTGCAATCAGGCGGTTTGTGACAAAGTCTTCTGCATTGGTTTTCTTATAGCCCAGTCGAACGGTATCCATGGAATTCCAAGCTTGTTGGAGACTTTGGATGGTGCGATCGGCTAAAAGTTGAATGACTTGCTCATCAAAACCGCCCATGGTGAGTTTTCCGATAAGTCCGGGAGAAAACCCCCCGTAACCACTGTGGGTGTGGGTGGTCGTAAAATACAATTGATTCAATGCGGGATTGCTTTGCCTAACCCGGTCTCGAACAATCCCAGCCAAATAGGGATGCACGAAAAGGATCTCATAATTTACAAATGCGATGTGGTTGGTGCCGTTTCCTACGATGATCGTGCGTACGTAGCTGCTGTCCAACACAAACTCATAGTTCCCCCTAGGTTTGTAGGGTATTAAGGGCTTAGGGACATCTGGAGTGATGTTTTCTTTCGCCCATCCTGCTAGTAAGAATCCGGTATCCGAACGGTTCCAAGCTAAATTTTCGATGGATTGGTTGGTGTTTTTGTAGTAGGCAGTTTCCTCGTACGGGGTCCAGTCTACCACGGTCACTGTGGCGAAAAGTAGTCCAAGGAGCAGTAAGGTAATAGCTGCAATTGATTTTAGTACCTTTGGCAGCATGCTTGCTATCTTAGAAAGGATTTATGGCTACCCCTCATAGTGAAATGTACCGTGAGGGCTTTTTAGTGTAAGGGTTTGCCCTTTGCCATCTTGGACGTATCCCACGACCTGTGCATCTACGCCAAAGGACTTGGAGATGGCAATCACTTCTTCTGCGTATGTTTCTGACAGATAAAGCTCCATCCGGTGTCCCATGTTGAATACCTTGTACATTTCTTTCCAGTCTGTACCACTCTGCGCTTGGATAAACTTAAAAAGCGGGGGAATCTCCAATAAATTATCTTTAACAATATGGAGATCCTCCACGAAGTGCAGCACTTTCGTTTGCGCTCCACCACTGCAATGGACAACCCCATGCAGTTGCGTCCGAAGCGATTTTAGAATTTCTACCATAATGGGCGCATAGGTGCGGGTAGGAGATAGAACCAACTTGCCCATATCCAAGGGTGTGCCTGGTGCGGGATCCGTAAGACCGAAACTACCGCTGTATATCAACGCTTCCGGAACCAACGGGTCAAAACTTTCCGGGTACCTTTGTTTGATTTCATGGCCAAATACATCGTGGCGTGCGGAGGTAAGGCCATTGCTGCCCATGCCTCCATTGTATTCTTGCTCGTAGGAGGCCTGCCCATAGGAAGCCAATCCCACAATGACATCACCGGCTTGAATGCGGTCGTTGGAGATTACTTCCTCCTTGCGCATACGGCAGGTAACCGTACTGTCTACGATGATGGTTCGGACCAAATCCCCCACATCGGCGGTTTCGCCGCCCGTGAGAATGGCATGAACACCGTGGTCGCGTAGCATTTGGAGCACCTCCTCGGTGCCATTGATGATAGCAGAGATGACTTCCCCGGGAATGAGGTTCTTGTTCCTGCCTATAGTCGAAGAGACCAGGATGTTGTTTACCGCACCTACACAAAGTAGGTCGTCTGTATTCATGATGATGGCATCCTGTGCAATGCCTTTCCACACGCTTAAGTCGCCGGTTTCTTTCCAATATAGGTAGGCAAGAGAGGATTTGGTACCGGCTCCGTCGGCATGCATGACGTTACAGTAGTCGGGGTCATTACCAAGCACATCTTCTACGATTTTGCAAAATGCTTTCGGAAAAATCCCCTTATCGAGTTTCGAAATAGCCCGATGCACATCTTCTTTGGAGGCCGAAACGCCTCTTTGCATATACCGGTCGTTCATAAGCTGGGTATTTTGCTGGTAAGCGGGCAAAGGTAAACAATTTATTGGGTGATTTCTATGACTTTGAACTCTGTCCTTCGGTTCACCTGATGTTCCTCCTCTGTCTGTGCATTTTCGATGATAAGCTGACGCTTGCCGTACCCCTTGGCTTCTAGCCTTCCAGCATCGATTCCTTGTGAGATCAAATACTGAACAGCCGATTCAGCCCGCCGTTGGGATAGCGCATCGTTATAGGAGTCGCTGGCACGGGCATCGGTATGCGAGCTTAGTTCAATGCGGATCTGAGGGTTGTCGGTTAGTATCTGCACCAGCTTATCAAGCTCCAATGCGGCATCAGGCCGAATATCGGCTTTGTCTAGGTCGTAATAGATGTTTTCCAACACAATAGCCTTCTCCAAGATAAGCGGATCCAATACCACCACAGTATCCAAGGTTATGTTGGTCACCTCTTGGATGAGCTCTTCCTGTCGAGGTGTTTTGCCATTAGTGCTGTATCGAAAGCTTTTGTTGAAGTAGCCATTTTTGGAGGCGATAATGCTGTAGGTCTGTTCCGGCTCAAGTTGGAATCTGAGGCGTCCGTTTTGATTGGAAAAATTACCGTCAATATTTTGGTTATTTTGGTCATAGAGCATCACACGGACTTGGGGCAGTACTTCTTGCCCTCCACTTTCCGTAGTGGCCAAGGTCGTCACGTTAAGTAACACGTTGACCACTTTCGGTTTAGGGGTAAGGTCCTGGAAAAAGTAGATATCGTCATCCCCCTTGCCGCCTTCCCTGTTGGAGGTAAGAAACCCTTCTTTAGGGAAATCGGTGAAGAAAATCCCGAAGTCATCAGCCCTTGAATTGATGTTCGGGCCCAGGTTTTTGATTACCGTCTTGCCGGCATCTTGATGCGCAACGAAAATATCAAGTTTGCCAAATCCAGGGTGCCCATCAGAGGAAAAGTAAAATTCTCCGTTTGGCATAGGTCTAGGGAATAGGTCGTTTCCCGCGGTGTTTATTTCCGGCCCAAGGTTTTGCACATTTCCGAAATCACCATTGGCTACCTTAGTGGCTTTGTATAAATCTATCCCCCCATAACCTCCCGGGCGGTTGGAGGCGAAATAGAGTGTTTCACCGTCGGAACTAAAGGCCGGCGTGGAATTCCAAAATTCTGGTTCCTCATTTAAAGCCATGAAAATAGGCTCGGTGAAGCCTCCTCCGCGAAAGTAGGATGCAAACAGGCTGACATCTGGCAGATCCTTTTTACTGGCAGAGTTGCCTCTGGCATAAATCATGGTATTTCCATCTGGACTGATCGCAATGGTACCTTGATTTAGGCCCTGCTCATTTCTGAATTCGGGGATGGGCTGAATGTTTTGCACGTCTACTTTTATTCCATCCGCCCGAACCCTAAAGAGCTTGGTATACCCTTGACCTACCGCAGAATAAATCCCGCCTCCTCCACGGGAACTGGTGAAATAAAGGTAGTTTTCACTCACCACCGGAGCGTAGTCAATGCCCGATGTATTGAGAAGTTCGTAATTTTCTAACTTGTGGTTGGGCCAAATGGGTTCTATCGAAGCGGTGTATTCGAGGTTTCGGATTTCCTTATCGGCGAGTGCCTGCTGACGGTCATCTTGAGTAAAGGCTTTGGAAGCCTTAAATGCTTCTGCGGCCTCGTCGTATTTGCCCTGGCTTTTGAGGCTTTGGCCTTTGTGATAGTAGGATTCAAACGTTTCCTCCTGTTCCAGCAACTTCTCGTAGTAGGGGAGGGAATTTTCGATTCGGTTGGACAACCGGTAGCTCTCTGCCACGTAATAGTTTGCGTCTTTGTTGTCGGGTTCTTTTTCCAATACTTGTCCAAATGTAGCAATCGCAAGTTGGTATTCACCGGCACTGAATTGGCCAATTCCTTTTTGCTCTAAACTCTTACAGCCTGTAGCAAGGATGAGAACTATGATAAGTAAGGTAAAACCGCGATTCATGTGTTGGCTGTGTTGAATGACGCTTATTTAGTTATAGGTAAAATCAATTAAAATACCGTTTTAGCCAGCTGTCTTTTGCCGAAATGATCCAATTGGCCATTAAATCTTCTTTTTTGCTGACGGTAGGGTCTATCACTTTTGATTCTGGAAGAATATTACCTGCAAGTACCTCTGCTTTTACGCTGCCAAGCTTACTGACTGCGAGTCTGTCGTGTTGAATGACGCCAATCTTGCCTGCGTCAAGCAGGTTTAGATTTAATTTGTTTTCTATCTCCCTCAGCACCCGGACAGAACTGTCTATGGAACATCCGCTTGCGGGCAAGCTTTGTTCGTCTACGGAAAGGACAATGACTTGGTTGAGCAGAACCTCGAATGATGTGGCCATCTGTTGGCCGTGGGTATTCCACCCATCACAAAAAGCTTTCAGCTTATTTTCTATCCAAGTGATTTCATCCTTTGCAAAGGGCCGGTCGGCTTGATAAATCCAAATCCGGGAAGAGTAAGGCATTTCTTCAAAAGGAACGTACATATTCGCTTTAATTATAGGCTAATCCAGTCGGGCTAACTTTTCGCTGTAAGGGTTTAACGTGCAATTCAAGGATAATGATACAAAAATCCGAACATCTAAACTCATAAACACACCGAAAGTTGCGTTTGTTTTTGTTTTGTCTGCCCGAAATAAGAGGAAACATGGTTTTAGAGCCCTTGATCCTTTACGATGATCTCCGCCAAATCCAACACATTTATTTCCTGCTCTTTTTCTTTGTTCTTGATTCCGTCCGAAAGCATGGTGAGGCAAAAGGGACATCCTACAGCGATGGTTTTAGCGCCTGTTTGCAGGGCTTCTTCGGTGCGTTCTATGTTGATATCTTTTTTTCCGGACTCGGGTTCTTTAAACATCTGAGCGCCTCCCGCTCCGCAACACAGGCCCTTTGTGCGGCAACGCTTCATTTCTACCAGTTCTGCGTCCAAGGCTTTGATCACATCCCTTGGGGCTTCGTACACGTCGTTTGCCCTTCCTAGGTAACAACTGTCGTGGAAGGTAATTTTTTTGCCTCGGAAGGAACCGCCCCCTTTAAGTACTATTTTGCCTTCCTGAATAAGCTGTTGCAGAAATTGGCTATGGTGCAGTACCTCATAACTCCCGCCTAAGGCCGGATATTCATTTTTTATGGTGTTAAAGCAATGGGGACAGGCTGTGACAATCTTTTTGATGCCGTACCCGTTGAGCACCTGCACATTGCTTATAGCTTGCAATTGAAAGAGAAACTCGTTCCCCGCCCTTCGTGCCGGATCACCGGTGCAGGTTTCCTCTTCGCCTAGCACGGCAAAGTTTACACCAATAGCGTTTAATATTTTCACAAAGGACTGCGTGACATTTTTGTACCTTTCGTCAAAGGAACCGGCACAACCTACCCAGAAAAGTACCTCCGGTGTTTCACCGATGCTGGCTAGTTCAGCCATGGTGGGTACCTCATACGTATCGCTCATCGAGTTGAATGTTAGGTGTTAAATTTAAGGTTTCTTCTTTAGTTCATCGGCCCATCGAAACCGGTCTGTTGGGGCGAATTTCCATGGGGAAAAGCTGGTTTCGATGTTTTGAAACATGGTGTTCCACTGGGCAGGACTGCTGTTTTCTTCCATGGAAGTGTAGCGTCTCAATTCCAAAATGATGGATAAGGGGTCAATATTAACCGGGCAGGCCTCTACACATGCATTGCAGGTGGTGCATGCGTTGATCTCTTCTTTGGTAATGTAGTCGCCCAATAGGGATTTTCCATCGTCTGCGCCAGGGCCTCCGGAAAGCAGGCTTTTGGTCACTTCCTCGGCACGATCCCGGGTATCCATCATGATCTTGCGGGGAGAAAGCTTTTTCCCGGTGATGTTTGCAGGGCACTCTGCGGTGCATCGTCCACATTCTGTGCAAGCAAAAGCATTCATCAAATTGGTCCAACTCAAGTCAACAACGTCTTTGGCACCAAAGCGGCTGACCTCGGCAGGCTCCTCGGTGGAAGATTCTCCAAGGCCTAACATGAGATTTACCTCTTTGGTTACCTCATCCATATGCTTCATTTTGCCTTTCGGGTTGAGGTTGGAATACCAGGTGTTGGGGAATGCCAAAAAGATATGAAGGTGTTTGGAGTAGCTCACGTAGATGGCAAAAGCCAAGATACCAATGATGTGAAACCACCAAGCGAACCGCTCGGTCATGATGAGTGCATTTTCACCCATACCCTCAAATAGTGGGTGGAGGAAAGTACTAAACATCAGTCCATCAAGCAGTATGTAACCGGTTACTCCCCGTTGGGCAAGCAGCTGATCGGTTGCGTTCATGGTCAAGATCGCTACCATGAGCACAATTTCAATAAAAAGGATCAGGTTGGCGTCTAAGGCCGGCCAGCCTCTCAGTTCGTTCATGGTAAGACGTGGTACCTTCGTAATGTTGCGTCTAACTAGAAATGCCACACAAGAAAAAAGGGTTGCAACTGCCAAGAACTCAAATATATTCATGGCCACCGAGTAGAAACCGCCCAGGAAAGGAGCGAAAAAGCGGTGTGATCCAGTCAGTCCATCTAAGATAAATTCCAACACCTCTAAGTTGATGATCACAAACGCCACGTAGATCAACAGGTGCAAAAAGGCCGGTATAATGCGTTTGAACATCTTTTGCTGCCCTAATGCGATCAAGCCCATTAGTTTCCATCGAACGGGTTTTTGGTCATTCCGAAGTTCCGGTTTACCGAGGAATATGGCTGTCCGGATAAACTGTATCCGTCGGAAAAGGATGATCCCCGCAGCAGCCAACAATACCAAAAAAGGTAGGGTACTTAATATGCTCATTGTGAATAAATTGGTTTTTTCAAGCTAAATTTTCGTGTTAAATCATTTGTACAAACCATACAAATACCTACCTTTGCATCACTTTAAGGAGGTGATGTAGCTCAGCTGGTAGAGCATCGGACTGAAAATCCGTGAGTCGGTGGTTCGAGCCCACTCATCACCACAAGCCCCGCTAATAACGGGGCTTTTTTATTATCTGTCCTTTCCCCGCTGAATGGGGCTGAAATGGATATGTAGGCGATCGAATTCATACCGCAAATTAGCAAATAGTCGTTATGCATACTATTTTGAACCTGTTTTAATTTAGATTGTTGCCAATTCTGTAGTTCCGTTAGCAATAATTTAATCGGGAAGCAACATTTTTGGCAAATTGGTCGCTGGGGACTATATTGAAACGAAAAGTCCATAAACCTGCTCCTTATCTACCCAAAAATGCCTCGTCCAGCCCCTACTCCTATTCTGTTGTTTTTGCTAACCGTTTTCGTGGTTTTTGTAAATCCGGTGATGGCCCAAGAGGTCCATAGGTACGATATTACCGTTGCGGGCTTTGCGATTGGAGAGATGGAGGCAAAGAAGTGGGGCGTCCAAGATACTACCTATTTTCAATTGACGTCAAAGGTTAGTTTCTGGCTGTTTGGGCAGATTAACGTAGATTACCTCACCGAAGTCAGCTATGTAAGAGACCGCCTAATCTCTTCTAGGGTAGAATCGTCTACAAATAGGGGTGATTTTCTATCTAGGGTCTGGCGGGAGGGCAGCGTGTACAAGGTGGATGCCAAGTCCTATAAATATGAATTCAAGGACGAGATTTCTGAGGAGGTGAATTATAGTGCCGTTCGGTTGTTTTTCGAAGAACCCATGGAGACCGATCGGATGCTGGCGGAGAATTACGGTGTATTTGGGGAGGTGTACAAAGTGGAAGATGGGGGCTACGAGTCGCTGGCAAATGGAAACCGAAATCGTTACGAATACAAAGGAGGCAAATTACAGCGTGCGGTGATGCAAAACCCAATAAAAAACTATGTAATAAAGCGGAAATAGACTAGGTTATGTCCCTCTTTTTATCCATGATGGCTTGAATATGGGCTATCTGCTTTTTTTTGAGGGGTTTGGAGACATGGCTGAGAATGAAGGGATGCCCTTTCCACTTGGATTCGGCGCCTTTTTCGCCGCTCTCGTTCATGGTTATTACCGTGAGGTCTGCGTGTATTTGGATGGATTTAAGGGCTTTAAACCAATCTGTTTTTCCCTGTGAATGCGTGTCAAGGTCTAAAAGTACCAGGAGGGATTTACCTGATTGATTTTCTGAGAGCAACGTTTGCCAAGCAACTTCAGAATCGTGAAACTGCCGTGGTCGCTCTGATATATCCTGTTGAATCACCGCATAGCGGTTAACCAGTTGACTCAATTCATCTTGATCGATGATCCAAAGCGCTGTTTCTAAACTTTCAGCTCGGTGCTTTGGCGTTTTTACCGGAGTGGCCTGTTCAAAGGAAGGGTCTAGTATAATTGTCTTCTGGGAAATGTCGGTGATGATCCTATCGATTTCTTGGGCCGTTTCCTGCACAGACGCGATGACTTCTTCCCGGCTTTTCAAAAGGTCATTTTCTTCATAGACAATGTCCTTGTTTTCAAGAAGGGAAAGCAGCATCATCATTCGGGAAAGTGGCGCTCTCATTACATGGGATTGCATCCAAGCGATTTCCTTCAGGATACGGTTTTGCTCTTCGATAGCCGCAAGGTGGCGGACACGCTCAGAGATGTCTAATCCAATAGCAACAAAATACTCCTCGTCATCTACAACCAGTCTTTTCAAATTTATCTTTACCGGATAAATGGTCTCGTCCTTGCGTTGGTAAATCGTTTCCAGATTAATGCTGAGATCTTCCTGTTCGAGGAGGGGTTTTAGGTACCGCGAACTGAAATCTTCGATTTCGATATCTGGCATCAAGTCCGTTAGCTTCCTATTGGTAAGTTCCGCATCGCTGTATTTTAGGTTTTTGATCGCTGCTTTATTGGCATTGATTATAGTCAAATTCCGATCGAAGAGGTAAATCTCATTGAAGGATTCCTCGACTATTTTGCTGAGCTTCCGTTGATTGGCAAGAGCTAGTTTTTCTTTGGTCACATCCTCGGTCAGCATGATGATTCCTCCGATTTTGTCCCCGTCATACCAAGGATTTATCCGCCATTTCATGAAATTGACAGAACCGTCGGCCCGCTCGAACCGGTCTTGATCCCGGCCAAAGCTTTTCCCTTGGAGACTTTGGGCGTGAAATTCACGCCATTCCTTTCCGATCTCCGGAAAAATCTCATAATGCGATTTGCCCAGCAGGTTTTCGTCGGTAATTTGGTAATCTTCCAGCCATTTTTTTGAGTAGGCCATATAGCGCATCTCCGTGTCAAGCATGGCAATAGCGGAAGGTGCTTCTTTGATAAACTGCTGCTGGTTTTCCAGCCTTTTTTTTCGTTCGGTTACGTCTTGTACGATTCCGTATATCCGGACACATTGTCCATTGTCAGCTTCGGAATTGATCTTTATCCGCACCCATTTTTGGGTGCCTGTATAGGTCCTGATTTTAGTTTCCAAGTCAACCGGCATACCTGAATTGATAGCCGTATCCATCGCCGCTATCACTTCCTCTCGATAACTACCCTCTTCGAAAAATTCCAGCCCATTTTCAAGATTTTCCCGGAAATCTTCTGGAACCTCGTGGATTTGTCTGGTAGCTTTTGACCAATTTAGCTGCTTTGTGGCAGGAAAGTACTCGAAAGCCCCCACTAAGGCCATTTGCCCGGCTTGCTCCAAAAAGTTTTTGGTTTTTATCAGGCTCCTTTCGGTTTCCTTGGTGGCCGTAATGTCTCTGACCAAGACGATGACACGGTCTGTACCAAATGGTGAAAACCGCGCGTCAAAATCACGGGTAACTCCATCGATGGGTAGCTGATATTGAAGGGAACAGACCTCTTGGCCTTTCAGGCAGGAGGTAATGCTGTTTAGCATCGGTTCAGCCAAAGAGGTTGGGAAAACTTCCCGTATGTATTTTCCCATAAAGTGCTCTAAGGGAAAAGCGAGTTCGTTTATCTGGGTTGGCTTTGTCTCTAAAAACCTGCCCTCGTGGTCGATAATAAAAAACAAGTCTGGAAGCGCAGCCAAAATAGATTCTATGTAACCTTTATTCTTTTCGGTCACTTCCTGCCATAGAAATACCCAATATCCTTCTGGTGTAGTCTCCCAACTAGCATTTAGAAAGGCAGCGCCATTTTCAGAGGGGATCTTAAGCGTCTGTTCGAAGTTTTTACTCGGGGTTTCCTGCATACGGGTTAATATCCTGTCAGCCCACGGTTTTGGAAACACCTTCGAAATAGATTGGCCAACCAAGGTTCTTTTTGTAGGGGCTAAATACTTCAGGGCAAGTGGATCAGAAAGGGTAATTACGCCGTTCATTTCTACCAGCAGCATTCCGTAACCCATACGGTTTAAAAATTTTAGCGGTAAATGAATGTTTAGGATACTAAATGCTTCCATAATCAACAGAAGGAAAAGAATGCGCACTCTAAATAGAAAGGTACGGCTTTTATCTGTTTATCTAGGCCATGTGGCCGGTTTCTTTTTTAAACTCCTTGTCCGATTTGAGGGTGTTCGCTCAACTCGTAAATTAACTTCGGCTTTAGTTGTTTCCATTCTTTATCGATCTCAGCCGCTAGCTTCTCCATCACATCCCAGTCCGGTGTGGAGAGTCCAATCAACTGGTTCATGAAGTTTGTCAGGTTGCAAAAGTACATTGCTTCAGTAGATTCTTTTATAAAGCCGGCCAGTTGTATGGCCGCTTCGAAGTTTTTCCGATGTATGAGTTCACTTAAATCGGCTAACTCCCTTCCAAGTTCTATTGATGAAGAAAGCATAAGTTGGTAAATGCGCAAGTCTCCATTGATACTTTTGAGCAGACTAATCTTATTAAATCTTTCCAATTCCTCGGTACCTTCCAAGGCTTTATCGTTTATATTCTCTTGGAATAAATACCGGATGATGAAGGTGTACAGGTCGTCTTGTTTAATGGGTTTTGTAAGGAAATTATCCATTCCAGCTTGGAGACACCGCTCTTTTTCCTCGGTAAGTGCAGTAGCGGTAAGTGCGATAATCGGAACGGTTGAAGCACCTTTGTTTGGTAGTGCACGAATCTGTTGAGTGGCTTCTATACCGTCCATTTCCGGCATGTTTACGTCCATTAAAATGAGGTCGACAACCTGGTTTTGAGCGATTTGTAGCGCCTCTACGCCATTGTTTGCTTCCAAGATTTTGGCATCCGGTATCATTCTGCTTAGAAAGGTTTTTGCCAGCAGTTTATTCATGGGAACGTCTTCGGCAATGAGAATTACCTTGGAGGATCCGGAGTTATTGATTTCGGGCTGCAGTTTGCTATTATGCTTGCCTGCATCACCATCAGACCCCACGGATTCGATTAAGGTGCGAAGTGTGTGGAATTTGATGGGCTTCACGAAGCAGTGGGATATATCCAGCCGATTACACGCAGCTTTAAGATCCACATCATCCAATGGACTATGTGCCAAAATCACGGGTAATTCTTCGTTTCCTATTCGCATTTTCTCTCGAATGATTTCGATGGTTTCAAGTCCATCTAGAAATGGCATGTGGTAATCTACAATAGCCAAGTCAAACCGATCTTTTTCATTCAGCAGTTTGAGACTTTCAAATCCGTTCCTAACCCGGGTAGTAAGGATGCCCCAATGATTGAGGATTCGTTCGGTGATTTTGCTGCTGTTTTCGTTGTCGTCTATAATCAGTACCTGCTGTATAGATCCGTTAATACCGTCGCGTTCTCCGTCACTTGGCGATATCCTGGTTTCCAGCTGAAAGGAAAATTCCGATCCCTGGCCCGGTTCGCTTTCCAATTTGATAGAGGCTCCCATTTTTTGTGCAAGCAAATTGGAGATACTAAGCCCAAGTCCGGTTCCGCCATATTTCCTAGTGGTGGAGCTGTCTGCTTGAGTAAAAGCAGTGAAAAGGCGCTCCTGCTTTTCTTTTGGGATACCAATTCCGGTGTCCCGTACCGCGAATGAAAAAATGCCGGAATTTTCAGGTGTCTGCTTATAATTTAGTCGAAGTTCTACTTCGCCTTTTTCGGTGAATTTTACAGCATTTGTGAGCAGGTTGATGAGTATCTGCTTTAGGCGCGTGGGGTCAAAGTAGGCGAATTGGGGAGTCTCGGGATCTATGTTTAGTAAAAGCTCCAGGTTTTTTTGTCCGGCAGGGTACTTGACGATATCTACTGCTTCTTCCGCTATTTCCCAGACATCGGTTTCAAATATCTCCAAATCCAGCTTGCCGGCCTCGATTTTCGAAAAGTCCAAGATGTCATTGATGATTCCGAGAAGTGACTTTCCGGATACGTGGGCATTGGCTGCATACTGCCGTTGGATGTCATCCAATGTTGTGCTGAGCAACAATTCGGTGAAACCAATAACTCCATTTAAAGGGGTACGGATTTCATGGCTCATATTTGCCAAAAAATCAGATTTCGATTTACTGGCTTCTTCTGCCCGTTCACGCGCCGTGATCAGTTCTTGCAAGGTCTGATGCTTCAATTCGATGTTTACCAGAAGCTGCGCGAGGAAAGTCAATAGAATGCGCTCACTTTCCCGATAGGTGTATTTTCTTTGAACGAAATCCAAGCCTACAAACCCCAGGCACTGATCGCCACTCAGGATAGGTAAGGTGTAGAAGCTTTGAATATTTTGGCTTTCAATTAACTTGCGAACGGGACTTTTCTTAGGCAGTAGAGAGGAATCTTCCCAAAGTATTTCTTTTCCACTCCGGTGTATTTCCGCATACTCTTGGATATCGGAAATGGACACGTTTTGTAGTGTGGTGATTTGGGGTGTGATGCCCTCTGCGCACCATTCATAGGTATTGCTGTAGGTGCCTTTTTCCCAGTCGTATGAAAATATGTAAGCTCTATCCGCTTGGCTAAATTCCCCAAGTTTTCTAAGCGACCATACAAGTGATTTACCTACTTCGGAGGGTGGCATATTGATGTAGGTCAATGCCATGTCTACCAAGATGTTTTGAAGATTGGCCAGATGACCTAGCTCAATTTCAGCGTTTTTGGAATCATTAATATCCTGAAACACGCCGTAAAAGCGGATACACTGGTCGTTCTTAAATTCCGCTTTGGCCAAGGATCTCACCCACTTGAGGTTTCCTTTTGCGGTGACGATGCGAAAAACTTCGTCGTAGCCCTCGCCGGTTTCAAGAGCGCGTTTGACTAAAAATTTGATTCGCGACCGGTCGTACCCTTCTTGGTAGAATTCGATACCTGAATTTAAGTTGGGATCGAAATCTGACTCTACTTCGTGGATTTCACGGGTGATCTGCGACCACTTGATTCGATTGGTGGCAATATCCATGTCCCAGGCTCCAATATGGGCAAGCCTGCCGGCGTCTTCCAGAAGCTCTTTGGTATGCCGAAGTTCTGCTTGCGATTTAATTCGTTCGCTCACATCCCTTGCAGAGGCATACACTCGTTCATTGATCCGGACACCGTGCCATTCTAGGTGGATATAGTTCGTGTTTTTGCATTGAAATCGGTTGATAAAACTAAAAATCATTCCCTCTTCCTCTAGGGCTGCCAATGCTGCCCTGGAGGATTCGAGGTCTTCCGGATGGATTAGCTCAAACAGGGATTTTCCCAAAATGTCTCCGATAGCGTGTCCGGTTTTTTCTTCCCACGAAAAATTTACACGTAAAAAGTGCCCGGCTTGGTCTATAATGCAAAGGAAATCTAGGTTGCCTTTGGCAAATCCTTCGTAATCTTTTTGCGCCTGTTTTTGAGAGGTGATATCCATCAGCAGTACGGATATTTCAGTATCCTCCAAAATCGTGGATTCATACCTAAACCACTTATTTAGCGAAACGAAAAACACCTCGTTGAACGATTCCTGGGACGGATTTTGAACTACATAATTGAGTACTGTCCAAGGAAATTCATGTTCAGGTTTAATCGTTTCCAGCTGGGTGGATTTCTCCGAGTTAATACCTATAGCCTTCCAAAATGCGGGGTTTGTCTCCAGTACTAGAAAGCAGGTTGCGCCCTTTTTTAGTCCAGATAGATTTTGCTGCTTAAACCTGGCATATCCTAGTGAGCTCTTTTGGAGAGGGTTGTTGGGATTGGTACGGTTCATTAATAAGAAGTAACAAAGTCATGCTAATGATCACTTGAAGTAAAAATACACGTTTTATTTTAATTTTTTCGGGAACCGTGCCAAAAAGGCAAGAAATCAAAAAGGCCGTCCTCAAGAGGGCTTTTTTGATTTGCCTAAGTATTTTAGGTTTATGACCTCGGTTTCGGATAAAAAACGGTAATTACCTCTAGGCAGGTCTTTTTTGGTTAATCCGGCATACATGACCCTGTCCAGTCCGATTACTTCGTAGCCGAAATGGGCAAATATACGTCGAACAATCCTGTTTTTGCCCGAGTGAATCTCTAACCCAAGGATCGTCCGATCTTTGGAAAGCACTTGTAGATCATCTACGTTCGTTGGGCCATCTTCCAATTCGATGCCTTCTTGAATTAATTCAAAATCTTTTTTAGTAATGGGCTTATCTAAGGTGACCTGGTAAATTTTTTTTATCTGATTGGAAGGGTGTGCCAGCCGTTCGGAAAGTTCTCCATCGTTTGTAAAAAGGAGCAGACCGGTCGTGTTCCGGTCCAGCCGGCCGATAGGGAATACCCGCTCGTCGCAGGCGTTTGCAATCAGTTGCATCACCGTTTTTCGCTCGAAGGGATCATCTGTCGTCGTGATGAAATCTTTAGGTTTGTTCAGAAGCAGGTATACCGGTTTTTCAGGGTTCAACTTGCGGTTTTTGTAAGAGACCTTATCGCTTCTCTTTACTTTATAACCAAGAGAAGTGACCACATCGCCGTTTACCAAGATTTCTCCTTTTTCTATCAGCTTGTCCGCTTCCCGCCGGGAACAGATGCCCGCATTGGCGATGTATTTATTCAGCCTGATCTCCTCCTCGCTGTGATCACCTTTTCCACTTTTGAAGGCGTACTCCGGTTGGGACAGGGCCTGCTTTCCAGGTCCATCCTTTTTTATTCTGGAAAAGGGCTTCTTAGGGTCGGGCTTTTGCCTAGCCGGGGCCTCCTCTACCCATTCGTAAATGGGTTTTTGCGACTTATCCCGTCCTTTATATAGCTTCTTAGCGGTTGATTTTTCTTGGGGATTAGCGCCAGGCTGCCTTTCTTTTGAGCGAGACGATGGATTGGCTTTGTTGGCATACTTATCTCCGTACGCTTTTCTTGGATTTTTCATTAGACTAGCAGCATCTCTGCTGTATTTAAAATGGATTGTAGTTGATTCTTCGGAAATACCCGAAAACTAACACAAAGGTAGTGCAATTATTTTGTAATTTCGGTTATCAGGCGCAAAGAATGTGGGTCGTCGGCCCCCGATGATGTCGGTAGATTTAGGTTTCAGGCAGAGAACTCAGTTGGTTTGATTGCCAATTTGGTTTTCTTCCTCTGCAAAATCCTTGGGCTGGGGCAAGTCTTTGAGATCGTTGATACCGAAGTAATCCATAAACTTTTGGCTGGTTCCGTACAGCATCGGCTTACCCAGACTGTCGGATTTGCCTTTGATGGTGATCAGTTCCTTCTCCAGTAGTTTTTGCACAGAATAATCGCAGTTTACACCGCGTATTTGCTCCATCTCGGACTTTGTGATCGGCTGTTTGTATGCAATGATAGATAGTGTTTCCAGTTGGGCTGTGGATAGCCGGCGTTGGGATTGGTGTTTTAGCAGGATGGAGATGCTGCTTTGGTACGAAGGTTTGGTCAAAAAAAGGTATCCCCCGCTGATCTTTTCCAATCCAAAGGCGAAGTCCTCTTGTTGGTATTTTTCTGTAAGTTCCGAGACCGCATTTTCTATATGGGCTACCGGTACTTCGGATTCAAACATCTCTGAGAGGCATCGCTGAATATCGGGGACAGCCAAAGCTTCTTGGGAGCAGAATATGAGGGCTTCGATATGGCGGTGTAGAAAATCCACGCTTATTTTTTGGCGAGTTTTGCCTCAATGCTGTGCATTGTGTGGGGAACAGCCTTTAGGCGTTCCTTGGCGATGAGTTTCCCCGTGTCCACGCACACACCATAAGTGCCATTTTTGATCCTTCGCAGTGCATTCTCCAAATTGATGATGAATTTTTGTTGCCTGGCAGCGAGCTGACTCAAGTTTTCCCTTTCCAAAGTATCCGCTCCATCTTCCAGCAATTTGGACGTAGAGGCCGTATTATCAGTTCCACTATCGTTGCTTTTGCTCAGCGTTTGTTTGAGCTGGGATAACTCTTCCTTGGCTACGGCAAGCTTTTCGTTAATCAGCTCTTCAAACTCCTTTAGTTCTTCTTGTGAATAGGAAGTTTTCTCTACTTGACCCATGCGTTTAACGGTTTACTGTTTACTTAATCAATTAGTCAAAAATTGATAAAAATTTCCCTAAATTACGGCTAGGTTTTGAATTTCAAAACCTATTCATCCTAATTTTGACAGACCAGACCGCTTATCCCCGAATGAACGATATGGAATCTGTCCGGTAGCGATGGGGCGTTTTCCCGTACCTGTTTCTGCCGTTTACGTAAAGATAGCTTTGACATCTATATAGGAATGCCTTACATTTATCGAACTATTAAAGCCAATAAACCAAAAACAACATGAAAAAAATCATTTTACTGTGTACCCTGGCCGTTATTGCCTTTTCTGCCCATGCACAAAAGAAAAGCAAGGATGGTTGGTATACGCTTTTTGACGGAAAATCCCTAAAAGGGTGGGAAGTAGGCGTAAACGCCGAATCTTTTAATGTGGTAGATGGAGCCATCAAAGTAGATGGTCCCCGTGCCCATCTGTTTTATGCCGGAAAGGTAAATAAGCATGATTTTAAAAACTTTGAGTTTGAGACCAAAATCAAGACTGAACCCAAGGCCAATTCGGGTATTTTCATCCATACTACCTACATTGAGGATGGGTGGCCGGATGTTGGTTACGAGATACAGGTAAATCAAACACACGGAGACTGGAGAAAGACCGGTAGTGTATATAGTTTTAAGGATGTGCGGGAAACGTTTGTAAATGACGGGGAGTGGTATACCAAGACGATCATCGTTCAAGGAAATAAAGTGACTGTGAAAGTCAACGGGAAAGTCATCAACGAATTTGTGGAAGCCAACGACAGGGGTGATATCGGAGAAAGCAAGAAGCGCTTGGGTCATGGCACCATTGCCCTACAGGCACACGATCCAAATAGTGTAATCTATTACAAAGATATCCGGATCAAGCCATTGCCTTGAAAATTGGTTTTATGGAAATAAATTATGGCCCAACGCTTCCATCACATTATTGGAAGGTTGGGTCTTTCATTTAATATCCCATGCGTGATGGAGCCTACTCCCTTTGGTCATTCGGATTTAAGAAGGTATGTCCGTGAAGTATTTGAATGGACCGGTATCCCTGCGGCGGATGCCGAGCTAGCCGCTGATGTATTGGCATACAGCGACGAGCACGGTATTGACTCCCATGGTGTAGCCCGTTTGGACACGTATTTTGACTTGATAATAGGGGGGAAGATCAATAAGAACCCAATGATCCGCGTAGTTCGTGAAAAGGCCTCCGTAGCGACTATGGATGGCGATAATGGATTGGGGCTGATAGTAGGGCCCCGGTGTAATGAAATTGCGATGGACAAAGCCGGAGCGTATGGTTCCGGCTGGGTAAGCGTTTGCAACACGAATCATTATGGGGCGGCAGGGTATTATCCGGTTCAGGCGCTGGCAAGAGACCTGATTGGCCTATCCATGACCAATACGACAAAGGGCGTTGTTCCTTTTAACGGCAGAGAAAAAATGTTGGGAACCAACCCAATCGCGATTGCTTTTCCGGCAAGTACCGAAAAACCACTCATTATCGATATGGCCAGCAGTACGGTGGCCTATGGTAAAGTAGAAATCGCAGAGCGACAAGGCAAGTCGGTTCCACATGGCTGGTGCATTGATGCTCATGGACATACGACTTTGGATCCCATAGCGATGATCCAAGGTGGCGCATTGCTTCCTCTTGGAAGTGATGAGGCTGGAAGCGGTCATAAGGGATACTGCATAGCCACCGTGGTGGATTTACTTTCGGCGGTTTTGAGCGGTGCCAATTGGGGTCCTTTTGCGGTGCCGTTTGCCATTAAAGGTGCCCCTAAAGAAGCGAAACAAGTAGGTAAAGGCATTGGACATTTTTTTGGAGCGTGGGATATTGATGGATTTCAGGATCCTTGTATTTTCAAGCAATCGGTGGATGAGTGGATCCGGGTTATGCGGTCTACTCCGCCGTTACCAGGTGCAAGCGAGGTGCTGGTTCCTGGCGAGCCTGAACACCGCGCTTACGCCATCCGTCTACGGGATGGTATACCGCTTGATCCAAAAGTCGTGGATTCGCTACAGAGAATTTCCAAGGTTTCCGGTGTGAGGATGCCGGCATACCACTGAGCTTTCAGAGATAGAACCATGAACAGGGAAAAGCTGTTATCCCTAGGTAACTACGTCCATCGTCTAAGCATTGAAGCCTGCACCCGAATATGTGGAAAAATGGTCCGACCGAACCAACTTCGTTGCTCGGGTAGTGCTGCACTTTTTTTTGTTTGTTGTGTTTTCAAATAGCGTTTTTTCACAGTCGAGCTATTCATCCATTGACTTGCGGGTACTGCCTCTAGACTTACAGCCTACGCAGTATTTTTTCGCAAAATTGGAGGATAAGCGATCCGATCGGACACCGGTGGCGTTCTTGGTTTCTTCAGTAAGTGCGGGTGCTAACCTGAGTCTGGTTGATTTGCGCGGAGGAACGATGCGTGGACTTGAGGCTTTTGTTTTCGGCGCTGTCCTAAGAAACCCTTCGCTCAGGCCGATCAGTGTGCAGGTAAGGGATTGCAAAATCGTAGAGAAAATCACGGACAGCAGTAGAGGCATCATAGCGGGCGATGTATACCTCGACTTCGGTTTTTTTTTGCAGCGAAATGGAGAAGCTGTTCACTTGCTTGATTTTCAAGGTGGGATGTCCTATAAGCGCAAAGTAGGACAAGTAGCGGTGATAGAGCCGATTTTTCGAAAGTCCTTGGGCAATGCACTTACCTACTTTCACGACTGGATAGAGAGGGAAGCCAGTATCAACGAGAAATTGGCAGACCGGGTTACGGTGTCGATGCGGGATTACCGGGTGGATAACCGGGATGATACGGTTTTTTACGACCCTAAGCGGCCCCTTACCTGGTCGGATTTTACAGGAAGGCCCAGAATGGGGAATTTTGCGGCTTCGATTTTTGCGAGCATCGCATACGAGGGAGACAGCAGGCTGGTGGACGGAGAAGTTCAGATTGAGCTGATGTTCAAGACTTACATGCTTAAAAACTCTTCTTGGGTAAGGCCAGGCAACAATGATTATGGATTGAACCACGAGCAGCGTCATTTTGATATTGCTCAGATCATCACCGAGCGGCTGAAAAGAAGGCTTTCCTCGATGGACTTGCTACCCCACAATTTTGACAGGGTAGTCTCTTTCGAGTTTTTGGAAAGCTATCGGGAGATGAACCGAATGCAGGAGCAATATGACAGAGAAACATCTCACGGGACGAATAGATCTGCACAGGAGCGATGGAATGCCCTTATCGATCGTGAGCTCGGGTCTTTCGGTGTCATGGAATAGCTCAGTGTGTACCCGCAAAAAAATGACCGGAAAACGCTGCCGGAATCAACGATCTTTTGCCACCTGGAGAGGTAGGGACATGACACAATGGTTCCTCAGGCGAGGACATCTGAGGGTGTAAAAGATGCAATTTATCACACTCAAACCTTGAGGGTGTCCATTCTTTGGGGCAAAAAGTACTTCTCGCAAAGCCTCTTTCGGGAAGCACTTTCTATTTGTTCATCCATGAGGGTGCGGTGACAAACCAGAGGAGAGTTCCTACAGCCATGAGGGTTTTGCAGTTATCCGAGGTAATGGAGCCCTGAAATACCAATATCGCTGGGACAATGGATAATCCCAGTCCGATAAATGAGATAATTTTTATAAGGGGTTTCATTTAAAACTGTTTTAGTAAATTGCGTTTAGGCTGGGAGCTTCGCACCCGCCGATACTGTTTTCTTTTGGTTAATCTTGGCCGCAATGATGTAAACCGCTACCGCCACAAACCATCCCGGAAGGCCTAGGAAGAAGATCTCCACGCCTCCAAACAGGTTTAGACCCAGACAAAAAACCAGCGTAATTCCCCAAGTAAGTGCGGCAGACCAGTTCAACTTGGATCCGGTCAAAAGGGCGTAGTTTGACTGAAGGCCAATTCTCTCGAACAGGTAAATATCAATGAATATAACCGCACCCAATGGCATCAATATCAAGCCATAGAGAGCCACAAATTCCAGGAGCATCATCACCAAGGCCGGAAAGCAGGCCGCTATGGTGGTTATTAAACCGACAAATAGGGTCACCTTCCACGTCTTCCATTTTGGATTGATGGATTGTATTGCCAATCCGGCCCGATATAGGGTGGGGTTGGCAGTGGTCCAGCCTGCAATAATCACGCAGATGGCTCCTGCTATCCCCACGGCACTGTAGGCAATCGGCCCTGGTGCAAAAGTCAAGCTGTTTTGGGATTCAAGCAAAAAGAGTGAATACAGGATGCCAGAAGCGATCCATGCGATAAAGTGGCCCAGAAATACGCCCGTTGCAGAAGCAAAGCCAAATTGCCACTTTTTAGCATAGCGCAGGATGGACATGTCAGCGAGGCCAATATGCATGGCCATGTTACAAAACCAGGCAAAGAACATCACATGCCAAAAGGTGAATTTGCTCTGTCCTTCCAAGGGAATGCCGGTCCATATTACATCCTTGGCTACAGGCCAAAACTCACTTATCTGCGAGACACCGAGGCGTGGCAATACAGCGATCGCAGACGCAATGAATATCATGATCATCCAGGGTGCTGCCACGTTGGCGAATTTGGACACAAGGTCAAATCCAAACATGGCGACCACCGTGGTGATGGCTCCTATCCCAAAAACCGTCAATACCCAACCCACGCTGTTTGGATACACGTCGGTTAACTGTGGCATGGCCAAGTCAAAAGGGATTCCAACCGCAGTTGCGGATACGGCTATCATAGCGCCTGCAAGAAAGCAGAAGAGGCCTGCATTTACCAGATTATAGAGTGTGGTAAATCGGTGTCCGGCTATTTTTTCCAGCTGGTAATAAAGGGTCACTCGGGTTTTTACCGCAATTTTACCGGTATAAAATGCCCAGCTTAGCACGGCCAGAATATTTCCGATGATCAAGCCGCTCACCAAGTCCACCGCACTGGCGCCATGGGCTACAAACAAGGGGCCTATAACAAATTCAGTACCCGCCGTGTGTTCTCCAGCGTAGGTACCCAGAAAACTCTTCCAACCCTTAAGTTTATTTTCCGGTATTGGCTCTTGCTCGTATTCATTTACCGCATCTAATCGCTGTACTAACGCTTTTCTATTCCACATAAAAACTTGCTTATACCTATATGTTTACTTTTTACGTTCATCCTGACCCCAAGCCGGTGTTGGAAGCTTTACGGCAAATCCGGGATCAGACCGAACCTCGATTGATAAAGTTAAATACGTTTTTTACAGATTCTTTTTTTTGCTTTCGGATCATATAGGCGGCGGTCTCTCCCATAAGCTTGAAATCCGTGGAAATGACCGTGATGCCGAGCAGTTCTTTCAGCGGGGTATCATTGTAAGAAATGATACCGATATCTTCCCCCAACGCTAGGTTTTGCTCTCTGACCTGTTTGACCAGATTGACCAGGTCGTTTTCTTCGATTACAATGAAAACGTCTCCAGACCGAAGTTCCATGTCGGTGTAGACGGTCTCCAGGATTTCGTGGTCAAACTCAAAATCTTTGCAGAATTTTTTAAACCCCTCCATGATTTCTCTAGGGTAGGGATAGACGGTTTGCTGCGGATATACCAACAGCAGTTTTTCATAATTCTGGAGTTGGAAAATACCCTCACAAAGGGCTTTATAAATGTCGTGTTTGAAATCTTGGTAAATGGCAGCTGCTTCCCCTTCAAAATCCGCCAGGTAATTGTCCATGATCAGCAACTTCTCCGAAGGGATTTTTTTGAGCATTTCCAGCACATTACTATCGTGGTTGTAATGGCTTTTGTCCTCGTTTTTAAAGTGCGGCATGATCACAAAGTGATCGTATGCCCCCATGTTTTCTTCCAAGATGTTCAGGAGATTTTTCGCATCGCAGTGGTATATTTGTAGGTCTACCTGTACAGAACTCCCCATGCTATCAATAAAGGAATTGTAAATGCGCAACTTGTAGTTACTCAATTTATTCATCAAGAAAAGTACCGTCTCCTTATTGTGGGAAATATTTCTCGCCACATAGTATCCTTTCCCTTTGACCGATACGATAATCTTTTTTTCCTTTAGTTGGTTGTACGCCTTTTCTACGGTATCCCGGGAAAGGTAATACTCCTCGCTGATTTCATTGATGGAAGGAATCTTATCACCCACCGCGAGGTGCTGTGTCTCGATGTCTTCGATAATTGAATGGACTATTTGAAGGTATTTTGGGATCCTGGAGTTTTCATCCAGTCGTATGGAAGTCTTAGTCGCTAACATGACAGGGTTATTTCAGTTTGTCAATTGGGTTCCAGTGAATTGCTGTAATTTATCAATGAAATCGAGTATTTCCGAATAATTGAAGTTCTTATTTTTGAAAAGTCTAATTAATTGATTCTTGGCTGATAATACCGGTTAAGTTTTATCAGCGGTAAATTTCCAAAGTAACCGGGCCTTGGATTCCGGAGGGCATTACCTCCCATCCGGACGCATCAAAAGGTTTGTAGTCGATGTTTACAAAGTTGATTTCATGGTAGTTACGCCATTCTTCTCCCTGTTGATCCATGTATCTGATCCGGTTTGCCATCAGGTTGGCTACTTCTACCTTTAGGATGTTTTTGCCAGCTACCAGGTGATCGCTGATATCGATTCGGAAGGGAAGACCGTACACGTACCCCGCTTCATTTCCGTTGACCCAAACTTTCGCGCTTTCGTGTACGGTCCCTAAGTCGAGTATAAAGCGCTTTCCGGACACGTTGTCAATCTCAAAGGTGGTTTCATAAGCACCCACACCGGAAAAGGATCGGTTTCGCTCATCTCCCCAAAAAGTCCATGGCCGGATCGTTTCGATTCGCCGGTTTTCGGGCATGGAAGGGCCACCTGATAGAAAGGAAACCTGCCAGGGCCCAATAAGTGTTAACGAATATTGTCTTTCATTTTTGCAGGGCCAAAGGCTTGCCGAGGCGTCGGTTTCTGGCAGTACCCTCAATGCCTGGGATTCTCCGGAAGCCAGCTGAACCCGCACATAGAACTGATTGGCTTCTTCCCTCGATTCGGCTTTTCCGGATCGGCCCTGCTGTGGGTCTAGAATGATCGCTTCCTTGCCGCCGTGATTTAGAGGGATCCATTCATCGATGGCTTCTGCGGTATGGTTTACCAAGTAGTAGTAGGTTTCTTTGTCTGAGATTCGCCTGATAAATTTAAGCCCCGATGCCGTAAGGTTTTCTCTTTTTACACCAGAAAAGTTGAGCGCTTCTTGAAAGTCTTCGCTTTCTACTAGTTGGCCTTTTCCGTAGTGAGCCGCTGCAACGCCGGAAACTACAGGCCGAAAATCGACGCTTTGCCAAAGCTGCTCCAGCGCTGCTCTCCGTTCTTGGGTTTGGTGAAATCCAGGAACATCCTTGGGCTTTTCCTGGAAGATAACCCGCGCGCCTTGTTTGGCCAGCTGCATCAATGTCTCCAACGTTTTTGGCGGCATGTACGTTAGCTTGGGTACAAGAATGACTTCAGCCCTACTTCCTCCTTTCAGAAGGAGCTGTCCGTCTTTTACCTGAATGTCTTTCAATAGGGCATCTGAAATAAAGTCAACCGCATAGCCCTCCTCCATCAGTCTTTTGGAACATTGGTAAAAGGGAGTAGGATGTAGCCACTCGTCGATGTTGTGAACGGTGATCATTTTAGAAAGCCCCTTAGGATCCGCCCAGACATCGTAGATGGGCCAGTACATCAAGATCTCATGGGAAGGTAGCCCCTTTTGCAGTATTGCTTGACTTCGGGCAATAAAATCATTGAAGCCACTGAAATGCGGCCATAGGCTGTTGTGGGTGGTTAGGTTTAGCGATGCGTAAAACAGCCAACCGGGAAAGGCCAGATCTTGGGGAGAATAGGTGACTCCGTGATAAAACATGTGGTTAATCCCAGCCAAAAAAGCTTGTTCCAACTCTGGTTTTGCCTGCGAATACGAGGATTTAAAATGTTCTCCTAGCCAGGTAAACGTTTCGGAAGAGACGAGGTTTTTTCCGGACAAGTGTGCCGCCGATGACGCAAACTTGAGCATTATAGGGTCTGGGTCTACATTACGTATATCGGCGCTGTCCCTTCTTAACCCGGGAATTGGGAAGTAGCTGGATCCAAAGGTTTCTCCTTCGGGAATGTCCACTGTGGCGTACAGGTCCAGCAGGTTTCCCGGTGAACCATGGGCCTGGTTTTTGGTTTTCTTACCGTGCCCGTGCGCCCAGTCTGTCCACTGTTGGGTGAAATTTTCCAGTAGCATATCGCTGATCGTTTCCCGGTAATCTGATTTCAAACGAATAGTGGCTTCTGAAGGATCGGATGACAACAGGGTGGGGAGGTGTTTTTTCAGATCATAGCCGCGCCTTTTTTCAAAGTAATCGAAAAATCCCGAAGTGAAGTCCGATCCATAAACTTCGAAGCTGTCATTATAGAATGCCCTAAAAGATGGGGTGTTTTCTGAAAAGGCATCCTCAAAATGGGTAAGATACTTCTTGACCGATTCACGGGAGTAATGGTCTAGTGTAAGGCCTTGACCTCCAGGTGCAGCCCGTTTAACTTGTTGTCCCGTTTGGGCTGTAAAGACCACAAAAATTTGGTGATTGGCTTTTTCATCCCAATTCAGGGTGCCATCTACTTGCAAGTGATTCGTGATTTCCGTTGCCTTTCCGTTTTCGGAATATGCCATCACACATGCCACCTCGTAGGTCATGTGCGCTGCTTTGCGGTCTTCCATCTTTACCGGACGGTCTATTGTCTGGCCATCCCAAGTATACGCTTGTATGATCATGCGTTGCGCAGCCATTTGAGGCGTTACCCAAGGCCCTCCATAGGGCCATCCGGTGCCTTGTGTCAGGTCGATTCCCATACCGTGGCTGCTGGCTTCCGCTACGGTATGATCCAACAATCCCAACCATTCCTGGCTCAGGTACTCCACAAACCGGTCCTCAAAACCCTTTGCCCCGTAAATGGGGGCAATTTCCAATCCTCCGAGGCCTGCAGCCGCGTATTCTGCCAGTAAGTTGCTTATATTGGCGGAATCCACGGCATTGCCCATCCACCACCACCGGGACCAGGGTTTCGCAGTTGGGGTTATTTCCGGCCAATAGCTCTGTGTATCGTTCGATTGGTGCGGGTGTGAAGCCTGAGCCAGAATGGCAGATCCCTGGCACATGCAGCATAGAAAAAGAAAGACGTAAATGCAGGTAAATTGGGTAGCGTTTTTTTCCATTTGTTACGAGGTTAGCGCAATTGGAATGGCTTCTATTTCAGACTGAACACTTTGTTCAGTGGTTTGGTAACGGGGGAGTTATCTGTGTTCGTTTCCATGATATCGGCCATGTAAGCCCACCATTTTTTCACCACTTCATGGCTTCCCAAATCCTGAGAAGAGCCCTCTCCCGAGGTTTGCTGAAAGGCAAAAAGCGTGTTGGAATCTTCGTCGAGAAAGATGTGATAGTCTGTGATGCCAGATTCTCTTAGTAAGGCTTGCAGAGTCGGCCAAATTTCATCGTGCCTTCTCTCGTACTCTACTGCAAATCCAGGCAGTAGTTTCATGGTAAAAGCTATTTGCTTCATCGGTTTGGGATTGTTTTTTAATCAGTTTTCATGCGTCTATAATTGATTTTTCACAGGTCACATGGAATCCCTGCCTACCGGCAGTGAGGTCGCACGAATTCCTCGATAGCCATCGGGGCAGCCCTCCGTGTGTCGCTTGCGTCGTGCTAGATTTCATGTGCGCTTCTACTTAGGTACGAACGTACAGTCACGTGCATCCGGGTAGTGCCAACGGGGGATGATTTTTACCCAACCATTTACTTGTTGGCCTGTGCCGGTTATTCGGTGTGCTGTTTTTATGGCGTCGAAAACTAAGTGAATTTACCTTAACATGTAAATTTAACAAATAAAAATGCAAAGGCTGTCCTGTACTTTCCGGTAGCCTATTTACCGTTTTCGTAAAATAGTACCTTATCTTATATAAAAAGCGCAAGCCTCTTATGGATTCCTGCGGCTGATGTGTTAGTTTAGGGGGCTATTTAGAAAAATCCAAAATGACAAAACTACGATTTGAAAATCAGGTGGCGGTGGTTACCGGGGCGGCAGATGGAATTGGCAGGGCTGTAGCCGAGCGGATTGCTGCCGAGGGGGGCACGGTTATTTTGTGGGATATTCAAGAAGACCTGCTGAGAAGGAGGCAGGAAGAGCTTCAGCGGGCCAAACGACAATCCCTTATCCAGGTAGTAGATGTGTCTGATGAAACACAGGTAAAAATGGCATTTGAAGAGGCTGCTGCCAAATTCGGTCGTATTGACATCTTAGTCCATGCTGCTGGAATCGTCGGTCCTACTCAAACCAAGATTACGGATTATCCGATAGAAGCATTTGACCAAATTTACAAAATAAATCTTCGGGGGTCTTTTTTGGTATGCAAGCACGTGATACCCCATATGGAAACGAACGATTATGGGAGGATACTCCTTATTGCTTCCATTGCCGGAAAGGAAGGAAATCCGTTTATGTCGGGCTATTCAGCCACGAAGGCTGGTGTAATCGGCTTGGTCAAAAGCCTCGGAAAGGAGTTGGCTACCACTGGAATCACGGTCAACGGGATTGCTCCGGCTGTAATTAAAACCCCGATGAATGCGGATACAGCGCCCGAACAATTGGAGTATATGGCATCGAAGATACCTATGCAACGCTTGGGAACGGTGGCTGAGACAGCCTCGTTGGCTACTTGGATAGTTTCCAAAGAATCCAGCTTTAATACTGCCTTTGTATTCGACCTTTCAGGAGGTAGGGCTACCTACTAGCTTTATATGCTAATGTGTTTCGGAAAGTATAGGTCTTGTTGGTAGATTTTTGGTTGGTGGATAGCAAAAAAATGACAAACAATTAATAATGAATACGATGAATAATTGCCTAAAACCTATTGGTGCGTTGCTGCTCCTCCTTGTTTTTGCCTCAACGACGGTGTTTGTCTCCTGTACAGGACGTTCGGGAGATCCCAAAGTCCTGGTGTTCAGTAAAACATCCGGGTACTATCACCAATCCATTCCAGATGGAATAGCTGCCATACAACGTCTGGGAGAAGCGCATGGATTTGAAGTGGATACGACCAAAAATGCGGCGCTGTTTACGGAAGAGGTTTTGAAGGAATACGATGCCGTCATTTTTCTCAGCACCACGGGAAATGTATTGGATCACTATCAGCAGGCGGATTTTGAGCGCTATATCCAGGCTGGTGGGGGCTTTGTGGGTATCCATGCTGCCGCTGACACCGAATATGATTGGCCTTGGTATGCTAAAATGGTGGGAGGAAACTTTCTGGATCATCCCGGCATCAACGATCCACACCCCAATGTACAGGAGGGGATGTTGGACGTAGTGGATAAAACCCACTCTAGTACCGAGTTTCTCCCAGAAAAATGGGGCAGAAAGGACGAATGGTACAGCTACAAAAACTTCAACGAAGCCGTCAACGTGTTGATTACGCTCGACGAAGACAGTTATCAAGGTGGTGTGGACACGGGCTATCACCCCATTGCCTGGTATCATGAGTACGATGGTGGGCGTGCGTTCTATACGGGTGGGGGGCATACCTCGGAATCGTTTACCGAAGAGCTTTTTATGAAGCACATTCTGGAGGGGATTCGGTATGCAGTCGGCAAAACAGGCAAGCGGGATTATTCGAAGTCCACAAGTAAGCGTGTTCCCGAAGAAGACCGATTTGAAAAAATAACCTTGGCATCCGGTGTGTTTACAGAGCCCGTAGAGATGGCTATTTTGCCAAATCTGGATATTTTGGTTGCCCAGCGAAGAGGTGAGGTATTGCTGTATAAACAGGATGGATCAACGGTGAAGCCGGCGGGACAATTGGACGTATACTGGAGGACTGATGTGCGAGGTGTGAATGCAGAGGAGGGGCTTTTGGGCCTTCAGGTAGATCCAAACTTTGCGACCAACCGTTGGGTATATCTTTTTTATAGCCCTACGGGTGAATGGGTCAACAGACTTTCCCGTTTCAAGTTTGAAAACGACAAGTTGAATATGGCCTCCGAGCAGGTGATCCTAGAGTTTTATTCACAGCGGGATATCTGTTGCCATACCGGGGGCTCGATAGCCTTTGATAAAGATGGGTTGCTATATGTGTCTGCTGGTGATAACGCTACGCCCTTTAATCAGGCGAACTCCAGATTCACCCTTCGCGGGTATGCACCCATCGACGATCGTCCGGGAAGAGAACAATATGACGCAGCCCGTTCTTCGGGTAACAGCAACGATTTGAGGGGGAAGATTCTACGGATTAAAGTGAACGAAGACGGAAGTTATGATATTCCGGACGGTAATTTGTACCCAAAGGGTATGGCTGGAACAAGGCCGGAGATTTATGTGCAGGGGAATCGGAATCCTTACAGGATTTCAGTGGATAAAAAAACTGGATACCTCTATTGGGGTGAAGTGGGTCCTGATGCGCGTGCAGACAGCCTCGGTGTGAGAGGTCCCATGGGTTATGATGAGGTGAATCAGGCCAAAAAGGCAGGAAATTTTGGTTGGCCCTTTTTCGTAGGGAACAATTATCCCTATACCGTTTACAACTTCGATACAGGGGAGTCAGGGATTACCTTTGACCCGCAAAAGCCGTTGAATATCTCCAAAAATAACACCGGAATCCGAGAATTGCCACCTGCACAGCCTGCATTTATCTGGTACCCGTATGTTGAATCAGTTGAATTTCCTCTGGTAGGTACAGGGGGTAGGAATGCCATGGCTGGTCCGGTATACTACTCCGATTTATACCCTAACGGGGGAGGTCTCCCGGACTATTTTGATGGCAAACTGTTCATTTACGAATGGATAAGAGGTTGGGTGAGAGTGGTTACCATGGATGAAAATGGGGATTACGTACAGATGGAGCCTTTTATGCCAGGCACTCGCAACAATGCACTGATAGATATGGAGCTTGGTCCAGACGGTAAGTTGTATTATCTGGAATACGGCAACGGTTGGTTTTCCAAGAATCCTGATGCTGCCCTGTCCAGAATCGACTACAATCCCGGAAACCGGGCGCCCGTGGTCACGGCAATCAATGTAGACCATACCTCAGGTGCACTCCCCTTAACCGTAAATCTGGAGGCAGAAGTACGTGACCCTGAGAATGATAAGTTAGGTTTTCAGTGGGATCTCGGAAATGGTGAAGTGGTGGAAACCGCTGAGCCTACGCTAACCTATACGTTTGACCAAGTGGGCGATTATGCCATTCGTCTCAACGTTACAGATGCTGGAGGGCTAACTTCGCAGTCGCAGGCCGTGGAGGTTTATGCCGGCAATATGGCACCTTTGGTAAGTATAGCGGTAGCAGGAAACCAATCTTTTTATTTTCCCGGAAAAAAAGTGAGCTACCAGGTAGAAGTGACAGATCCGGACGATCCCGCTGCCGATTATGATTTATCTACCCTGTACGTAGTTGCGGATTACATAGAAGGCTTTGACCAAGCGGAGGCGTCCATGGGTCATCAAGTGATGACGGAAGCCATGGCAGGGAAGAGCCTGATGGAATCGCTTACCTGTAAGACCTGCCACAAGGAAGATGAGGCTTCTATCGGGCCTGCCTATTTTGATGTGGCCAGAAAGTACCGCAATAACCCCTCTGCAGAGGCACATTTGGTGAACAAAATTATGAAAGGGGGGTCAGGTATCTGGGGTGAAACGGTAATGCCGGCAAACCCAGATGTGAAGGAAGGAGATGCAAAGAAAATTATTGCCTACATACGATCCCTATTGGATGAGTCTAGCAGGCAGCCTTCTCTACCTGCTTCTGGGACCTTGGATCCAACGCTGGGAAAGCCGGTGTCTGATTCTGGAACACTTCGGATTACAGCTACCTACACAGACAAAGGTGGACGAGGGATCAAGCCACTTACCGGTGGTGGGGCAGCGTACCTGAGAAGTCCCAAGCTGGATTTTGCAGGCGTGAAGAAGGAAAACTTTGGTACCTACGATATAGGGGGTAGGGCCATTCTGATTCCTGCCACGGATAAGGAAAGCATAGCGTCCTTAGGTGCCATAGACCTTACGGGTCTCCAATCGTTAGAAATTCAGTTGGGAAGTCAGAAACTGGTAGATAACGGCTATCAGATCTCGCTAAAAAGAGGTAGCAAGGATGGAGCTGAGATTGCCTCCAAGTCAGTGAAAAGCTCGGATTTATCAGAAGCCCAAGGGCGTTTCGTTGGAACGGTGAGCTTGCCGATTGGTTCTGATCTGAGTGGTAAGCAAGAGGTCTTTTTGGTGATGTCTCCGCTAACAAATGAAGAATCCGTCCCATTGGCGATTACCGCCGCCGAAATAAAGGCGCGATAAGCCTTTTGTAATAATCAGAGGCTTCCTGATTTTCTTTAGCTAGGAACAGGAAGCCTTTTGTGTTGATGTATTGCCCGATAGGTATAAAGGCAGCATGCACTGGCGGGAAAAAAAACTTCTTTGGCGCTGGAATTGTTAAGGGAGCTCGTGGGGTTGAATATAGCATCGAGAAGTTTATGTGTTTGATTGCATTTAATTGGATGGATCATCCTGTATATAAAATGGTATTAGTGGCCAATAGAGACGAGTACTTTAAACGGCCGACTGCCTCCCTTCGTTTGTGGGATGAGGGCTTTTATGCCGGTAAGGACTTAAAGGCTGGTGGAACGTGGATGGGGATTCATCCAAACGGGAGATTCGCCGCTTTGACTAATTTCAGGGACATCTCCAATGAAACCCCAGATAGCAAAAGCCGGGGGGAGCTGATTCCCAAATTCTTGTCTGGGAATAACTCGGTTTTGGAGTTTATTGCCCACCTGCAAGAAACTAAATACCAATACAATGGCTTCAATCTGCTACTGGCAGAACAGGAGGAGATGTGGTTTGTTTCTAACTACCAAGAGGCCGTGCAGCGGGTGAATCCCGGATTGCATGGACTTAGCAATGCCCTGCTGAATACTCCTTGGCCAAAGGTAGACATGGCGAAGAATGAATTGGGTGGTTTGATTGCCGGGCAGGAGATCGACTTGGAGGAAGTGGGTTCGCTGTTGCAGTCCCGGGAATTAGCAAGAGACGAAAACCTTCCTTCCACGGGGTTGTCTCCGCGGCTGGAAAAGGCGGTTTCGGCCCAATTTATTGAGGTAGAGGACTATTATGGTACGGTGAATACAACAGCGCTCTTGTGGAAGCATACAGGAGAAGTTGAAATACTGGAGCGTCGTTTGATGCCGCAAAAGGAGCGCACAAAGATCACCTTTTCAATGAATGCGCTTCAGCGCAATTGAGTAATGGAAAGCGATATGGATAAACTGGATGTGTTGATCATAGGAGGTGGGCCGATTGGCATCGCCTGCGGTGTAGAAGCCGAACGAAAAGGGTTGAATTACCTAATCATAGAAAAGGGTGTTCTCACGAATTCGATTTTTCATTACCCCTCAAATATGACCTTTTTTTCTACTTCCGAGAAGTTGGAAATGGCTGATATTCCTTTTATGTCCATAGCCAATAAGCCGACGCGTACAGAGGCGCTGGAATATTATAGGCGCATTGTGAAGCATTATCGGCTAAAGATACACCTCTACGAAGAAGCACTTAAATTGACCAAGAATCCAAACGGGACGTTTGAAGTTATCACGAACAAAGCCTCTTACCGTGCAGCCCATTTGGTAATGGCCACCGGTTTTTATGACCTTCCAAATAAGATGTCGGTGCCAGGTGAAGAATTGCCTAAAGTATCGCATTATTACAAAGAGCCTTGGCCCTACATTGGGCAAAAAGTAATGGTGGTCGGCGGTGGAAATTCGGCGGTAGATGTAGCCTTGGAGACCTGGCGTAAAGGCGCTGAAGTGACCATGGTGGTGATGAAGCCTACCATTGACCAAACGGTCAAATACTGGGTGCTCCCGGATATCGAAAATCGCATTAAAGAAGGATCCATAAAGGCGTATTTCAATGCCACCATCGCTGCCATTGAACCCGATAACGTTTCGATTAAAACCCCAGAAGGACCTGTAAAGGTGCCCAATGATTTTGTACTGGCCATGACGGGTTATAGACCCAATTTTGCCTTGCTTGACCAGTTGGGGGTCGAGCTTAGCTTAGATGAGCATAAAAAGCCTTGCTATGATAATCAAAGTCAGGAATCAAACGTTCCTGGGCTTTACCTGGCGGGGGTAGTTTGCGGAGGTCTTAACACCCGCGAGTTTTTTATTGAAAATACCATTGTGCACGCTTCCTATATCATGAATGATATCGTAGGGAAAAAGCAGGGGACTAGCTAAGCGTTTTTGGGGTCTCCTCTAGGTTGTCCGGAAAGCGAAGCGTGAAGGTACTGCCCACTCCCCCTTTGCTGCGTACTTCGAGTGTGCCTCCGAGCTTCATGGCATTTTGGTAACAGATATGGAGACCCATTCCTGTGCCTTTCTCGTTGGCCGTACCGTAGGTAGGCTTGATTTCTAACTGAAAGAGGTCATTGAGTTTGTGCTCCGAAATCCCTATTCCATTATCTTTTACCGAAATAATGATTTGTCCGTCGTCGCTGCTTACTTCCAGCCAGATTGAGCCGCCCTGATTGGAAAACTTAATGGCATTTTGGATCAGGTTTCGGGCGATGAGTAGCACACGATCTGTTTCGCCATGTACTTCGGGGTTTCCGTTAAAGTTTACATGCAAGGTTAGTTGTTTTTGGGCCGCAATAGATGCCATAATGTCCAAGGTGTCTTTTAGGAGCCCTTTCAGGTCAATTTGTCGGACACGATTCTGTGTGTTGTTTAGTTCAAATGAGGACCATTCCAGGATGTTCTCCATCATTAGGTAGGTCCTTTTGGTGTTTTTCAGCAATTCACTATGAATAAAGTTCAGCTCTTCCGGAGTCAGATCCCCCGCCTGATCAATCAGTTCTAAGGTTTGTAGGATTGAGTTAAGCGGGTTTTTCAAGTCATGCACGATAATGGCGATGATCTTATCTTTTTGCTGATTGAGATTATTCAAGTCTCGGTTAAGCAGGGCCAATTCGTTCCGTTTGAATTCCGCCTCTGATTTTTGAAAATGGTAATATTGTTTGATAGTGGTTAAAAGAAGCGTAATGCCAAGTAACGAGCCAATATAGGTAAGTATATGATCGATAAACAGGTAGTTTTCCGAAATATAGTTGCTTGGGATCCAATCCGAATGATAAGTTCCAATGTAATAAAGCACCACAAAGAAAACTATGTTGACAGCGGTCCATCCAGAAATCATTTTGAGTGGTGCGATACTGATCAATACCACGTTCATGAGGATGAAAATGTAGGATGTTGGCCCGAGGATGCCGTCGTTCAGGAAAAAATTGGCCGCAATAAGCGGATAGCTGAGCCCACCAAAAAGGTAAAGGGATAGCCGGTACCGGTTCTTTATACGAACCAAATAATAGACACATGCCAGAGGCACCAAGGTGAAAAAAGAGATCAACGTAAGCCCGGGTTGATTTAAAAAAACATTGAGAATACCCATGGCAACTAGGTATATGGCAATAATAAACAGCATGGAGTTAAATATCTGTTTTTCCATCACCGGGGTCCGGTGCCAAAAAAACCAAGACTTAAGTTGCTCCACTATTCTATTCCAATTGACCATGTACCGAGGAATAACTTTCTAATTCAAGTCGTTATATAAGGAAACGAAGTTAAATGATTTTCCGTCAAAAAGGCCTTTGTCGCTGAGTTTTAACTCAGGGATCACCAATAAAGCCATAAAACTCAAGGTCATGTAGGGAGAACCCAATGTGGAGCCTAGTCGTTCCTTTGCCAGCCTGTCCAGCTCGGTGTAGCGGGCGGCGGTGAGAAAGGCATCATCGGTAGTCATCAATCCGGCAACAGGAAGGGGAAGGGTTTTGCAGATTTCGCTGTCACAGAGGGAAAGTCCGCCTTTTTGGGCAATGATAGCGTTCACAGCATTTGCCATGTCCCGTTCATTGGTTCCGACGACTACGAGATTATGGGAGTCATGGGCCACCGATGAGGCGATTGCACCTTTTTTTAACCCAAAGTTCTGGATAAATCCCAAAGCGGGTGGGGCTTTTTTGTATCGGTTGATTACAGCTATTTTGAGTATATCCTGTGTAGTATCCGAGACAAGGTTGCCATTGACAGCTGTGAGGGTTGCCCAAGTTTGTTTGGTAACCAACTGACCGGCTTCTGCTACAATTACCCGGACATCTTTTTGTTTATCTTGGATGATGAGCGAGGCTTCGTGGATAGGGTCTGCGGTAAACCGATTGATTGATGTGGTCTTTACAGAAGGTATCAGGCTTTCGTGTTTATTGGCTACCATCACTCCGTTGATGTAGGTTGCCAGTACGGAAAACCTTTCTAAGTCTTCTACGACGATGAAGTCAGCAGGGTCGCCTTCACGGAGAGTGCCCACGTCCAAACCGTAATGAGCTATGGGTGCGAGGCAGGCGGCACGTAACACATCAAATAGGTCTTTTCCCCGGTCAATTGCTCGCGCTACCAGTTGGTTGATATGCCCTTCAATCAGGCTATCCGGATGTTTATCGTCTGAGCAAAACATGATGCTTTCAGGGTACCGATCTATCAGGTCAATCAGCGCGTCAAAGTTTTTTGCAGCGCTGCCTTCTCGAATGGCGACCTTCATTCCCTGTTTGATTTTAAATTCAGCCTCTTCGTAGTTAAAGCATTCGTGGTCGGTACTCATGCCACCGGCTATATAGGCTGCGGCAGCTTCCCCTGTCAATCCCGGTGCATGACCATCGATTGGTTTGCCTGCCTTTTTAGCGAGTGCGATTTTTTGCATAACGTTTTCGTCCCGGTTGATTACCCCCGGCCAGTTCATCATTTCTGCGAGGTATTTGATGCGATTATCGGCTAGCAGTTCAGCGATTTCCGACGTCCCAATGGCAGCACCGGCGGTCTCAAAAATGGTAGCAGGGACACAAGAGGGGGCACCGAAGTAAAATTTAAAATTGACGGAAGAGCCGTTTTCGATCATGTAGGTCACTCCATCCATACCGCATACGTTGGCGATTTCGTGAGGATCCGATACGGTGGCGACAGTGCCATGGACCACCGCCAGTCGTGCAAACTCAGAAGGAACCAACAAGGAGGATTCTATGTGGACATGAGCATCAATAAACCCGGGAAGCATATACTGTTGCGGTGCGGTGGATAGCCGTTTTATAGAAGCGATCCGTCCTCGGTGAATACCAACTTCAGCGGGGTAAATGACTTTATGGTAAATGTCTACGTATTGCCCCGAAACGTTAACGATCTTATTGTCAGTAGGTCTTTTTTTCATAAATAGCAAAATAAAATTCAAGCATCGTTGACAAATAAAAAATTCTAAATGGGTTCAATGTATCCGTAATCTATTTAAAACTACTATATTTGCAGCCGAATATTCAATCGACGTCAAAGCTACTTTTCCTTAATGAAAAAAATCATTATCGCTATAGATGGCCTTTCTGGATGCGGAAAAAGCACCACAGCAAAATCGGTGGCACAAGCGTTGAAGTATGCTTACATCGATTCAGGGGCCATGTATAGAGCAGTGACGCTTCATTTTTTGAACCAGCACACCAATTTACGGAATATTGAGCAAATTCGGCAATCTTTAGAGCGGGTAAATATCGATTTTCATGTCAACGAAGCAGATGGTACTCAGCGAATTTTTTTAAATGGCCAAGATGTGGAGGATGAGATTAGGGGTATGGAGGTCACAGAGTCTGTCAGCGAAGTGAGCAAAATCAAAGAGGTGAGGCAGGCATTGGTAGCTAAGCAGCGAAGGTTGGGTGCTGACAAAGGGGTAGTGATGGATGGGCGCGACATAGGCACGGTCGTATTTCCCCATGCGGAGCTAAAAGTCTTTATGTCTGCAAAACTTGAAGTGCGGGCTGAACGTAGATTAAATGAACTTAAGGAACGGGGTCAGTCTGCAGACTTGGCCCAGATCAGGGATAATCTAGCGAAGCGGGACCATATGGATAGTACGAGAGCAGAGAGCCCCTTGGTAAAAGCTATAGATGCGGTGGAGATAGATACTAGTGACCTGAGGTTTGAAGAGCAAGTGACAAAGATATTGGAGCTTGCGGGCCAAAAAATGAATTGAACAATAAAGGCATGGAAGTAACAATTGATCAGAATTCGGGTTACTGTTTTGGGGTAGAGTATGCTATCCAAATGGCCGAAGATGAAATGGAGGGTGAAAACACGCTCTATTGCCTAGGAGACATCGTCCATAACGATATGGAAGTGAAAAGGCTTCGTGAAAAGGGCCTAAAGGTGATTGATCGGGAGCAACTTAAGTGCTTGTCGGATTGCAAAGTGCTCATCCGGGCCCATGGCGAGCCGCCCGAGACGTACAAACTGGCAATAGAGAATAACATTGAGTTGATCGATGCTTCCTGTCCTGTGGTACTCAAGTTGCAACATCGGGTAAAGACGGCCTTTGACAAGATGGAGCGAGAGCAGGGACAAATCGTCATTTATGGCAAGAAAGGGCATGCTGAGGTGATTGGGTTGACGGGGCAGACCTTGGAGAAGGCGATTGTCGTGATGGACGATGCTGACTTGGATCGTGTGGATTTTAGCAGGCCGGTTACCTTGTTCAGTCAGACTACCAAGAGCACCAAGGGCTTCTATGCCCTCAAGGAAAAGATAGCGGACCGTATCCGAGAGGCCAAGGGAACGCTTACAGAGGTTGATTTTAATGCCAATGATTCCATTTGCCGGCAGGTATCCAACCGGGAACCGCAGCTTTTGAGATTTGCCGCTGAGAATGATGTGATTGTGTTTGTGTCAGGAAAGAAAAGCTCCAATGGGCGGGCACTCTACCAAGTATGTCAGCAGGTGAATAGCAGAAGCTATTTCGTGGAGAATGAAGACGAAATTGATCCTTCCTGGTTTGAAGGGGCTTCAAAAATAGGTATTTGTGGAGCTACATCCACCCCGATGTGGTTAATGGAACGGCTCAGGGACTTTATTCAAAGCCTCGAGGATAAAACCGTTTTCGCACAATAGTGAAGTAAGTATTTGAGTCTGTGCAAACATGGCACAGCATGCAATAAATAGCGGATTTAACTTCTAATAACTGATGTAATTTATTAGATTTGAGCCGTTTTTCAAAGGATCATGTAGTTCTAAAATTCAAATATGTCAAAACTAGTAAAGCTAAAGAAAGGGTTTGATATAAATTTAGCCGGGAAAGCTGAGAAAAAGGTTGAAAGTTTTCCTACGGTTAAAACCTTCGCTATCAAGCCGACAGACTTCCTTGGAATGGAGAGGCCCAAGGTGCTAGTCAAAGAAGGGGATACAGTGAAAGCAGGTACCCCGCTATTATTTGATAAGAAGATGGAGAAGGTGCAGTTCGTGGCACCGGTGTCCGGCGAAGTGGTCGAAGTCAAGCGGGGAGAGAAAAGAAAACTTCTTGAGATAAAGATTTTGGCGGATAGCGAAATCGAATTCGAGTCCTTCGAAAAACTTTCTGCGGCTGATATTCAGTCGGCAAGCCGAGAGAAACTAATTGACCAAATGACTCTGAGCGGTGTTTGGCCTCAATTGATCCAACGCCCTTTTGGTGTAATAGCTAATCCCGCTGATGAACCAAGGGCTATTTTTATTTCAGGCTTTGATAGTCATCCTTTAGCTCCCGACTATGAAATTCTTTTCAAAGGGCAAGAGCAAGCCTTTCAAACTGGGATTGATGTATTGAAGAGATTAACCAAGGGGAAAGTCTTCTTGGGTCTCAATGCAGAGGGAACCGCTCCTGCCGCGTTTACCAATGTAAAAGGTGCAGAGATTAACAAATTTTCGGGTCCTCACCCAGCGGGGAACGTTGGCGTACAAATTCACCACATTGACCCCATCAACAAAGGCGAGATCGTATGGACCGTAAGTCCATATGGTGTGATCCAGATCGGTAAACTTTTTCTCAAAGGGGTGTATGATGCCTCAAAGGTGGTTGCGCTTACCGGCTCAGAACTCAAAAAGGCGGCTTATACAAATACCTATTTAGGTGCTTGCGTGGATACGTTTGTTGCAGGAAACACAAAATCGGATAATCTGCGCATTATTTCCGGAAATGTTCTTACCGGTTCCAAGATCAATCCTGACGGGTACATGGGCTATTATGACCATCAGATCACGGTTATTCCTGAAGGGGATTACGAAGAATTTTTAGGATGGCTAAAACCGAGCGCGAAGAAATTAAGTTTTCACAAGGCGATAGGCATGCTGTCGTTTCTAAGTAGAGACAAGGAGTATGTAGTAGATACCAATACCCATGGCGAAGAGCGGCCGTTTGTTATCAGCGGTTCCTTTGAGAAAGTGATGCCTATGGATATACTTCCCACATACTTGTTTAAGGCAATCCATGCCAACGACTACGATGAAATGGAAGAGTTGGGCATCTATGAACTGGTGGAGGAAGATGTGGCGCTATGCGAATTTATAGACCCTTCGAAAAATGAAATACAGGCGTTACTTAGAAGTGGTATCGAATTATTAATGTATAGTTAAGATATGAAAGTTTTACAAAACCTGTTCGATAGTGTTAAGCCAAACTTTGAGAAGGGAGGCAAATGGGAGAAGTTCTACACACTGTATGAGGGTCACCGCACAATTGCATTTGCTCCGGATTTGGTAACGGGCTCAAAAGGGTCACAAATCAAAGATGCGACCGATTTGAAGCGAATCATGATTACCGTGGTGATTGCGATGATTCCAGCGTTGATATTTGGGATATTGAATGTTGGACATCAACATTTCTTGGTCACGGGTGAAGAGGCAACTTGGCTGGATAAAGCCTTGATCGGAATGATCTCTGTCCTACCCATCTTGATTGTTTCCTATGGGGTAGGTCTCTCTACGGAGTTTACCTTTTGCGTGATCCGGAATCACCCCATTAGTGAGGGTTTTTTGGTGACAGGCATGTTGATAGCGCTGGTGATGCCTCCAAATATTCCCTTGTGGCAGGTGGGACTAGCGACCATCTTTGCGGTAGTGGTGGGCAAGGAAGTCTTCGGGGGAACAGGGATGAATATCCTCAATGTTGCCATGACCGCAAGGGCTTTTTTGTATTTCGCTTATCCGGCACAAATTTCCGGTGATCAGGTCTGGACTTACCTGGGAGATAAGGCTCCGATCGATGGATACTCTGGAGCGACAGCCTTGGCGGTTGCCTATAATGCCGGCGTAGACGGTGTTTCAGCGACCGATGCATTGGCGAAACATAACTCAGTGTTAGGGGATGGTATGTTCAGTTTCGCCAATATGTTTATGGGTTGGATACCTGGTTCAATCGGTGAGACTTCCACCTTAATGGCGCTAGTAGGCGCTGCAATTTTGATCGGAACGGGCGTAGCAAGCTGGAAAATCATCTTCAGTGGATTTGCGGGGGCCTATGTAATGGGACTTATTTTGAATATTTTGGCGGTTAACGAATACATGGCGATGCCTCCTCAATATCATTGGGTAATGGGGGGATTGGCGTTTGGAATTGTCTTCATGGCCACGGATCCTGTATCGGCAGCTCAGACAGAAACTGGAAAATGGATTTATGGATTCCTGATTGGTGTATTGACAGTGATTATCCGGGTAACAAACCCCGCGTATCCTGAGGGAATTATGTTAGCTGTTCTATTTATGAATGTCTTCGCTCCCCTCATTGATTATTATGTAGTTCAGGCAAACAAAAAAAGGAGGTTACAACGTGCAACAGTCTAATGCTTATGTGATTACGTTTTCTGTAATCCTAACCATCGTTTTGGGCTTATTACTTTCCGGAACAGCAGAAGTATTAAAGCCGATTCAGAAGAAGGCAGAGGCCTTGGATACCAAAAAGCAAATACTCGGTGCGGTGGTATCGTCCGACGAAATCCGAAAAATGAAGGCCGAGGAGATAGATGCCTTCTATGAAAGCAGAATATCCTCCAAGGTAGTCAATATCAAGGGAGACGAGGTAACTGAACAGGACGGCGTGGCAGTTACTGCCGAGTCGGTTGATGTGGGTAGAAATTACAAAAAGGCACCCGAAGATAGACTTTACCCTGTTTTTATATTTCACAAAGAAGGAAATCAAGATGCGGCTGAAGCCTATATCCTACCAGTTTATGGTGCGGGTCTGTGGGATAACATTTGGGGATATGTGGCGCTTCAAACGGATTTAAATACGATCGAAGGGGTTACTTTTGCCCACGCCGGTGAAACTCCCGGGCTTGGTGCTAGAATTACCTCTGGAGATGTGCAGGCCCGTTTTGAAGGCAAAAAGGTGTTTGACGAAGGTGGAAACCTTGCATCTGTTGCCATGCAGAAGGGAGAAGGAAAGGACTATTCAGGTGACCCTCATAAGGTGGATGGACTTTCGGGAGCTACGATCACAGCAGTAGGTGTAAATAACATGTTGCAGGCGTACCTAGGCCATTATAAGGCTTACTTGGAAAAGGTAAAATCCAATCAGGACGCAATGGCTTTAAATTAAACTTTGGAACGTTTCAATTGTATATAAGATGAGTACAGAAACCGCTGAGAAAATAGGTATCGTAAAGGAAGTAGAGCCTTTACTATCCAAAAGACGAAAAAAATTGATCACTGATCCCTTGGTTGACGACAACCCAATCACTATCCAAGTATTGGGAATTTGTTCGGCGCTGGCGGTGACTACGCAAATGCAGCCCACGTTGGTAATGGCTTTGTCTGTTATCTTTGTAATGGTAATGGCCAACTTGACCATTTCCCTGCTTCGAAATAAGATACCAACCCGTGTTCGAATTATTGTACAACTGGCTGTTGTGGCCTCTTTGGTAACGCTGGTAAACGAAATATTGAAGGCTTTTGCCTACGATATGTACAAAGAGCTTTCCGTTTTTGTGGGGTTGATTATTACCAACTGTATTGTGATGGGGCGATTAGAGGCCTATGCTTTGGGTAACAAGCCTTACGATTCCATACTTGATGGCTTTGGAAGCGCCTTGGGCTATTCATGGATCATCTTGGCCGTAGCATTCTTTAGAGAATTGTGGGGTTCTGGGTCTGTCTTTGGAGTACCTGTGTTTGATGCAGTTTCTGGTTTATTTGGAGAAGATTTTAACTTGGCCACCAATGGGTTGATGGTTAGCCCAGTAGGAGCATTTATCATACTAGGGCTTATCATCTGGGTACAACGTACCAAGACCGGCTATGTAGAACACTAAATACGAAAGAGAAATGGAATTATTTAGCTTAGGAATCCGATCGATCTTTATCGACAACATGGTTTTCGCCTACTTTTTGGGAATGTGTTCTTTTTTGGCCGTTTCTAAAAAGGTAAGCACTGCACTTGGTTTAGGTGCCGCCGTAATTTTTGTATTAACTATTACGGTGCCTTTAAACTGGCTTTTGAATGAGTTTGTACTGAAGGAAGGCGCATTGGCGTTTCTCGGTTCAGGGCTGGCATCTGTTGACCTCAGCTTTCTTCGGTTTATCATGTTTATCGCGATCATCGCTGCGATGGTACAGTTGGTAGAAATGGTAGTGGAAAAGTTTGCACCAGCTCTTTACGGCGCTTTGGGAATTTTCCTCCCCTTGATTGCGGTTAACTGTGCGATCTTGGGTGGGTCCCTATTTATGGCGCAGCGTGATTATACATTAGCAGAAGCTACCGTATATGGATTTGGATCTGGAACAGGCTTCTTTTTGGCGATTGTAGCACTCGCGGCTATCCGCGAAAAGCTAAAATACTCAAATGTGCCCAATGGGCTTAAGGGATTGGGTATCACCATGCTACTCACAGGTTTGATGGGCATTGCGTTTATGTCTTTCATGGGGATCGATTTGTAATTTAGGTACATTGAATAATCTTGTATAGAAGCCCTGTTTTTATAAGCAGGGCTTTTTTTGGTACACTTTTTATTACTCGTTTTGGAAAACTTATTAGGCTTATCATGTCAAGCTTTACATCTAAAAGAATCCTTGGGTACTTCTTTCGTGGGTTGTTGTTTGTAGTGCCATTTGCACTTACTGCCTATATCATCCTTTTGGCGGTGCAATTCCTCGATAATCTGATTCCCATCAATGTCCCGGGTTTGGGCATTTTGGTGGTGTTCGGTATAGTGACGGCGGTTGGATATATGACCAGTTTGTTTTTAACTCGATCAATTTTTGAAGAGCTGGAAAAGATCGTTTTTAAGATTCCGCTCGTAAATATCCTATACACAAGCATTAAAGACCTGATGTCGGCTTTTGTAGGCGATAAGAAAAAATTCAATACCCCTATCATTGTAAAGCTTTCGGAGAATACGCACCGGTTAGGTTTCATGACGCAAGGCGATCTTAGCGCCTTAGGTGAACCTAATTTGGTTTCTGTTTATTTCCCCCATTCCTATAATTTTAGCGGAAACTTGTATTTGGTTCCTAGGGATAACGTCAGGGTGTTAAAGAATGTCAATAGTACTGAGATTATGAAGTTCATCGTCTCAGGAGGGGTATCCCAGCTTAGTCAGTTGCCGGTCGGTGTAGTTCCCACGGAGGATGCCACCGAGACTCCTTGATCGATATAGTGAATCCAATTTGCCAGATAGATTTCTGCCTATAAATGAAGAAAGCCGACCATTTGGATCAGCTTTCTTTGCTTTATGTGTGATTCGTGATTAGGTTGCGGGGAAAAATACCCGCCGCAGATTATAGTTGAGCCTCAAGTTTTTGGCTTAGGACAGATTTTGGAACTGCTCCGATTTGCTTGTCCACGATTTGACCATCTTTGAATATCAGCAGTGTAGGAATGCTCCTTACTCCAAATTTCATGGTAATCTCCGGGTTGCTATCCACGTCCAATTTTCCTATGACGGCTTTCCCTTCGTATTCACCGGCCAACTCTTCTACAATTGGACCGATCATCTTACAAGGTCCGCACCATTCAGCCCAAAAATCTACTAATACGGGATGCGCTGATTTTAGCACTTCCTCAAAGTTAGCGTCGGTAATTTCTAATGTTTTTGCCATTTCTGTTTAGTTATCAATTTATTACAGATCATATAAGTAAATATGTAAAGCCCATCTTATCCCAATTAGTTCCTAAAGCGCGGTATTTTTTATAGGATCTTGTAAGCCAGCTCAGGGATGGAGTTCAATGCTTTGATCATTTCATTTGAGGGATCCACTGTGAATTTTTTGGACATCAGGTCCAAGGTGATCTTTTCCCGGTCGTCAATGATATTGATATATAGTTTGGCAGATCCTTGGTGTTTTTGGGTGATTTGCTCTAGCTTTTCCATGAGATCACAGCTCAAGTCATCCAGTGCGATGTGTACCCGAATTCCCTTAATCATTTTCTCCCGGAGCTCGTTGAGGAGGGAGATGTTGTTTATCTTAAACTCCACTTCGGTGGGTTTGTATTTGTTTGGATAGATGCTACCGGTGACATAGAGAAACCATCCGGTCATAAAGTATTCTTTGTATCGGACGTAGTCATCTCCAAAAATGAAAAAGGTATACCCACCGTGGTAGTCCTCGAGTGTTAGGGTTCCGAAGGGTTTCCCTGTTTTTGTGGTGCGATGGGCAAAGGAGGTAACTGCTCCGGCAATCTTTATTTCACCTCTGGATTTGATCCCTTCCAAGTTGGCCAGTTCAGGCAGTTGGGTGTTGGTAAAGGCTTCGATCTCAATTCTAAACTGATCCAACGGATGCCCCGAAATGTACAATCCCACTACCTCCTTTTCGATATTTAGCTCTTGTAGTTGGCTGAAAGGTTCCATTTGGGGTACGTTTGGGAGGGGGATGGCCATTCCGGAACTACCGCCAAACAACGAAACCTGGGAGCTTTCCTCCTCTTGAATGACCTTTTGGGCATACTTAATCGCCTTTTCTATCAATGGAATTTCTCCTTCTGGAGCTTCCAGGTATTGTCTTCGGTGATATTCCTTGAAGCAGTCAAACCCTCCTGCCATCGCCAATACTTCCAAAGTTTTTTTGTTTACCGCCCGTAGGTTAACCCGCTTTACAAAGTCGAAGAAGTCTTTGTAAGAACCTGCTTTTGTCCGTTCTTCGATGATGGCATTCACGGCAGCTCCCCCTGCGCCTTTGATGGCAGCGAGTCCAAATCGTACCTGCCCCTCCATATTTACGGTAAAGCCGTTATTGGACTCATTGACATCCGGACCCAACACTTCGATATTCATGCGCTTGCACTCTTCCATGAAAAAAGTCACTTGGGTGAGATCGTTCATGTTGTTGCTCAGTACGGAGGCCATGTACTCTGCAGGATAGTGCGCCTTCAGGTAGGCGGTTTGATAAGCAATCCATGCGTAACAGGTGGAATGGGATTTGTTGAAGGCGTAGGAGGCAAAGGCTTCCCAGTCTTTCCATATTTTTTCCAGTTTGGTTTTGTCGTGGCCTTTTCCGCCCGCTTGTTCGATGAATTTGGGCTTCATCTTGTCCAGTACGTCTTTTTGCTTCTTTCCCATGGCCTTTCGGAGTACGTCGGCCTCACCTTTGGTGAATCCGGCAAGTTTTTGGGAAAGCAACATAACCTGTTCTTGGTATACGGTGATACCGTAGGTTTCCTTCAGGTATTCCTCCATGTCATCGAGGTCGTACGTAATGGGCTCCCGGCCGTGTTTTCGGTCGATGAATTTGGGGATGTATTCCAGCGGACCGGGACGGTATAGGGCATTCATCGCAATAAGATCGGCAAATACCGTTGGCTTCAGTTCCCGCATGTATTTTTGCATCCCAGCAGATTCATACTGAAATATCCCCACTGTTTCTCCCCGTTGAAATAGCTCGTAGGTTTTCTCATCATCGATTGGAAATGCCTCGGGATCCAACTTAATGCCGTGCCGTTCCGCCACAATTTTCACCGCATCCTTGATCAGCGTGAGTGTTTTCAAACCCAAAAAGTCCATTTTCAGGAGGCCGGCACTTTCCACCACGGAGTTGTCAAACTGTGTACAAACCATTTCGGAATCCTTGGCCAACGCCACAGGCACATAATTGGTGATGTCGGCAGGGGTGATGATGACCCCGCAGGCATGGATACCGGTGTTTCGTACAGACCCCTCTAGGATCTTTGCTTGATTTACCGTCTTGGAGTTATCGTCTTGTCCCTTGGCGATCCGTACTAGTTCTAGGGCACGTTGAACGTTTTCGTGGTTGTTTTTGAGCTTATCTGAAAGTTTGGCTTGATCTTTCGCTAGGTCAAATAGCGCCTTTAGCTTCAGGTCAGGTACTAGCTTGGCCAAGCGGTCTGCCTCTGAAAGCGGCAGGTTCAATACCCTAGCGGTATCCCGGATGGCTGATTTGGCCGCCATGGTACCATAGGTGATGATTTGCGCTACTTGATTCGCACCGTATTTTTTGATGACGTAGTCGATTACCCGCTGTCTTCCTTCGTCGTCAAAGTCGATGTCAATATCCGGGAGTGATACCCTGTCCGGGTTTAGAAAACGTTCAAATAGTAAATCGTAGGCAATGGGATCCATATTGGTAATACCCACGCAATAGGCAACAGCAGACCCTGCAGCTGAACCCCTTCCCGGGCCCACCGAAACGCCCATGTCCCGCGCCGCTCGGGTGAAATCCTGCACAATCAAAAAATAACCCGGATACCCGGTCCGTTCGATTGTTTCTAACTCAAAGTCGAGCCGGTCTTGGATTTCCGGCGTTATTTCGGCGTAGCGTCTTTTGGCCCCTTCGTAGGTGAGGTGCCGAAGGTAGGCATTCTCTCCGCGTTTTCCGCCGTCTTCCTCGTCCTTAGGATCGACAAACTCCGCAGGAATGTCAAATTTGGGCAGCAAGACCTCTCGTGCCAGTTTGTAGGCTTCAATCCCCTCTGCGATTTCATGGGTACAGGCAATGGCTTCTGGGAGGTCGGCAAAAAGCTTTTTCATCTCGTCCGGCGACTTGATATAAAACTCTTCGTTTGGAAAACCGAACCGGAACTCCCGGCCACGCCTTCCGATGTATTTTTTGGGTTTTTCTACCAGCTCTCCGTCTTTTACACAAAGCAGGATGTCATGTGCATTCGCATCGGACTTGTAACTGTAGTATGCGTTATTTGCAGCAAAATATTTCACGTGGTGTTTGTGTGCAAACTCCAGCAAAACTTCATTGACCTTCTCTTCTTCTGGGATGCCATGGCGGTTTAGTTCCACGTAAAAATCTTCGCCAAAGGTCGCCTTCCACCATAAGAAGGCTTCCTCAGCCTGTGATTCACCGACATTGAGGATCAAATAAGGGATCTCACCCCAAAGGCCTCCGGTGGTGGCAATTAGATTGTCCTTGTAACTCAAAAGGAGCTCTTTGTCAATTCGTGGCACGTAGTAAAAACCTTCGATATTTGCATAGGAAGCGAGCTTGGCCAAGTTGTGGTATCCGGCTTTGTTTTTAGCGAACAATACGGCTTGGAACCCATCGTCCTTACTGCTTTTGTTTTTCCTGTCCCGGCAGATGTTAAATTCGCAGCCTAGGATTGGCTTGATATCGTTTGCAAGGGCTTCCTTCACAAAGTTGAAGGCCCCCATCATGTTACCGTGATCGGTCATTGCGATGGCAGGCATACCCTGTTCCTTGGCTATTCGGATCAGTGTGGGTATTTCAGAGGTAGCCTGGAGAATAGAGAATTGGGTGTGCACATGCAAGTGTACAAATGGAATGTCTCGAAGGTCGGAGATATCGGCTTTTCCGGCTGCTCGTAATACATCTTTGGCGGCCGCTTTTTGTTCATCCACGGCCATGTCAAAGTTTGCGGCATCCAGATTTGGGGCTTCATAGACTACCTCCGAAATTTTCAAACCGGCTTCGGGAGCAATTACTCCGGCGGTAATCAGACCGAAAAAACACTTGGCTGTCGCATCTACGTCATACGCCGCATCGTGCGCCGAGTCAAACCCCACACCAAAAAGCTTTTGATGGAGTTCCGTCAGTGTGGGCCACTTATATTTACCGCCTTTACCACCTGGTATGGCGCAAAAGTCGGTGGAAAGATCCTTGGTGTCCAAGGTTTTTTTGGAGAGAAAATCGGTGCTGACTTCTTTTCGTAAAAATTCGGCACCGGTGACGTTGATGTCAAACTCCACATTGTGCCCGACGAGGTAGGTAGTTTTTGCCACGTCTTCTTGAAACATCGCAAGGACTTGCGTCAGGGGCTTGCCCTCTTCGTTTGCACGCTTCGTCGAGATGCCGTGGATTTTCTCTGCATTGTAGGGAATCGTATACCCCTCTGGCTTTACGATGTGGTTATGCTGAGAAAGAAGCCTTCCGTGGGCGTCGTGTAGCTGCCAGGCGAGTTGCACCAATCTGGGCCAATTGTCTAAATCGGTAATGGGAGCATCAAAACTTCTGGGTAGGCCGGTGGTTTCCGTATCAAAAATAATATACATGTAGATCTCCAGGTTTTTTGAAGATCTAAGGTAAGGCGAATCTGTCTGATCTGCCAGTACAATGGCCGAAATCAGTAGCGAAAAATGAACAGGGGACAACCCCGGTGCCCCCTGTTCAATGGCGTCGCTTTATGCCCTGTTTAGTCTTTTGTCAATGTGAACTGATCTCGGATGGTTCCATCCAGGTCATAGACGGTGTAGCGCAGGGTTTTGCCCTGTATTTCCATGTACTGGTAGAGGAACTCCGCGGCAAATTGTACCTCCGCATAACTTCCCTTTTCGGCTTCTTTATTTTTCCCCTTGGTGCCAATGGAGATTACGTACCGCGTGCCCTTATCGGAGTTGATTTTACTGTTAATCAGGGGTTTGGAGCGCATATAGTAATGGAAATGCCCACCCATGACCATGTCTACCTCATACCGGTCAAAGATGGGAACCCACTCTGCAATGATATCTTCGTACGGTTCCACGGCATTGTAAGGAGGGAAGTGGGTAACCACAAATTTCCAGTCGGCCGGGTTATTTTTCAGCACCTGTTCCATCCAAGCGCTTTGCTTGGATAGGGGGAGTGTGGCGTCTAACATGATATATAAAGCATTTTGGTAGGTGAAATAATAGGACCTCCCACTAGGTAGCTCCTCGGGTCCGTTGTCCGGATAACTAAACATATCCTCAAACATCCAAGCTCCTAGGCCATCCTGACTGTCGTGGTTTCCCGGTACGGTCATCAATGGTCGTCGGGCAATGGTTTTTCCGGCAAATCCGAAAAGCTGATCCCAATCGTCCCGGTGCAGGCCAGTATTTACCAAGTCCCCGGCGATGATATAAAACCTGTTGTCTTGGTGCCGTTGGTCTGCCTGATGAATAAGATCACCCCACTGATCCGTATTGTGCACATCTCCAAACCAGATAAAGGAGAACGGAGCGTTTTTTTCGCCGGCTGTTTGGAAACTTTCGGGGTTCGACCATCCTGTCTCCACGCTGCCCACTTGGTAACTATAGTGCGTGGCAGGAGTGAGTTCTTGGAGAGTGGTGGTAAAGCGATGGATATAGCGGTCATTTTCGAGTAGCCGATCCTCCATAAGGGAGGCGTTAGCGGTTTGGGTGAGCGTATCCGTGCTGCCAACCTTCCAATACCGAACTAAACCTTCCTTTACCGAGGGGTTGGTGCGCCATTGTATATCGACGGCGTTTTGGGTATCTCCGCTCCAAGTCAGCATGATTTGATCCGGATCGCCTGAGGAAGGAAAGTCTGTAGTCCGAAAGGCTCCGATCAGGTGGGCTTCACGCGCCCTACCGCGAATGGTGGTCAGCAGGGACTGCCCCTTCATTTCCTGCGGTACCTCCGTTAGGGTGAGTCCGTCCCAGTCATGGTAGGTAAAGGCGCCCACTTCCAGCGGTTCGATATGTTGAGTCTCGGGAAAAACCGGCTCAATCTCCAGAAGATCGGAGGCATCTTTGGGAGCCAAGCTAATAAAATACACCGGTCTGTGTTTATCAAATCCGTTGATGCCGAGGTTTATCTCCCCGGCAGAAAAGTCTTTCTGCCAGACTTCGTAGGTGGAATGGGTATTTTTTATCTGTAGGTCGGTGCGGTTAAATCCAGATTCCTCCAGCCAAAAGGGAACCGTTTTTTGGTCTTTGTCACGCATCAGAGAAACGGTAACGGGCACATTCACCCGAATCACCCAGTACTGGGTAGCCATTACCTGCTTCTCCTCCTCAGTGAGGTAGGATCGGATAAAGGACTCGCTGATGGTATCCAAGGTCGGTTTGTCGAATTGTTCATAAAACCGGCTCACAAGATCGTCCATTATCCCAGTGAGGGTTTTCGAATGGTTGGTGTGTGTGGGTCTTTCGGTGCAGGAACCGAGGATAGCGATCAAAATGCCTACGACGAACGGTTTTTTAAACATGTTAATTTTTATTGAACGATAAATGCTTCCATACATTGCTACTGTAATCCGTCTCAAATGGGCTAGCAGCCTGCCGGCCAAATGAGTTAATTCGGACGCATTCTTAACCTTACGGTCATCTCAAGAAAACAAAAAAACAGCAAACGGGAAGTAGCCTGTTTTTTAGGCTTTCATGTATATAGGGTCGGAGGGTGACTCAATGAAAAAGACAACATCAGATGCTTTGATTCAAAAACTGGTTAAGGGCAAGATTTCCCGGGAGGAATTTGAGAAGCTGTTGCTTGCCCTCGAAGATGAGGAGCAGGCAGTTTTTATCGAAAACAGCATGCGGGACCATTTTAATGCGGTGATGGACGAATATGAGAAAGAGCAAAAGCCGGTACCCAATAAGGAGAATAGTCCAAGTAAAGATATCAATTGATCGATTATAAATCAGTAAATGGAGTAACGAATAGTAAGTTCAAAAGAGATAGACATTCATTCATCATTCAGTAAACGCACTGCCAAAGTTAGTTTCGGCACGCAGCGCCCAAACGAGCCTGCGTACCTGCAATCGGTTTGGAAACGAGCTTTCCAATGGGAATAAACCTAAGATCACTCAAAAACATAACAAATCTAAGACAAATGAAAAAACACCGTACAAACAAAATGTTTAAGTGGATGGTACCACTGTTGTCGATTGGCTTGTGCTATGGCTCGCCCTATGCGTCTATGGCCCATACGACAAATGCCGGGGCAAATGCCTTGGGCAATGTTTCACTGGCAGAGGAGGCCCCCGAGGCAGTCGCTATCACTGTAAGAGGTAGGGTTACCGCAAAGGGGGACGAGATGGGTCTGCCTGGCGTAACCATCGTGGAAAAGGGAACCAATAACGGGGCAGTTACCGATATCGAGGGGTCCTACACCATCGAGGTAGCCGGAGAGAATTCCGTGTTGGTGTTTTCCTACGTAGGCTTTGACAGCCAGGAAATTCGAGTAGGAAACCAATCTACCATCAACGTTTCCCTCGCCGAATCCATGTCTTCCATGTCTGAAGTAGTGGTCACTGCCTTGGGTATTGAGCGGGAGAAGCGATCATTGGGCTACGCAGTGGCGGAGGTGAAAGGTGATGACGTTCGAAATGTAACACAAGAAAACGCAATCAATGCACTTGCCGGTAGAGTTGCTGGTGTGACGATTAACCAAACCAGTGGGGTTGGGTCATCTTCTTCAATCGTAATCCGGGGAGCCACCTCGCTTACCAGCGACAATCAGCCATTGTTTGTGATTGATGGTGTGCCTGTTGCAAACAGCCTGAGCAACATGCGCAGTATGGGAGGTCGAAATGAGGTGGATTATGGTAACCAGATTTCCGACCTCAACCCGGATGATATCGAGAGCATCTCGGTATTGAAAGGACCGAGTGCTGCTGCCCTTTACGGTACACGGGCAGGAAATGGCGTAGTATTGATTACCACCAAAAAGGGTAAAAAGGGAGAAAGAATGACGGTTAACTTCTCCTCTTCCAACGTATTTGAAACTCCGGTAAGGTTTATGGATTTTCATTATAAGTATGCAAACGGAAATCGCGTAGGCCTTTTGGATGAACGTTCCGAATACTGGGCGGGCATTCCATTGGATCAGGGTATTACCGCAGTGCAATGGAATAGCCCCGTTGATGCAAATGGAAACCGGTTGCCGATGGAAATGAGGTCTTATCCGGACAATATGAAAAATTTCCTGGAAACTGGCGTAACCTCAACCAACTCGCTTGCCATTACCGGATCTACCGATCGTACTACTTATAAATTGGGGTATACTAATATGTCCCATAACGGGATGATACCAAATTCGGATTTGTTTCGGCATAACCTGAATTTTTCGGTTGGGTTTGATATTTCCGAAAAATTGAGATTTTCCACCGATGTGAACTTATCAAAATCCTTGTCAAACGACCGGCCTTCTACGGGTAACCGAGGGGCAAATGCAGCAGAGTCGGTATACAATTGGTCACACGTCAACATCGCAGACTTAAAAGAGTACTGGCTACCAGGTCAGGAAGAGTTCCAACAAAAGGCACCTTCCGATAATATGGATAATCCATATTTCATTGCGTATGGAATCAACAACGGTTTTGTACGGGATCGGGTATTCGGTAACGTCAAGTTGGATTATAAATGGAATGAGAATTTGAATTCCCATATCCGCATGAGCTACGATACCTATGCGGAAAACAGGGAAACCAAGATTCCATATTCATTCACTAGGGAACGTCGAGGAGCATATCACCTGCAGGATATAGCGCAAGCGGAGTCCAACGTGGAGTTTTTGACGACCTATAACAAGGCCTTTGGCGATTTTAACGTATCGGTATCTGGTGGAGCAAATGCGATGAACCAGAATTTCCGGGACAACTATATGGGAAGCCGGGGAGGTGTAGGTCTTGTTGTGCCGGGGCTATACCGCATAAGTAATATTCCCCAAGATGGTATAGCTTATTCTAACTTTGCTTCTAGAAGGGCAATATACAGTGTGTTTGGATTGGCATCTATTGGATTTAAGGATCAATTGTACTTGGATGTGACTGCTAGAAATGACTGGTCCAGTACCCTTCCAGCAAGTAACCGTTCATACTTCTATCCCTCTGCATCTTTGAGCTGGATGGCCAACTACACGTTTAACCTTCCACAGGAAGTTTCCATGTTGAAATTCAGAGCAGGTATTGCGCAGGTAGGTAATGATACAAGCCCGTACGCGATTTCTCCGGTTCTAGGCAGTGGTAATTGGGGTAACTTGGTTTTCAATACTTACCCAGGAAACCTGCTAAACCCAAATCTAAAGCCTGAGATCAATACGTCTCAAGAATACGGTATGGATTTGAATTTGTTCAACGACCGATTGAGATTCGAAGGAACCTATTTCTATCAGGAAAACCGAAACCAGATTTTGAACGTACAAGGGCCATCATCCTCTGGCTTTCCAACGCGTCAAATCAATGCTGGTATGATCTCTAGCCGTGGCTGGGAAGTTATGTTGGGCGGAACTCCAATACAGCGGCCCAACGGAGTATCTCTTGATGTTAATGTCAACTTTACCCGTATGAGGACCCGATTGGAGAGCCTGACAGATGGCATGGACTTTATCACTCTTTGGGATGACAACAACGGTGGTGCGCAGACGTTTGTAGGCGAAGACATTGGAAACCTATACAGTAGAGGCTTCCGATTCGTGGAGGATCCCAACTCTCCTTATTACCGATGGCCAATATTGACAAACACTACCGGTACTTGGCAGCCCGACAACCGCAGAGAAGCACGCGTAAAAGTGGGTAACTTTAACCCCGATTTTATCATGGGCATGCAAACAGGTCTACGCTACAAGAAGTGGAATTTACAAGCCAGCTTTGACTGGAGGATGGGTGGTCAATTCCAGTCTTTTACCTACCGGTACGGCGGGTCTAACTGGAAATCACAGCTCCAAATTGACAACCTGGTTCCCGGAGGGTTGTATTCTACAGATGAACTGGTGGCCTTGCTGAAATCTGATCCAGAGAAATACATCATCCCGCAAAACGGAAACTTCCCGCGAGTTGGGGGGTACACGCAGGAAACCGGTGGCCTACCAACTCCCTTAGGAAATGAAACCAATTATGATGGCGTTTTTATCCCAGGTGTAATTGAAGTGGCTCCAGGAGAATACATTGAGCACTTGGGAGGAGAAGGGACTTTTATCCGGCCTGCTTCCAACCAGTTTGCTTGGTCTTATAGCCAGCAAGTGACATTTGATGCTTCGTTTGTCAAATTGCGCGAACTTTCCATCGGATACGATCTACCTACACCTAAAGGAATCCGTAGTGCCAATATATCCGTTTTCACCCGAAATGTGATTCTTTGGACCGCTGCCAACAACGGTATAGACCCTGAAAGAGCTTTCCAAATCACCGGTGGCCGTCAGGGCGATACCGCAAACGTATTCCGTCAAGGTATTGAGTTGCAGAACGTGATGCCTTGGACTATGCCGTTTGGATTTAAGTTAAACATGACGTTTTAATTGACCTCGGTTAACTAAACACTAAAAATTGATACAAGATGAAAATAATTAGTTCATTATATAAGTTCATGTTAGCGTTCGTGCTGCTTGCAGCCGTATCGTGTGACAGCTTGGACGAGATCAACGACAACCCTAACGGGATTTCGCCAACCTCAGCTAACCCCAATTTACTATTGCCTGCTGTGATGAGACAGGCGGCGTTGAACATTAACAATATGGGATACGGTGACTTGGCTGGTACTGTTCAACATACCCAAAAGGATGGCTGGTTTACAGGTCACAACCAATACGAATGGGGTCTTCAGGATTGGAACGGATGGTATGATATGCTCCGAAATAACAGATTCCTGATGGAGAGAGCCGAAGCAACAGGACTGGATTTCCACCGAGGAATTGCATTGACCATGAAGTCCTTCATCTTCGGCACAATCACAGACCTTTGGGGTGACGCACCCTATACCATGGCACTTAGAGGTGATCAACCAGGAACCGAGAATGAGTTTCCGGTATATGATAGCCAAGAGGTGATATACGATGGTGTGATCAATGATCTGAAGGCAGCGGCGCAAATTTTCGCAACTGGAAGTAATTCGGGGATTATCCCTCAGTACGATCTGTACTTCGGTGGCAATGCGCAGCGCTGGCACAAGTTTGCAAATTCGCTTTTACTTCGATACTACATGCGATTACAGGCCAAGAAACCCGATTTTGCAAGGGCTGGTATTGAAGAAGTGTTCAGGTCGGGGGTTTTTCTTTCGTCGGCGGATGAAGATGTGACGATGAATTATATTGGTGCATCAGCGGGAGATTCCTGGCCTAGTGCAACCGACTTTGATGCAGGGTCGAATTTCCGAAGAATCAAGCCAACCACTACGTTGATAGATCGAATGCTAGAGATAGATGATCCGCGCATACCGGTGTGGTTTAGACCGGTTCATTGCCAATGGGTGGAAGACCCCACGCTGACTACTGCAATTGATCCCTTTATTCGTGAAAATGGCGTGATCTTGGATGGGCGCATTTCATTCAACGATGCAGAATACGTGGCGCGAATTGCAGCAGGAAACGTATATACCAGGCACTATAATCCTGCTCTGCTGGGCCGTCAGTTGGACACAGGAAGGTACGTGGGCGTTCCACCTGCATTGGAAAATCCAAGTGCCCATAATCTGAACCCGACGGAGGGTCAGCAGCTGGAAAATCAACACGTATCCCAGCTTTCTGACCACTACCGTGGCAGAAGCGGAGGCATCTTGAAGGCTAGGATTATTTCCGCAGCGGAAGTACACTTTATTCTTGCAGAGGCAGCACAAAGAGGTTGGAATGTGGGAAATGCTCAAACGCATTACAATAATGCAGTGAAGTTTTCCTTGGATACTTGGGGTGTGGGTGGTAGCTACGAAGAATACATTGCAAGACCGGGGGTGGCTTACAACGGAAGCTTGGAGCAGATAATCGAGCAAAAGTGGATCGCTTCCTGGACCACTGCGTCTGAGTCATGGTTTGACTTCCGAAGAACTGGGTTGCCAGCTTTGGTTCCAGGCGAGGCTTCAGCTGAACCGGTGCTGCCTGTGAGGTTTACCTATGGCAACAATGAGATTAATTTCAATGCCGACAATGCTACTGCGGCGATCAACAGATTGGAGGTAACTTTTGCGGCAGGTAGAGGTGCAAACAATCAATGGTCGAAGCCTTGGTTAATTCAAGGCACCGGAAAGCCGTGGTAATCCGATCGTAACACAGTTAAATTTTTTACGCCCTGATTTCATTAGAAATCAGGGCGTTTTGATTTATCCAGGCCACTGAGTTTTTATGCTTTCTATGATGCTTATTGCCCCGAAAGACCGCCCATAGGGTAGTCGTTAATGGGATTATGGTAGTATACCTGTTACAAGCGTTTAGCTAGCTGAATTGCCGATAACGAGTTTGATAAATTTCCATAAAATGAATAAAGCAATTACGAAATGTTTTTTGAGCGTTGGCTGCCTTTTCCTAGGGGGTATGATGATGGCTTCCGTAAATGCCCAGCAATTCCTCGATGGGACAAATCTGGACCTGAGGCTTAGCGGTTACCTGCCTTCCCCCATGCCTGACCGGATCATCCTCAACCTGTCCGAATCTCCCTTGCAACTATTGAACGTCAATTGGCGAACCTCGACCGATCAGCCGGAGGGTGTTTTGGAATGGGCAGAGGCCACCCATTCCTCCTCCTTTCTGGAAAAGGTACGTTCTGAGAAGGCGAGTAGCGAGTTTTTGTCTGTACGCCACGAGACCAATCCAACCATCGAAGCCTATTACCATAGTGCGCAGATGACTGAGATGGAACCGGGTAAAACATATGTGTACCGGGTGGGGGCAGGTGACTATTGGAGTGAATGGTTTCAGGTTATCCTGCCCGATCCTGAAAAGAAAGGGCTGACTTTTTTATATTTGGGGGATGCCCAAAATGGGGTTCGGGATCATTGGTCCAGGCTAATCCGTCAGGCCTACAAGCATTTTCCTCAAGCCGCTTTTTCCCTGCATGCAGGCGACCTCATCAATCGACATAATAACGATTTTGAGTGGGGTGAATGGTTCTATGCAGGTGGATTCATCCATGCCACCATGCCAAGCATGATGACCCCGGGCAACCACGAATATGGCAAGGATGAGTTGCTTTCGCCGCAATGGAGGCCCCAGTTTAACCTTCCGCTTAATGGGCCGAGAGGCCTGGAGGAAACCTGCTATCAGGTGAACTACCCCAACCTGAAACTTGTGTCCCTCAATGCGGAGGAAATCGAGGAGTCTCCGTATTTAAAACAGAAGCAAGTGGTTTGGTTGGATTCGATTTTGGCCAACGACCCCAGGAAATGGACCGTGATAACCATCCACCATCCCTTTTACTCCACCAAAGCCAATAGGGATAATGCCGATCTACGGAAGCATTTTAAGCCGATAATAGATAAATATCAAGTGGATCTGGTACTGCAGGGACACGATCATGCCTACGGAAGGGGTATGATCGGCCCAACGCAAGATGGAGGAATAGACGAAGTGAAAGCTGAAAAGGAAGGCACCGTATATGTGGTTTCCATGGCAGGGATTAAAATGTATGATGCGGAGGAGTATCCTTGGATGGAGCGGAAGGCTTCTAAGACACAAACCTACCAGGTCATTCACCTATCCAATGACGGCAAACTACAGTATGAGGCGTATACGATTCATGGAGAGCTGTATGATGCCTTTGAGTTGACTAAGGGGGTCGACGGACGAAATAAGCTGGTTAACCGGATTCCAGACACACCGGAGTATCGATAAAAAAAGGCTGACCCTTCATTGGAGTCAGCCTTTTTTGATTCTGTGAGCTTAATTCAGCTCAAACCTTCGGTTCATGCCGGGCATTTCGCCATGGGTGCTGATCGCAATCAGGGCCAAGACGGCGATAAGCGCAATCACCCCCAAAAGGGCATAGGACCATTTGACTGGAGCGAATGCACGAGGGGCAAAGGAAACGGTCAATTTCGGCATGGCCCATAAGATGACAAGGAAATTAGCGATGTATAGGAACTGTTCTATGCGGTAGAAGCTCAGGAAGGATCCGGTGATCAGGATGGTGTAGAGTATATACAGCGCAAAATAGCCAACAAATACGTGTTTGATGCTAGCCTGTCCGATGGGGTTGGAAGGATTGCTTTTGTGCCTGCTGAATTTTCGGATCCAGGTAACCGCTAGTGCCAACAGTGCCAAAAACGCTACCCATTGTACCATTCTGAAAAGAGACGCCGGGTCAGCCACTTCCAGGCGTTCGAGGGTGGGGCTGAGGTCTTTCATGAGGAAGGACTGCTGCCAGACAAAGAAGGGGATCAAGAGGACCAATCCGATTAAAGGGATCAACAAGTTGGAGTTTTTCAGGGTCAACTTTTCTTCGACAGGCCATTCGGAGGTATAGGTGGCGTATGCCATACCGACTCCGCCAAAGAATCCCAATGAATATTCCATCACATTCCACATATTAAAGGGCACCTGTGCTACGTTTCCCAGTACCTGAAGAAAGTTGCCGAAGGCAAAACCAAACCCTCCTCCCAGGCCCGCAAATACGGCTACACGTAGGGCACTGTGTTGGCCGGTGCGAGCCAAGTAATAAAGTAGCGCAATTCCAATACCGGCACATACCCCCCAAGCTTCTGAACGGGGAGGAGTCATCTCGAAGCCCAGTTGCTCGATGATGAAATAGTAGAAAATTACACCGCCTACCGTCAGTTCTGTGACCACCTGATGCCATTTAATCTTGGTTTTAGTGGTGTCAGCAAGCACCAATCCAAACAGGCCACCACCTATAAAGCCATATAGTCCCCCAATGACCAAGAGCATCAGGAGGCCATAGTAAACATTGACAAATTCAATCCCACGTCCATAGCCCACCACTGCGCCGTAACTCATCATGCCCCCCAGGCCCCAACCTACAGCGCCTGCAAATGCTGCTTTAATTGCCTTGGGATACCAGTCTTTTCTGCCAGCGAGTAGTAGGATGGCCAGACTTCCAATGCCTCCTGCCCAAGCAGCCCCCTGCTCGTGCCCAAACTGCCCACGTATGGCCCAAGCCGTGGCCAGCGCCATGCCTGCTATAATGATGGAGAACCAAGTTTCCTTTGTCAATTGCTTCATAGATCGTTTGTTTCTTGTAAAGGATATACCTTTGGAGGTCGGATAGTACTATCCAAAAATCAGCAGATGTTAAAAACAAAGCGGCTTTTTACAGGATCGGATTCTTTTCTGGGAGTCGTAAGGAAGCGGAGTGGTAAGGGTTACTTGCCCGCCAGGTACTGCTTGCGGTATTCCACGGGGTTACAGCCCTTTACCTGCTTAAATTGGCGGGCGATGTTTTTGCTGTCATTCAAGCCAAGATCCATGGCGATCTCAAAAACCGTTTGATCTGTCTCCAACAGTTTTTGGGCAAACTTCTCGATGCGTAGGTTGGAGATATACTTGTAAATGGGGAATCCGGTAATCTGTAAAAAGCGTTTTTCGAGCGTTCTGCGTGAAAGGGGCACCTGCTTGACCACCTCGTCTACCTGGAGGTTTTTTTCGATGTTTTTGTGGATGTATTTTAGCGTAGAGGCAATGTAGTCGTCGTTGGTGGCATAAATGTCGGTAGATTGTCGGGTGATAATTTGGGTGGGTTTTACAATAATGTCGTAATGACCCTCAATTCCGTTTTGGATCATTTGATCCATCAGTTTGGCCGTGTCGTATCCGCCTTTTTCCACGTCCATGGCTATGCTGGATAAAGGTGGGTCGGATAGTTCACACAGCATGACGTCATTATCTACTCCCAATACCGCAACTTCCTCCGGAATACGGATTTTATTCTGCTTACAGGCTTCGGCTATGTGCAGGCCCTGATTGTCGTCACAGGTCATGAGTGCAATCGGCTTGGGTAGGGATACCAGCCATTTGCTTAGTGAATTGCTTTTATAATACCAAAGGTCCGTAGAGCGGGATTTCCGGTGCTCAAAGTAATGGACTTTATAGCCTACCGAATTTATTTTTTCTTCAAAGCCCTCGGCACGTTCTCTGGACCATACGATGTCGTTGAATCCGTAAAAGGCGAAATTTTTGAATCCTTTTTGTAGAAAATAAGAGGCCCCCATCAGTCCGGTTTCCCGATAAGCACCAGTGATATTGGGGAGCTCTTTGAACCGTTCTTTGAAATCCTGGGCGACGACAGGAATTTTTGACTCTAGGATTAGTTTGATATCCATGTCGTTGTAGAGTTGGCCGATTATCCCATCGGCACCCCATTCTTTTGCCCAGTTGATGATGCCTTCTATGCCGATGGTTTCCCGATAGTAAAGCGGCATGCGGCAGTAGGTCCAAGGGCCATGCTCGGAAGAGTATTTCGATATCCCTTTCAGTAAGCTTTTGCTGTATTCCTCCGCAAAGTCTAAAAGCAGGATGATCTTGTACATGTGGCCTATTCTTAGTTAAAGAGATCTTTGAAACGCTTCACCGTCGCATTGGTCACCAATGGTTTGGCCCAGATACCGATGCTGAGGATATAACCCAATGTGATGAGCAAAAACAACATGGCGACTTTTAGCCCTACTAATTCGGCTATGCCGCCCACGACTAGGGGAACCACCGCACCTCCTGCTATGCCGGTGCAAAGGATTCCCGAGAAGGTACCGTGATGTTTCGCCACGGAGTTAAGAGCGAGCGAAAAGATGATTGACCACATTACCGAGGCAAAGAATCCCACGAGTGGAAAGGCAATGATGGCCACCGCGGTTGGACCAAAAAGACCCGCCAAAAGAGAAACAATGGCCCCGGAGGTAAACAACATCAACACCCGCCGGCTGTCAAAGAACTTTAAGAGAACCAACCCGAGCAAACAACCTACGGTAAGCAATCCCCAGAAATAGGAAATAACAGAGGCTCCCACTGTGGAGGGATCCACCCCGTGGTAATCCTGCAGGAATTTCGAAGTCCAGTTGGCTACACCCTGTTCGGTGCCTACATAAGAGAATATGCCCAAAAAGTACAAAATCACCATGCGGTCACCCAGTAATTCTTTCAGAGACGAGCCGGCGTCGATTTTTTCATCTTCTTTGAGTTCCACGGTCGGGAATTTGGCTAGGATGACGATGATCACCATCACAAAGGCGGTGACTGCAAATACCCAATAAAGCGAAACCCACTTGAGGCTTTCTGGAACCAGTCCGTTTAGCAAGGTAATCAACCCCGAAGTGTTTTCGGTATGCATATTGTTGACCAGAAAGCTGTAGAGCCAAGGACTGAGGAAACTGGCAGCGCCGAAGGCCAATTGCCCCAAGACAGAGTTAAAGGCAAAATGCTCATCACCTCCAGCTGTGCGTAATAGGGGGTTGATTACTACCTGCAGCATGGCCATGCCTATCCCAATGATAAATAACGAACTGAGCGCAATGCCAAAGCTGGGAATTAGCGCAAAAAGTAAGGCACCGGCAAAAGCCATGATAAAAGCGGCTGCCAATACCTTTTTTTCACGGTATTTTTCCACTAGGATACCAGACGGTATGGACATCACCGCATACGCTACAAAGAAGGCAAATGGTAGGAACCCGGCCAGCCCCAAGCTCAATGTAAAACTTTCGATGATGTCTGGGATGATGGGGCCCAATATGTTTGTCAAAAATGAGATGACAAAAAAGATCAATAATATCAGCGCAACTATTAGGTTGTTTCTTTTCATAACGGAATCGTTTCGTTGGTGGGGATTGATATTACAGGCTACTGGATGGATTGTCAACAGTGCCGGCATGTTCCAACGCTTGGTCCACCAGTGCTGCGGCACCTAAAAGTGCAATGTTTTCGTTATTGGAGACAAGTATATTCAGCTTCTTGATGATTTCTGGGTAGATGAAGTCCTTGAAACTTTCCTCCATACTATCCTTGAAGAAGGAAAAAGCCTTGGCGAGGGATCCGCCGATGATGATGGCCTCTGGGTCGTAAGTATAGAGCACGGCTTGTACAGCTGCTCCGAAATGAAGGCCAAACTCGTTCCATTGGGACATCGCCTCCGGGTCTCCTGCCTTGGCTGCTTTGTAGGCATCGAGTGCGGTGGTATCGTAAAAGCTGCTGAAAAAATTGCCACTGGCGTAATACTCAATGTTTTTGTCTTTATAGGGAAGAAGGCCTATTTCACCCGCACCGCAGTTGATTCCGGTATATAGCTTGTTGTCAATGATGATGCCTGAACCCAGCCCGGTACCAATGGACATGCCCACCATATTACGGAACTGCATTCCCAGCCCAAAGCGGTGTTCGCCGATGGCAAAACAGTTGACATCGTTGTTCACGTAAACGGGAATTGCAAATTCTTTTTCCAGTATAGCTTTTAGCTCTACTTTTTTCCACGAGGGGATATTGGTTACGTTGTATACGATGCCGTTTTTTACGTCCACCACGGAAGGTACCCCAATGCCAATACCCTCCACTCCATGATTCATTAGCGGTTTAATGAAGTTGATCACTTGTTTTAACGTGGACGAAAGGCTGTCTTTTTCCTTTAAAAGGGCTTTGGTCTGGGAAATGATTTCCCCATTTTTCTCAATCCCCACTTGGATTTTTGTGCCTCCTAAGTCAATACCTATATTCATTTTTTTACTCTCTGTAGGTTGAATGTTGTAAAAAGTTAATGCTAGCTAATGCCATGACCGCCCAATCTTTCCGCAAAGATCGCTGTTAATTAAATCTAAGATTGATTCACCATGTAGATTCTTTTGGAAGCACTCAGTGGATTGGCTCATTTGGTTTTCATTTATACGATGAAATGCATATTCGGGCTATTTCCCCGCGCACAATTTTGCGGATAGCCCGTATTGTAATTTTTCCGTATTACCTGCCGTTGCCCGGTAACATAGTTGGCGGTTTGCAACAAAAAATCAATTTACAATATACCGCATTTTATTTTATTATGGTAAAAAATCGTGTTTTAAACATCCTCTTTTCGTTGGTGTTGGCTATTGGCAGTGGTCAGGTGTATGCGCAAGGAGAATCCTTTGTTCAAACAATTTCCGGGAAGTATCGTGCCTCCGACCAAGGCCAGCAACCCGAGTTTTTGAAAACGTTGGTGGATTACGATGATCAGGTTTTTGTGTTGAGCGATCAGGGGGTGTACTATCTTTTTGAAGAGCAACTCATACCGGACACAAGGTACAGTTCCTTGGCAGGGAAAATTCCCTTGGATCTGGCCGTTCAGGAGGGCACCGGTTACCTGTATTACCTGTATGGAGACCGTTTTCTTAGCAATGCCCGGGCAGGGAAGCCTTTTGGTAAATTGCCGGAAGGGGTCTATAACCGATTTGTTGTCAATGCCGAAGGGGACTTGATGCTTGCAGGCAGTGGAAAATTGGCGTTGTTTCAGGATGGCCGATTGGTGGAGTTAGGGAAGGTTTCCGGCCAAGTTCAACAGCTAGTTGTGCATGAAGGCGTTTTTTATCTGAAGGCAGACGACCGGTTGTGGAGGGTAAATGGAAAGAATCAGTTGGAGGAGGTCATTTCCGTCAAGGGACTTCAGGCAGTTGCTTTTCGGGGCGCTGAACTTATCGCAGGAACATCCTCCGGGTATGCGGTCTTTTCACTAAGGGACCGGACCCAATTGGTTCCCTGGCAGGAAAATTTACCCGTACCTGACATAAAGCATTTGGCTGTAAACGGAGGCTTTGTATGGGCCGGAACCGATCAGGGAGCCTTTAGACACCTTCTTGACGGAGGTTTCCGCTATTACGCCTCCAAGCGTTGGCTGATGGAGGACGAAGTGATCGATATGGCATTTGATTCCAAAGGGGATGCGTATCTGCTTACGAAGAGCGGCATCAATCTCCTGAACTTTAGAGAAATGACCTTAGCTGAAAAGGCAGCACACTATGAATCGAAAATCCGGCAACGACATATCCGTTTTGGGTTTTCTACCGAAACGCGCGTAAAAGATCCGGAGAATCTGGGTAAATCGGTTTTGGAAGACGATGACAACGACGGGCTTTGGACGTCTTTTTATCTGGGCAGCATGGCCTTTAAGTATGCGGTCACCGAAGATAGCAAGGCAAGGCGCTATGCCTGGGAATCCTTTGAGGCTTTTGAGCGGCTTCTTTCTATCAATCAGTTGCAGGGGTTTCCCTCCCGCACCTTTGAGCGTACTGGTTTTAAGGTCTCCGGCCCTTCCAAATGGCGGGAATCTCCTGACGAAGGATGGGAGTGGAAGGGTCATACGAGCAGCGATGAGTTTGTGGGATATATTTTTGTCGCGGCTGTGATGGACCAGTTTGTGGCAAAAACCGAAACCGAGCGCGCCCGAGTAGCGGCCTTTATCGACGAGATACTGATGCATATGATTGACAATGATTATTATTTTGTAGATATTGACGAAAAACCCACGCTTTGGGGTAGATGGAACCCGGAATACATCAATTCCTATCCGGAGACGGTAGTGGATCGGAAGCTGGGCAGTACCACGCTAATAGCGGGCTTGCAGTTGGGCTACGCGCTTACCGGAAAGGAGCTTTACAGGGCGGAGGCCTTCAGGCTAATGGAGGAAGAAGGCTACTTGGACAATATCCGCATTGACCTAAACCAAATACGCGCTACTCCCAATGTGATTTTCGAAGGCCACAATATGGGTGACGGGGGTTGGAATCACTCCGACGATGAAATGGCGTTTCTTACTTATTGGGTGCTATACCATTATGCTTTCAACGAAGATCTTCGAAATGACTGGGCCTGGGTTATCGAGAACCACTGGAAGATAGAACTGCCAGAGCGAAATGCCCTTTGGAGCTTGATCACTTACGGTACGCAAGGTTCCATAGATCGTCCCTCGGTTTTTTGGCACTTGGAGGGATTTCCATGGCAATTGGTAAGACATCAGGTGAAAAATTCTCATCGGAAAGATTTAAATTTCTTGGAGGAAAATTTCAGGGGACAGACCACTGATAGGTTGTTACATGCGGATGAGCGGAGCATTGAGCGGCATAATGCCAACCCCTTTGACCTGGACTCGGGCAGAGGAGGTGCCACCGAGCTGACAGGGGATGAGTTCTTGCTCCCTTACTGGCTGGGCAGGTATTTAAAGGTAATTCCATAAAAGGTGGAAAGCTATTCGTCATAAAATGATAACTTTAAGCACTAGGCAAGAAAGGGCCTTGACAGTATCTTTGAAAAGCAATAGTAGATAATAGACATGAAAAGACGTGATTTCTTTAGAAAAGGGGTGTTTGCCTCTTTGGGTGCTACAGCGTTGGGTGCCGGTTCTGCCCTGGCGGGACAAACAGAAGATGCCTTCCGGAAGACAGCCAAAAACGTGATTTTTTTGGTGAGTGATGGGATGAGTACCGGGACCCTAAATATGGCGGATGTACTGCTAAAACAAAAGGAAGGTAGAAAAAGCCGCTGGGTAGGTTCCTATCAGGGAAGTATTATGAAGCGGGCCTTAATGGAAACCGCGTCCGCTAACTCCGTGGTAACGGATTCAGCCGCAGCAGGCAGTTCCTGGGGCGGTGGCATGCGCGTACCAAATGGATCCTTGAATATTGGTGCCAACGGTGAGGAACCGATTCCAATCTTACAAAAATTCAAGGCTGCTGGCAAGTCGGTTGGTTGTGTTACCTCTGTGCAGATAGCCCATGCTACTCCGGCGTCGTTCTGCGTAAATGAAAAGAGCCGAAGTGCGATGCCGATAATTGCAGAAAAATACCTGAAGTTGCGTTTTGATGTGATGATGGGTGGCGGAGATGAGCTGTTCAACGGTAGCAAGCGTGAAGACAAAAAGGATTTATACAAAGACTTCCGGGCAGCGGGCTTTTCAGTGGCCCGAAATCGGGAAGAACTGATGAAGGTTCAGGGTAAGGGACCTTTGTTGGGGATTTTTAGCGAGGGCGGCATGCCTTACGCCATCGATAGAGAAAACGATCCCGAAGTAAAGAAAGTGACTCCCACCATGGGAGAAATGGTCAGGAAGGCAATAGAAATTCTAAGTCAGAATCCGAATGGTTTTGCCATGCAAATTGAAGGCGGCAAGGTGGATTGGGCAGCTCACGGAAATGATGCAGCCGCGCTATTGTATGATCAGATTGATTTTGACGAAGCAGTTGGTATCGCGTTGGACTTTGCAGCGAGGGACGGAGAGACCCTAGTGATCATGACGACCGACCACGGAAATGCCAACCCCGGTCTTTTCGACGGAGGGGTAAAAGGTAAATTTGGCACACTGTTCACGGCCACCCGGTCTAACGAATGGATCCTTAAGCAGTTGAATGGAGACAATACGCCGGATCAGGTGATTGACCTAATCAACGCCTATCAGGGAATAACCATCAAGCCGGCAGAAGCCATCGCCATTCTGAAAAACTACCAGGTGGTAAACGACGAAGGGCTGTACGATACGGGCAAAATCCCCCTAAAACTGTTGTCAGAGATTCAGATGCCCTACACCGGCATTGGTTGGGCGGGCACTGGCCATTCATCCGACCACGTGGAGCTGGGTATGTTTGGACCCGGCAGCGAAAACCTGCCCGCATTTATTGAAAATTACAAGCTGCACAATTTCATGTTGAATGCGGCCCATGTGCCTGCTATGGCATTCGCTTGGTAGTTAAAATGCCTTTTGTGATATCCGGAGGGTTGGCCCTCCGGGTTTTTAATTCTCCTATTGCTGATCGGGATAGTCCTTTCGGGTTGCCACAGCGTATTTATTCAACAATCGACGTCCGAAGCCATTCTGAATGGCACCTCACTAATCCGCAACTAAATGAAATCGAGCACGACGCAAGCGACACACAGAGGGACGACTGTAATTCGTGCGAGATTCCATCTGACCATTAAGAATCAATTATAGACAGATGAAATATACCGTTAACATGTTAATAAGGAGGTTTATGGCCATCGCCATTGCCTTCATCACCGTTGCAGCAAATGCACAGCAGGATCCATTGGGTATCTTTTTGACCTGGAAGGAAGATCCCCTTACTACCATGGTGGTTGACTGGCACTTGGAGACTGATGCCCCTCAGGTTTTACACATCACTGAAAAGGGAAGCAGTGAATGGAAGCAAGAAACAAGCGAAGTATTGCCCTTTCCCTTTTCCGACCGAAGTATACACCGTGTAGCGCTCGCTGGCCTCAAGCCGGGAACCTCTTATAGCCTCAAGTTTGGAGGGCAGGACAAAGCGTATTATTTCAACACCATGCCGGCTGACATCAGCAAGTCGGCCATGCGAATAGCCATCGGTGGGGATTCCATGCACGATCAAGCCTTTATGGAAAAAACCAATACCCAAGTGGCCAAGTACGACCCGCACTTTGCGGTAATCGGCGGTGACTTGGCCTACGCCAATGGCGACCCCAAAAACCTCACCCGTTGGTATGCCTGGTTTGATGCAGTCAAAAATACGTTGATTCGGGAAGATGGACGCATCATTCCAGTAGTAGTAGGGATCGGCAACCACGAAGTACAGGGAGGATCCTTTGCCAAGCACGAGGATTTCGCGTTTGACGACGCCAGCAGGGCTAGGATTGCCCCATTCTACTATGGCCTGTTTGCTTTCCCCAATCAGCCGGGTTACGGCGTGTTGGACTTTGGGAACTATTTCAGTTTTTTCCTGCTCGACTCAGACCATTCCAACCCCGTAGATGGTGTTCAAACCGAGTGGTTTAAGCGTGAATTGGCGATCCGTGACAACGTTACGCAAATCATTACCATGCACCACGTGCCGGCCTACCCCTCCGTTCGAGATTTCAACGGCACCACACAGGCCCGCGTAAGAGAGCATTGGCTGCCCCTTATCGAAAAGGCCGGTGTAAAGCTGGTGTTTGAAAACCACGATCACGCGTACAAGCGTACCTATCCCATAAAGAACAACGAGGTGAACCAAGATGGCGTCGTTTACATCGGAGACGGGTCTTGGGGCACTAGGCCGAGAGAAATTCACGATCCTGAAAAAACCTGGTACTTGGATGCCGCTCAGTCTGTGCGCGCATTTACCTTGGTCACGCTGCAAGGCAGCAGTTTTAATATCATATCGGTGGATGAAGACGGCAATGTAATAGATTCCTATCCCACCAATCCTCTTTTAAAATAAAGAACGTTTAATCTATGAGAAACTTTGTGTTGGCGGCCGCCGGTGTGGCCCTTCTTGCCTGTACTGCTTCCTGTGGAGGAGGTACCTCCGAATCGACCGTTCAGTCGGAACAGGTGGTGGAGTCCAAAATTGTAGGCATCAATACCTTGGAATACGAGCATATATTTGGGGACGATAGGCCCTTTGCCCAGTGTCATGCATCCACGATTGCCCCGTTGGGTGATGGAACTTACATGGTTGCTTGGTTTGCAGGGTCTTACGAGAAGCACGACGATGTGGGGATTTGGTTGTCCCAAGGGAAGCTGAACGATTGGTCGGAACCTAAGATGGTGGCTAAGATCCGAAACGACCCCCACTGGAACCCAGTCCTGTTTAATGCGCCCGATGGGAAGATGTATTTGTATTTTAAAGTGGGCAAGGAGATCGACGATTGGGAGACCTGGGTACAATACTCTGAGGACAAAGGAGGTACCTGGTCGGAAGCAAGGGAATTGGTGCCGGGGGACATTGGAGGAAGAGGTCCTGTGCGAAACCACCTGTTGGTGCTCTCTGACGGCACCTGGTTGGCCCCGGCTTCGTTGGAAAAGGATCGGGTGTGGGATGTGATCATTGACCGCAGCGAAGATGGGGGTATGACCTGGGAAGCTACGGACAAGTTGGTGTTGGATAGGGAAAAGGTTACCGGTGAAGGCGTGATTCAGCCAGCGCTTTGGGAATCCAAACCAGGTCATGTGCACATGCTGATGCGTAGCTCTGGTGGGTTTATCTGTCGGAGTGATTCCGAGGATTATGGCAAAACGTGGTCACCCATTACCGTAACCGACCTGCCCAATAACAACTCGGGGATAGACATTGCTCCTCTGGGTGGCGAGAAACTGGCGCTGATTTTCAATCCTGTATCCGGCAACTGGGGCAAGCGCTACCCCATCACCGTGGCCATTTCTGAAGACAATGGCAAAACCTGGCCCGTACGGTACGATATTGAAAAGGGCGAAAATGAAAATGACGAACTTTCCTATCCCGCCATTTTTTACGAGGATGGCAAGCTGGTGGGCTGCTATACCTGGAATAGGCAGCGCATAGCGTTTTGGAAAGGGGAATTGATTCGGGAATAATTGGTTTAAATCAATCGCACGAGAACATGGTGAAGGCAGGAATTTTGTTAATGGTGCTTGCGGGTTTTGGCACGCAGCTTTTCGCTCAGGGTGGGCAGACGTATGCCGAGAAGTTGGGATATCCCTCAGGGGTCAAAGTGGTGATTTTTCACGTGGATGATGCGGGGATGTCTTATGAATCCAATACCGGTACCATTCGATCCATTGAAGAGGGCGTGGCCACCTCATGCAGTATCATGTTTCCTTGTCCATGGGCGGCAAGCTTCGCACAATATGCACTCAAGGAGCCTATGGATGCCGGCGTGCACCTGACGCTCACCTCTGAATGGGGCCATTATCGCTGGCACCCTGTGGCCGGTCGGGATGTGGTTCCCACCCTCATTGATTCCGAAGGCGCATTGTGGCGCTCGGTGGAAGAGGTGGTGAAAAATGCCTCTCCCGATGAAATAGAGCTGGAGATCCGGGCGCAGGTAGAAAGGGCTTTGGCGTTAGGCCTAACCCCCACTCATTTGGATAGCCACATGGGGACCTTGTTTTACCATGCGCCTTTTTTGGAGCGCTACATCAAGGTAGGAGCGGAGTACCGTATTCCAGTCATGTTTCCGGGTGGAAACAACAAACTTTTGGGGTTATCTATGAATGATAACCTGATCAAGCGACTGAAGAGGGAAGGGAAGTACCAAGAAGGCATGGATTTGCCCAAAAATGACTTGATGGTTCAGGCACCGGAGATAGGGAAAAAGATTTGGGGCTTGGGCTTGCCGGTGCTCGATGACCTGCACTCCGTGAGTGGTAATTGGAAGCCGGAAGGAAATCCTACCGCTGAGGAATGGGGCAAATACAAGACGGAGAGGTTTAAGGAAGTCCTCTTGCAGATGGAGCCGGGTTTGGCGATGATCATCGTGCATAGCAACGGGGATAACGACGTGTTTGACCGGATCAGTGGCTCTGGAGGTTCCCGATATGCAGATATGCTCGCGATGATCGATCCGGATTTAATGAAATTTATTGAAGCGGAAGGCATCATGCTTACCACTTGGCAGGAAGTGATGGAGCGTAGAAAGCGCGCGCAGTAATTTTCTCTAATACTAACAAATATCAATCCCAACGTATGATGGTTCGAGTAGGAATGGTAGGAGTACTCATTGTTTTGAGTGTGCTACAGGTATTAGGTCAAATAGTGCCTAAGGAGGTGGCGGTAGAGGAGGAACAGTTGATTTTTCCGATTCAGCCAGAACACGCCCACGGCAGCAGCTTAGTGGAGCTGCCAAATGGAGACCTGCTGGCCACTTGGTTTCAAGGCTCCGGGGAACGAAAGTCCGATGATGTCCGGATCATGGGGGCGCGATTGCGAAAGAAGGACAAGCAGTGGGGACCTCCCTTTTTGATGGCGGATACGCCTCATTTGCCGGATTGTAATCCGGTGCTGTTTCTGAATCCTGATGGGAAATTGTTTTTGGTGTGGATCGCGGTGCAGGCCAATCGTTGGGAACAGTCCATACTACGGGTGAGAACTTCCACAAATTACACCAATGCGGGCGCACCCATCTGGGATTGGCAGGATAACATCCTGTTAAAACCCGGGTCGGAGTTTGCCGAAGAGGTTGCGAAGCGATTTAACGAAATGCCGGAAACAGGTGCTGGCTGGGCGGAATATGCGCCCTCTTATGACGATATGATTGTGGAAGCCGCCAAAGACAGCAGAAAGAGCAGCATTGGATGGATGACCCGTATCAAGCCTCTGTTTTTACCCACTGGTAGGTTATTGTTGCCTTTATATTCGGATGGGTATAACTTTTCGCTTGCGGCGATTTCCGATGACGGAGGAGAAACTTGGCTGCCCAGCTTACCCATTGTGGGAAGGGGCCCCATACAGCCGGCATTTGCCCGCAAGTCGGACGGCACGATCGTGGCGTATATGAGGGACAGTGGTGATGCCCCGGCCCGGGTTCATAAGAGCCTTTCCAAAGACAATGGCTATTCATGGACTGTGTCTGAAAAGACCGACATCCCCAACACAGCGAGTGTGGAATTGCATGCGCTTAGCTCTGGTCATTGGGCTTTTTTGGGCAATGACGTGGACGATGGTAGGTACCGCGTGGCACTGTACTTGTCCGAAGATGAGGGAGAAACATGGAAATGGAAAGTGTACTTGGAAGACGGGGAGAAAGGCAAGGGTGGACACTCCTACCCCAGCCTTGTCGAGGATGGCAAAGGAAATCTGCACATCACCTATTCCTTTCACGAGTCAGGAGACCGCAAGTCGATCAAATACCTGAAGGTGAATACCAAGAAGATGCTAAGTTACAAAGAGTGATTTCTTTAAAAAAAGTGAGATTTTTTTTTCTACAATAGTACGAATATCCACCTTGTCGGTAATATAGTGGAGTGTGGTTATTGAGGCTGCTCAGGCAGTGAATTAAGATGCACTCTTGTAGTTAGGTTAGGTAAGTTTTGTCCGCTTTTGGCTTTGCCAGGGCGGACAAATTTCTTTTACACCTACAAATTTTCCGGTTTGCACGGCTCGGCAATTTCCAATAGCGGGTCCAATTGGACCCGTAAGTAGCAGAAAATGCCCGGCCGTAGTCCAAGAAAGGGACGGGTAAGGCAACCTTTCAAGGCCTTGGGAGCATAGGTTTTCGTCGTTAAATAACAAATTATTCTATACATGAAGAAACTAGTTTTGGGTTGTTTTATTTCCTTGGGCCTTGCCTTGTTGGGGTCTTGTGGAAAAGGTTCAGAGGATGGGGTTAGGCAGGAATCGGAAGGTTCGGTACACGTTGACTCCCCCTTTATGCAGGAAATCAGTGTCAAGTATTATGCTGACGAGGGTGCCGCTGTCTTGAAGAAGGTAGGTGTAGACCGGAATGGTACGGTGCAGGTTCTTTCGGATCAGGGGCTTCTCCGACCCCACGACGGACAGTTTTTGTATCCTGGTTCGCTGATCGAAGACCGCACCTATCTTCCGATGAAAGACAAAAAGCTAAGGGATCTGACGGTCTATCAAAATCAGTTTGTCTATTTGGATGACCGATCGGTTCTCAGCAACGCTTGGGCCGGATCGTTGTTTGTCAAGCATGCCCTTTCCAACCCCACGATGGTTCAGCCGGGCAAGGATTTTTCCTTTCTGATAGCAGGTGAAGGGTCTCTCGGGTATTTTGCGGATTCTACCCAAGTGTGGAGCGGTAGCCTAGGTACCGAAATGACATTGGCAATGGATTTTGACTCCCAGAAGAATCTCTTTTATCTGTTAACCCCCACCAAGGTGCTTACTTTCGCCACTGATTCCAACTCCCTTAACGAGGTGTTCTCAGGTGCTGGTTTCACCAGTTTTGCACTGGCAAATGGGGGGCAGCAATTGGTGATTGGTACGAATGACGGCTACCTTCAGGTGGACACAGGTTCTTGGAAGCAGGTAGGCGAGCGTAACAGCCGCCTGCCTTGGCCGGAATTAACGGCAGTTGCGGAGATACAGGGCCGTCTCTGGTTTGGGTCTACACGAGGTGCCTTTATGCAAAAGGAAGATGGTAAGTTTAACTATTATTATGGAGAGCGTTGGCTGCCCGGCGATCGGGTAGCCCAATTAGCGCCTGGTAAAGGAAAGGACGTGCTGATTCTTACCGATAAGGGTTTGGCGAAGCTAGAGTTTTTTGAGCATACCCTGCACCAGAAGGCCGAGTATTTTGATCGGCAGATGCGCGAGAGGCATATGCGTTACGGATTCAATGCTACCCTAGTGGGCATGGAAAAAGGAAATATCAATTCAGGCCGTTTGGGAGATTCTGATAACGACGGTCTGTGGACATCCATGTACTTGGGGGGAGAGGCCTTCCGATATGCGGTGACTGGCGAGGAAGAGGCACTTCAGAACATCCGGGAATCGTTGGATGCCATGGAGCGGCTCTACACCATCAATCCCATTGAGGGGTTTCCATCCAGATCCTTTTCCCGAAGAGGCTACATTGATCAATTATCTGATCCAGATCGTTGGCAGCATGCAAGTCATCCGGAGTGGGATTGGAAGGCCACTACCAGCAGTGATGAGGCCATTGGCCATGCGTTTGTGTTTGGGGTGATCGCCGAATTGGTGGATGATCCAGCTGTGAAGGCACAGGCGATACGCTTAATCGATGCGCTCATGCAGCATATTGTGGAAAATAATTGGTACCTGATCGATTACGACGGCAAGCCAACACTATGGGGCAAGTGGCATCCGGATTATGTCAATAATTTCCCACGTATGGTTGGCGACCGGAAGCTCAATTCTTCCAATATCATTGCCATGCTGCAAACGGCCTACCATTTTACCCAAAAGGAAATCTACAAGACCAAGGCCTTTGAACTAATGAATGATCACGGGTACTTGGAGAATATGATGGTTCCCATGGAGCAAATAGGCAAGGCCGAGGAAGGAACGGACGAATGGGCGGAGATGCTTTCCGAATCCTGGAATCATTCAGACGATGAAATGTATTTTCTTGGTTACTGGGGCTTGTATCGCTATGCCTTTAACGATACGCTGAAAGCGAAGTACCGAGAGTCAATTATAGACCATTGGGAGGCTGAGCGGCCGGAAAAAGAGGGGTTATGGAATATTTTTACAGCCTTGGTTGCCCCGGATAATTTCGACCTGGAGGAGGCCGTGTGGTACTTGCAGGAGTATCCCATGGACCTGATCAACTGGAGCGTACAAAACAGCCACCGAAAAGACGTTACTCCAATTGCTGAGAATTTCCGTCGCCAAACACTTACCGAGGTATTGCCACCGGATGAGCTTCCCATACGCCGCCACAATGCGAACCGGTTTGGATTGGATGCCAGTGGCATGGGACGATCCGAAAACAGCCCCGGGGATATTTGGCTGCTCCCCTATTGGATGGGCAGGTATTTGGGCGTAATTTCCGCCCCCTGAGGGTATTTTAAAAAATTTGCACTGTTTTATCAACGGCTGTAAACGGATATACAGTACCTGAAACAGCATACCGGAGATGCAGACACGGTCGGTTTGTATCCCGGTGCGATTTAGCAAAAAAACGAACCATGACAAAGATTACCGAACAGGATTCATTGTATCGGCATTTGGAAAAGATGTCGGTAGAAGAGCTTACGGCTCGTATTAACCAAGAAGATAAAAAGGTGGCCTTGGCCATCGAGAAGGCGCTACCGCAGATCAATGCAGTCATCCAAAAGATTGTCGCACAGCTCCAGGACGGTGGACGCTTGTTTTACTTGGGCGCAGGCAGCGGTGGTCGCCTTTCCGTGCTTGATGCGATTGAGCTACCTACCACCTATGGGGTGCCCAAGGGGATGGTGAACGTGATTTTGGCGGGTGGCGTGGAGCATCTGGTGGAGGCCCGGGAAGAAGAAGAAGACGACCGGGAGGCCGGCTGGAAGGCGCTGCTGTCAGAGCAGGTGTCGCCTAAGGATTTTGTGTTGGGCATTTCTGCGAGTGGCACGACACCTTTCGTATTGGAAGCACTAAAAGCTTGTCAGGCGAACGGTATCCCTACTGGCTGCTTGGTGAGCAATCCGGAGTCTCCGGTTGCCGGGTATGCGGATTTGCCCATTGAGGTGATCACCGGTCCGGAGTTTATTACCGGCAGCACGCGGATGAAGTGTGGCACCGCTCAAAAGATGATCTTTGATATGATCAGCACCACCACCATGGTGAAGTTGGGAAGGGTAGAGGATAACAAGATGGTGAATGTGTTGCTGATCAACGACAAGATAACAGACCGGGCGGTTCGGATGCTGATGGAGCGCTCCGGTATCTCCGACTATTCCGAAGCCAAGGAACGGCTGTTGGCAGCCGGTTCGGTTCGGAAGGCCCTGGATGCGCTGGAGGGATAGGGTTTGTTGGTGCGTTAAATTTTATCAATCGCCTTGGATAGTAGTGAGTCCGAGGCGATTTTTTTATTTTTCAGGCGGTATGCAGTCAGTTTTCTAAATCGTACGTGTCCGGTTATTTCTTTTGCTCCGCAGCAGCGGAAACGAGTTTTGCGATGACTACTGCGGGATATAAAATTCCCAATACCGACAGAAATGCAGCCAGCATTTTGGTGGCGATGCCCCCTGCGTATAAGTCTCCGAATCCCACCGTGCTGATACATACCAGGCTGAAGTAGATGTAGGTTCCGTAATCTCCGTCCATCCCCACTAATTCGATATCGCCTTCGATTCCATTACCTACCAATAAGTGAATCAATTCAAACCCAAAAGCTCCGGCCAGCGCCAATAGCAAATAGACGTTGACGGCGCCAATGACTCGATAGGTATTGATTTCTTGGTCCCTAAATAGCAGGGTAATGTTGATGATCACCATCAGGATGAGATTCAATATAATCACCAATCGTTCCACCAGGTAAAATTCGTAGGGGTTGTCCGAAAATCGAATCAACCGCAATCCCAGGTGTAAGCCGAGCAAAAAAATACTGGCAAACAGGTAGCCTTTTTTATTGGAAGAAAAAACCCCTACAAAAAACAAGAGGATGAACATGAAATTTAAAAATATGGCCGTGTCCTCCTCCTGGTCTATCAATACCGGCAATACGAATACCGTGAAGGTCAGCATGACCAACAATGTTACAAAGGAGACATCGGATATCCAGTAATTTTTCGTTTGTTGGAAGTAATTTTTCATAAACGTTTCGGGCGGAAATTGTTGGAATAAAGATAGGCGAAATATAGAAATAGTCCATTTTCAAGCGCAGAGAAGCGGATAATTGGCGGCTACGATTTTCCTATATGCCGGGGTCACTGCGAGCGGATTGGAGGAGCAACAAGTTTTTTTACCCGTGTTCTTACCCGTGTATAAACGTTTATACACGGGTAAGAACACGGGTATTTGTTTCAGCTTTAGTACCTTTCGTTGGTGTTTGGCATGCGTGGGACTCCCGGGAATCGTCCCTAAAGTCGGTTTTTATGCGTCTTTCCCTATAATTGAGGGGTTTGTCAGGATGTGCTTGGTGTAGGGGAGGGGATGGGGTTGATGTATGTCTCGGAGTCGAATCGGATTTGGCCGTGCAAAAAAGCAGGCTGGGTGCCATGGATCGGATCTTCGGTAGGCGGTACCTGCTACCTGGTTTTCTGCAGGGGGCCTTGGGCGGTTAACAGGTATTGTAAAAGCTAAAGCACCGGGCAAGTGAAGAAACAGATGAGTTTTTTAGAAACTGACGTGTTTTCCCCGCTGCCAGATCAAATGAAGGCCAACGCACAAAATGCCCCCCGGAGGAAAACAACACACAACATGTCACTTCCATCAAAGCGGGCCCAACCGAGCCCTGGCAACTTTGTGGATTTTAGGTACTTTCATTGCATCACAAAGATTTCCGCCATAAATTCCGCTCAGATGGAAGCGACATACCGTTAGCGTTCATTCTGAAAAACGATTGAGTGTAAAAAAACTCGCTAATAATAGATATGTAAAATGATTAGATTGCAAAAAGTAAAAACAAAATTTAATATAGATAATATGAAATTATTCAAAATTCTTTATTTGATATGTGTTACTGGTTTAACAATATTAACCTTTTCGTGTAGCGAGACAGTTGGAAATATTGACCATGAAATAATGGTAAAAGTACCAGAGTCGGAACTTTATGTGAGAGTGCGCGGAAACCCTGAAAAATCCTTGATTATTAATTTGCATGGAGGCCCTGGTGGATATTCTGGTATTGATATTAAATTAATGGGTCCAGGATTGGAAGATAAATTTCTTGTTGCATATTTGGATCAACGTGGATGTGGAAAATCTTGGGAGTGCAAAGATAAAGACTTGCTTACAGTAGAGCAGTATGTTGAAGATTTGGATATTGTAATTGATTCCTTGCGAAAAAAATACAATAAAGAAAAAGTCCATATTATGGGAACTTCATGGGGTGGAATGTATGGTTTTTTATATCTATTAAGAGACCAAACTAAAGTTCTTTCTTATGCTTGCATTGATGGAAAAGTTAACAGCAATTATCAAAACCATTCACTCATCGATTTTGAAACTAATAGAGCAAATGAAATACTTCGAACCGATATTACTAAAGAACAAAAAGCAGAGTTAGAGCATATCGTAAAAGAATTGGAACGAATTAAGAGCAGTAATTTTGAACAGTTTCATACCGATGTAAACTGGATGAAACATGAAGTTCCAGCGAAACTTGGATTTAATGCATATTTCGCAGATACATCTAAGATTATTTCATTTAAAGATGTAGTCCAAGATTCCGCTTTAATGAAATTGATGAAATATTCAGAAGAAGAATATCGGGAGATTGGAGAAAAAGCAGAATTTGTAAATGCCGCCTTTAGAAACACCCCTTCATATAACAACATCAATATTGAATCTGAATTGAAGGAAATAAAAACGCCTACAATTGTTATTCAAGGCGAACAAGATTACGTAGTTGGAACAGGACACGCTGCGCTAATTTACAATGCATTAACCAACTTATCCAATGAAAAAAAAGAACTACATATTATTCCCAATGTTGGACATAGCCCTGCTATTGAAAGCCCCCAGATATTGTCTGATATCTTAGTTGATTTTTTTGAAAAGGAAAGTTTGAAAAATTAAGAAATAAAGCACGAAACGCTAACATCGTATATAAAACATTTGGCAGTCAGTGCTTTATTGAGCATTTCAGCTCGTATCAAAAGAAGTTGTAACTTGATCGGAAAGTGCTTCGAAATGCCAAACGTTTCATATACTTGACCGTTGTGCCTAATCTAAAAAAAAGAAAGTCACAACCCGTATTAAGTGCTGAATTTGCGTAATTTCAGCAAATGGGGCTCTAATTCCTTGTTGGTTTGACGCTTTTCAACGACATTTGCACAAAAACAACGCAATGTTAATCAGATTTAGTGTAAGGAATTTCAGATCAATACGTGATAACGTTGAGCTTTCATTGACAAAGACAAGTCTGCGTGGTTTAAAGTCCAATACATTTCAAAGCGGAAATAATAACTTAATCAAATCTGCTGTCATCTATGGTCCCAATGCTTCAGGAAAGAGTGCACTTCTTCGGGCATTTAAAGCACTTGAATTTTTAGTCCGAAGATCTTCTAGTTTCAAACCTGACGAAAGGATTGCTCCATTCGAGCCGTTCAAACTCAATATTCAAAATTCAAAGGCTCCTGTCTCAATGGAAATTGAGTTCTCTCACGAGAATAACCAATACTATTACCAAATTGAGTTCACCGAAGACAAAATTAAATTTGAAGAACTTCATCATTACCCCAACTCTATTCGTACACTATTATTCACAAGAAAGAGTAGTAGTCCTATAAAATTCGGTGAGTCTTATAAAGGTGGAAAAAAATCAATTGAAAAATTATTGCTTCCAAATCAGCTATTCCTTTCAAAAGCAGCGGAAAACAATGTAGAGTCTTTGCTTTCTGCATTTTCGATTTTTGGAAAAGGTATGATGGTATTTCCTTTTCTCGAAGAATATCGAGAAACGTCCTTAAGCAAACTCTACGCAAGAAGATTAGCTGAAAATAAAAACTCTAATTTTTCTAAGAGATTTAACAAACTTATATGCGCATTAGACACTGGTATTGTAGGGATTCAGGCAGAAGAAGTTGATTGGAGTAATTATAAGTTTCCAAGCAATATGCCTGATGATGTAAAGGAAAGATTTCAAGATCAATATAAGTATGACATTAAAACACAACACCCTCTCTTTGACGGAGAAAAGGAGATTGGAGTTGAAAACTTCGAAATTGACGAAGAGTCAACGGGGACTAAAAGCCTGTTCATAATTGGTGGAATTATTCTTGATGCCCTGGAAACAGGAAGGGTACTAATTGTTGATGAGTTTGAAAAGAATATGCACCCAAGCATTACTCAATTTTTGATCAATCTATTTCATAATGAAATCACCAATCCCAAAAATTCTCAACTAATTTTTGCAACACATGACATAACTCAACTATCAAATGACAGCTTTAGGAGAGACCAAGTTTGGTTTACAGAAAAGGATGAATTTGGATCAACCTCCCTTTACAGATGCTCTGATATAAAAGGGATTCGATTAGGGACTCCTCTAGACAAATGGTATGCGTCAGGCAGGTTTGGTGCAACACCGATTATCAATGATTCAGACTTTCTCATAGAAATGCAAAGTGATGAGGATTAGCAAACCAAATAGACGGATACTAATACTTTGCGAAGGAGTAACTGAATATTTATATGCTAAATCTTTACAAAGTGAATTACCAAGACACCTTCAAAGATCTATATCAATTGAAATTGACTATAATTCCAGAAATGACCCAAAGAGTTTAGCAGAAGAAGCATTAAAGAGAAAAAGAAAAGCTAGAAAAGACAGGAACAGCTATGATTCAGTTTGGTTGTTTTTTGATCATGACAATTGGCCGCAACTAGAAGCAGCATTTAGAATTGTAGACTCGGAAGGATTTTGCATTGCCTATAGTTCTATGTGTATTGAACATTGGTTCATACTGCATTTTTGAGAATTGTGGTAGAAGCTTTCAAGACGGTGCTGAGGCTCTGAGATTTCTAAAAACTAAGTGGCCTGAATACCATAAAACCAAGTTGAAACACTACGAAATCTTAAAAGAAGATTTAGAAACTGCCATTGTCAGAGCTAAAACATTGAGAAGCAATGTCCAAACAGATTTACCAAAACATCAATGGAATCCTTATTTCACAATAGATAAGCTGATTGAATTTTTCAATGACTTCAAAAAATAAAAAACACGAAGACACAACAATCGTTATAAAACATGCCCTCGGGACACGTTTCATAGCGGGAACGCCGTTGTGATGGGGCCGTAATCCCGCTTTTGAATCGACAATAATCCCAGGATTACAGACATTTCAAAAGCTAAAGCAGCGAGCAAGTTGGATATCTGAGGGTTGTGTTGGTATTCAATCTGTTGTTGATGGCCGGTGGTGGCGCGTTGGGGTCAAAGTACAAGACGGTCTGAACCAGCGCAACCACCGTCTGCTTAAATGAGGCAAATGGGAGAAGGAACTGTACAAAATGGCGGCGGCCAGGTGGCTGAAACGCTGATCCACACACCTCCAGGTCTGTTTTGGCATTGGAAATTTGCCTAACATTCAGTATCTTACGCAAAAAGAGCCGGATGATGGGAGGTTTTGATGTCCAGCCTGTCCTGACACGTCAGGAGTTCCGTGGGAAAGTAGGGGTGAATGGAAAATCACGACTTACCATAAAGATCATTAAAGAATGTGAGTAAATTCCGCTGTCTGAGCCGGTTTCCTACCATGGCGAAACACACTCGGCAGCAGCCCAGACGGATTGAAAATATGAAATCGATTAAATTAACGAAGCTATTTTTTGTTTTTGCCTTAGTCATGCTCTGGTCCTGCACAGGAGACGATACAAGCCCGAGCGATATCACCGTCACAATCGAGGCTACAGGGTTAAGCGATGACAAATTGTCCGTTAATAACTTCGCAACTTTTAGGGCCATCGTAGAAGGTGGAGAAGATATCGTCGTTCGTTATAAGTGGTCGTTGTCGGCACAACGTGGCGAGCTCACCGATGGGGTTACTACCATGCCCAGCCCCTCCCTATCGGATGATACGATCCGCTGCGTAGGGCGCACAGCAGGAGACGAGGTGATTACCGTGGAGGTGATTGATACCAAGAATACCGTTGTCGCTGTTGCATCAATGCCATTTACGATTATTGCGCTTGTTGACGTACCCAAGGACTACGGTTGCTTTGACCAACCAAAGCTGATATACCAACGGGGTAGTTTATCTAAATATGTCTGCAATTTTGATGGCTCTAATCCGCAATATCTGGGAGTCCGTGGTTTGAGTGTGGCCATATCCCCCAATGGCAGATGGATAGCCTACAACGACTATGACGATGGACAGACGGGGTATTTTATGTATTTAAGGAATTGTGAGACCAATGAAACCATCACTATTCCCGGCGGAGATGGCGATGACTATACGCCCGAATTTTCACACGATAGCAAAATTCTTTACTTTCTACGACCCAATCCATCGTTGGAAGAGAACTTTGCTTCAGGCCGCCCGACTGATTTAGCAGCCTATAATTTGGAAACCGGCGAAGATTATTTCGTCACAACCTTATACCAATCAAGCGAAGAGGTTTCTAGATTCACAGTCTCCAAAGTATCAAACGAAATCGCATTTATACGAAATAGTACGGTTGAAGACAGTGGGATTTCTCCAAGACTATCCATTCTCAATCCTGCAAGTGGTTTGATAACGGATGTTTATACACTCGGTTTTGGCCCAAATTCTGGTATAGACTGGTCTCCAAACGGTGAGGATATCATTTTTTCGAGTGCAAGCACCACAAATGGTAGGGGCATTTTTCGTTTTAACCTTATAGACGGTATAGGGCCAAAGTTGATATTTAGCGATCTTTCGCCTCAATCCCTGCCGCCTTTGTTTCCCCACTATTATGCCAATGGCACACGCATAGCCTGGAGCGGCCAAGAGAATGGGCAAAATAACCAGAACATCTGGAGCATTGATGCCAATGGTAACGATTTGCAACAGATAACCAGTGATAGTCCCAATGAAACGGTAAATGGTGTTTTAGAATAGCTGTCAGAAACACATTTACTGCATGCAAAAAATCGCTTAACATACCTAGATATTTCGGAGTCTATTTATTCATCTGTTTATAATTTGTTCTTAAGTGGTCAGATGGAATCTCGCACGAATTACAATCGCCCCTTCGTGTGTCGCTTGCGTCGTGCTCGATTTCATGCCGTTTTTTTGGTTAAGATATAACCTGTTTAACATGACCTTTCAAAGTGGCACTGTTCGAACCGATATCACTGGCACAAAACGATCCATTATATTCAGTATAAGCGAAATGCGGCCCGAATAGGTAACGTTAACTGTTTTTTCTCCCAAGCTCCTTAGTCCGCCGAAGCAAATCAATTGCTGATTTTGTGAGATAAAACTGTCAGGGGGAAATTTTTTTACCTTAGGGACGGCTCTTCATCCACATTTTTTGCGAACTTCGGCCATGTTGCAAAAGATGGATATTGGGGAATCTTTTACCAAAAACCTGCCGATTATCGATGTGCGTTCTCCTGGGGAATTTGAAAAAGGCCACATTCCGGGTGCACATAATATTCCGTTGTTTTCAGATCAGGAGCGTGCCCAAGTGGGGACGGTTTATAAGATGGAGTCCCAAGAGGCGGCCATCAACCTGGGGTATACCTATGTGACGCCCAAACTTGATTATTTTGTTTCCCAGGCCTTTGAAATTGCACCGCAGGGCAAGGTAATTGTCCACTGCTGGCGGGGAGGCATGCGTAGTCAGGCTTTTGGGGAACACCTGGCTGCAAACGGTTTCCATGAAGTAAACGTGGTTCAAGGAGGCTACAAAGCCTATCGAAATGGGGTCCTTCACAGCTTTGAGGTGCCTAGGACCCTACGGGTACTTGGCGGATTTACGGGGAGTGGGAAAACCTATATCCTTCGGGAATTGCAGAATTTGGGTGAGCATATCATTGATTTAGAAGGTCTTGCGCATCACAAAGGTTCTGCCTTTGGGGGTATTGGACAGGCATCGCAGCCTACGGTGGAGCAATTTGAAAATGATCTGTCCTTTGCGCTCAGTAAGCTGGATCTGGATCGGCCTATCTGGGTAGAAGACGAGAGCCATAACATAGGCTCGGTGAAAATACCCCGTGCCTTTTTCCAGCAGATGCGCGCTGCCGGACTTGTGTTTCTGGAGATACCCATCAAAGAGCGGGTGAAACACTTGGTAGCAGGCTATGCCCGTAGCGGTGATGCCAACCTGATCGAAGGGATTCGCAGGATTTCCAAGCGCTTGGGAGGATTGCGGACCAAGGAAATGTTGGATTTGCTTGCCGGGAAGCACTATGAGGAGGTGGCCCAAATGGCATTGGAATACTACGACAGCTATTACTTGAAGAGTTTAAAAAAGAGAGACGGTAGAAGCACACTGCATATCCATTTGGAGAGTACCTGCCACCGTGAGAATGCGCAAAAAATCCTAAAACTGACGCTCAATGAAAGACATTAAATTAACAGCCTATAGCCATGGTGCCGGCTGTGGGTGCAAAATTTCCCCGGCACTGCTGTCCGAGATGCTGAAATCAGACAATCCGCTGGCTACGTACCCCAATATCTTGGTGGGGAACAGCAGCAGAGACGATGCGGCGGTATATGATATGGGGGATGGTACAGGCATCATCTCGACGACCGATTTTTTTATGCCCATCGTGGACGACCCCTTTACCTTTGGTCAAATTGCCGCTACCAACGCCATCAGCGACGTCTTTGCGATGGGGGGGCAGCCAATCATGGCCATCGCCATATTTGGTTGGCCCATTGATAAATTAACCCCAGATATCGCACAGCAGGTACTTGCGGGAGGGAGGGATGTCTGTCTAAAGGCGGGATGTCCGCTAGTTGGGGGGCACAGCATCGATAGTCCCGAGCCCATTTTTGGGTTGGCGGTCACGGGAAAGATCGACCTGAAGCAGTTGAAACGAAATGATACCGCAACGGAGGGGTGCAAACTATACCTCACAAAGCCACTGGGCGTTGGCATTCTCAGTACTGCTGAGAAAAAGGGTGCTCTCCGCTCCGAAGATACCGGTATTGCCGCTAAGTCCATGACTACCTTGAACGCCATCGGAAGGGATTTGGGAGAGATAGCAGGGGTGCGCGCCATGACGGATGTCACCGGGTTCGGGCTTCTGGGCCACCTGCTCGAAATGTGCGAGGGCAGCCACTTGTCCGCCGAGATTGAATTTGACAAGGTGCCCGTGTTCAAGGAAGTCCAAGCCTACTTGGCGCAGGGCTACGTCCCGGGAGGTACTTACCGAAATTGGAGCAGTTACGGTCATCACGTTCGTCTCAGAGAAGAGGGCAACAAAGAGATTCTCTGCGATCCTCAGACGAGCGGTGGGTTATTGGTGGCAGTAGAAACATCTGCTCAAAGCACGGTGGAGGCTTTATTTCGAACCAAAGGAATCGATGCCACCCCCATCGGAGAGATGAAGCCGCAAGGGGAATATAGGATCGTGGTGGTATAGCGAGCGGGAGGAGCTTTTGGCAGAAGCGAATGCCTGTGAAAGGCAACTACCGTTTCTCGTCCAAAAGTTTATCCAAACCACTTGAACGTAATTTGTAGCAAATAAACTTTGGCCGACTCTGAAGTTATGCGATCACATGAGCATAACATAAAAAACCACTGTAGATCAATTAACTACAAATCATTAGAGCCAATCTGTCACATGACCGTCACATAAGATTAAGCCCAGAAAGGGATATAGCTGCCATACTCCCTTAGCTTCTTTTTAGGATCTGGGATGCCGAATAACGTTATACTATAAACCCGATACAAAAAATGCCTATAACTTGCATCTTAATCAATTATTTCACTTTGCTGCCTCGCAGGGTCTAAAGTGAATGGCTTAGCGTATTCATTCCTGGCCCGAAGGGAAATGGCAAATAATCTGATGAAATCGAGCATGACGTACCCGTCACACACCGGGATGACTATCAACCATGCGAGATTCCATGTGGCAACTGAAAAACAATTATAGACACATGAAAAGTCGAAAGGCATTAAATTAACGAGTGCAGCAGCGGAAGGTCTTGAAATAGTTTTCACCGTGGCACAATCCACTCATTCCCTGCATCGTACCTGTAATTCACAATATGGCCATTTATAATCAATTCAACCGCTTGCTCTATAACGGCCAATGGAGCTATAAACCATTCCCTGGGAGTGTAACGCTTGCCTTTATCATCAAATACATCCACATTTAAACAGGAGGATCCAAAAAAGGAATGGATTAGCTGTTCAAATTTCTGAGGGTTCATATTATAGCACTTCCAACCCGCAACATATTCAACGCCCGCCATTAAGTAGGTTGGTGCACGTTCCGCATTCTTGATCCTATCTTCAATGTTGGTTTTGGAATAGCCGATTTTGAAAAGGTTGCGAACAGATTTGACCTGTTCATCTTGGCTTAGGGACTTCAAAACATAGATGTATCCTGCCTCTTCATCCTCCTCGGAAATTTGTCCAAACGTCTCCGCAAAGCCCTCATTCACCTTTTCAAAGTTCTGTGTGACAGCCTTGCCATTCATCAACAAAACCTTGTAAAGGGACCGATATAGCATGTTTGACTCGGTTCCGTTTTCAAAAATGGTCCGGGTTCGACCGTCTTTTCGTTGTCTGGAACCGCTTTTGAATTCCTGTACCCCTTCATCTAAATTGACATTCTCCAAGTAGAGCAACACCCCATTATTGACGTAAAAATCACCTGCACGTAAATTATCTTGTTTGAATGGTACGAGCCTGCGCTTGCCTTGTGAAAGATCCCGCTGTATGGCACTGAACAGTTCCTCATACTGGTCAAAATTCTTACAGGGCCTTCGTTGGGCAACAAAATCTGCTTGAGCCCTGTCATAATCTTTGGGTGTATGCTTGAACTCGAACAATCCCAAATCATCGTCAAGCAGCCCTAACTGATCACCCGAGAATATATCATCAAAGGTCTCAATCTTCTTCGGTTTGAAGTAAGCTTCTTTTGGCTCCGCAACCAATCCATCCGGCTCTCGCAGCAATTCAAATTCATCCACGCCACGAAGCATGTCTGCTTTTTCAGGATCTTCCCGAAATCCTTTCAATCGGGAATACAACTGATATTCGGAAATGTCGCTGGTATTGGGCAGGGGCTCCCTACCATGTGTTTTGTAGAACTGATTGATCTCATCAAAGGATGACTTCATCCGCTCATCCGGTGTCCTCGTTGAATAGGATTTGGGTTTGGTAGCCAATAACCCAAACGGATCATTCTCAAAAATCTCATCTAAAACCTGGTCCTTATCCATTGGCTTGTCGTTTGCGTTTCTCCTCTTTCAGATAAATAAGGCATTCTCCCATTCTTCGCTCCAAAGGATCATTGGAATTGATGCTTGGCTCCTTCTGAAAGGTCTTTACAAATTCCTGAATTTTGGGCCATAGAATTTTGGCTTCCTCAAAATCCATTTTGATACGAGTTGCATGGATAGTCTCCTGAATTACTTTCAGTACCCTAGTATCAACGGACTTTGACAACACCTCGAATGCTCTCTGAAAAGGATTCACCTGATCAATCAAATCAATGTGCAAGTCATCCAAGTTGACAAACTGATCTGCCATCTTGATAAATCGTTTATCACCTTGCTCCTGGATTTCTGCTTTCTTGATTACAGAATCCGTCACCACATACTGTCGCACTTCCTCCACTTCTTCTTCCGAGAGCTCAGGATATTTCACCCTGATGATTTTTGGAGTCAATACCTTATTGATCACCTCTGGCTCCACCACTTGACCCGAAATTGCTTTCATGATCTGATCGTCTTGCAGTATAGCTGCTTTTAAGTCATTCAAATCTGATTCAATGATTTCCTTCACCCGCTTGCTACTTGGCTCTTTCAGCCCACGAATCTTCAGCTCTCCCGGCTTTGTCGGCATGTCTATATCAGACTTCTTGGTTTTGAAGGACCAATTAGGGGCCAATACCTGCTCCATCAATAGCGATGCTGTAATGGCTTTCAGCATATTGTTGACAGACAGCTTAACCAAATCATCTGCTGCGTCAGGCTGCGCAATCAGGTTGGTAAACTGTGCATGAGTCTTGTTATCGCTGTCACGGGTGGCTCTGCCAATGATCTGTATGATCTCTGTCAAGGAACCTCTGTAACCCACTGTCAGCGCATGTTCGCAGTAAGGCCAGTCAAAGCCTTCTTTTGCCATACCCAATGCAATGATCAAATCCATGTCGTCCACCGATTTGATGTTTCGCAGATAGGCAACAATCTTATCCCGCTCCTTCGGATTATCCTCCACCAAGTCTGCTACCTTGATGATTTTCTCATCTGAGGCCCTTCTGACGTAAATCACTCCTGAAAGAGGATCTTGTCCGGTAACAGTACCAATGGAATCCAAAATAAAATCTACTTCATCATGCTTCTTCTTGGTTGACTCCCCTGCATTCACGTTTGGAATGTGGAGGATTGTTTTCTTGTCTGTATCGAGAATCTCTGCAATCGCAGTCATGTATCTGCCTTGGTAAAAGTGGTACCCAATTCCCAGTGACTTCAGATACCTGTATCCGTTGAGCTGCTGATAATAGTTGTAGGTCACTTTGGTAAACCTTGCTTCATCTTCCGGAGTCAAGATAGGAACTGAATCACCCCGGAAATAGGAACCTGTCATGGCAATGATGTGGGCAGTGGATTTGTCAATGATGTTTCGCAGCAAATCACCCAGGCGATTATTTACATCGGCAGAAACATGGTGAAATTCATCAATGGCTATCAGCGTATTGTTAAAAACTGTTTCTTCCAATTCCTCACATGCAAAGCGCAACGTGGCATGTGTGCAGATCAAAATCCGTTCATTAGGCTTCCGCATGAAATTGTGGAATGCCTCCACCTTGCTTTTGCTCCCATCACTGCCGGAAGTGCAAAGGTTGTATTGATCATTCGGCTCCCAATTGGCAAAGAACCCATGCTTCATCAAGTCTGTCCGATCAAACGAACTTCCAATGGACCGTTCGGGCACAGCTACAATCACTTTTTTGATTCCTTGATTGGTCAGTTTGTCAAGGGCCAAAAACATCAAGGCTCTGGATTTGCCTGAAGCGGGAGGGGCTTTCAAAAGTAAGTACTGTGCATCACGTGACTCAAAGGCTTTGGCTTGCATTTCCCGCATCCCCATGGGATTGGTGACCGTACTTTGGCCAGTCTGATGGTAGTTGACTTCTACTATATTGGGCATAATAAAAAGGTTATTCGTCTAAACCGGAAATCACAAAATACTGATTTTCGGTTCAATGCAATCTATTTTCGTCTAAAAGTTTATCTAAATCGTATGAACGTAACCTGTAGTTAGACAAACTTTGGCCGACTCAGCAGCTATGCGATCACATAAGCATCACATAAAATACACTTGTAAATCAACTACCTACAAATCATCCGGGCTAATCTATCACATGACCGTCACATAAGATTTAGCTTGTACATCCGATTTTTCTTGGGATTGATGACTGTACTTTAGCCTATCGGACCGAAGTTGACTTCTACTATGCTAGACGAAACAGCAAGGTAACTTTATCTAAATCTCGTCTAAACCAAAAGATACAAAATATTGATTTTCAATATTTTGAGAGCTTTTTTCGTCTAAACTCGTCTAAATTCCCGTCTAAACTCGTCTAAGTCGGTCTAAAGTAGAGAAGGCTAAATTCCTCCAGTCTTTTCTCCTTCTGGCACCAATTCCCATTTTCTTTCTTGATTCACTCGAATCTCTTCCATGGATTTCATTTTCTGCAACATATTCTTGACTTTATGTTTCTTTTGTTCATCCGAAAACCGATCTCCCAACTTATCCAAAAGAAACTCTTCAATATCACTTCTTGAGGCTACCTTGAATTTATCAAGGTATTCCTTTATTAATGCCATCGAGTACTGATCGTCTATTCCTTTGAGCTTGATGTAATCAGCTTTCTGGTTAGACTTTTTCGCTACGATGGCCGAAATATGAAAATTAGGCTTTCTACCTTCAATTAGCTTCTTACGTTTCAACTGCTGTATTTCATGCTCTTCAAGTAGTTTCCCCTTGGATACTTTATCCAACAGCATGATTTCATTCAAAGACAGCCCCGGCATTTGAGCAAGCTTTCTAGCATAGTTGAGATCTACCACTTTCCCCGTAATCTTTACGGTTACTTTCCTATCGGAAAAATCATAATCCGGCAATGGAAAATATTTATTTTTCTGAATCACAAACATCCTTCTGATTCCACTTCCAATGGTATCAATCATTTTGAGATCCACCATCGCATTGGCCAAAAATGGATTCCGATATTTGGTTTCAGGTGAGTCAGATTCAACCACCTTTTCTACTGTTCCAGGAATAAAATCACCTGAGTTTGAAAAGATCAAAATTCCATCCTCACGCTCAATCACATTGATCTTGCCTCCTAGGGTATAATCCTGATGAGCCACACAATTGTGCAATGCTTCTCGGATAATGTAGGGATCAAACTGGCTGACCTCCTCTGGGAAAATACTTCCATCCTGTAAATACCTATAATTCAGGTTACGGATTTTCGAATAAACGGACTGAACGGACAGCAATAATGGACAGGTGAAGTGTTGGTAATCCTTTTCCAGTCCATCTTTATCCTTCAAAATCCAAGAAATCTTTGCGGTGGAAGGACTGATAAAATGCTCTGAATCTGGCTTTCCCAACAATAAAATCGCCGTATGGGTTACTTTCCCCTGAATGGTGATTTTTGCCTTATTCAAAAAAGTGATGTCGTCCCAAGTATTCATCTCCTCTTTCAAATGCGGATTTTTCTCAGAATACTTTTGTCTTGCAATCGCTATGGCCTCCGGAGAAAGATCATCCAAGTTAGCATGCTCGATAATCTGCGAACTCCAATCAAAAGCATTGGACTGCTCTCGGAAGCGATCAAGTTCGTCTATGTTGAGCGTTCCCAAACTTTCTCCATCCCTACCATAAAATTGCTTTTTCCAAGCTACGGGTATTCCCTTTGGCGCTGCGGGGATTTCACAAAGCAAAACCAATTTACCCTCAATCTGAACTTTGTGAACCTCCCGAAAAGACAAATTGGGTGCAGTATGATCCGAAATTTCCTTCTTATACTCATTGATTTGAGTATCTGAAATTTGGGTGCCTACAATCTGCTTATTGTTATCAACTCCCAAAATCAGCCATGCATTGGGTCTGTTTTTGAGATTGGCTTCATTACTCAGGGCAGAAAAATACCTCCCCAGCTTATCCTTGTCGTACTGATTTTTGGCTTCTTTGAATTCCAAAATCTCTGTCTCCGTATCCTGCGATAGAAATTGTCGAAGTAGGCTTTCCATTAGTTTTTGGCTTTCTTTTTCCCTTTCTTATTTTCAAACAGACTCCCTCTCGTCTTCTCCTCGGCAATCATCTTTTCATACAACTTAAACAGATATTCCAAGCGCTCCTCATCAGAATCAAATGGCTTGCTACGATAGCACCGTTCTATTACCTCGTCATTGGCCTCATGGGCTGCTCGAAGTCCGGCAGGCATTTTATCTGGATCATAAAGCTCTGCAAGGGTTTTCTCAGGGTGCTTTTCTCGTTCTCCAAGAATTCTGAAAACGCACTGATTGATTTCCTCTTTTCTTTCTTTTGTGATTTCAGGAAATGGGAATGTATTATAAACTATGTCTTTTGAGTATCTGATACTAGTACCTAAATACCCGCCAACACTTTTTGTCCAGATCATATGCATTTTTGATGTTAAAACGCCCAAAATCCAAGATTCACCGTCGTAAACAACCAGACCAAGATTTGACACAACGATGTTCTTGTCAAGAAAGCCTGTAGGAATGTATTCCCTCCTTTCAGAGGAAACACTTGGCATAATAATTTGGGTATAGTTTGCCTCTTTTCTGTCTCTGAATTGATGGGGTCTTTTGGCTAATTTATTAGTTCCCGCATCTTTGCTTGAAAGTCTATGGTTTTTAACGATTTCTATTCTTTCAGTAATTGGGGGTATCAACATTGCTTCCTCCAATGTTTTGTTATTTAGCCAAATACAATACCTATCAATTCCTCTAATGTATTCAGCAGAGCCGACTAACCTCCTGAAAAATTTATTCGCATCTGGATATTTTTTTAATATTTCCTGTTTCTCATCCTCATTGAGAATCAACCCTCCTCCATCATTAGGCATATTGCCAAAACTCATTTCTGGAAACTCAGAAATAGGTTTACTTCTTCTTAAGATAATAGAATTCCCCCCCTCAATCAGGTAAGGATTGATATTTTTAACCAACTTGAATCTATCATCTGTAAAAAGCCTTTTTTGAGCCCCATCCTCATTTGATATTCCAATAATTGCAACTGTTACTCCTGCATTATCTTTGGCATTATTACTCCATTTAAAAGCTGTATGTGCAAAAAATATACTGATACCTTGATCTAGAATATGAGGCCATAATAACCCAACTTGGAGTCCTTGACAAATAGAATTTGTTGTTACAAAGGCAACTTTTGATCTATTCTTGGTTATGTATTTAGCTCCTTTGAAAAACCATACAGATATATAATCTAAATCTCTGTAATTAGACAGAAATGAAAAAACTTGATCCATATCTTGTTTTTGCTTAACTCCTTGCATTCTTGCACCCAAGTAGGGAGGATTTCCCAAAATATAAATCTCGGAATCAGGTTTTTTTGGACATACTTTTTCCCAATCTAATCTACATGCATTCCCATGCACAATATTCCCAGATTCTTTCAATGGAAGGGTTGGGGAGGTTTGGCCAAACTCTTTAAAAAATTCAACATTCATCTGATGCTCGGCAAGCCATAAGGATAGCTGTGCTATCTCATGTGCAAAGTCATCCAGTTCTATGCCATAGAAATTGGAGAGTGAGATCTGTGAAACAAAATCGCCACCGAAGTTTAGACTTCCACTGCCAACTTTTCCGGAAAGTTTTGCTTTCTCTTTCAGGATCAAGATTTCCAATTTGCGAAGCTCTTTGTAAGCGATAATCAGGAAATTTCCGCTACCACAAGCCGGATCAAAGATTTTTATTTTACTTAGTCGATAGAGCAACTCATTTAGCTTCTTAGGATTTCCCTTGGCTGCTTCAAAGGCCTCATACAGCTCGTTGAGAAAAAGCGGCTCGATCACCTTCATGATATTAGGCACGGAAGTATAGTGCATGCCCATCCCTCCACGATGCTCAGGCGAAATCACTGCCTGAATCATGGATCCGAAAATATCCGGATTGATCGCACTCCAGTCCAGTTCACCGCTATCGATGATTACCTGTCGGGACCTTCGGGTAAATACCGGAGCAGGGTGTGTATGCCGAAAAAGCCCGCCATTGACATAGGGAAAGTCATTCAGGTAGTGAGGGATGTCCTGACGCTGATTGATTGGCGTATTCAGGATCTCAAAAAGCCGATCCAAGTACACGTGCAAATCACTCCCGTCTGCCTGCGTGTGCGAAGCAATCGCCCCGGTAAACTGCTTGTCCTTGAAAATATTGGTATCCTCTGCAAAAAAGCAGAACAACAAACGAGAAAGGAACACATTGAGTCCATGGACGAATTCCGGAGATGTGTCCGGATTGTCCTTTCGGATTTCGTCATACAGTCGGGCCATTTTTTCCGCTGCCCTGACATCTGCTGGATTCTCCTCTGCATATTGGGCCTTTTCCATTCCTGCCCATGGAAGGAAGAAGTCTAAATGCCTGGGCAGATTTTCAAGTTCAGTGGCCAGTGTGTCCGCTGTTTTCGTATCGAAAGCCACCAATTGCTTGTAATCTGTCACAATTACAAAGCGTTGGTCATGATTGGCTTGGATTTTTAGGTCTGTAAGTACTTGATGCAAATCCTGCTCAAAAGCTTCCTGGAATAGCACCTTTTTCTTCCAATTGAATACCCCTGGATCTTTAGATAGGTTGAGATTACCATTTTGCAGCCGGGCAATGGATGCCTTAGGCGCTCCATAAGCCAAAAGCAGGTCATAGATAAAAGTCTCCTGATCAAAATTTCCAATCAGCTTTTGAAGGTTTTTCTCAATTTGGGTAATGGTCATAGGAAATGATTACACTATTGTTCATTAAAATAGCTCTAATTCACTCGCATTTACAAATCACTTCTTAAATTCCACCTAAATCATCCCAAAAAAGAGCCACAAAACAGGCAACCTCTCCTGCCAATGCCAATTTTTCGGAGTCCCAAGCATAGAAAAGATCTCTTTGGAAAAACTTTTGATTTGCGCTATCTTTCAGGGCTTAATAATCACCCGTTCAAACGAGCTTCCATGCGTGTTCCCATACACCGTGAGTATCTCACCTAGCCAATACGCAAAATCTTACCGGAAACCCGATGAAATCGCTTCACTCTACTAACTTCTTAATCCTGATCGTGGGAGCGGCTTTGTTCTTGCAGGCCTGTAGCTCCCCCGTGAAAAAATCGGCCGAAAAGCCCCATATCCTCTTTATCGCCATGGACGACCTGAATGACTGGGCCGGATTTTTGGAAGGGCATGCAGGGATGAAAATCCATACGCCTAACCTCGACCGGCTTGCCGCCAGATCCATGATTTTTACCAATGCACATACCCCGGCCCCGGCCTGTGCACCCACACGCGCGGCAATTATGACCGGAGTACACCACGCGCGGTCAGGAACACAGCATGTGCATTGGGGCGATGGCCCCAAATGGCGGGAGTTTCAGGCATTAAAAAGCTCGATCACCCTGGAGCAGTTCTTCAAAAACCAGGGGTATAAAACCTTGGGTGCCGGCAAAATCTATCACAGTCAGGCACCTCCTTGGACACCAACAAGCCAAGTGGAGCCTGAAAACTGGGACTTCTACTATCCCAGCGCCTACATCTCCCACCCTTACCAGATCCGGGCACCGAAGGAGGTCATCTATCCCGAGGACGTGGACAACGAAAACCGCCCCGGAGGCGATGGATGGTGGACCTGGGGTCCGGTGCCTGTTCCGGATGAGAAGATGGCCGACTACCACGTCGTAGACTGGGCATCCTACCAACTCAGACAGGAGCACCAAAATCCCTTTTTTCTGGCCGTCGGCACGTGGAAGCCCCACGATCCCTGGGAAGTGCCCCAAAAATATTTCGACATGTATCCCTTGGAAAGCATTGTGCTCCCGGAGCGCAAAGCAGACGACCTGGAAGATGCCTTTGATCACGGCAGGCGCTGGATTATGAAATGGGTATTGGATAACCAACAATGGGAAAAAATCATCCAATCCTATGCAGCTTCCATTACCTTTTCGGACGCGATGGTGGGGCGACTGCTGGACGAGTTGGAAAATTCCCCCTATGCCGACAACACGATCATCGTACTGTGGTCTGACCATGGCATGCACATGGGAGAAAAAGACAACATCGAGAAATTTACCCTTTGGGAGCGGTCTACCCGGGTACCGCTATTGATTTCGGTACCGGGCATGAACCTGGGTGGAGCCCGCTGCGATCAGCCTGTAAGCCTGATGGATATGTACCCGACCTTGGTCGAATTGGCCGGATATGAGCAGCCAGGTCACTTGGATGGAAGAAGCTTGGTGCCCCAACTAAAAGATCCTACCACCAAGACCGAACCGGTGATTACCAGCTATAAATTTGGCGGCTCCAACCGACCGGAAGTGAACGGGCACACCGTCAGAAGCCTGAACTACCGGTATATATACTATCCGGAAATCAACCTGGAGGAGTTGTATGACCATGCGGAAGATCCCAATGAATGGCATAACATAGCCTATCAAAAGGAACACAGCGAGGTGGTGGAATCGCATCGAAAGGTCCTATTGGAAATGGTGCCGGAGCTGACCTGGAAGGAAGGCGGTCCCACCGGATATACCGTGGATGCCCATGGACTTGTGCGCAAAGGCGATTTTGAGGTATTTTAGCGAATCACCTTCTCCGAGGCGTCAATAGGATGGAATCGCTGTTCATTTGGCTGAGCAGGTGGCTCTATGAGCTGGGTACTTAAGTCGATGATCTAGGCACTTGCGGTGTCAATAGTGCCTTTCTTTGGTAGGTAGGGAACCGGTAAGGTCAGTTAAAACCGCCAAAAATAGGTATATTAACCGTAAAAACAACAAGCGAACCATATGGTAGACAAAGGATTAGCGGGAAAGGTAGCGATCGTAACCGGAGCAAATCACGGGATCGGTGCAGCGATTGCGATCGCTTTTGCACGAGAGGGGGCGAAGGTATTGGTCACGTATCTGCGACAAGAGCCAGAGTTTTTTGGAGAGACCCCAGAGACCGTGGCGCAGGCGACTGCTCCAGGGAAAGCATTTTATTGCGGGGAAATCGGAAAAACCGGCGATTGGGTAGCTAAGGAGATACAGAGTATGGGAGGGGATTGCCTCACCGTAGAGGCGGACTTGTCGGATCCCTCGACGATACCGATGCTGTTTGATTTAGCGGAGGAGCGTTGGGGCCGGGTGGATATAGTGGTAAACAATGCCGCCCTGGCCGATCCGGACACCTTCTTGCCTCAGACTGTACTGGACCAGGATCTGGTGTTTGCAAAGGAATATGCGCTAAAGGCCGTATCTGCTGCAACGCACGATGCCCATTTTCAGGTCAATAGCCGCGCGGTGGCCTTGATGATGACGGAGTTTGCCAAAAGGCATATCGCGCGCGGAGCGAAGGTGGGCCGTATCGTGAATATTACCACGGATGGCTCCCGATGCCATCCATCCAGTGTCTCCTATGGTGCCAGCAAATTTGCGATGGAGAGTTATGCACGCGCAGCAGCGACGGAATTGGGCCCCTACGGCATCACTGTAAATGTGGTTTCTCCGGGTGCCGTGCAGACGGGGTGGATGCCGGAGGAGGTGGAGAAGGAACTGGCGGCAGGGTATCCGCTTCGTCGGATCGGTCAGCCAGAGGATATCGCCCATGCAGTGATCTTTTTTGCTTCGAGTCAGGCGGATTGGATCACCGGTCAGGTACTTCATGTAGGTGGAGGAAACCGAATGTAATGGTGCCGCTCGCCGACCAGCTCTTACCGGGATAGCAATGAGTCGTTATTTACCTGAAATAAAGCCCAGATGCTTATGAATTTGATCAAAACCACTTGTACCCTTATTGCTTTATGTAGTCTAGGACTCTCTGGCTTGCATGCGCAGGACCGTCTTTCAGGTAGGTCCATTACCACGCCCGGCTGTGTGGACGGTTGGGTTGCACTCCACGAAAAATTTGGTGTGCTGGATTTGGCCCGTCTGATGGAGCCAACTGTTTCGTATGCGAAGGCGGGCATACCCGTTACCTCGGAGGTGGCGGATTTTTTTAGGACGTTTGAAGAGAGTGTCCAAAAATCCGACAATCCCTCGTTCAAAAAGGTGTTTTTTACGGATGGTCGATTTCCGAGAAAGGGTGAAATTCTCAAAAACCCGGATTTTGGCGATATCCCGCTAGAGGAGCTGCTTTCAAAGAAATATGCGGCCGAGCGAAGGGCGCTCATTGACCCTGCAAAGGCGGGCGAGTATCATCCGGGACTAAGCGCAGGGGATCACACGGTCTACCTTACCATAGCCGACAAAGATGGGAATATGGTTTCTCTGATTCAGAGTTTGTCTTCCGGATTAGGATCGCGCGTAGTACCGGAAGGATTAGGGTTTATTCTGCAAAACAGAGGTTCTGGTTTTGTGCTGGAGGAAGGACATATCAATCAGTACGGTCCTGGAAAGCGGCCTTTTCATACCATCATTCCCGCCTTTATCACCAAGGAAGGCAAGCCCTTTGTAAGTTTTGGGCTGATGGGTGGGGATATGCAGGTGCCAGGCCATGTGCAGGTGGTGATGAACCTCATTGACTTTGGGATGAACCTGCAGGAGGCCGGTGATGCTCCCCGAGTCTTCCATTCTGGCACATCGGCCCGTGGCGGCAGGGTGCCGGGGCTTGGCGAAACCTTTCTCGAGTCCGGATTCCCTTATGAGACCATCAGCGAATTGATGGACAAGGGGCATGTGATTCGGATGGACAAAGGAATTTATGGAGGATACCAGGCTATCATGCTGAAGGATGGAGTGTACTATGGCGCTTCTGAGTCGCGGAAAGACGGACAGGCGGTGGGTTATTGATTATTTTGGGTAAATTTCAAATCTAATTACACCCGCCTAAAACGAAGATGGTACCCAATCTCCGCATTATTAGGTACCTTGCCGATGCCGGTATGAACTCAAGGACTCTGAGATCTTCGTTTTTTCGTATAGGAGATCTTTTAGGGTGGCGAACAGCTAGAGGAGACCCAAAAGGCTTGATGTGTGGATACCTGAATATGATTTAGGTGTTCCATCTACGGGAAACGATACAGACAAAAAAAGCAGGCTATGGAAGAAGACATTAGATGGGAACAGCGTTTTTCAAACTTCGTAAAAGCACTTCGAAAGCTTTCCGAAGCGGTTAATTATATCAAGCAGAAGGAAGTACAAGACGATTTGGGAAATTCAAACACTATTGAACTGGTAGATGAAATAATTAGGGAAGGACTGATACAGCGGTTTGAGTACACCCACGAACTGGCATGGAACGTGATGAAGGATTACGCTGTCTTTCAGGGTAATTCGACCATCGGTGGTAGCAGAGACGCAACCCGTGAAGCCTTCCAACTCAAACTGGTGACCGATGGAAAAGTATGGATGGATATGATCGGAAGCAGAAATAGGACCTCACACACCTATAACGAAGAGACGGCTGCGGAGATTTTTTCCAAAATTATGGATGACTATTATCCGGCGTTTTTGGAGTTCGAGCGGATAATGGAAGAGAAAAGAAGTGGAGATCAGGGAAAGCTCTAACGATATGGAAGGTATGACAGGGTTGACCAAGGAAGAACTGGAGCGCATCTGTGCGGTTTTTTCGAACTATCAACAGGTAGAGAAAGTGATGCTTTATGGATCCAGGGCGATGGGGAATTTTAAGCCTGCCTCCGACATCGACTTTACGTTAATGGGAAAAGGAATTGACCTAAGTCTGCAGACAGCCATCGAATTTGAGTTGGATGACCTGATGCTGCCCTACAAGTTTGATGTTTCTATCTACGACCGAATCCGTAATCCCGAGTTTCTTGATCATATCCATCGGGTAGGGAAGGAAATTTATTCAAGGGACACCGACCCCAACCCGGCTCATTGATCATTATCTCATACGTCAGCCGTGGCTATAGAGCAGCGAGATAGAAGGCGGGAGCGGGGTATAAAAAACAGGGGTTCCTTCTTTATTGTAAATCCGTCTAAATACGTATTTTTACTTCAAGACAATGTTGCCAAGAACTATTCGCCCGGAGTACCTGAGTAGTTTTGCCGGTTTAAATGTTCACTTAGTTTACCACTTAACCACAAGCATTCCTTCATGAAGTCTCTCCTTGTTTCCATTCCAGCCTTATGGTTCGTTATCGCTTGTAGCCCGCCATCAAAACAAGCAGCTTACCCTCAAGAACTATTTCGGTCTGAGGAATTGGTCATTACGCAGGTTTCCGAAAATGCCTTTATCCACACCTCTTATCTGCAAACGGATGATTTTGGAAAGGTTGCCTGCAATGGGCTTGTACTGACAGGGGGAGGAGATGCTTTTGTCTTCGATACGCCAACGGATGACCAAAGCTCGGCGTCACTCATTGAATGGCTCGAAGACATCGGTGATTTTCAGCTAAAAGGCGTAGTGCCTACCCATTTTCACAAGGATTGCCTGGGAGGACTGCCGGTATTTGAAAGTCGGGGGATTCCTTCCTATGCTTCCCACCAAACGATAAAGTTTGCTGGGGAAAACAATTTCCCCCTACCTCAGCATGGTTTTGCGGATTCACTTTCTTTCCAGGTGGGTGGGGAAATTATTTTGGCGAAACACTTCGGCCAAGGCCATACCGAGGACAATGTGGTCGTGTATTTCCCCAGCGAGGACGTATTGTTTGGAGGGTGTTTGATCAAGGAGTTGGGTGCGCAAAAAGGATTTTTGGGAGACGCCAATGTTTCTGCTTGGTCCCAAACGGTAGAGACCATCAAACAGCGGTTTCCGGATGTCAAACTAGTGGTTCCAGGCCACGGGGCTTTCGGCGATGTTGGACTTCTCGACTATACCATCGAATTATTTAGGACAAGGCATTTCGGGGAGGGCAGGTTTCAGAACACAGATTAGTGTGGCGTGATGATCCCATCGCTTTGCTTGCTAAGCTTCATTTTTACCAGGATTTCATGTAGCGTTTCGGCCGCAAGTCCATGCAATACCAACCGGTAGGCAGCACTGTAGGTCGTTTCCGGTACCATGGGGTGCTTGTTGTTTACCAAACCCAAATGGGCGGGAGTTCCCAAGATCTGCGAGGTGTAGATGGCGATGGTTTCATCCAATTGCAGGGAATTGGAAGCGCGCACAAAATCATTGGCGGTCAGAAAAAGCTGGTAAAAGGGCGTAAACAGCTCAATGGCCGAACGCAAGTCCAGCACGTTGGTCCAACGGTTTGGAAATTCGATGTGGTCAAACTGATCCTCGGTGATCATGTTTAGGTCCAACTTTTCCGGTGGGCGGATCGTAAGTCCCTTTTCCTTTAATTGCCGGTTCAGGTTGATCACAAAATTATAGAGATTGAGATCGTGCTTCAAAAACAGGTCTTCTTTGATGCTATCAAAATCCTTGGGCTTGAGGGGGTTGCCTGCTAAGGCCACTCCCGGTACATTACCGGCTATAAACTGCAGGATCTCCGTACCCACATGGAAGTGCCGAAAGATAAGCAAGTTGGCGTCTGGGCTCACAAAGTTTTTTAGCCCCCATGCCAGTATCCGGTGCAGTACCCGCGACGAATTCAAGCCTCGGGGCACAAAGTATTTGAAGACATGGATAAAAAACATGGTGATCTTGGACCAAACTTCGATGATGGGAAGCAGGTAACGTACTGATTTGGAGGAATTGTCCCGCATCAGGGCCCGTTTGGTAGACGGGTTGATAGGAATGCTGTCATCCAGGTAGAGGGCCAACCAAGGGTTTGGGTCTCGTTCGTCGTGGGTCAGGTAGTCCATGGGGTGTTACTTTTAGTAGTTGCCGAGCTCATTGAGCTGCATGGTATAGAGTTTGGAGGTTGTTTTGGCTGTTTTGACAATCCGCTTGGCCAAGTCCAGGTTCATAAGCGGGTGCTCCAGGGCCTTTTCCAGGTTATGGAAGTGGTTTTCATCCGCCATGCCGTGATAGGTAAAGAAGGAAACCTGATCGTCTCGCAGACCAAGTTGATCCTGGATCATCCTACCCCAATAGCCGGCCAGGCGTTTGCCAATGCCCTCGATGATAAACATGGCACCCAGCAGGTCAATAGGGTTGGGTTTACTGGCCTGTTGAAAAACGAAGGAGGTAAGGGCAACGGTGCCGATGTTTTTTTCACCGCTTCGGATGGTCTCGGGATCCTCTCCCAGGGCCTCAAAATTTCGTTCGAGCAGTTGATAGTCCTTGTGTTCGGCAGCGGTATGCTTGATAAAGGCTGACCGCAGCTCAAACAACCCAATGTCGATATGGGATGCGGCCCGGGAGATCCACTGAGAGCCATCGATTACCTGTTGGCGTAGGTCGGTCAGGAGTAGCTTGTAGTCGGCCAGGCTGAGATTTCCCTGATGGATCTTGGCGACGACAGGCACCTGGAGCAATTCAGTCTCAAAATCAATCCAGACCTGGGCGAGGTTTCGAATGAGCCACTCGGAGGTTTCGTTCTTGGACAGGTTCAGTTCCGGCGATTCAATTTCCCGGATGGTGTAGGGCTTCTTTTCGGTTTTATCCTCTCCGACCACCGTGAGGTGCATAAAGGAGGTAATAAAACGGCCGCTTTCCGGCACCATGCAAAGGATGCGGTCTCCGGCTTTCAACCTGCCCGAATACAGTAGTTCATCCAGCATGATGTAGATGGAAGCGGCACCGGTATTTCCCTTGGTAGGGAGGTTGCTAAACCATTTCGGATCGGGGATTTCTCCACCACCTTTGATCATCAGTTCTCTGATGGGGCCTTTGAATACCTCCGAGGAGTAGTGGCAGCAGAACCAGTCTATGCCCGCTGGCTGGATTTTCCCTTGGTTGATCAATTCAAAATAATGCGCCACACCGGTTTTTACCAAGCTGTCCAGCAGGCGCACATCCTGGCGGAGATTGATGGCTCCGGCGGCTGAGGCCTCCTCGTAGCTGGCGTAGTCCAGCCAGGTTTTTTCGGTTTCGTTTCGGTTGTCCGTTTTTCCGGTAAACATGCACACCGGAAACTCATGGGCGTGGGATTTCAACTCAATCCACTCTATTTTCAAAGATATCCCGGACCTGTTTTTCTGGTTTTGCAATACGAATGCCCCTGCACCATCGGAAAGCATCCAACGGAGGAATTCCACGGAAAAGGGAAGGGCATCCGTCCCTTGGGCCTCAAAGCGGGAGGCTTTGAACATTCTGCTGGCAAATTCGCTCCCAACGGCCAGGGCGTTTGGTTTCTCCCCGGATTTAATCTGGGAATACGCATTTTTTAGTGCCATAATACCGCTTGCGCACACACTTTGGTGGCTGGAAACCTCGCAGTCCCCCAGATCCAGACCGGCATGTACCATGCTGGCAAATCCCGGTATGGGCAGATCCCCTTGGGTGGTTCCCGTACACAATAAGTCGATCTCGCTGGCCCGCAGGCTGCTTCTTTCCAGTGCCGTTCGGATGGCCTGTGCAGCTAGCTCGGCGTTGGAATGGGTAGATTGCTGCTGCTTATCCAAGGCATAATAGCGCGTCTGGATGCCGTTTTGTTTTAGTATGCGCTCTCGGTTTCGGCTGACTTTTCCATGGATACGGCCCAGAAAATCTTCCATTTCCGCATTGGAAACCGGCGAGTTGGGGAGGAAGGAGCCGGAACTGGTGATATATACTTCTTGCATGGGTTATTTCGTTGGTTTGGAAAACAGCTTGTCCAGCAGGTTTAGGGCAAATCCATAATTCTTCCTTCCCTTGCTGTGGTGCTCGTGATGAGCCGTCCCAAACAGCCGCCAGCTGTCGCCCTTGCCATCGCCAAATCGGAAGTTGCAGTGCCCCGCGAAGTTCAGCAGGATACTGACCGTGGGGTAAAGAAAGACGGCCACGATCGAGAAAGGAATAAAAGGCACAATGGTCAATGGAACCGTGCTCAGCAAGAATGCTTCCAGCCAGTGAAAGCTATATACCGAGTAAACAGTGGGAACGGTGGATCGGTGATGGATGTAGTGAATATGTTGCATCATCGGTTTGAAATGCATGATCCGGTGGATCACATAGAAGTGGACCTCGTTCCAAAGCGTCAGTAGGATTAGGCCCCAGAGAATATTTATCCACGTGTTCGGCAGCAGCTCGATGACTCCCGTCCGTATCAGGTAGATGATGGGGATCGAGGAAAACCCAAAGATAAAGATGGATTTCAGGGAGTGCCCAATCTCGAATCGGAGCTGACTGCTGGAGGCCTCCCGGGGATCTATCCTTTGAAGCAGGTTGTTACGGAACAGGAATTTACAAGTCCGGAGAAAGAGCGTCCCTAAGCCAAAATAGAGTACTAAAAAATAAAGAATTGTAACCCCAAACCATGTCAGGTAGGAGAATTGGAAGAGCATGTTTTCTAAGATAGCCTCCATCAACACCAAGGACGGACAAATGACCCGGCCTGTTGTAAAGTTAGTGAAAATACTCGGTTGTTGGTATTGGGGAAGTGTCAGAACCTAATCAGAAGGTAAATAATTTATTTCCACTTTACCCATAGCAGCAAGGGATTGTCTTCATGTCCCTGTCCATCTTGTTGTGGAACCACAAAATAGGACGTTCCGTCAGATTTTGAAAAGGGCATTAACGGTTCTGCAAAGATCGGAGCTTGAAAACCTTCCTCCGCTTTTGCCGATCTTAGGCTTTGTTTGTCATAAAGATATAGGTAGCGTTTTCCTTGGTGTCGATACTGTACCTGATACTGGGTGGGAGTAACCTGCACATCTGCCATGGCATATTCCGGGGGAAATGTGCCGTCATTTTTACTTTCTCTAAACCGAAACGCTACTTCGGGAACTAGCTCATTGGTAGAGGAAACAGCAAATAATGTGTCCCGCCGGTAGGTCTCAGGCAAAAGCGTGGGCAGGAAAAAATAGTTGACGTCGTTTACCTGAAACACAAAATTTGGTTGCCGGTACACCAACCCTAGGTTTTGGACCAGGTGAATGTGGTGCTTGAGGTTGGCTAAGGTGTCAAATTCGCTGTTCACTACGTGTAACCGATTATTGACCAAAAATCCTTCGTCATGAGGTTCGCCATACTGGCTTTCCCAAAACCAAAAATGGTCAGAGGTAACAAAAGCCGCCGAGAGCATGCGTGTCTTATCCAGGTACTCCTCGACGAGCGTTCCATCCTCCTCATAAATCAACGTTTTGTGATCAAACGGGGCGCATACGACCAACCGTTTTCGTCGGCCATCGAAGGCAATGGAAGTGGGGACTTGGAATTCACCGGGTCCCTGACCGATGGTTCCGATTCTGCGGATATAGCGTCCTTTCCAACCGAATTGCATGATGGCTGGCTCACCGCCCAGGTTAAGCACATAAATGTAGTCTTCGCCAAACGCGACGTCGTTTACATAGGATATAAGGCTCTTCGGTGTGCTTTCCAAAGGAATGGATCGCATTTCAGTGGCGTAATCTGCCAAAATAAAGGGTTCCTCGAATGTCTTGGCGTCGGATATTTCCAGGGAAGGGATGCTTGCCTGCTCGGAAAGTTGATCGCTACCCCCGCAACCAAATTGAGTTAAGATCCCGAATACGAGGAGCAAATTGCCCAAAATACGCCTGTTCATAGGGCTAAGTGACGTGGATTCTAAGGCAATGTATCATTTAAAACGCTTAGTTGAAAGATTAGAACGGTTTTTGTATTGTTATTCCTCGAAACCAAACAGACGGTATATATGAGCATTAAAGTGAAAATTATCAGTGTCCGATCGCTTACCCACGATGTGAAGGAAATAAAGGTGGAAAAGCCCAAAGGATATACCTTTGTTCCGGGGCAAGCTACCGAAGTGGCCATAGACAAGGACGGATGGCGGGATGAAAAGCGTCCATTCACCTTCACCTCCCTCCCTGAAGATGACTATTTGGAGTTTGTGATCAAATCTTACCGGGAACACAATGGGGTTACCTACCAAGTGGATGGCTTGGTCGAGGGCGATAGCCTCTTGATCGGAGATGCCTGGGGTGCCATTTCCTATACCGGACCTGGTGTTTTCATTGCTGGAGGTGCCGGAGTGACACCATTTATCAGTATCCTTAGAATGCTCGAATCAACGGGAGATCTGGCAGGCCATAAGCTGATCTTTGCCAATAAGCGGGGAAAAGATGTATTGCTTGAATCCTATTTTTTTGATCTTTTAGGAGAAAACTTCATCTCCATTTTGAGTGAGGAGCGGGTCGATGGGCACCACCATGGGATGGTGAATATGGCATTTTTAAAAGAGCAACTGTCAGATTTTTCCCAAGAGTTTTACGTATGTGGGCCGGAGGAAATGGTGAAGGATGTGAGCAGTAGCCTAAAACAACTGGGAGCTAGGCCGGACGGCATTGTTTTTGAAAAGTGATACCGGCGTTTTTTCGAAATTGCCCCGTATCTTAGGGGAGTCAAACGCTCATGCAATCCCCGCAACTACCCTATGGAGAAAATCTCGGTCTTTGATATGTTAAAAGTCGGCGTGGGCCCATCCAGTTCACACACCTTGGGACCTTGGTTGGCGGCGAGTCGGTTTTTGGACGAACTTGGAGTGAGCCGGATTTGTGCGCTGGAGAAAATCTCCGTTCACCTATATGGCTCGTTGGCATTAACAGGAAAGGGGCATGCGACTGATTTGGCCGTGACGCTGGGATTGGCAGGGCTGGATCCGGTCCGCTTTCCAGTTGCAGAGATCGATCAAATGGTGGGGAAGATCAAAGACGAAAAACGGCTCACCCTCCCGGGAGGATACACCCTTCCCTTTGATATGGCTACGGATATTGTCTTTCATAATGAGTTTCTGCCCTTTCATGCAAATGCACTCCGTTTTGAGGCGATAATAGCTAACCGGCTCCTCACTGAGACCTATTACTCTGTGGGTGGGGGCTTCGTGCAGAAGGAAGGTGAGGTGGATGCTTCACCTGTCTTGCGGGAGGAGTTCCCCTTTCCGATAGAAAAAGCCAACCAACTGCTAGGATACTGTACCCTCGAAGGGAAACGGGTTTCGGATATCGTGTGGGCAAACGAGCGAACCTTGCGGACAGAGGAGGAGATCCTTACGGGGCTTTGGGATATTTGGGAGGTGATGCAGGACAGCATCTACTCCGGATGCCATACAGGGGGCGAGTTGCCGGGTGGACTGCGCGTCAAGCGTAGGGCATCTGAAATGCACAGCAGGCTCCTTGGAAAAGAAAAATACGAAGATTCTGAAACTTGGCTTGCTGCGATTCGTGCCATGGATGTGGATTTTCGTAGTGTGCTGAAGTGGGTAAGCTGTTTCGCGCTGGCCGTCAATGAAGTAAATGCTGCAATGGGCAGGGTGGTAACCGCTCCTACCAACGGCAGTGCGGGGGTCATTCCGGCGGTTCTGCTTTATTACCTGGCATTTGTGCACAAATCAGCAGGGAAAGAGGAAGTGACCCGTTTTCTGTTGGTAGCCTCGGAGATAGGCAGTATCTTTAAAAAGAACGCCACGCTTTCAGCTGCCATGGGCGGGTGCCAGGCAGAGATCGGTGTGTCCAGCGCCATGGCGGCGGCGGGCCTATGCGAGCTGCTGGGCGGCAGTCCCGGGCAGGTGCTGACGGCGGCTGAAATAGCCATGGAGCACCATCTGGGCCTGACCTGCGACCCCATTTCCGGGCTGGTACAGGTGCCGTGTATCGAGCGTAACACCATGGGGGCTATCAAGGCAATCAACGCAGCGGAACTGGCACTGGAAGCCTCACTGGAACACACCAAAGTGTCCCTTGATAAGGTGGTCCGTACCATGTGGGAAACCGCCAGGGATATGAACGGAAAGTACAAAGAGACTTCGGAGGGTGGTCTGGCCCTTTCCGTTAATTGGGTGGATTGTTGATTTTCGGCGATCCCTCCCGGTCAATCGTAACCAAAAATAGGCATGGACAAGCATAGAGCCCGGTCAAAAACCAGCAAGCAGGATCGCTTGCGCTTTCTAAAGCACCTGCTACTCGATGTAGAAGCCCTTGAGGAGATGCTCCGGCAAAACTTGATCGAGCGAAACATTCAGCGGATCGGTGCCGAGCAAGAGTTGTCCCTGGTTGACGCCTATTATAAGCCCTCAAAAAAGGCTCCAGCGGTTTTGAATAGGGTGAACGATCCCCATTTGACGACCGAGTTGGCCCTTTATAACCTTGAGATCAATCTGGATCCGTTGGAATTAAAACGGCAGTGTTTTGTCAAGATGGAAAAGCAGCTAAATACCTTGCTGACTAAAACCGATCAGGCTGCCAAAGCAATAGGAGATAAGATCATCCTGTCTGGAATATTGCCTTCGATAGACGTGCGTTCGGGGGAGTTGGATTATATGACGCCAAATCCACGTTTTTTTGCCCTGGATGAGGTCATCAGGCAATTGCGGGGGGAGGCTTTTGAGTTGAATATACTGGGGGTGGACGAGTTGATTTTGGCACACACCAATATTTTGTTTGAAGCCTGCAATACAAGTTTTCAGTGCCATCTACAGGTGGATCCGGATGAGTTTGTAGACCAGTATAATTGGGCGCAGTTGATTTCCGGACCAGTGCTTTCCGCTTGCACAAACTCGCCGCTGTTGTTTGGAAGGGAACTTTGGAGCGAAACCCGTATATCGCTGTTTCAGCAGAGCATTGACATCCGCAGCAAGGGATATCACCTCCGGGAAAAGGAACAGCGCGTTTCCTTTGGGAGGGGCTGGATAAGAGAGATTACTGAAATTTACAAGGAGTCCATTTCCCGTTTTACCCTGCTCCTGCCAGACAAGGTTGAGGAGGATTCCATGCAGGTATTGGAGCATGGAGGTATTCCCAAGCTGGCGGCTTTAAACCTGCACAATGGAACCATTTGGCGCTGGAATAGGCCTTGCTACGGTGTGGGAGGGGGTGTGCCGCATCTCCGTATCGAAAACAGGTATTTACCATCCGGCCCTTCTGTGATTGACCAAGTGGCCAATTTGGCTTTTTGGGTAGGTCTGATGAAGGCGATGCCCGACCACTATCGCGGCAGTTGGCGCCATAAGTCCTTTGAGGACACCAAGGCGAATTTTTATCGCGCGGCCACCTCAGGCCTGCAAAGCTGCATGGTTTGGGAAGGTAGGACGATTCCTTCCCGTGAGTTGTTGCTTGACCACTTGATCCCCCTTGCGGCTGAAGGGCTTCAAGCATGCGGACTGGACGAAGCAGAGCGTAGCCGGTACTTGTCGGTGATCGAGGGCAGGGTGAAAAAAGGATTGGATGGCAGTGTGTGGACGGTAAAGGGATTCAGAAAGCTAAAGAAGAAAATGTCAAGAGAGGAGGCCATGGTGGGTATCACGTCCATTCTCTACGAGCGGAGGAAGACCGGAGCACCTGTTCATACCTGGCCCCTTGCGGCTCCCAGTGAAGCGGAAGGTTGTAGGATGCCCTACGATTGGATTGGAAACTTTATGAAGACCGACTTGATTACTGTTCAGGAACAAGATCTTCTTGATTTGGTGGAGAAAATCATGGAATGGAAAGGCATACGTCATGTGCCGGTAGAGGACAGTCATGGAAATCTGAAAGGGCTGATCACCCGCAAAATGATCGAAAGCGTTAAAGCGGATTCAGGCAAAGGGAAGTGGCTTTCTGCCAGGGAGGTCATGCGCACCGACCTGGTCACGATAGGAAAGGATGCAGACATTAAATTTGCCATCCTGTTAATGGTGGACAAACAAATAAGTTGCCTGCCGGTAGTGGAGGGCAACAGATTGATTGGGTTGATCACGGATAGGGATACCCGTGAACTATGGCAAAAGATGAAAAATGATCAAGCCTGAGCAAAAGACCGAAGAAATTACCAAAGCTTGGTTGATGGATGATCGGTACCTCGTTAGATATGAAAAGGGTAAGGGTTATCCTACGTTGGTCGCCTTCGTAGGTATTCATGGAAACGAAAAGGCTTCTATCAAGGCGGTAACTGACTTGATGCAGGAGGGCAGCCTCCATCCAGATAGATTGAGCGGGAATGTATTCATTATTAGGGGAAACCGAAGGGCACTGGCATTAGGACGTCGCTTTGTTGACAAGGATCTGAACCGGATTTGGACAGGAGAGAACCTTGCGTTAGTTAGGGATATTCCTGAGGCCCAGTGGCCGCCTGTGCACGAACTGGCCGAGCTGCGGGAACTGGATGGTGTTATTTCCGAGATTGTGGCGGAGTATGGGCAGGGAGAGCTTTTCTTTTTGGATCTGCACACCACCTCTGCGGAGAGTGGTGCATTTCTCCCATTTAACGACTCCCTGGCCAACCGGCAGTTAGCGGCGAAGTTTCCCCTGCCATTGATCCTTGGAATAGAAGAGTTCCTGGATGGCCCCCTGATGAGCCATATCAATAATCTGGGATACCCGGCCTTGGGTTTTGAGGCAGGTAGGCATGAGTCGGACACCTCCGTTATCAGGCATCGAGCCTTTTTTATCTTGATGTTGGTCCAGTGCCGGATCCATTCGCTTTCACCTTCAAGGATCTTCGAGCTAGAGCGATCACTGGCATCCTCCGTAACCATTTCCCCTGGATTTTACGAAATTCTCCATCGGCACGAGGTGTTGCCTTTGGATGGATTTGCGATGGATCTGGGATTTGTAAATTTCATGCCGGTCAGAAAAGGGCAGCGGCTTGCGGCTGATAATACCGGAACGATCGTTGCCAAGTTCGGCGGTCGGATTTTTATGCCTTTATACCAGACAGAGGGCAGCGATGGTTTTTTTATCATCGAAAAGGTTTCCTCATTTTGGATGCATCTATCCAAATGGTTACGGCAACTTGGTTTTTCGAAACTGATAACCAAGTTGCCTGGAATCAGGAGGGATGCGGTGGAGGCAAATATGTTTTTGGCTGATACCCGGGTAGCCCGTTTTCTGCACCGGGAGATTTTCCATCTATTGGGCTACCGTGTGAAGAAAGGTAGTTCAAGCCGTTTCCTCCGATTGGTCAGAAGGGATTAGGGAGTTGTTTGGGGTCCCGTATTTACCAAATGCTCGAACTCTGCCTTGGTGACCGAAAACACGGTGCCATGTTTGGTTCCTTCCGGGAAACTAACCTGGTCTGAAATGTCCTCCCAGTTTACCAAATCATAAGAAGCCACCGCGCCCATTTGATGGTCGATGTATTTGTCGAAGTAGACGATCCATCTGTCTCCCACCTTGGCAGGTGTAGGCCCTTCTGCCCAATAGTCTCCTGTAATCGGCGCACTTGCAGGTCCGTATCCTTCCGTTAGCCGATTGCTTTTAGCTATTCGAATATTCTTCTGGGCAGGTTCACGGGTTTCGTCTTTGATAAACAGAATGTACTCGCCGTCTTCCTTGATCAAGGTGCCGTCAATTACATTAAATCCGGGTTCGTAGAATAGCTTGGTTTCCGAAAAAGTTTCGAAGTCTTTGGTGGTGACGTAGTATTTGCGGTGGTTGTAGGCATTTTCTTCTTGGGATTGCGTCTCCGGGTAAAGCCCCGTGATCGTGGTAGACCAAAAGATCATATAGAGGCCGGATTCCTCATCGAAGAATACTTCGGGTGCCCAGGTATTCCTCGCCCCTTCTTCGTGGGCCATCACAGGGATGAATCGTTGCTCAGACCAATGGATGAGGTCTTCGGAATTGGCATAGCCCATCCCCTTTTCATTCCAGCTTACCGTCCACACCATATGGAATTTTCCATCAGCCCCGCGGATGATGCACGGATCCCGCATCAGTTTGTCTTCGCCCGCAGTGGGTGTGAGGAAAGAAGTTCCTTCCGCCATCGCTTCCCAGGTAAACCCGTCTTCCGAATACGCCAAGTGCAGGCCGTCTTCTCCGTTGCCTACAAAATAGGAAAATAAGTACACCTCTTCTTCCGTCTCCGCTACTGTCTGGTTGTTTTCTGTAGAAGGGGACCCACCGCAGGATAACAGGATGAGCATGGCCGATGAGAGGGCGAGCAGGCTTGGGCTATTCATAGTTAAAAGGTCTGATCGGGTTCGAATGATTTGCGGTGCAAATTACACATCTTGCCGGTCTTGTCACCGCTTGTTGGTAGATTTTCGAGGTGATGCTGCTTTTTTTGTATTTGACGGCGATTTACACGAATTGTGGTAGTGGCTTAAGGCAGGCGCTTTTTGATAGGTGAGTGGTTAGTGGTTTTTTACAGTAACGAGTGAATCGGTCTAAATTCCCGTGCTTTTATTTGAATTTTATTTTGAAACGTTATGAAAGCAGGACAGTGCAGGATGGACTATTATTCTTCATAGACTAAGTTTAGGTATAATTTATTTTGGTTTTTTCGTTCTTGGAAAAATTAAAATAAACTATAAAAAACAATAATTTCAACTTAACCTAAACACGTATGTATCGGACAGTGTACAAATTGCACAAGGGCAAATGGTTGCTTTTGTGGGTGATCGGTTTATTTGTCGGGTCTGCGGCCTTTGCCCAGCAGACTCGAACGGTGACCGGAGTAGTGAAATCCCAAGGAGACTCGGAATTAATCCCGGGGGTTTCCGTATTGGTAAAGGGTACCCAGCGGGGAACCGTCACGGATATTGACGGCGAATTTACCTTGGAGGTGTCCAATGGGGAAGTGCTTGTGGCCAGTTTTATTGGCTATGAGACCAAGGAAACCGAAGTAACTTCCAGCATCAGCCGGTTGGAGATTTTTTTGAATTCATCCTATTCAGACCTGGGTGAGGTAATCGTGGTAGGATATGGTACGCAGCGAAAATCGGATCTAACCGGTTCGGTGGGTTCAGTAAGCGCCGAGGCCCTACAGGAACGTCCTGCAGCCTCCTTAAATCAGGCACTTTCCGGAAGGATTCAAGGGGTTAACGTATCGGTGAATTCCGGAAGACCGGGAGGACGTGCCAACATCCGTATTCGAGGCAACACCTCCGTAAGTATCGCAAATGACCCGCTTTATGTTATTGACGGAGTGATCATCCATGCGACGGGATTGGCTAATGGAAGTACGCCAATAGACTACATCAACCCCAATGATATCGCATCGGTAGAAGTGCTGAAGGATGCCTCTGCTACCGCTATTTACGGAGCTCGGGGCGCCAATGGTGTTATTTTGGTTACTACGAAGCGTGGAAGCTCAAAGGGCGGTATCATCACCTACGATACAGACTTTAGTGTGGGTGTTTTGCCCCGCAAAATACCCTTGTTAAATTCAGAGGAGTTTTTGAGGGTAGAGGAGTTGGCTTATCAAAATGCTCAGAAATACGATCCCAATGGATTTGCGAATGGTATTTATAGAGATCCTAGGTTAAAGCGGACGGATCCCAGGTTGTTTGATTCCAACGGAAACCCGCTATATGACACCGACTGGCAGGATGAGTCATTCCGGCAGGCCCTTACCCAAAACCACCAGTTGGCTTTTACCGGCGGAAATGAAAAAGATAGTTATGGTGTGTTTTTGAACCATCGTAACGAGGAAGGCCTCATGCGTGGGTCTTGGCTTAAGCGATATGCCGCCCGTTTTGTATTTGACAGTCAGATCAAGGACTGGCTGAAAGTAGGAGGTTCCCTCGCCTATAATGATCAGCGGGAGAGTCAGATAGACCCCCTTGGTGCCGGTGGTATCATTGCCATGCGCCAAGTGTTGGAGGCGCTGCCGATCATCCCCGTAAGATATCCTGACGGAAGCTGGGGTGGCAACGAGCATTATCCCGGCATGGAAGGTGGAAATAACCCGCTGCAAGTGGTAGAAGACAGGGTGTACCACTTGAATACGCAGACCGTATTGGGAAATGTGTATGCCAATTTTTACTTGGCAAAGGGACTGGAATTTAGGTCTATTCTGGCAACCAATATCATTAATCAGCGCATCGATTACTATGGTGGCCGCATGCTGAACTTTATCGCCAGAAACCAGCGCGGGGATGCCTCTGTGACGAACGATCGACACAATTCATGGCAATTCGAAAATTACCTCACATATAACAAGGAGATTGACGAAAATCAGTCATTCAGTGCTTTGCTGGGGCTTTCCTGGCAGCAAGTGGACCGCTTCAACTCCTTGGCACGATCTCAAGATTTCCAGGATGACTATTTCAAGTTCAATAACCTAGGGGCAGGCGCAAACGTCTTTCAAACGCAGTCTGGCACCTCTTCTTATGCCCTGAACTCCTACTTCGGACGTTTTAACTACAACTTGAAGGAGAAATACTTGGTAACCTTCACCGGAAGGATTGACGGCTCGTCTAAGTTTGGTGCAGCCAATCAATATGCGGTATTCCCATCTGCTGCGGTAGCTTGGAGGGTCTCCGAAGAGGATTTTCTTAAGAGCAGCAATACCGTTTCCAATTTGAAGCTGCGTGCCAGCTATGGTGTTACCGGTAACTCGGAAATACCGGCCTTCCAGTCTCTGGCAGGTATGGGGAACTATACCGTCATTTTCGGAGATCAGCGGGCAATCGGTTTGGGGGTAAATCGACTGGCAAATCCAGACCTTCGCTGGGAAAGAACCTTTCAGACCGATATGGGAATGGAACTCGGGCTGTTTAACAACCGACTAACGCTTGAATTGGACCTGTATCGAAAGCTCACTAGAGATATGTTGTTAAATGCGCCGGTTCCATCCAGCAGCGGTTACTCCACCGTTACCCAAAATATTGGTAGTATGGAAAACAAAGGCGTTGAAATCGCTTTAAACTCTGTGAACGTGGATACCAAAGGGTTTAAGTGGGATACACATTTCAACATCTCCATGAACCGTAACACCGTGTTGGAGCTAACGGGTGGAGCAGATATTTTTACCGGATCGACCATTATCCGGGAAGGTGAACCGGTGAGTTCGTTCTTTGGATTTGTTCACCTAGGGACCTGGAATCTCGATGAGGCGGATTTGGCAGCAAGCTTTGGAAAGCGGCCAGGAGATATCCGGTACGAAGATGTAAACGGAGACGGAGCAATCAATGACCGTGACCGCGTGGTGATGGGTCAGGGTATACCCAAGGGCTTCGGAACGTTGATGAATACCTTTTCCTACAAAAACTTTGAGCTGTTGGTAGACCTACAGTTTATGTATGGCAACGGCGTACTTTGGAGAAGCAAGCACTCCGCAGAGGATCGTACAGGTATTGCCAACAGTTTTAAAACAGTGCTGAATGCGTGGACGCCTCAAAACCAAGATACCAATATTGCAGAAATTCGGCCCATGTCTGCCGGTTACAATACCTTTAATGACACCGACCGACTACAGGACGGATCGTTTTTACGAGGTAGAAACTTGATGTTTGCTTATGTATTCCAGCCTCAGCTTATAGAAAGGTTGCAGCTGAGCAGGTTGAGGGCTTTTGTGTCCGTGCAAAACTTCTTTTTGTCCACGCCTTTCCAAGGATATGATCCGGAAGTCAGTACTTCAGGTGCGGCATTTGATCAGGGAGTGGACCTATACGCCTATCCCAAGCCAAGGGTGTTTATGTTGGGACTTAATATAGGGCTTTAAGCAGCGAAAAAATTTGGAAATTATGAAAAAGCATATAAAACATATATCTAGAACCCTGATCATCGGTCTGATACTGGTGACCGGCTGGTCTTGTGCCGATTTTCTGGAAGAAACAGATAAGTCGAACTTTACACTCGAAAACTATTTTACGCGTCCGGAACATGCGACGAGTGTGGTCAATACGATTTATGCCGGACTGTCTCCCATCATGGCGAGCGGGTTTGGCGGCGGACCGTGGATGATGCTGGAGTTCGCAACGGGATTGGCAGATACCGAATTGGGACAGGCCCAAAATAGTCTGTTTGTGCGTTCGCTGATTAATAACTCCGATAATGGTTACGGGCAGACCTATTGGACTACCTACTACAGGGCCATTGCAAACGCCAACTTGGCGATAGCTAGAATCCCCGATATTCAAATGGATGAAACGGCTAAGAACCGGCTTCTAGGTGAGGCTCGTTTTTTACGGGCGTACTATTACTACCATCTCGTTCGGATTTTTGGTGAAATACCTCTGATTACCAGTGTGATAGATTTGACTTCTCCGGAGATGTACGCAGCGCCATCGTCCGTAGAGGCGATATATGATCAGATCGTCCAAGACCTTACCAGCGCAGAGGCAAGCGGCCTTCCGTTTCGGGAAGGCACCGGTAGAGTGTCTATGGGCGCGGTGAAGAGTATGTTGTCCAGTGTTTATCTGACGATGGCAGGTTACCCGCTTCAAAAGGGAGCTCAGTATTATCAGCTTGCCGCTACGAAGGCAAAGGAAGTGATTGACTCGGGGCAGTTCACGCTATTTCCCGAATACAATGACCTGAATACCGTTGAGTTGAAAAATCAAGGTGAGTTTATCTTTATGATTCAATATGCGGCCTTTATTCAGCCCAATACGGTTCAGCAGGCTATTTTGCCCTATAATAGGGGCATCAGTCAATACAATGCGGAAACCGGTGGCATCTTTGCGAATGCAGACTTTGTAGGTTCTTTTGAGCCGGGAGATAAGCGTACCGAAGAGAAGCAGTTCTTTTTTACCGAGTACACCCTCCGAGCGGATAGAAGCCAAGTGTTGCAATTAGGCGACTATTATATCTGGAAACATTTTGATGAAGTAGCGCAACTGGAAACCACTAGTAGTGGCATGAACTGGCCGGTGTATCGCTATGCCGAGGTACTGCTTACTTATGCAGAGGCGCTCAATGAAGCCAACGGCCCATCTCAGGCGGCCTATGATGCGGTAAATATGGTCCGAAGAAGAGCGAACCTGCCCGATTTGCAAGGGTTGTCTCAGGACCAATTGCGTCAGGCAATTTGGAAAGAAAAGTGGCACGAGCTGTGTTATGAAAATAAAACATGGTTTGACATGGTGCGACTGCGAAAGGCGATGAACGTTTTTACCGGCGAATTCGAAGATTATGTTGGCCATCAGTTTGCTTACGGGCCTACCGTGACGGCAAGAGAACTGCTCTTTCCGATTCCTACTGCAGAGATCAGGAACAATACGAACTTAACTCAAAACCCTGGGTATTGATTTGTTCGGCGTAAAATGGAAATCCATGGAGGCAGATCTCGGTTTGCCTCTGTGGATTTCTTTTATTTATTTCGCAGGCAAACTGCGAGGGCTTTTTTGGCTTCTGTCAAAAAGAATTATGGAATCTAGCCAAATTCCGATATATTGACGGGAGTTTTCGGTCAATGAAATCAGCGTGATTGCCGTACAATGCCTCAACAAATCAACTTACTAACCAAAAATAAAGAACGAATGAAAAACCTACAAAGGGGAGTAATGGCTTCCCGCCGGTGGATTACCCTTGCATGTGTGATGCTTCTTATGGCAAGCGTCAGTTATGCCCAACACGGGGAAATGTGGCTGGAATACGCCGGAGTACAAGGCCCAGGAAAGGGTAAAACGGTCGTTTTGATCAGTGGAGACGATGAATACCGGTCGGAGGAGGGCATGCCCATGCTGGCCAAGATCCTCAGTACCCACCATGGCTTTGATACCAAAGTGCTTTTTGCCATTGATCCCGAAAAGAAGGAAATCATCCCCAACTATAAAAGCAATATCCCGGGGCTTCACTTTTTAGCTGATGCCGACCTGGTGATCATGTTGGTCCGTTTCAGGGAGCTTCCCGACGATCAGATGAAGTTTATCGACGACTATGTTCAGGCAGGGAAGCCGATTATCGGACTGCGGACTTCTACTCATGCGTTTAATTACAGCAAAGATAATCAAAGCAAATACCGTAAATACCATTGGATGGCCAATGAGCCGGGTTGGCAAAAAGGATTTGGAAAGCAGATTTTGGGAGAAACCTGGGTAGCTCACCATGGCCACCATGCAGTAGAAGGTACCCGCGCGATGATCGATGGGGTGTCTCATTCCTCCAAGCATCCCATACTACGTGGGGTAAAGGATATTTGGGTTGCGTCGGATGTCTACACCGTTAACGGGTTGGGAGATGACGCAGAGGTATTGATTCACGGGGCTGTCACGAAAGGAATGACCGCCGATACGCCTATCAACTGGGAAAAGGCCCTTATGCCGGTAGCTTGGATACAATCCTATACCAGTGAGGCAGGAAACACCGGGAAAGTGTTTACATCCACCATGGGAGCGTCCGTAGATCTGGAGAGCGCCGACCTTCGAAAGCTAATCGTCAATGCGGCTTATTGGTGCCTAAATATGTCCCATCATATAACCGAAGACACCAAGGTCGATTACGTGGGCGCTTATAATCCAACCATGTTCGGATTCGACAATTGGCGAAGAGGCATGAAAGTTGCCGATTTTAAATAAAAATCACCTAATAAATCCGTTGTGTCAACGGCAAATGATAAGCAAATGAAGAATAAAATTGGATTCAATGTACTGGCTTGGTCTGCAGCTGTTTCCGACGACCTCAAGCCCATTATTGACCGATTAAAGACCACCGGGTACGACGGGGTAGAGTTTTTGGTGGGGGCGCCGGATGAGCAGGCCTACAAAAACATAGGTAAGCATGTAAGGGACTTGGGGATGGAGACCACTACGGTGTTTGTATTGGGACCCGATGAAAACCCCATCGATCCAAATGCAAGTGTAAGGGCAAAGGCGTTGGATAAGATCAAATGGACCATAGACCGTTCCTATGATTTGGGTGCAAAATTGATCTGCGGGCCTTTTCATTCCGCATTTACAGTGTTTGCCAAGCGGGCTCCGGAGGAATCGGAGTATGACCGCAGCGCAGAGGTTCTGCACAAGGCGGGGGACTACGCGCAGCAGGCAGGGATCTTGTTGACCCCGGAAGCGCTCAACCGATTCGAGTGCTATCTGTGCAACACAATGGATCAACTGATTCACTTGTTGAAGAAGGTTGACCACCCACACGTGAAAGCGATGTTTGACACCCACCATGCCAATATTGAAGAAAAGAAGCTCGGCGATGCCATTCGCAAGATCGCTCCCATGCTAGGGCACGTCCATATCAGCGAGAACGATCGTGGTACTCCAGGTTCCGGTCATGTTCCCTGGGACGACGCATTCTCAGCCTTGGCCGAGGTGGGGTTTGACGGGTGGCTAACCATTGAGGGCTTTACCCGAAATGATCCTGATTTTGCCAACTCCATTGGAGTATGGAGGGAGTTTTCCCAGCCCTGGGAAATGGCAGAAAATGGTCTCAAGTTTATTAAGGAAATGGGAGCCAAGCATGGCCTCTAGCCTCATGTTATCATAACAGAAAACCTCAAACTAACTCTTTACACAGATGATGAAATTACCCTTCCGTTTCGGAGCAGAAGTATATACTTGGTTTATGGCTGGTAATGGGGAAACCCATAAAGGCCAGCTTGCCCACATGATAGATATCATAGCCGATGCCGGCTTTGCCGGTATTCAGCCAATTTTCACCTGGATGGGGCCGCTTTCTGATCCAAGTCTACTGGCAGACAAGCTAAAGCAGCGGAACATTGACCTTGCTGCGGTGGCCTTGGCTTTGGATTGGAACGGATCGAAGGAAACCGACGAAGAGCGGCGCATAGCCGATGACGCCATCAGCATGTTGGAGCAGTTTCCCGGCTCTGTGTTGTGCACTGTACAGATTCCAACCGGCAGGCACGATTTGGAGAGCAGACGTAAAAGCCTTACCAGCATCGTGAATGAGGTTTCGAAGCGGGCAGCAGATCGTGGGGTGGTCAGCAGCTTTCACCCCAATTCCCCTCACACCTCAATCACCCGCACGGAAGAAGACTACAAAGTTATCTTAGAAGGGTTGGACGCTTCCGTTACCGGCTGGTGTCCAGATGTAGGGCATATCATCAATGGTGGCATGGATCCCTTGGCAAAGATGAAAGAGTACCAGTCTCTAATCAATCACGTGCACTACAAAGACTGGGATGGAAATCCGGAGTTTACCTTGATGGGAAATGGCAAGGTGGACTTGGTAGGGATTACCCAATGGCTAAAGGATATCTCGTTTCCAGGCTGGATCATCTGTGAAGATGAGGGGCAGGAGGCGCTGGTGGATCCTGATTTTGTCACCCTACATGATGGGAAGTGGATTCATGAAACTTTGGTCAAACAACTAACCTAATCACGATGCCGACGGTTAACGCAAACGGAATAGACATTTATTACGAAACTCGGGGCAGCGGAGAGCCTTTGTTGCTCATTATGGGGATCACCGCCCCCGGGTCGGTATGGGAGAAGCATGCCGCTGCCTGGGAAAAGGACTTCACCTGTATACTCATGGATAATAGGGGTGTCGGCAGGTCATCGAAACCTGCGGGGCCTTATTCTACCGAGCTGATGGCGGATGACTGCGCCGCGTTACTTGATGCCTTGGGTATTCCAAAGGTGCGGGTGGCGGGTGTTTCCATGGGGAGCACGATCGCACAGCAATTGGCCATTCGTCACCCAGAAAAGGTCAAGTCGATGGTTTTGATGTGCCCTTGGGCCCGTTGTGATCAAAAGGCCCGCGCAATTTTCGAGCTAATGGTAGACTGTAAGGCGCGTTTTAGACCGGAAGAATTTAGCCGTTTTATTCAACAGTTGATCTTTTCCAAAGCATCTTGGGATGATCCCGAGACCTTTCAGGGGATGCTAGCGGATCGCAAAGCAGCAGCAGCAGACCCGAATCCCCAGCCTTTGGTAGGGCTGGAAGGGCAAGCGGCGGCTTGTATGGATCATCAGGTGCTGGAAGAGCTCAAAAAGCTACAGGTTCCTACCTTTGTTGTGGGGGGGGATGCGGATGAATTTACACCTAAATGGATGACAGAAGAGGTAGCCGAGGCCATTCCCGGATCCGAACTCCACATTTATAAAGACAGTGGGCATGCCTTCCATTGGGAAAATTTAGCAGATTTTAACCGGAGGGTAGGTGATTGGTTGAAACGGAATTGACAGGGAGAAGCGACTTGATTTTTATTCCGCAAACCATTGTTAATAAATTGTTATGTTTTTGTAAACAATTTGTTTATTTGCTAGATTTCATTGCTGAATAATCTATGCAAATGGTTAAAGTAAAAGTTAGGTTGCTTCCCGGTACTGCACTTAAGTGGTTGGTGCTCGGTATTTCGGTTCTTCTGTTTCTCTATATAGTGGCCATATACGTTTATTTGGAAACTCCCCATCTAAGACCTTATCAAGAGTTTTTTATTCGGCTATTCGACTTCAATCAGGAAGCGAATGTGCCTTCTTTTTTTTCTGCCATACTTTTGCTTGCTACTTCCTTTTTGTTGTTTTTAGTTTCATTTTGTGAAAGGAACTTTCACCGTAATTATTGGGGTTGGATAGGGCTTGGAGTGGTGTTCTGTTTTTTGGCAGTTGACGAGGCTACCTCCATACATGAATTCCTGATTGGGTTTTTTAGAGAGAAGTTTAATCTTTCAGGCTTCTTTTATTATGCTTGGGTGGTTCCCTACGGTATAGGGATCATCGTTTTGGTGTTTATGTACATTCCGTTTTTTTTGAAACTCGACGTTAAAATGTTCAAACTAATGATGTTGTCGGGATTGATTTTTGTCACCGGGGCGATTGGATTTGAAATGCTCGGTGGGAGGGCGTTTGAGGAAAATGGGCTGCATCTTAGGTTGATGATTTTCTATACAGTGGAAGAACTGTTGGAGATGTTGGGAGTTTCTATATTCTTGTACAGCTTACTTGATTATCTTTCCCGCGAAAGCAGAAAGCTGTCTATCATGTTTGCCCCAAAGTCAGCCTACCACGTGGTTCGATCAAGAAGCAGGACAGTGCAGGATACTTTATTCAGGTGATCTTTTATCTTTGACCGAGGAATAAGCATTTCCGAAATCTTTGTAATAATCCATAAACATAACCTGCGATTCTTTTAGAAGAAACTCGTCCACGAGCCACGGCTTTTGAATCCAAAATAACGTATCATGCAGCTATTTTCTCTCATTATCCCTTTTTTCGCAATTTGGTTTGCAGAAGAAGGTGCCCTCCCAAAGCACGTTACATTTAAAAAGCAGCTGATTGCGGCGGAAAGCGCGGAATCCGCCGGGGTATTCGATGTAAACAATGACGGCCACCTTGACATTGTATCTGGCAGTTATTGGTACCAAGGGCCGGAGTTTAAAAGGAAGCATTTCATCACCGTGTTCGATCGGGTAGGCGAGTATTTTGATGATTTTTCGACTATCCCCATGGATGTTAACGGGGATGGCAATATGGATTATGTCACGGGAGGCTGGTTCGGTGCTTCTTTGGTTTGGATCGAAAACCCTGGAAACAACAGCGCATGGAAGACCCACGAGATTTACAAAACCGGCAATGTAGAGACTACCCGTGCTTGGGATGTAGATGGAGATGGACAGCTTGAGGTAGTTCCGAATACGCCCAATAAGCCCCTGGCCTACTATAAATTAGTCCGCGATGCGCGGGGAAATGGCACGGGCACCTTCGAAAGGATCGAGGTGGCTGCCTCCCACGGTCATGGCTTGGGATTTGGAGATGTGAATGGGGATGGCCGTGGAGATTTTATCCTTTCAAACGGCTGGCTGGAGGCACCATTGGATCTCCGTTCGGGGGCCTGGAAGTTGCATGAGAGTTTTAATTTGGGAGGGGCGAGTATTCCTGTGCAGGTACAAGATGTAAATGGGGATGGCCTAAACGACTTGATCGTGGGACAGGCACATGACTATGGTCTTGACTGGTACGAACAAGTGCTGGAAGGACAAACCCGAACCTTTGTAAAACACCCGATTGATCCGTACCACTCCCAGTATCATTGCTTGGAATGGGCGGATATCGATAACGATGGACAAATGGAATTAGTGACTGGAAAGCGATACCGTGCCCACAACGGCAACGACCCGGGCGGGCACGACCATTTGGGGATGTATTATTTCAAGTGGAATGGGGAGTCGTTTACAAAAAACGTCATTTCCTATGGGCCATTTGGAGAGGGAAAGGGATCGGGGATTTATTTTGCGATCGCAGACCTGAACCAATCCGGTTTTTTGGATATTGTCGTCGCCGGAAAGGATGGCTTGGCAGTTTTTTACAATCAGGGCCACTAAGTTTAACGAAATGATCACACAAAATTGACCACCGGTTTAAGGTACTTGTGTAGATTTGATCCCATGTTCGTTCTAATAAAAAATACTCTTTCCCATTTTCTCAGTAAGTGCCCCGTCCTCGTACTTTGCGGGATGGTTGCTAATTTCGTAGGATAGCGATTCTTTCTTATCATAAAAAGATATACAAATGCGCAAATTACTTTCTATTTGTCTGGTATTACTGGCATTGCCCGGTTTCTCTCAACAGGTTGCTACCGGGTATGTGTACGAAGACTTCAATCAAAACGGGAAGCGTGAACGCCGCGAAAAAGGTATTCCAAATGTTTCTGTTAGCAACGGCACAGAGGTGGTGTTGACAGATGAACGGGGCAGGTATTCTCTTGAGGTGGGAGAGGACAACATCCTATTTGTGATCAAGCCAAGCGGTTACTCGGTACCGGTAAATGAGGCCAACCAACCCCAATTTTTTTATCTACATAAACCTGCAGGATCACCCAGTATGAAATATGAGGGAGTAGCACCAACGGGCCCACTGCCCAAATCCGTCGATTTCCCATTATACCCAGCCTCAGAGTCCACCGATTTTACCGCGCTGATCTTTGGGGATTCCCAGCCATATACCACGAAAGAGTTGGCTTTTTTTCGGCAATCGGTGGTGGAAGAAGCCAAAAATGAGAAGCAAGCTGTCTTTGGGCTTACCTTGGGGGATTTGGTCGGGGATGATCTGACGCTCCATCAGCCTTATGTTCAGGTGATCAAGGAAATAGGGCTTCCTTGGTATAACCTAATGGGAAACCATGACATGAACTTAGATGCCGATCGCGACGAGTGGAGCGACGAATCTTTTGAGGCGAGCTTTGGACCGGCCAATTACGCATTCAATTACGGGGCGGCGCATTTTATCGTATTGGATGATATCCTTTATCCGGATCCGAGAGATGGACAAGGGTATTGGGGTGGTTTTCGTGCAGACCAACTGGACTTCGTGGAAAACAATCTGAAGCATGTTCCAACCGATAAGTTGGTGGTATTGGCCTTTCATATTCCAATATTTCATGTAGACGAAAACTCCTTCCGTGACAGCGATAGAAGGAAGCTTTTTGATTTGCTCGAAGATTATCCGAATGTATTGGCCATGTCCGCCCACACCCACCTGCAACGTCAGAATTACTATTCCATGGAAGATGGGTGGAATGGGGCCAAGCCTTTTCACGAGTTTAACGCAGGGACGACCAATGGCGACTGGTATTCTGGCAAATTGGACGAAAACAACCTTCCCGTTTCCACTATGCGGGACGGCACTCCCAAGGGTTATACCCGGTTAAATGTGTCAGGAAATAGCTATAAGCTTGCATACCAAGTGTTGGGCAAGCCTGCCGATTATCAGATGCATGTATTTCATCCGCAGGTAGTGGCCAATAATCGGGGTACCCAAGCGGGGATATTCGTTAATTTTTACATGGGACATCAGGAGGATCGGGTGGAATACCGCATAGATGGAGGCGAATGGAGACCAATGGCATGGGTAGATGCTGCCGATCCGGCATTCGTCCAAGAAGTGATGGAATGGGATACCGCTGATAGGCTGATCGCTGGTAGGCGTCCCTCCAATCCGGTAAATAGTACCCATCTATGGCGGGGGGCGATACCTACCAACCTTGGAAATGGGTCTCACCAAATTGATATTAGGGCTACCGACCGCTTCGGAATGGTGCATAAGCATCGAAGTACCTACCGAATAGCAGACCCGGTTGCTTTTTAATTACCCGAAAATAAGGCCACAAAAAACAGGTGCTTCCCACTGCTAAGCAGCTGGTTTTTCCTGAAACCTCTTGTAAGTTGCCCGGCTGATTGACTCAATCAGCCGGGCTCTTTGGTGGGAAAGGCTGCCTATTCTTTAACTGTATAATAGCGTAAATCGAGCCGAATGAGAGAATATAGGTTGGGACGAAGTAAGGAAGAGGTAATCGCGCTGTTTCCCGAGCGGGCAATCAAACAGGTAGCGCTGGGAGATCGAAAAATCTGTGTGGCGAGAATCGGCGAGCGCTTTTTTGCATTTGAACGGCTCTGTCCGCATAGAATGGCCAGCCTTGGCGAGGGTTGGATCACTGCGTTTGACGAGGTCGTATGTCCTCTTCATCAGTACAGGTTTGAGTTAGGATCGGGGCGGGTATCCTCTGGAGATTGCCGAGACCTGATTTGCTTTCAGACAGTCCTGGATGATCGAGGATTAGCGATTTTGTTTTAATTATAGGTGTATTTTTCTGAATTTTGTGGAATTAAATACTGGGTTTGGTTTCTTTGTAAAATAAAGTTTTTTTAAATTGATCTCGGTTTGGGCAAGGCTGCTATTAAAATGAAATTCCGAGATATCCGTGTATGGTTGTATGTGTTTGGCCTTACCGCCTTAGTAGCCATTTACCTGTACCAACAGTCTATGAGTCACAGGAAGGAACTGGAATCCCAATCCATCAAGGCAGTAATACTCGGAAAAAATAACCTTCAGGCGGCGTTTCACAATTATCAATATCAGCTTGATGAGTACCTCAGTCGAAATTACCTCGCACTGACCGGTGGGTCATTGGCCGATCAGGCCGAGAAGATTGCAGCTATTTTCGACGGTAATCCAAAATTTAAGCTGAAACAGATTCGGATCCTTTCAAAGCAGGAAGCGGCAGAAAAGCAATTCGAAGCATTGCAAAGTAGGGTTGTTTTAAGGGATAGTTCTTCCAGCTTGTTAGTAGAGAACTATTTTTTTGATTTAGCGGGAAAGATTCCTGGCGGCAACATAGGCAATGAGTTTTTTGTAGGGGAAGCCGATGTGGAGAAGCGGTTTGATGCTTCATTTTTTTCCATTCCAGCAGATGGAGAGGCGAGGAGCCTGACGTTTTTAGTAGAACACGAGTTACCTTTTTATCGATTGATGGAGGATAATCTTCCCTTGAGGTTTTTCGACCGGTTGTTTCTGTTGGACGCGGGTGGAGTGGTCGTTTATCCCGCTCGTTACAGAGGCAGAATCTTGCTCGATCCGGCCACGATGGACCATACTTCTGCAATCGATGCGGAAAGCAATATGCCCGTTGTAAAGGCGGGAGAGCAACTGTTTAAGATGAATCTTGGTGCGGAGGAATTTGAGGCCTTTGTATCTCCTTTTTTGCTGGCAGGTGGCCAATATTATCTAATGGGTTTGAAAGAAAGTGTGCAATTTCAGCGGGCGGCTTATCGTATAGACTTCAGCGTGTTGAGTGTATTGGTCTTGGTGTTGGTTTTGGTGCTGTTTGGTATTCCGGTTATTGGCATTTTTAGTCTGAGTGCAGGAGATGTGTTAAGTAAGGGAAAGGTGATAGGGATTGGATTGTCCCTGATTTTTTTGGCGTTGGTGGCGGGTTATACATTCGGATTTATTCAAAATCAACGTACTTCTGAATTTGACGGGGAGCTGCTTAGCGAGCTGGTTGACGAGGTTTCTAGACAGTTTAAGGACTATGATTCCCTACTTCATCGTTTTTCGGAAATTGAAGATAAAGACGAAGTAGCCAAGGATACGCTAATCGGTCTTCCGGTCAATGAGTACATTCAGTTTTCTTCAGGTGGTTTTATTGAGAAGTTGGGTATTCCGGGGACCGCCATGATGGGGCTAGGCGATCAATCGTTTATAAACATCCAACATAGAGACTATGTGATTGAGTCCAAGCGTAATCCGTCGAAGGTCTTTTTGTCCGCACATTATTCTAACGCCACAGGCGCCTTGGAGGGTGTGGTCAGTTTGTTTCGGGGAGAAACCGGGAATGCGATTACATTTAATGTGAGTGGCTTGGTAAGTAGTGAAATGAGCAAGCATCGCTTCTTTGTGTTTAAGCCGGACGGGAAGGTCATCATGAAAAGCGCCGGTATGGAAATGCCGGTAAATAACCTTCAGGATGCCATTGAAGAGGGAGTTTGGTTCAGGATTCAAGCCCTGCTGGAAAACAACGCAGCTAGAGATCGATCCCGTACTTGGGAAATGCCCCTATATGTCAACGGGCACGAATACCAGGCTGTTTTCAAGCGATTGGACTTTGATGGATTTTCCTCGGAGGTTTGGGTGATGTATTTGGTGGACAAGAGCCTCCAGGATTCCCTCTACATTCTTACAACGTTTGAAACCTTGGCTTTTCTCTTTCCCTATCTGTTGGTACTTGGATTGCTGGTTTCATTTGTGTTTTTAGCCAGTTTGCAGCCCATCTACCTGCGTATGCGGGAGTTTTCATTCGATTGGTACCGCCCCACCCCCTCGAAGCGGAATCAGTACCTGTTTGCCAACTACGTCTTGGCTTTTCATCTGGTTGGCTTCTTGTTTGTGTACCTGGTGATTCCCTTGACGTTGTTTTCGATTTTCCTTTGGTCTGCCCTGATCGCAATAAGTGGGAGTATTTGTAATTTTGTGCTTTTGTTTCCCGATCCAAAAAGGGGCCTTGGAAGTAGGGAATTCAACTTCCTGGCTCCTGCTTTGTTTGTGTTTTTACTGTTAGTTTGTGGATTGGGGGTGTTGAATTCCTATGCATTGGAAGGGCGCTATTTTTACCTGAGCACGTTGATGCTGACCTTGTTGGGGGTGGCGGTCACACTCTGTTTGGTGACTTCGGCTAAGGGCAGAATGCCCAGGCTTAAGCCGGACTTCAGTGGGAAGATCAAGGGTTGGAAGCGGATTCATTTCCGTCTCACAAAAATGTGGAATTTTATAACGCAGCTTCAGGTAGAAAAGCGGATTTTCTCGCTAAATTTTTTGCTGTGGATTATTGTCTTGGGCTTCTTGCCTGGGTATGCGATCCACCGGCAGGTTTTTGTGCAAGAAGTGTATATCTGGAATGCCCCGTTGGGCGGGGAGCAACAGACGCCCGGTATTCGGCCCATTTCCGGCTTTTACCGCGACTTGATTTCCATTCACGAGCAGTTGAGGCGGGTAAATTTCAGCCGACTGACCTACCGGACAGATGAAGAATTGCGGGGGTTTTTGGCGCCGGACATTCGTGCCATAGAGGCATCCTTTATGCTTCCCAAGCAGCTTTACTATGGCAGTGGCAAATCGTCCCAATCAGCATCAATCCTTCATTTGATTTCCCAAAAAATCGGGCAGACCCCGGTGTTTTTGTTGACGACATTTCTGTTGATGGGCCTGTTTTTCAATTTGATCATGCGGGTAAGCAAGCGCCTTTTTCTGGTGGACTATTTATTTCCGGTACAGAATAAGCGATTGCCCACTGCTTGTGTCACACGGAAGTTCACCTTTGTTATTGGGTTGGATAGTAAGAAAATTGGTAAGTGGATTAGGTACCACTACCTGACAGGCAAGAGCCAAATGTTGGTTCTTTCCGCTATGGAAGATGGGAGTTCTTGGCCCGAGGAAGAAGTGGGATATCACGCGGTGCTTCTTGAAAACCTGCATTGTTTGGAGACTGCGGCGGAGGTATTGGAGGTATTGGAACGGTTTAAGGAGCGGTTTTTCGAGCGAAATATCCTCCTGTTCATTTCTTCAGGTAGGTCCATTCAGGATCTGATGGGTCCGGGCACTGCAGAAACTGTCGTGTTACGTATTACGGAAATCATGAAGCCGTTTCTTTTCTACGTCGTCCCGCTCAATTTTCACCAAGAAGTATTGCTGCTACCGCACGATGGTGGGGGCTGGGCTGCCATGTCGGAGGAAAATAGGCGGGTTTTTCGTGAGAAGGTGAAATCTCCATTATTTAACGACCCGCTCGTTACCGGATTAAGCGAAGAGCTGATCTACGGAGAAAACCGCGCCGCATTGGCTTGCCTGCTTACCGACGAGCTATTGGAGGAGTCCCTTGAAAGCCGGGTTTCTCAGGATCGCTATGAGAAGTGCATTCTCTCCATTCAGCGGTACAACAAAGCCTTTTTTATCAACGTGTGGTCAAAGCTGAATATGAGAGAGAAGAAGCTGTGTTACTATTTTGCATTGGAGGGGTTTATAAATTATACAATGCGGGATGTCATGGCCTCGCTATTGCAAAAGGGCGTTCTTAGCTTGGATCCGACCAAGGACAGGTTGCGCCTTTTTTCACTTGCTTTTACCAATTTTGTCCTTGCCAATACCGCTGAGGAAGAGTTGGAGGCTTTCAGGAGAGAAGAAAAGGCCAAAGGTACCTCGAGGTTGGTACAGGCGGCTTCGATCAGTTTTGTGTTTATTTCGGTGTCTGTTATTGGGTTCTATGATCCCAACATACTGGATCGCAGTGTCGCATATGTAAGTGCAGCAATAGGTCTTTCCGGGACAATATATAGTTTTTTTCAAAAGGGATTCAAGAGCATCTGGTCTGGAGATTCCTAGCTCTGGTATGATTATTGTTTAGAGGGTTTCGTAGAACGTATTCGACTCGTTTTCAGTCTTCCGGTATTTGAACAGGGGTTTTTACTGAGTCGCTGATAATCAATTTATTGGTTTATTGCCTACGGAGGTCTTGTGGGTATGAAATCACTTCTGCCACTTTGTATTTGTTTTCCGGGCAGCGTACATTTCATACCGACATATACCGGGTTCATACAAAAAAAATGAAAAAAAATTGCTATGTTTAATCCTATTTGATACATTTGATCGAATGGTATTGGAAACTTTCACATTAAACTCGGCAATATGGGATAAAACTCTACGTTATTAAAAAGTCAAATTTATGAGTAAGAGGGTAGGACCTAAAGACAGCGAACTTATCGCCCAGTATAGAAATGGCAGCGAAGTTGCCTTTGAGCAGTTGGTAGATAGGTACAAGTCCAGAGTTTATTCGACTATTTTGATGATAGTCAAAGACCAAGGAGTGGCAGAAGACCTTTTGCAGGATGTATTTGTAAAGGTAGTGCAGACACTCAACTCAGATAAATATAACGAAGAGGGCAAATTCCAGCCGTGGCTGATGCGCATAGGACACAATTTGGCCATAGATCACTTTAGGAGGATGAAGCGGTATCCATCCGTTGTCATGGAAGATGGTTCCAACGTGTTTAACACGCTAAACTTCGCAGAAGAGAACGTGGAAGACCTGAAGGTAAAGGACGAGACCTACGAGATGATACGGATGTTAGTAGAAGAGCTTCCGGAAAATCAGCGACAGGTGTTGATCATGCGGCATTATATGGACCTTAGCTTTCAAGAAATCGCAGAACAAACCGGGGTGAGTATCAATACCGCCTTGGGGCGTATGCGCTATGCTTTGATCAACCTTAGGAAGAAACTTAAACATATCAATATAGCCTATGACAAAATCTTTTACCCAAAATGATCTGATAAGGTACATTTATCAGGAAATGTCAGCAAGTGAAAGTGGGGAGTTCGTTCAGGCACTTCAACTAAATCCGGTTTTAATGCAGGAGTATCTGGATTTGTTGGGTTCCTTGGAACATCTCGACCATCTTTTTAAGGAGCCCTCCGAGCGGGTAGTTGGCCAAATCAAACGAATGGCACGGTCCTCCAAAGGATTGGAAAAAGTATAAAAATTATATCTGCTAACGCATTCGACCTGTTAACTTTGATGCAGAAAAGTTAACAGGTTTTTTTATTCCTATACCGCATGGCCGGTATGCCTCGTATCCTTGTATTAAAATAGGAGTGTTATGTTGAAGAAAGAGCGATTCAAAGCGTTTGTAGATCATTTTGCCTTGCAAATGCCGGTAGCGGAAACGGAACTTGCCTACGAAAATCCCTATCAGTTGTTGGTAGCGGTGATACTTAGTGCCCAATGTACCGATAAGCGAATCAATATGGTCACACCTGCGCTTTTTAGGGATTTTCCCACACCGGAGCTTTTGGCGGCTACTACATTCGACGAACTGTTTCACTATATCCGATCTGTGTCCTACCCCAATAATAAGACAAAGCACCTGATTGGCATGGCGAACATGTTGGTGAACGATTTTGGAGGGGAGGTGCCATCCACTGTGAACGAGTTAGTAAAACTTCCCGGGGTTGGTAGAAAAACGGCCAATGTAATTACCAGTGTGGTATGGAATCAGCCCAACATGGCCGTGGATACGCACGTATTCAGGGTGTCAAAGCGATTGGGTCTTGTAACCCAAAATGCCAAGACACCCTTGGAGGTGGAAAAGCAGCTGATACGGCATCTGCCCAAGGAGGTTATTCATAAGGCCCATCATTGGCTGATTTTACACGGTAGGTACACCTGCCTCGCAAGAACACCGAAGTGCGATACGTGCTCGATCACCCACCTGTGTCGGTATTTCGAAAGGAATAAGATTCAGGCGGCAAAAATGGAAGGGCTACCTCCGGCTCCCAAGAAGAGTTAGGCCATGTGCGGGATCAATCTGCTGTTAAATCTCCCCGAGGGCCTTTCAGCGCAAGCGATCGTCGCTATGATGGAAGCGACCTCACACCGTGGCCCGGACGCCTCTAATTACACGGCAGTTGCTCCGGGCACCTTCCTGGCAGCAAACCGGCTAAAGATCTCGGGGATGGAGGATGCCGCCAATCAGCCTCTTTTCACAGCAGACCAGCAGCAAGTCCTCGCATGGAACGGGGCTCTTTACAACTTTGGAGATCTGCGAAACCGCCTGCTACGTCGGGGAGTGGTGATGCGTGGAGGCTCCGATTCGGAGGTTCTGCTGCATTGGCTCACCCTATTTGGAGAAGAAGGGGTTCGGGATTTGCAAGGGATGTTTTCCCTTGTTTTTGTAGACCGTAGCAAAGAAAAGGTGCTGATAGCAAGGGACCTGACTGGACAGAAACCCCTGTATTTCTCCCAATCCAATGGAGGCTGGCTATTTTCCTCAGAAATCCGGGGCATCTTGGCCAGTGGTTTGGTGCCAAAGCGCTTGGATCGGTCTCAATTTATGCCCTACTTTTACTTGCGGCATACATTGCCGAGCAAAACCTTTTTTGAACAAATTCGTCAATTTCCGGCGGGAAAGGTCTTGGTTTTGGGGTACAATGGGCGGGAAAGGGCTTCCTTTTGGCTTTCTATCAAAGGTGGTGCAGGAATGCGTACGAATATAGCGCGTTTTGAGGAGTTGTTGACAGATTCGGTCATGACCCACTTTCATGCTGAGGTGCCGGTTGGGATCATTCTGAGTGGCGGGGCAGATAGCACGCTGCTGTATCAGCTTTGGTATAACGAGACCGGCATACCTTTGAGAAGTTATACGGTCGCTTTTGAGGGGCGGTACGAACGGGAATTTTCAGACGCAGTCTATGCGAGGCAGGTAGCTGCTTCCTTTCGGGGTGAGCATCGAGAAATAAAGGTATCGCCAAAAATGTTTTTGGAACATTGGGAGCCTTACTGTAAGGGATTGGATCAACCTGTCGGAGATAGCGCAGGTTTTCTTACTTGGATGATCGCCAAGGAAGCTCGCCGTGATGTCAAAGTGTTGGTAAGCGGAGCCGGTGCAGATGAACTCTTGGGCGGTTATAACCGGCACAAGGCCTTTTTGAACTACCTGAACTATTCGCCCGCGTTGAATAAGATAAGATGGATGAACCGATTGCCCTTGCTTCCAGCTCCCTACCGGAAGTATTTATCGGGGATAGCTCAAGACCCCATGGAAACTTATTGTCACCTAGCCGCCCTCGAGCGCCTTCCGAGAGACTTGTTGGAGTATTTGAAGGGACATACTTCAAATGAAGGAGTGGGTCTCAAGGCTGCTTTGAGCTACGATAGGAAGCTTTACTTGATAGAAGACGTATTGAAAGTATTGGATAATTCTTGCATGGCTTTTGGGATAGAAGGGCGATCACCCTATCTGGACTATCCGATTCTTGCCATGTTTGACGAACTTTCCGAAGCAGCGCAACAGGCCTTGATTGGAAAGAAGTGGGTCAAGGAGCTGTTGACGTCAAAGGGACAGGAAGCCGTCGCTAAAAGGAGTAAACTCGGTTTTGGGCTTCCCATCCTTGGATGGTATAAGCATGATGGGGCTTTCAGAAGCAGTGTTTTAGACACCCTTTCCAGATTTGATACGGATTTTGGTGCAGATCTTCCGCCTGAAATGCGTAAATTGACCCAAAGCGTAAATAGGGAAATGGAAAGGCGTTATTTGCAGGTTTGGAATTTGTATTTGCTTGCCTCTTGGATTTACCGTCACGGATCATGAATATTGTTTATATACATCAGTATTTTGTCACTCCTCGGGAAGGTGGTGCCGTCAGATCCTATCACCTTGCAAAAGGGTTGGTGGAGGAGGGGGCACAGGTAGACCTGATTACCACCCACAATCAGGCCCGCTACGATATTCAGCTGATCGATGGTATCCGAGTACATTACCTTCCGGTGGGGTATAGAAATGAATTTTCTTTTTATAGGAGGCTTAGGGCCTTTCTTGCATTCGTGAGGCAAGCCAAGCGGTTGCTGAAGAGACTAAATAGACCCGATTTATTGTATATTACCTCTACACCGTTGACCACTGGATTGATAGGATTGTGGGCAAAGCGACGTTTGGCGGTCCCTTATTTTTTTGAGGTGAGGGATTTGTGGCCGGAGGCACCTATACAGCTGGGACTGATCAAAAATTTGCTTCTGAAGTCCTTTGTGTATCGCATGGAGCGCCGTATATATGAGGAAGCAATGCACCTCGTAGCCCTTTCCCCGGGAATCCGTGATGCGATCGTAAGGACTTGCCCCGGCAAGCCGGTTTCCTGCATTCCAAATTTTGCGGATACCGTATTTTTCCAACCTCCTGATGACAGATTATCGAAGCATTCAGGCAGCTACTCCCTCCAAGAGCCCCTGACGATTTCGTATGTGGGAGCTATAGGAGCGGTAAATGGGTTAGGCGCATTTTTGGACTTGGCGAATGAAGCGCAAAAGGCAGGGAAGAATTGGCGTTTTGTGCTAATGGGCAAGGGGGGCTCTCTGCTTCGTCTCAAAGAAATGGCCAGTTCCAGAAGTTTGGCCAACGTGGTGTTTCGTCCATTTGGTAACAAAAGAGAGGTGCGGGATCAATTGGCAAAGAGCGATTTTGCCTATTTGTCCTTTCTTCCTTTGCCGGTATTGGAATCTTCCAGTCCCAATAAGTTTTTTGATGCGTTGGCCATGGGGGTTCCGGTAATTATCAACTTTAAGGGTTGGATAGCGGATCTGGTGAAAAAACACGATATTGGTGTCCTTCAAGGGCATTCGTTGAATCGGACATTGCAAAAGATCGAATCGTTCCATCGGGAATCTGCCAAGTGGAACGGAGCAAGTAACCGTGCAAGGAGACTTGCAGAAAAGCAGTTTACCAAAGAAAAGGCAGTCTCATCGCTGTGTAAACTTCTGTTACAAACGGACAGTTCTGAAAAAGGGGCTAACGCGGCCTATAACCGGATAGCCTGAAGATTTCCCTCGCATTGTCTTGGTTCATGAGTTCAGGCAGCGTCAGTACGTTGTTTTCCCGGTAATCATCCACTATATTCCACCCCATCCACCTTCCGATTCTTCCGGGGGCATCTAGGCTGATTTCATCGGTAAAAGGGGCCTCACCGGTGTATTTTCGGATTTCAAAAGGGTTCGTTTCGTAGAAAAGCTCATTTTCTATGAAGTGCGCGTAGATCATCTCCTCGTTGCTGTAGCAGGCGATAATGTCCTCAGGGGTATATCCGATGATAAACTCATCGGGCGTGCAAGGCATTACCTGTTTTGTGAAGTGATACGATTTCCCATAGAAGATCATCTCGGCCAATAGCGTGTTGTCTTGTAGGTCTGTTTTATTAAACCAAGAAGAGATGGCTGTGATCACTGTGGGCACCAAATGGTCTTTGTCATACCTCCTGGTAATGTATTGGGGCAAATCCACGGGCTGAAAACGGTGATCATTGGGCAGAAAGTAATCTAAGCTGATAACCAACATGTCCTGGGTTAGAAATAGGTCGTTGGTGAAACCACTGACATAGGTGTAAATGACCGGTGGTTCAAATTCGGGATAATAATACTTGATTCGTTTGAAGGCATCCAAGAATGCATTTTCCAGTTCGCGCAAATCGGGATAATGTAACAAAACCTCACCATACAGTTCCTGCATGCCCGGGTCACGGTGCAGAGATACGATTTCGTCTACAAATGCTCCCCGGTCTTCAAATTCACCCTCCAAAAGGTATTGTTCTGCAAAATCCGGATAGCGGTCAATGGCATCTTGAATGGTTTCACGGCTTACCTTGTCAAAAAAGACGTTCTCCAACCTGGTAATGCGAATTTCCATGGGAATGGCTTCGATTTCTGCCGGTAAGGTGCAGGGATCTGAAGACTTTCCACAACCAATTACAATTGGAAAATAGAGGATTAAGAGGACCCTAGGAAATGGCATGTTACAAAGATAAGTATTTACCGCTAAACAAAGTAGATGATTGCGCCCTTATCATCCTACGATAACAATCACTATGCCAAGTAAATTAACGGAGAGGCAATGGGCTACCAAGAGGTGTTTATTCCAAGAAGCCCTTTACCGTGTTTGTTGATTGATTTATTGTCTATACATTCATTTTTACTTACAAAAAGAAGCAATTGGTTTATTTTTGTTTAACAAATATCAAAAACCTTTAAACTAAACATCGATTAGGGCGTTCTTTAGGGGACTTTATTAATTTCACTAAACCGATAAATATTATGGAAAATTTGAAAAAAAACTATCATCGATTTTTCGTCTGGTTAGCAGCCTTTGGGATGCTGGCGTTTGCGGCATGTTCTGACGAAGACAATGATCCGATGCCGCCTGCCGAGCAAAACATTGTGCAGGTAGCGCAAGGTGCTTCGCAGTTTTCGACTTTGGTGGCTGCTGTGCAGCGTGCTGGTCTGGTAGATGCCCTATCTGCCGCTGGTCCTTTTACCGTATTTGCTCCAACAAACCAAGCCTTTATTGACGCTGGTGTGACCGATATCACTGCCATACCTGTTGAGCAACTAAGGGATATTCTACTATATCACGTTGTCTCTGGAAGGGTCATGTCAAATCAAGTATCTACCGGATCTGTACCCACTCTTTTGGAAGGGGAAAGCCTAGCCTTTACGGTTAGTGGTGGTACAATCACCATTAATGACGGAGTAGGAGTCATATCTGCAGATGTGCCTGCTTCAAATGGGGTGATTCACGGAATTAATTCTGTCCTTATGCCGCCCGCTGAAGAGGAAGAGACGAATACTATTGCGGACATTGTTACTGGAAATGAAAACTTCTCCACGTTACTGGCGGCAGTCGTACAGGCTAATCTTGCGGAGGTATTGGCTTCTGCTGAAGGGGAGTACACCGTATTTGCCCCAACCGATGCAGCCTTCGCCCGGTTTCTGGAAGACAACAATTTGACTGCTGAACAGCTTCTTGCTTCCGAAAACTTGGTTGATATCCTTTCTTATCACGTAGTTGCCGGTTCTGTACCATCATCTGCGGTCGCTGCGGGAAGTGTGCCTTCATTGAACGAGACCCCATTCTTTGTGAGTGTCGATCCAGAAGATGGCATTTGGCTAAACGGATCAGCCAAGGTAGAAACGCCAGATATCATGGCAGATAACGGAATCATCCACGTAATCGACTACGTAATCACGCCTCCCACCCAATCGATCGCTGAGATCGCAGTTGGTTTCACTACCGCCGAAAATCCAGAGTTTACCCAGTTGGTAGGCGCATTGGCTAGGGCAGAGTTGGTAGAAGCTGTGAGCGGTGGCATTGATGATAACTTGACGGTATTTGCTCCAACCGACGCAGCCTTTGCGGCCTTGTATGAAGCGTTGGGTGTTGAAGGATTTGCCGATATCGATATCGATGTGCTTACGGCGGTGCTTACCTACCACGTAGTACCTGCAAGGGCGTTCTCTCAGGATTTGAGAGAAGGGGCTGAATTGCCTACATTGAGTGGCGATAACGTACTGACGGTCAATCTCGCTGATTTGGAGATCAATGACTCAGGCTTGGTACCAACGTTGCTGAACGTACATGCAACGAATGGAGTAATCCACGTTATCGACCAAGTGATTGTTCCACCACTTCCTTAATCATAATTTATCAGGTTAGTTAGTGCTAGGGAGGTTTTCGAAAGAAGACCTCCCTTCTTGGTTTAGGGTCGTTTATATTTTATAACGGTTAATTGACCCATAAAAGAATGTAATAATTATCTTTACAGCGTTTTAGGTTGGGGCAAAAGATTTGATTCATCTCAAATCAGAAGGATATGGTGTTTGGCAAGGTGAGGCTGTGGCCTTACGGTATTTAACCAGTGTTAGGGAAAGTATTATATGGGTGTTCAATTATTTTTAAGGAAACGGATTATTTATGTTGGGCTGATATTTTTTTCGGCGGTCTTTGTTTGCGTTGTTATTCCGGCAGCCTCTCAGTCATTGCAGGATATTTCATCATTAAAGGTGGATGACCTTACCGATGAACAACTTCAGATATTGGTTCGAAGGGCGGAGGAGGCCGGTCTGACAGAATCGGAGTTGGTGATGATGGCACAAGCCCGGGGCGTACCCCAGTCAGAAATCAACAAGCTCCGCAATCGCTTGGAAAATATGGATCTTTCCATTACCATGGGAGGTCCTAGGAATTTGGGATCCAAGCGACAACCCCGGCGTCAGACAAACCTGAACGCCATCACTCAAGGGGTAATCAATTTTCAAGAAGAGCCGGCAGCAGGTCTTGAGGAAGTGGAGCCTTTTTTTGGCTTGGACTTGTTCTATAGTAAAAACAGACGTCTTTCCTTTGAGCCCAATTACAACCTGGCTACTCCCCAAGGCTATGTGATCGGTCCTGGTGATGTGATCTACATAGACATCTATGGGCAATCGGAAAAGTATTTGGAGGGGATGGTTACGCCGGAAGGTTCGTTGATTTTAGACAACGTGGGGCCAATCGGCGTTTCCGGAAAGACGGTTGAAGAAGCTACTGCGCTGATAAAAAGCCGACTTTCCCGCTTTTATACCGGTTTGGGCGGATCCACGCCAAACACCTTTCTTCAAGTTAGTTTGGGGAATTTACGAACTATACAGGTGCATTTGGTCGGAGAGTTGCGGCTGCCAGGTACCTTCACACTCAGTTCGTTGAGTACAGTATTCAATGCCTTATACGCAGCTGGAGGTCCCAATGTGAATGGCTCCATGCGGAGTATCAAGGTGATTCGCAATGATCGTCAGATTGCTGAAATAGACGTATATGAGTTTTTGACAGAGGGGAAAGCGGATATCAACCTGCGACTGCAAGATCAAGATATCATCTTGGTTCAGCCGTTTTTGGGCAGAGTACGTGTACAGGGAGAAGTAAAGCGACCCATGATTTTCGAGGTGAAAGAGGGAGAAACCTTTCAGGATGTGCTGACGTACTCGGGTGGGTTTACCGATGAAGCATTCCGGGATAGAATCAGCGTTTCAAGAACTACCGGCAAGGAGCGGGCAGTTTCCGATATCTTTTATAATCAGTTTTCAATTTTTGACGTAAAGGGGGGAGATACTTATACCATCGGTAGGGTCTTGGATCGATATTCGAATCGGGTTCAGATAAAGGGAGCGGTTTTCCGTGAGGGAAATTACGCTTTATCAGCCGGGCTTACACTCAAGGGGCTGATCGATCACGCCGACGGATTACGGGGTGAAGCTTATTTAGATCGCGCGAGTATTTTAAGAACCAATGAGGACCTAACCACCGAGATTGTGACGGTAAACCTGCGGGATTTATTGGAGGGAAGGATCCCTGATATCGCCTTACAGCGGGAGGATGTGGTTCGAGTTTCAAGTATATATGACCTGCAGGAGGAAGTCTACGTGCAGGTGACCGGGGAGGTAAGGAACCCTGGTACCTATCCCTTCTCCCAACAAATGACGGTAGAGGATCTGATTGTGCAGGCCGGCGGACTACGAGAGTCGGCCAGTACGCAGGATGTGGAGATTGCTCGGCGCGCGATAGATCCCGTGGAAGGCGTATTTTCCACCCTGATTCCGGTTACGATTACCCGGGATTTGGTTTCGGGCGGAACATCGCAGATACTGGAGCCTTTTGATAATTTGGTGATTAGGCGAAAGCCGAATTTCAGCTTGGAAAAAATGGTCTATGTGGAGGGGCAGGTGAATTCACCCGGTACCTTCGTTGTGCGCTCTGCCCAAGAGCGCATCTCTGACGTTATTCAGCGCGCAGGTGGGCTTACCTCTTTTGCCTATGCCAAAGGGGCTACGCTGATACGGCGCACAGAATATTTTGATACCGAGTCCGAACAGCTCCGGAGGAAGAAAAATTTGATAGACCTACAGGCTAAGTTACAATATGACCCCAATGACACCGAGGCACAGGATGCCCTTCTCCAACGCCTATTCAAAGACTTGGATGTGAGTGAGGCAGGTCGGGATGCCGCAGAGAGCGCAGCCGTATCGGACATCAAGCGTGAGACCGTGGCTGGCATTGCAGAAAGCAAGGGGGACTTTGGTCAGGTAAAAATACGGGAAACTGAGGCAGTAGCGATCGATCTGGAGAAAATCCTTCAAAATCCGGGTTCGGCTTTTGACTTGATTCTCGAGGAGGGAGATATCATTTCCATTCCAAGACAGCTACAAACAGTAAGGTTAAGGGGGGATGTGGTTTACCCAACCACCGTACGATATGAAAAGGAAACCGGTATAAAATATTATATCAACAGAGCGGGAGGCTTTGATATTCGGGCAAATCGCAAGCGTACCTACGTCGTATACGCAAATGGTGAAGTATCCAGAACGAAGAATTTTTTTGGATTGAGGGTATATCCTGCCATTGAGCCGGGGGCTGAGGTCTTCGTTCCTACGAAAGGACCTCGAATTCCGATCAGACCGGGTGAGCTGGTAGGGCTCACGACCGGTTTGGCTACCTTGGTACTTATCATCTCACAGATAAACCGGTAATCGCCATGTCGGAAAAGCATATATTGGATGATAAGCTTACGCTCAAGGAACTGGTGCTTCGCATGCGATGGTGGATAAGTTATTTTTGGGAAAAATGGCGTACCATTGCTGTTTGGGCTGTAGTGGGATTTGTACTGGGAGGAATGGTTTCGGTGTTGAAAAAGCCAGTGTACTTAGCAGCAACCTCTTTTGTGCTCGAAGAGGCAGATAATGGGGGCTTGGGACAGATGTCCGGTTTGGCATCCTTGGTGGGTGTCAATTTGGGTTCGCTTGGGGGATCCAGTGGGTTGTTTCAAGGCGATAACATCATTGAGTTGTATCGGTCGAATAATATGATCGGCAAAACACTGCTCAGTCCTTTTGACCAAGAAAAATTGCTCATCGAACGGTATATCGCTTTCAACGAGCTGGATCAGAAATGGAGAAAGGCCGTGGATCTCTCTGCGCTTGACTTCCGTAAATCACGGGAGGATTTTTCGGTTACCCAGGATTCTGTGATGCGGGAAGTTTCGCGGTTGATTCGGGAAAACCATCTTTCGGTTAGCAAACCTGATAGAAAGCTATCCATCATACAGGTGAACATTTCGTCGAAGGACGAAGCTTTTGCCAAAGTCTTTAACGAAACCTTGGTAGAAAATGTCAATAATTTCTATTTTGAAACCAAGACAAAGAAGACCTCGGAGAACCTGAACATTCTTCAGGTGCAGGCCGATTCGGTGAGGCGGATTTTGGACAGAAACCTAGAGGAACTCGCGGCGCTTTCTGACCGGACGCCCAGCCCCAATCCCCTCCTGCAGGCGGGTAATATTGCTGTACGAAAGAAGCAAATAGATGTACAATCCTCTTCGGCCATTTATGCAGAGATCGTCAAGAACTTGGAGATAGCCAAGGTAAACCAACGAAACAATACACCTCTTATTCAAATAATCGATGGGCCGAGGTATCCACTCGATCGATTTGATATTAGTCTTTTGAAGGGCGTTGTGCTGGGAGCGTTTTTTGCCGTTTTTTTGGGAATCATTATATTGTATTTGCGGGAGGTATATCGTCGCGATTATGCAAGCTGACCTGCCATACAGTGATTTTTGATATGATTCAAAAGATCAAAGGTGTTGATTTTTACGGGCTGTTTAGAAGCCGATCCCTACAAAATTTCATTTTTCTAAGCGTGATTCAGATCTCCAATATTCTGATCACGGTGTTTTCCATGCCGCTTTTGATCACATCCATCGGAGTGGATCAGTTTGGTTTGGTAAGTTTGGCCTTTTCGGTGATGGTTATTGCAAATATCTTTGTGAGCTTTGGTTTTAATCTCAGCGGGCCTCGGGCGGTAGCCTTAAATCAACAGAATCCTAAAAGGTTGTCTTTTTTGATTTCCCACATCCTAGGGGGCAAGGTTTTGATGGCTGCGGTTGCCACCGGTACAATTCTCCTGTTGATAGTGGGTTTTAATCTGTTTCGGGATTACCAAGCAATCTTGGCCTTATCGGTGCTGTTGCTTTTTTCAGAGGCCACGCTTCCGCTTTGGTTTTTTCAGGGGTTGGAGAAAATGAAGCTTATTTCTGTGGCCAATGTCATCAGCAAGCTCTTATACCTGAGCGGAATTCTATTGTTTATTCATAGTCCAGCTCAGGCCAAATGGGTGAATTTTCTACTGGGGGGGTGCAGTCTTTTTGTAAATCTATTGGTGCTGGGGTATGTGCGATGGCGATTGGGCGTGGTGTTTTTACCGCCCCGTATCTGGCGTATCCTGCGTTCTCTCCGGTCAAACGTCCACTATTTCCTGAGTAATCTGACCTCTTACCTGACCTTTAATGGAGGATTGGTGATATTGAGCTTTTTTGCTTCCTCCCAAACGCTCGGTATGTACAGCCTGGCGGAAAAAATCGTGATGGTAATTCGCCTTTTTCCCTCCATTCTAACCCAATCCGTGTACCCCAATGCCGCCAAGCTTTTTGTCACTCAACCGGATAGGTTCATTCCGTTTTTGAGAAGGGCCTACCTGGGGGGGCTGATTCTATCTCTCAGCTTCTCTGTGGCAACTTACTTCGCCGCACCCTTTATCATTCAGTTTTTAGCCAAAAGTATGCTGGCAGATTCGGTGTTCTACCTGCGGTTGCTTTCGTTGATCCCATTTCTGGCTAGCCTCAATATGGTTAATGTACTGTTTTTTTTGGTTACGAATCAGCAGCAGCAGCTGTTCCGGATTTCGGCATGGATGTGCGCTTTCATGGTGACTGCGGCCACGTTGCTTACTTACAGGTTTGGCGTACCGGGAATCTGTACTGCACTATTGGCTACAGAGCTCCTGCATTTTATCAGCTTTTCGGCACTGGTTGCAAGAAAAAATCCGGATCTTTGGCGTCGCTTTTACCTATTCGCCTGAAATGAGTTTAGCAGAAAATTCCGTATTTCCTTCGGTGGCCCTCGTAGTGGTCAATTGGAATACCTATGGGTATACCAAAAGCTGTTTGGATCAAGCGGCCAAGCTTACCTATCCCAATTTTGAGGTGCTTTTGGTAGATAATGGATCCACAGATGGTAGTGGACAGCGACTCAATGCGGAATACCCACACATTACCTTTCTGCCAAATAAGCGCAATATGGGCTTCACTGGTGGGAACAACCGGGGAATTGAAGTCGCGCTGGACAGGGGCTTTAGGTACGTCTTTTTGTTGAATAACGATACCTACTTTGACGCTGGATTTTTGGATCCTCTCGTGGCGTATTTGGAAGCAAATCCATCTACCGGGGCGGTGCAGCCCTTGATCTATGAGGCAAATGGATCGAAGGGGGTATGGCACGCAGGAGGCATGTTTAATCGGCTTACCGGAAAGACCACGAGTATCAAGCGGACGGTAAACCTCCAAGTTCCCTATGCATCCAGTTGGTTGACGGGCTGTGCGTTCTTGGTAAGAGCTGGGGTTATCCGGCAGGTTGGTACGCTGCGGCATGCCTATTTCGCCTATTTTGAAGATGTGGATTGGTCGTTTCGGATCACCAAGGTGGGTTTTGACCTGAAGATTGTCCCGCAGGCTGTTTTACATCACGAGGTAAGTGCGTCTACCAAGTCAAAGACGAAACAAAAAGAGGGTTTTTTAAGCCCAGCGGCACATTATTTAAATGTAAGAAATCAGTTTTTGCTCCTAAAAGCAGAACCGATCGGTATGGTGAAGGCGATGGCTTGGCCTTACCAGTTAGCTAAGGCACTGGCAGTACTTGGGTATTTTGTGGTACGTCTTCGATTGAAAAAGCTACGAGCGGCGGCGGCCGGGTTGAGGGACGGTATGAAAGATCATCCTGAATCAGGAATTTCTCCGGATATTTCATGCTATTTGTAATCGTTGTTATCGGCACCGTTTTGTTGGCGGGGATTACCCTGCGGAAGATCCTACTTAAGGGTCAATGGGAATTTGTGGTTTTTTTCGCAGCGCTTTTTTTCCCCTTTTACATCACCATCTTAAGCATCGTATATACCGCCACGAAGTCTTCCCTGTTGCTAACCGCATTTCAGACATTAAAGGAACTGGTAATCGCCCTGGCGCTGCTTGGCTTTGTTGTTTTCCAGCGAAATCTTTCCAAGTATCCCTTCCGATTGATTACGTTGGATTGGCTGTTTATCGGCTTTTATGCCTTCACATTATTTTTTCTCGTATTGCCAATTGGAGAGGCCGAGTTGATCAATAAGGTGCTCTATTTTAAGAATATCGTCTTGATGGGGGTCTTTTATTTTTTTGGTCGAAACACGCGGTTGGGTGATGGAGGCCTCAAGCAGTTATTTCATGTCATGTTGGGGATTGCGCTGCTTGCGCTGGGAGTAAATTTGGTGGAGTTTGCGTTGGATACCCACTTTCAACAGTTCACGGGCTATGCCCTGTTCAATGAACAGGTAAACGAAATCGATCCCAGGGGGAACTATGGACTTACTTGGACCTTTGAGACCCAGACCATGTCTAAGCGCTTCGCTTCGTTTTTTGCCGATCCGCTGGAGTTGGCGATTTCATCCTTGATGTTATTTTCCATTGCCCTGATTATGTACCTGACTACACCGAGGGAGCGCGCTTATCCGTATTTGTTTCTGGTAGGGGTTACCTTGGCAACGCTGATGTTTTCCTCGTCGCGTTCGTCTTTAGCAGCCCTGCTGGTATTGGCACTTTATATTGCTTTTGTGTTCAAGCTTTACAAGGTGCTGGTTTTTACGGGCCTTTTTGTGGCTTTGTTTGTTTTGCATTTCTTTTTTCTGGCATCAGAAGATTTTCAGTACTTCGTCATCGATACCATCACCTTTCAGAATACCTCCTCCGTAGGTCACGTCTTGGAGTGGACCGCTGCGCTGGAATCGATGATAGCCAATCCTTTCGGAATTGGGTTAGCTACAAGTGGAAACGTGAGTGCGGTGGATGAAAGCTTGCGCGTGGGAGGAGAAAACCAATTTCTGGTCTTCGGTGTTCAGTTGGGCTGGATTGGCATGGTGATGTATATTCTTATTTTGGGCATCTCTATTGCGTATGCTTATCGGGCTTTTTCTGAACTGAAAAACCTGTATGAGGCGCGGGTGGCATTCGTGGCAACATCTGTTAAATTTGCGATGATCTTCCCCCTGTTCACCTCTAATGCGGAGAAGTTCTTTTTCGTGTCGCTGATTAGTTGGTGGATGGTGGGGTATACCGTCAATGCCATCCACCGGCAACGGCTAAACCGAACCGCTGATGAATAAAATTAGAGTAGGGTACGATGCCCGAGACTTGTTTTTTGCTCAAACGGGCACGAGGACGTTTTCCGAAGAACTGCTTCATGAAATACGGCAGGATCCCGAGGTCGAGTTGGTTTATTTGGCACCGACACAGGCCAATTCCCCAACGGGGATGTTCTCCAAGGCGATGGCCCACCTCTATTTTATTTACTGGAAGGTGGTTACCTTGCCCCGTCTCGCCAGCCGCGCCAATGTCGATTACCTGATCTGTCCGGATTATGTAGCTCCATTCCTTTTTTTGGGAAAGATCAAGACGTTACCGGTCTTTCACGGGTGCAATATTTGGGAGCTGCCCCAAAACTATAATGCTCTTTGGAGGCTGTACTTTCGGTTTTTGGCTAGACTTGGCGAACGCAGCGCGCATCGTGTACTGACTGTCTCGGAATTTTCTAAGGACCGTTTGAGGAAGGTTTTGGGGCTACATCCCGATAGGATCAAGGTCATTCCAATTGGTGCCAAGCGTTTTGGTTCCGATGGGACGATGGCTTTTTATCGCCGTCCGGTAGATGCTGACTACCTCCTACACATTGGAGTTCTCGATAAGCGAAAGAACCTCCCCGCCCTCGTGGAGGCATTTAGCCTGTTGGAGGATACAAGCCTACACTTGGTGTTGGTCGGAGGACGTCCGTCCAAGGTTTTTATGGATGGCTATCCCGAGATTGTCGCCAAGATAAGGGAGCGGGGATTGCAGGACCGGGTGCATCTGGTCGGGTATGTCTCCGATAAGGCGCTGCCCGCCTACTATTCGCATGCCCGTGCATATGTGTTTCCGTCGATCTACGAAGGGTTTGGTATCCCGGTGCTTGAAGCCTACCGGTACGGTCTGCCATTGGCGGCATCTTCCATCTCGTCGCTGCCAGAGGTGGTAGGAGCTGGTGGATTATTGTTTGATCCGGCGGATGTAGGGGCAATGGCGAAGGTTATCGGCCGTCTACTCCGGTTGGATGAGAAAGAGAGCGCTGCGCTTCGGGCAGGTCAACGCGAAGTCTTGAAGCGGTTCAATTGGCCTCATGCCTGGAGGGAAATCAAGGAGGTAATGCATGGGTAGGAAGAAGATACTGGTATTCCATTCTAGCTCGGATCTTTACGGGGCTAGCAATAGCCTGCTACGTTCGTTGGTGGCTTTACAACAGCAGCATTTGGACCCCGTGTTGGTGCTCTCCGAATCGGGGCCTTTGAGTGAGGCGGTCTCCAAGTTGGGGATTCGGGTACATTATATTCGCTTGGGGGTGATCAGGAGAAAATATGTGTCGCTGCCAGGTCTTTTTAATCGCATGTATTTTATAGGAAGGGCTATACTACAGATCAGGAGATTGATCAAAAAGGAAAACTTTGACCTTGCACTTACCAATACCGTCGTCATTTTCGCCGGTGCCATCGCATGTAAGATGAGTGGCCTGCGGCATATTTGGCATGTGCGGGAGACAGTGGTAAGCCCGAAGCCATTAAAGCAGTTTATCATCTGGATGTTGAACCGAACCGGTGACGCAGTGTTTTTTGTGTCACAAGCCTCTAGGGAAAACTACTTGCCCGGCCTCAGGCGGGAAAGAACCCGGGTCATTTACAATGGGATAGACAGTACCGCTTTTTTGAATGTCCATTACGATTTGAAAGCTGAGCTCGGCATTTCGGGGGAAAACCGGGTGGTGCTGATGGTCGGCCGAGTCAGCTATTTGAAGGGGCAGCACTATTTTCTGGAAATGGCAAAGCTCGTATTGGAAAGGAATTCAGCTGTGCACTTTGTGCTGGCTGGGGATGTATATCCCGGTAATGAGGCGATTGTGGATACACTGAAGGCGTATATAGCCCAACATCACATGCAGGCACACGTCACAGACCTTGGATTTAGAACGGATGTATCCCAGATCATGTCGGGGGCCGATATTTTTGTATTACCGAGTATTCTTCCGGATTCCCTGCCGACTACCGTATTGGAAGCCATGGCGGCAGCGAAGCCGGTAGTGGCGACTCGACTAGGGGGTGCACGGGAGATGGTATTGGAAGGTGAAACGGGATTTCTGATACCAAATGATGATGCTGTTTTTGCGGCGCAAGCGCTGCAGACGCTACTGGATGACCCTGCATTGAGGCACCGTATGGGGCAAAGAGGCCGGGAGATCGTGTTGCGAAAATTTTCGCTGGAGGGTTACCTGTCCCAGTTTGGCGGGGCTGTTTCGGAGCAGCTTGCACAGTGATGAACGTACCATACAGGGAATGAGTACAGGGAAACAGGGTATTTGGTTTGGAATTGGTATATTTGCGGCACCGATCGTGAAAATGGGAGGTTTTTTTACCACATGAGAACAGCAAAGACGCATAGACCACTGCGGGTGGCAATTATTGGAACAAGAGGTTACCCGTACGTGTACAGTGGCTATGAGACCTTTGTGAAGGAAGTATGTGAACGCTTGGTAGCAAGGGGGGTGGAGGTGACTGTCTACTGCCATAGGCCGCTCTTCAAGGAACGGCCCAAAGAGGTAAATGGTATTCGGTTGGTTTACGTGCCCTGTATTGAAACCAAAAACCTCAGTCAGCTTACAAACTCGTTTTTATCCATGGTCCATGTTTGCTTTTCCAAGGCAGATGTGGTATTTGTTGCAAATAGTGCAAATGGTCCTTTTGGGATACTCCCTAAACTGTTTGGCAAGCCTTCTGCGATCAATGTAGACGGATTGGAGTGGCTTCGTCCTAAATGGAAGGGGCTGGGTGCGAAATATTTCCGAATGGCCTCGAGATTGGCCACAAAGCTTTACGATTGTGTGGTGACCGATTCGGATGAGATGCAGAAAATTTACTTGGAGGAGTTTAACTCGCCCTCCAAGATGATTGCCTACGGGGCGAACCCCCGGTATCCCACCGAAGATTCCCTGATAGAACAGTGGGGGTTAAAAAGGGAGTCGTATTATTTGATTGTGGGCAGGCTTATTCCGGACAATAATTCCGACCTCATCGTAGCGGGTTTTCTCCAGTCCCATTCCAAGCGTAAGTTGGTTATCGTGGGTGATGTGCCTTATCGGGATGCCTTTGCACAGCGGATGAAAAATCTGGGCGGCGACAGGTTATTGTTTACCGGTTACGTACGGGATCAGGAGGCACTTGCTGCTTTGTACCATAATTGCTATGGATACCTCCATGGTCACGAATACGGTGGCACGAATCCAGCCATGTTAAAAGCCTTGGCCTACGGATGCGCTATTTTGGCATTAAATACGCGGTTTAATCAAGAGATGCTGCAGGAAGGGAAGTATGGATGGTATTTTGATAAAAGTGCCGATTCCCTTAGGTCTCTCTTGGACTATGTAGAGACGGTTCCTGAAAAGATGAAAGTGCTCCGAGAACATTCGAGGGAAGGGCTTGGACAGAAGTACAATTGGGATTTTGTCACGGATGAGTACGAGCGGCTTTTTAGGAGTCTATGTAAGCGGAAGTTGGAAGGTTACAGCGTAAAAGGCAGGTAGGGGTCATCTGCACCCCTATGGCCATTAAAGTTCCCCGAAGTAGCTTGGAAAAGATACAGGGGGTTGAGGATAAACAGCGGTCTGCGAGCAAAATTCGTTTTTGCTATTAACTACCTAACATACACCACTCGTTATTCCCCCGCACTTCGCATGGTCAGCCGAGCAAAACCAAGCTCATCCGCTACATTCACTGGCATCCAGATGGCTCCGTCTTTGACAAAGGGAAAGACCGGGACAAAGTCGATTACAGGCACTTCATGCTCCGAAACGATGCTTAGGTCACGGTCGAGCAGGGTGAGGTAGACTTTGGCTTTTCTGTAGGGATCCGGTTCATCTGGATTTTGGGGAAAGATTTCTTGGTAGGTAAAGCGGTAGAATATGCCCCGCGTTTCGTCCCAAATAGGATGTTGAAAGTTTATCTGCTCTCTGAGCATTCGGTCTACCGGTCGGTACTCTTCCCGGTTGCTTACCTGCTTGGGAGGTTTGACGGTTTTTTCCCCGGCGGTGAGGGAGGGAATGGCCCGGTGCAGTTCCAGCTCATTACTTGGGATATGGTAACGATAGATTGGACTCGCCACGCTGATCGAAAAGAGCACCGTTTCACCGACGATGGACGTGGCATATTCGGGACCAAACCAAACTTGCGGCTGTTCCATGGTGTAGTGGAAATCATTAAGGATATCGAAGGCAGGTAGCTCCCGACGATCAAACGTACGCTGCGAAAAATCGATGCTGACAAAGGAGGTCTCGGGTTCTATCCACTTTCTTCCCAGCCCGACGATACGGTGGGGCTGCTTGGACCACATCACTGGCATGGGCAAGGCTTCATTCTCCCCAAATTCCCCTCCCGAAAAGGATACGTTTTTGGTCGTGTGGGATAGGATTTTTCGTCCTTTCAGATCAAAGATCTCGTGGTCAAAATGACTGCTAAAATACAGCGAATCCTGTCCCAGGTAGTGGATTTTTCCCACGCGGCCGCCGGTGCCGTTGGGACCCTCCTTTTCATAAGCCACCACCCGTTCGAGCTCCAGTTTATTCAAGTCGATGACCTCCAGAACGCTATTCGTGTAGTTAAAGTTATAGAAGTAACGTCTGTCAGAAGAGGTGTCGGACCAGCGGAAGCCTCCCTGTAGGAATAGGATTTCATCTTTTGGATCGATCATCAGGGTGTCGAGGGAAAAGACCAGTTCCCCAAATTCCGTGGCTTCTTGGTTGGAGCTTGAGCAGGCATAGAAGGTCAGTAGGGGGAGAAGAAGGAGCTTGAGTTTTTTCATAGGGAGTGTATTTTCGACTAAAAAGTTAGCATGTTTTTCCAAGGAAAACTAATTTTTTAAAGGAAATCTTCACGCAGGATTAAATGCGTGGGGAGGGGAAATAAGTGGGGGTGTATGTTGCATTTGTTTACAAGGGTAATTGCGGTATTTTCGAAAAGGGGGTGATTCATTAAAAATTGGAGTCACCATTTCTTCCAGGTTTATGGTTTGTCTGTATCGGACGGATTGTTTGCTCCGCCAATGGCTGGAGACAGACCAATAGACTTCGAGAAACCTCTTTTATCCCATTTATTTTGATAGAAATTGATTTGGTCTCAATTCTTATTTTTAAATTTGAGAAATATTCACAGATATTGAAATATGAGTACAATCGAGGAATTCAGCTTTGGGAACTTTTGGTCCTTTAAGGACGTGCAGACCTTGAACATGGCGGCGGCAAAGATCAAGTCCAAAAACAGCCGTCTCGATACTGTCAATCTAATTCCTGTGGAGAACGGACTTAGTTTGTTGAAATCCAAAGCCATCTACGGTGCCAATGCCAGTGGTAAAAGTAACGTGATCAAGGCTTTGGTTACCTTTATTCGAGTCATTAAGGAATCTGTAAAAGATGAGAAAATTTTGGAAATGATCGAGTCATTTCAACTATCTACAGAATCAGCAGATCATCCAAGTTTTTTTCAAATGATTTTTCAATTAGACGGGGTTCGCTTTCGATACGGATTCGAAGCCGATTATCAATCGATAATGAGTGAGTGGTTATTTTCCACTCCCAAATCAAGAGAGCAAACTCTATTTATCAGAGAAGGTAATCGGGTTTTTGATATAAATCATAAACACTTTGAAGAGGCTAAGAAATCTATTGATCTTTCGGGAGGTGAGGGCCAAATTTTCCGTAATAATTCTTTGTTTCTGTCCTCCCTAGCATCTTTTGGGTTTGGAAGAACTTCAAAAAAGCTAATCGAAGCAATTTCAGCTATTTCGGTCGTCAGTGGGCTCGGGAATCCTGGAGGTTATGGGCTTGCAGGTGATTTTCTATCCGATTTGATTAAAAAGAACTTTGTTTTAGAATTTTTGAAGAAAGCGGATGTTGGTATTAACGACATAAATGCTATCGAATTGAATGCAGAAAGCTTTCCTAAAGATATATCCCAAGATGTGAAACAGGAATTAAAAAAGCGGAAAATTATAATATCAAATAGAATTAGGTATGACGAAAAGCTGAATGCAGCAGGCATTAGCGAGTTTGCATTTGCTGCTCAAGAGTCCGAAGGAACCAAGAAAATGTTTGAATTGAGTCCGTTTATTTATGCTGCACTTAAGCAGGGAACTCCCTTAGTCATTGATGAGTTTGATGCCAGGTTTCACCCATTGCTCACCAAAAAGATTGTGGAGCTATTTAACTCAGAAAGCAACAAGAAGTCCCAGTTGATTTTCATCACACACGACACCAATTTACTTTCTGCGGATCTATTGAGGAGAGATCAAATCGATTTTGTGGAAAAAGACCGATTTGGTGCAAGCCACTTGTATACATTGGTAGAAATCAAGGGAGTTCGAAATGATGCTTCTTTTGAAAAGGATTACATCCAAGGAAAATATGGAGCGATTCCGTTCCTAGGTGATTTTACAAGTTTAAGTGATTTCGACTATGCCGAAGAAGACAAGAGCTACCAAGGTCACTGACGGAAGAAAGGCATGGAATAGAAAGTCCAAACCAACTGCCTACAGAGTTGAATCAATACCCATAAACAGGACCATATTGATTGTCTGTGAGGGGCAAACGGAAGCGTTTTATTTCAGATCATTCCCAGTTTATGGTGTCAAAGCGGAAGGCCTAGGGTACCAGGTAGCCTATTCTAATGACGCGTTCGAACTATGGTTTTTTCTGCATTTCGAATATACAGATGCAGCACATTTAAGAACTTTCTATTATAAAGCATTGGGTGAGAAATTTGGGCTCAATTATGAAAAAGAGGGGAAGAGGTATGCCTTTTGTCAAAGACTGTATTCCCTTCTGACTGAAATAGACGGTTCCTCCCAAGAAAAGGCACTAGATAGGGCCAGGATACTTTTCGAGAATAAAAAGGAATTACCCTACCATCTGCAAAACCCAGTTACGAAGGTGTTTGAACTGGTAGAGGAGTTGAATAAGAATTTGAGAAGGTAGATCATAGGGCAATCACATAAATGTATGGCAATCATTATATAGTTTACTTTTTGGGCCATGTCCCTATAGAACTTAGTTTTCTTTAAGTTTGATGTACTGGTCTTTCAATTTTTGGGATTGGTAATTGCTATTTCCACATCATTTTTTTGGAAACCCAAACCCACGTTAACGTTCGTTAAACCACCTCTTCTTCAACCACAAATTTCCTAACTTTAACGCATGCAGCTACAATACCTAGCATTCAAACTTCTGTCCACCGTCGTCCTTGCAGGACTTGCCCTACTTTTTTCCTGCAAAAGCAGTCCGGATTCTGTGGATGTAAGGAACCTTTCCTGTACCATTGATACCGTACTGATAGACTCCAAGGGCGAGATTCTATTTTTACAGCGCGGATTATATGTCTCTGATTATTCTGAATACGATGGAATGCTGTATAATTTCAACGATCTCTCCCATTATGTCGAACAAATCAACCTCACCGACTTAACGCTCGAAAAAATGATCCCGTTTGAGAAAGAAGGTCCCAATGGCACAGGCTTTTGGACTCCCGATCTTCAAGCAGTATCCGAATTCATTTACCCTGATTCTTCACCACCACCTGTTCCGGCCATATCGGTCAGGCGATGTAAGCATCTCTTTGAACAGAAAAGGGCCGGCTTTTGGAAAAAACCGGCCCTTAAGCAGATGTGAAACTAATTCGAAAATCAGGCTTTGATGCCCTCTAGAATTTGGTTCAGTGTTTGGCTTGGACGCATGGCGATGGAAGTTTTTTCCTCGTCGGGTCGGTAATAACCACCGATATCCACCGGGCTTCCCTGCGCGCCGTTTAGCTCCTCGATGATTTTAGCCTCTTTGGCCGCAAAATCCTTTGCCACGGGCGTAAAGATATCCTTAAGTGCCGCGTCTTTATCTTGGGCAGCCAAAGCTTCTGCCCAGTACATGGCCAGGTAAAAGTGGCTACCACGGTTGTCCAGTTCATTGACCCTGCGGGAAGGGGATTTTCCTTCCTGTAGGAACTTGGCAGTAGCGGCATCTAGGGTTTCTCCCAACACCCGCGCACGTTCGTTGTCAAACGTGTTGGCAAGGTGCTCCAAGGAAACTGCCATCGCCAAAAACTCACCTAGGGAGTCCCAGCGTAGGTGTCCTTCTTCTACAAATTGCTGCACGTGTTTGGGAGCAGACCCACCTGCACCGGTTTCAAACAGACCTCCTCCGTTCATCAGCGGCACAATAGAAAGCATCTTGGCACTGGTTCCCAGCTCCAATATCGGGAAAAGGTCGGTCAGGTAATCCCTGAGTACGTTTCCGGTTACGGATATGGTATCTTTACCTTCCTTCATGCGAACCAACGAAAACCTCGTGGCTTCCACAGGAGACAGGATATGGATCTCCAATCCGGTGGTATCGTGATCTTTCAGGTATTTTTCCACCTTGGTGATCAGTTGGGCATCGTGTGCACGGTTTTTGTCCAGCCAGAATACCGCAGGGGCACCGGTAGCTTTTGCCCGGTTAACCGCCAGTTTCACCCAGTCCTGAATGGGGGCATCCTTCACCTGACACATCCTCCAGATATCTCCTGCTTCCACCTCGTGTGCCATCAGCACCTCTCCGGAAGCATCCACCACTTTCACAGTGCCTGCTGCGGAAACCTCAAAGGTCTTGTCATGGGAGCCGTATTCCTCGGCCTTTTGGGCCATTAGTCCTACGTTTGGCACCGATCCCATGGTTCGGGGGTCAAATGCACCGTTTTCCTTGCAGAACTGGATCGTTTCCTGGTATACGCCCGCATAGGAACGGTCAGGGATGACGGCTTTGGTATCTTGCAGTTGGTTGTTTTTGTTCCACATTTGACCGCTGGATCGGATCATAGCCGGCATGGAGGCATCGATGATGACGTCGGAGGGTACGTGCAAGTTGGTGATTCCTTTGTCAGAGTTCACCATTGCCAAATCCGGGCTGTCGGCATAGCAGGACTCGATGTCTGCTTCTATTTCCGCACGTTTGTCTGCAGGGAGTTTGCCCAGTGCTGCGATCAGGTCACCAAAACCGTTTTTGGTATCTACGCCGATTTCGGCAAACGTTGCCGCATGTTTTTCAAAAACGGGTGCAAAAAAGACGGTAACCGCATGTCCAAAGATAATGGGATCGGATACCTTCATCATGGTCGCTTTCATGTGAAGGGAGAAAAGGACTCCTTGCTTTTTGGCTTCTTCCTTTTGCTCGTGTAAAAATTTCTTTAGCGCGGCTACATTCATGGAGGAAGCATCGATCACTTCTCCTGCTTGTAACTTTAATTCGTCTTTTAATACTTGCTTGGTGCCGTCGGTTTTTTCGAGAACAATTTGCACCGTAGTAGCGGCTGAAATGGTGCGGGATTGTTCGCTGCCGTAAAAATCGCCACCGGTCATACTGGACACATGGGATTTGGAATCCTTGCTCCACTTGCCCATGCTATGCGGGTTGTTTCGGGCAAATTGTTTTACCGCTTGGGGTGCCCTTCGGTCGGAGTTGCCTTCCCGGAGAACGGGGTTTACGGCTGAGCCCTTTACTTTATCGTATTTGGCGCGTACGCTCTGCTCTTCCTCGGTCTTGGGATCATCCGGATAGTCTGGGAGGCTGTAGCCCTGCGCTTGCAGTTCTTTGATGGCTGCTTTTAACTGGGGGATGGAGGCACTGATATTCGGTAGTTTTACGATATTGGCCTCGGGGGTTTTTGCAATCTCCCCAAGTTCGGCGAGCGCATCACCAATGCGTTGTTCTTCCTTAAGGTACTCTGGAAAGGAGGCGATGATCCTCCCAGAAAGGGAAATGTCCCTGGTTTCCACTACCACGCCAGCCGAATCGGTAAAGGCCTTGATAATCGGAAGCAAGGAATAAGTGGCCAACGCAGGGGCCTCATCGGTAAGCGTATAAAGTATTTTAGGGGTCTTGTCACTCATAAATACATCTGTTTTTTTGATTCGTATGAAAAATATCGTAGATCCGATAAATTGGGGGCTAAAATACGCAAAAAAAAGCGTATTCAAAGGTATGACGGAGTAATAGGTGGATTTTAAGCAGGGACTAAATGCATCCATTCAGCGTTATAAAACAGATCTAACCCCTGATTATTGATGCTTATCAACTTATTTTCCGTACTAATCACCTTGGGAACGCTTTGGCTTCCCCAAAGCTTTTACTTTGCGCCCGTTTCCCTTTCTCCCGCGGAGCAGGAGCTTTTTGACCTGATCAACGAGTACCGGGTCAGCCGTGGCCTTTCTGAAGTGCCTTTTTCGTCGGCTTTGACCCAAGTAGCCCAAATTCACGCAAAGGATCTGATGGAAAACCACACACCTGGCGGGCGATGCAACATGCACTCTTGGTCAAACAAGGGGCCTTGGAAAGGGTGCTGCTACCGGGAAAACCACAAAAACCCCGGGTGCATGTGGGATAAGCCCAAGGAAATCGCCGGCTACGAAAGTCCGGGCTATGAGATCGCCTACTGGCACTCCCAGGCTGCTGTGCCAGCCGTGGCGCTGGATGTGTGGAAGAAAAGTCCGGGCCACCATGCCGTAATAGCCAACCTGGGAGTGTTTAAAGATGCCAACTGGCGGGCCATGGGCGTGGGAATTTACCAGGGGTATGCGGTGGTTTGGTTTGGGGAATTGGAGGAATAGGAGTAACATGCCTCCTAAAAAATGGCGATTGGGTGTTGGTTTTTTTGAGGTTTCCAATCTATTTGAGTTATATTGAGGCTGTTAATCTATGATGATCCCAGAATGAACCTATTTAACCCCCGAAGAGACTTTATCAAAAAGGCCGGCCTGGGCGTGGCCGGGTTAAGCCTTGCCAACCCGACCTGGAAGGAATCCGTCTCTACCCCGTCAGCCCAACCCTTCAACCAGGTAGCGCTTGCCATAGCTACCATCACCTGTGATGGCTTTGGCGACCGTAACTTTGAAAGGGCATTTGAAGTCATCCCGCAGCTTCCCTTTAAAAATGTGGAGTTCAACTGTTGGTATGGTCGAAACCTCACCCCAGCCGGCATTCACAGCATACAGCAGCGTTGTTATCAACACGGCCTCACGCCGATAAGTGTGCAGGGCAGTGCCTTTGGTGCAGAGGGCAATATCATCAAAGATGTGGCCCATAAGCTATGGAATATGCGGGCTGCAAAGGTATTGGGGTGCAGGAGGGTGAAGTTTACCGGCGCAGGCAGGGGCAAAGAAGGGGGATTGGATGCGGTGATTGCTGTTTTGAAGGAAATTGCCCCAGCCGCGGAAGAAATGGATGTGTTGGTCACGGTTGAAAATCACGCCAACAACAATATTGAAACGATTGAAGATTACGACCGGATTTTTGAAGCGGTAGATTCCACCCACGTGGGCATGTGCATGGATAATGGGCATTTCGACGGGTCATCTATTGACCTGATGGAGGTGGTGGACCGATTTCATTCCAAGATCATGCACGTGGACCTGAAGGATACCGAGCGGAAGGGCATACATAAGGTTGTCAATTTTGGTGACGGCGTAACTGATAACGAGGGGGTAATCCAAAAGCTACTTGGTTATGGCTATAAGGGGTACTTGGTGGTCGAAATGGCACCGCCTCGCAATGAAGAGACCCTGGTTCAGGATCTTCGCCGCGCGTACGGGCTTTTCGAAAAATATCAACGTTAGTCGCCATGCGTTGTGACAGATACCTAAAATTCATCGCCAAAGGAGTTGGTTATGGATGGCTGTTTTTTGTGGTCATGGCTTGGTTTTGCACCCAAAAGGAACCTGTGGCAACGCTCCAAGAAATACATGGCGTTCGGGTATTGGATGCGAGGCTATCACTTTCGCTGATGCTCGAAGATCCGGAAATAGTGACGCCCATCGGGATCGCCGTGGATGCCGAAGACAGGGTGTATGTCTTGGAATCCCATACCCACTTGCCGCCCAAAGATTATGCTGGCCCGTCCTTTGACCGGATCAAGCGATTTGCAGACACCAATGGAGACGGCCAATGGGACGAGGTGCTGGTTTTTGCGGACAGCATTACCGAAGGGTTGAACCTGGCCATCTCGCCGGAAGGAGAACTCCACGTCATTACTTCCCGGGAAGTATGGGTACTCTACGACAGGGATGCTGACGGAATCAGTGAGGAACGTAGGCTGCTGGTCGGTCTTGAGAAGCCCTATCAGGTTTACGCTCACGCAGCCATGCTTAGCATCACGTTTGATGCATCGGGTAACATGTATCTGGGCCGGGGCAATACGGGGTCTGCCCATTGGGTATTGGCTGGATCCGACGGTAGCAAGGTTTCTGGCTATGGGGATGGCGGTAATATAGTACGTGCGGATGCGGATGGGTCTAAACTGGAAATTTTTTCCACCGGTTATTGGAATCCCTTTGATCTGAAGTTTGACAGTTATGGAAGGCTGCTGGTGGCCGACAACGACCCGGACAGCCGTGGTCCCAACCGGTTGGTACATGCGGTAGAGGGATCCGACTTTGGGTATAAATCCTTGTTTGGCGGCAGTGGAATTCACCCATATCTAGCTTGGAACGGCGAGCTACCGGGTACCCTGCCCTATGCTGTGCCATTGGGAGAGGCACCATCGGGTTTGCTAAATACCAATCTGACCACTTTCCCAAGTGATTACCGGGACCAGTTTCTTTGCAGCATTTGGGAGGAAAGCCGGATTGTCCGGACTCGGTTCGCTGAGGCAGGGTTGTCGGTAACCGGTGACACGGAGGTGGTCGTGGAAGGAGGCACTGACTTTCGCCCGGTAGCTTTCGCTGCGGATAGCAAGGGAAACGTGTATTTCACCGACTGGGTGATGCGTTATTACCCTAACCACGGCAAAGGCAGGGTATGGAAGCTATCTGCGATTGACTCCTCCCATTCCTTAGCACCGGAAACGGCCTACAGTCCAGTCCATGAGCATGCTTCGGTGACCAAATGGAACGCACTTCGGGAAGGCGAGGTGGGTGCCGCTTTATTGAAAGAAGCGTTACAGTCGAAGGATGCCTTTGAACGCCATGCGGCGATTCTAGCATTAGGTAAGCCCAAATTACAGGCAGTCCTTCAGGAAGTACGCTACGATCAGCACCCGGCGGTGCGGATGGGGGCATTATTGGCCATGCGGCGATTTCCTTCGGGCGACGGGATGGAGTCTGCAAAGACCTTCCTTACGGACCCGGATCCGGAAATCCGGAGAGCCGCATTGATATGGGTCGGTGAGCAAGGGTTTACACCACTTTCTCCCCATATAAGGAGTGCGCTATCGGGGCCAGGCTTTTCAGTGGAGTTGTTTGAAACCTACCTGGAAACGGTCAAAATGCTTCAACCGGATTTTATAATTGCCTATCAAGCTATAGCAAAGCCGAATGCCAAGCAGCTGCCACGTGCTTTGCCGCAAGGGTTTCTGTCCGATTTTATTTCAGCTACCGATATCCCTGGAGAATGGCGGTCGGCTGCGCTAACTTTTTTGGAAAATCCTTCGGAGCACCGGGAATTATTGGTTCGTTTGCTTTCTGAAGAGGAGGATTTTTCCCGGATAATAGACTTGATACGCATCATCGTGCACCTAACGGGTCCAAAGGTCGCAGATGCGTTGGCAGCGTTGGCCTTCAATCCGGAAATGGACTCAGAGGTACGGGCAGAGGCATTGTGGGCCTTGGACAGGCAGCCATATACCGAGTGGCAGGAAGTGATTGCTTTGTTGTATTCGAGTGAGGAAGCGATTGCGACCGAAGCTGCCCGTTTTTTGCGATTTCGGGCCAACGACCCTGAAGTGAAGCAGGCCATGGTTGGTGTATTGGAAGACGGTAGCTCGTGTGAAAGCGAGGGATTGCGGCAGCAACTGATGCTGGCACTGTACGAAGACACGGGCAAGCGTCCAACTCCCGCTGACATTCCCGCATGGCAGGCACTGCTTGACGGGAACGGGGATGTTTCTCGGGGTCGGCGTGTATTTTATTCCACTGTGGCAAGTTGCGCAGCATGTCATGCCCATGTGGGCATTGGCGGGGATCTGGGTCCCGATTTAAGCCATGTGGGCAAATCCAAGGACCGGAGGGGACTGCTGAGTTCCCTATTGTTGCCCTCTCAGGAGGTCAGTCCAGAGTGGCAGGGTTGGTATATAATCATGCAGGATGGGAAACGGTACGAGGGACGGCAAATTGATGTGGGAGACAATGATATCAAGCTTTACACCCAACAAGTGGGATTCATCAGCGTGGACAAAAAAGATGTGAAAGACTACGGGCTGGTCGAAGCCTCCTTGATGCCGGAGGGCCTCTTGGATAGGCTTACCGATCAGGATATCATGGACTTGCTGGCTTTCTTGGAAAACAATAAGGACGAATAGTTTTTTGATAATTAGGTTAATAGCTTTCTCCCTTGTTAGGGAAATCGCGGGATTTCACATCTTGTATATACCTTCCCACAGCGTCCAACATCACGCCACGTAGATCGGCATATTGCCGCAAAAAACGAGGCTGAAATTCCTGGGTGATTCCCAGCATGTCGTGTAAAACCAACACCTGTCCATCCACATCCGGTCCGGCACCTATGCCTATTACGGGAATGCGAACGGCCTCTGATACCCTTTTTGCCAGGCTGGCAGGAATTTTTTCCAAGACCAAGGCGAAACAGCCGCATTCTTCCAGGATTTTGGCATCTTCCAGTAGTTTTTCGGCCTCCGTTTCTTCCTTAGCGCGCACGGTGTAGGTGCCAAACTTGTAAATAGACTGAGGGGTCAACCCGAGGTGTCCCATTACCGGCACTCCGGCGCTGAGGATCCGCACCACGGATTCCTTGATCCCTGCGCCACCTTCTACTTTTACGGCGTGAGCGCCTGCTTCTTTCATAATGCGGATGGCAGAACGTAGGGCCTCCGAACTGTTTCCTTGATAAGAGCCAAAGGGGATATCCACCACCACGAGCGCCCGATTGACGGCCCGCACCACTGAGGCCGCATGGTAGATCATTTGATCCAAGGTGATGGGCAAGGTAGTCTCGTGTCCAGCCATTACGTTGGAGGCCGAATCACCCACCAAAATCATGTCGATACCTGCCGCATCCACAATGCCTGCCATGGAGTAATCGTATGCGGTCAGCATGGAGATTTTTTCCCCACGTTGCTTCATTTCTTGGAGAATGTGGGTGGTGATACGTTTGATATTGGCCGATTGGTGTACTGACATGGGGCAGATTTTTTAGTGCAGGTGCACAGTGGCGTTTTCGGGATCTAATTTCACCGTAATGTGTTCGCTGAGCGTCGTAGCAAGTTCGTAACCGGTATAATCGGGCGTTACTGGGAAGAGCTTGTGGCTTCTGTTTACGAGTACGGCTACTTCGATTTTCTTTACATTGTCCGCTAAAAAGGGGAATAGGGCATAAGCCAGGGTTTTGCCCGTATTGAGTACATCGTCCACGAGGATAATGGATTTGCCGGTATAGGGGCCGGCTTCCGAGCAGCTGATTTCTTCTAGCTGGGGTTGGGACTTGTCCAGGTTCACTTGTATCAATCCCACTTGAATGGGGGAGATCTCTCGGAGCTTTTTGGCTATCAGCTCTGCCAGCACGTACCCCATGCCGGTGAGACCGGCAAATAGGAGCTCCTGCTCCTGCACATTGCGTTCGTAGATCTCATATGCGATGCGGGTGATCTTTTGTTGTATCTGCTTGTGATTTAAGACCAAGGTTTTGTGCTCACTCATCCGGTAGAACGATTGATTGTTTGAAAAGGAAAATTAAGCCAAAAGAAGGGAGTTTCAAAGAACCGAACATTATTTGACTCTGGGAAGTCATTTTCGGCATTACCGGTGGCTGTCTTCCTCGTATAGGATATTCAAGTAGCTTTCGTACCGGTAGGGGTGGATTTCGCCCTTTTCCAAGGCCTCCATGACGGCACACCCTGGCTCGTTTACATGTTTGCAGTTGTGGTACCGGCATTGCCCGAGGTAGCGTCTCAGGTCCACAAAGTAGTGGGATAGCTCCTGGTCTTCAATTTCCAGGATGCCAAACTCCTTGATGCCGGGCGTGTCTATCAGGAAGCCTTCGTCACCAAAGGCAAACATCTCGGCAAAGGTGGTGGTGTGCACGCCTTTGGAGGTGAATTTGGAGACAGACCGGGTGGCTTGGTTGGCCTGTGGAATCAGTCTGTTCAGTAGGGTTGATTTGCCCACTCCGGAATGGCCGGCCAACAAGGTGGTTTTTCCATGAAGAAATGGAGCCAGCACTTCAATCAGGTTTTCCTGATTTAGCGCTGAGATCTTTAGCACTGGATAGCCCAACGGGTCGTAGATTTCCTTCAGTAAGGAAAGGTATTCAACGTCTTTTTCCTTGCTCAATGCATCGGCTTTGTTCACGATGATATAGGCGGGAATCCGGAAACTTTCCGTGCTGACCAAAAAGCGGTCTATGAACCCCAAGGAGGTCCGAGGGTCTCTTACGGTCACCACTAGAAATGCCTGATCAATATTGGAAGCGAGGATATGTGAAAACTGCTGCTTCCGCGTAGACTTGCGGATAATGTAGTTTTCACGCGGAAGGATATCCCGTATCACGGCTGTTTCCTGCTGCTCTTCGTAGTCCCAATCCACCCAATCGCCCACGGAAATGGGGTTGGTGAGTTTGAGGCCCTCCTGCTTGAACTTTCCCCTTAGTCGGGCGCTGATGGTTCCCTTTTCTGATTGAAGGATGTACCAGGATCCGGTAGATTTCATCACACGTCCCTTCATCCGTTGGTTAGCTTTTGGTTTACGATTTCCATGATTTTTCGGGCGCTGCCCAGGTTGTCGTTCAGCAGGCGGTCTGCATCCAAGCTGGCACGTTCATAGGTGGTTTCATCGGTCAGTTGTGTCATGACAGATTCGAAGTCTGCCGCCGTTTGTACGGCAAAACCACACCCGTAGTTTTGGCTGATCTCCCATTCGGGAAATTTCCCTCGTTGTTTCAGTCGACCAAAAATTACCGGAATGCGGAAAGCCAAGGGCTCTAGAATATTGTGCAGCCCCTTTCCGAATGCCCCACCTACATAGGCGACTCGGGCATATTGGTACAGAGACGAGAGCATGCCGATGTTATCGATTATCAGGGTATCCCAAGGTTGCGGATCTTGCAGGTCCAAGTGGGTGTAGCGGAGCGTTTTTCCGGGGAGCGCCGAGATCCATTCTTCGATCGCTTTGGCATGTATGTCATGAGGTGCCAGGATGTATTGGTATTCCGGGTGCGCGCAGATAAAAGGGATGATCCGATCCATGTCTTCCTGCCACACCGAACCGCCCACCAAAACAGGTTTGGCAATTCCTTTGGACACTTCCGGGAAGGACTTGGGAGATTGGCTTATGGCATTCACATTGTCATAGCGCGGATCTCCTGCCACCGAAACCGATTTTAAACCCAGTCTTTCGATCATGGCAGCGGGTAATGGCTGCTGTGTGAACACATGGTCAAAATGGCCCAGCATGCGCCGGAAGAAGCCGCCGTAGGTTTTGTTGAAATACACTTGTTGTTCCCGAAACGCTGCTGCAATTAAGAACAGGGGGACGCCCAACGATTTAGCGGCCAGGATATGGTTTGCCCAAAGGTCGTATTTGACAAAAAAGGAGATGTTTGGATAAAGGATTTGAAGAAACCTTCGGGCATTACCAGGGCTGTCTATCGGTAGGTAGGTGATGAAATCCACATGGGGCTGTGGCCGTTTGATCACATGTTCATATCCGGAAGGGCTGAAGAAGGACACTACCACCTGCCATTGGGGTCTGGATTCGCGAAATGCCCTGATTACCGGTTTGGCTTGCTCGTATTCTCCCAGCGAAGCTACGTGAAACCATGCGAGCGGTCCGGGTGATGTGTTCCTGAATGCGCGTAGACGTTCAAAAAGTCCCATTCTTCCCTGTACCATCTGCCTAAGCTTGGTTGACCTCCAACTGCCCACTTGCAAGCCGATAGCCAATAGTCCCATGCCCAGATTGTATAGTTGCCGCATGCGGCAAAAGTACAAAATTTCCCCATAGAAACCGATTGAGGCAGTAGGGGTCGTTTTTTCTCTAAAACCAAAGCATGTAGGTTATTTGGGTACCGATCGGTTGGGTTTGCGTTGGGACAGGTGCTTTGGTCGATTGTTTTTAAGGTTTTAGGTATCACGGATATTTCAAAGACCATTCACGTAAATATCTAGGGCATATGTACCAATTGAACGGGTAAAGCATTAACTTTATCCTTAATTATTCTGTATCATCTCTATGAGACCTCTATCTTTTGTATTGTTTGTCGGATTTGTTGGTTTGTTTTCCTGTGGTGGTGAAATCCCCGCCCCTGTGCAGGAGGCTATGGATGAACTGCCGGAGGCGTTAGACTACAATGTGCACGTGAAGCCCGTCCTTTCCGATAAATGTTTCGCCTGCCACGGCCCCGATGAAAACACCCGGCATGCCGGTCTGCGACTGGATGAGGCGGATGCGGCATTTGCCAGTTTGCCCGAAAACCCCGGCAAAGTAGCGATCAAGCCCAAGAGACCCTTCAAGAGCGAACTGGTAAAACGGATCCTGTCAGAGGACCCGGATTTTCGAATGCCCACGCCGGAGTCACACCTGACACTAACCGACAGGGAAAAGGCCATACTGATCCGTTGGATCGAACAAGGGGCGGTTTATAAAAAACACTGGTCCTTCATACCCCTTGAGACGGTCGCTATTCCGCAGACGAAAAGCAGTGGATGGGGAAACAACGAGATCGATAGGTTTGTCCTCGCTGAGCTGGAGGTTCAAGGGTTGAAGCCCAGTCCCGAAGCCGATAAGGAAACCCTTCTGAGGAGAATCAGCTTGGATATCACCGGCCTTCCTCCCACCGAAGCGGAAATAGACGCGTTCTTGGCAGATAACTCGCCGGAAGCCTACGAACGGCAGGTTGATCGTCTACTGGCTTCGCCGCATTACGGAGAGAAAATGGCCATGCATTGGCTGGATGTGGCGCGCTATGCAGACACGCATGGCTACACTGTGGACCGTTACCGAGATATGTCGCTTTACAGAGATTGGGTGATCAAGGCGTTCAACCAAAACATGCGCTACGATACCTTTGTCACCCAGCAACTAGCCGGGGATCTGCTGCCAAACCCAACCAAAGAGCAACTGCTGGCTACAGCCTTTAACCGGGTGCATCCACAAAACATGGAAGGAGGCATTGTGGACGAGGAGTTTCGGGTAGAATACGTGGCCGACCGTACCAATACGCTGGGCAAGGCTTTTATGGCGCTCACGCTGGAGTGTGCCCGCTGCCATGATCATAAGTACGACCCCATTTCTCAAAAGAATTACTTTGAACTTAGCAGTTTTTTTAACCAAGTAGATGAGGCGGGTCAGATATCCTGGGATAACGCCATGCCGGTACCTACCATGCTTTGGACCGACGAGGAGAAGGAAAAGGTACTAAAGATGTTGGAATCCAACGTTCAACGGGAGCAAGCCCATCTGTTGGAAACCCTCAAGGGGGCGGACACGGTTTTTTCACAATGGCTGGCCGGTGCTTCCTACCAATCGGATGCCCAAAGCGCGTTGCCCCGAAGCTTAAAGGCCCATCTGGATTTTGATGCGCTGCCACTTACCAATGCGTTAGATCGATCCGAAAAGGCATTGATGGAGAGCAGCGACGTAAAAAATCAGACCCCTGAATTGGCTGACGGCCTAAGAGGCAGCGGTGTTAAGCTCAACGGAGATTTTTGGATTCGCATGGAAAAATCCGGGGTGTTTACGAAAAGTGAGCCCTTTAGCGTCAGCATCTGGGTGAATATACCCAAGGAGCGGGAACACGGGGCCATTTTTCACACGGGTACCGGGGCAGTGCTTTATAACCGACGCGGCTATCACCTTTACTTGAAAGAGAACCGGTTGGAACTGGTTTTGGCCCACACGGCACCCTATAATGCCATCATCAAGGAGACGCTTGCCGAGGTACCAAAGGATCAGTGGGTCAACCTTGTGATGACTTACGATGGCTCTTCGAAGGCCTCTGGGTTGAATATTTATCAAAACGGTGTGCCGTTGGCGACTACCGTGGTCAAGGATAATTTGTACAAAGACATTGTTTTTCAAGGCGGGGGTCAGCCGGGCATTCAAGTGGGGGCCGTCTGGCGTGGGCGCGGCATAAAGAATGCACGGGTGGATGAGCTTATGGTCTTCGACCGGGAGTTGACCGAGCTGGAAGCACTTCAATTGGGAGATAGGGCGGCATTTACCGCATTGCTTGCCAAAGCTCCGGAAGCACTGGATCAGCCGGAGAAGGAATTGTTGAAGCGCTATTTTATCCACAATCATTTTCCCCCTTTTGAAAAGCAACTGCAGGTCCTGACGGAGACCCGAATGCAGCATGCGCAGGAAGTGGAGCCCGTTCAGGAGGTGATGGTGATGCAGGACATGGAACCGCGTAGACCGACCTACCTGTTGGTAAGGGGCGAGTATCAGTCGCATGGGGAGGAGGTTTTTCCCAATACCCCGGAAAGTGTGCTGGAGCTGCCGGAGAACCTGCCCAAAAATCGCCTGGGACTGGCCCAATGGTTGACAGATCGTAGGCACCCGCTTACCGCTAGGGTGGCGGTGAATCGCCTTTGGATGTATTATTTTGGCCGTGGTTTGGTGGCTTCTGCGGGCGATTTTGGCAATCAGGGAGACATGCCCTCCCATCCGGAGCTGTTGGATTGGCTCAGTTTGGAGTTTATGGAGTCCGGCTGGGACGTGAAAGCCCTCCAGAAAAAGCTGTTGCTTTCGGCCACCTACCGTCAACACTCCTTCACCTCTGATGAGCTGAGAGAACGGGATCCCGACAACATTTTATTGGCCAGGGGGCCTTCCGGGAGGATGCCTGGAGAGATGATACGTGACAATGCGCTGATGGCCTCCGGGCTGCTCAGCCAGAAAATCGGCGGTCCTAGTGTGAAGCCTTATCAGCCGGAAGGGTTGTGGAGGGTAAATGGGGGTACCTATGTAGAGGAAAGTGGCGAAAACCTGTATAGAAGAAGCCTGTACACGTTTTGGAAGCGGTCTGTGCCACACCCAACCACCCATATTTTTGACGTGCCGGATCGCAGCGAATCCGTGGCCGTGCGCCAGGAAACCAATACACCGCTTCAGGCCCTGGTTCTTTTGAATGATCCCACGTTTGTCGAGGCAGCCAAAGTGCTTGGGGCCGAGATGGCTACCCTGTCCGAATCGAAGGAGGCCATTAATCGAACGTTTCGAAAACTGACCGGTAGGACTGCTACCGAAAAAGAATTGGAAATACTGGACACCCTGCGGGCACAGGAATACAAAAAGTTTCAGCAGTCGCCGGAAAAGGCTAAAGGTTGGGTAGAAACCGGCGCTTACGCTTTCTCCCACACGGTGGACCTTCCCCGGGTGGCAGCCCATGCCGTGGTGGCCAGTGCGATTATGAACTCGGACGCAGCCATCACCAAACGATAACGTCAATATAGCTTACCTATGTGCAAACATCATAAATCGCCGAAATTTGCCCATCATGCAGACCTGCATTCGTTGGAATTAAAGATGGATCGAAGGCATTTCCTTACCAAAACAGCCATGGGAATGGGGTCCTTGGCACTGGGGTCTCTATTTGGGGCCGAACGCTTGCTGGCGCAGCCTAATCGAACAGATCCGGGAAATGGGGGGCTTCCGGGGCTTCCCCACCATGCCGCTAAGGCAAAGCGCATTATTTACCTATTTCAAAGCGGTGGGCCTTCCCAGTTGGATTTGTATGACTACAAGCCCAAGCTGGCGGATATGCACGGTAAGGATCTTCCGCCCTCGGTGCGGGGCGAACAGCGGCTAACGGGCATGAGTGCAAATCAGGCGATCTTTCCCGTGACCCAATCGGCGTTTTCTTTCAAACAATACGGAAAATGCCGGGCTTGGGTGAGTGAACTGATGCCACATACGGCCGAGGTGGTCGACGAACTGTGTTTTATTAAGTCCATGGTTACCGAGCAGATCAACCACGACCCGGCCATTACCTTTATGCAATCGGGTCATCAACTGGCAGGAAGGCCCTCTATAGGAGCTTGGCTTTCCTATGGGTTGGGCTCCGAAAACAAGAACCTGCCGGCCTTTGTGGTGATGGTTTCCAAAAACGCCGTATTGGACCAACCGCTGTATGCCCGGCTTTGGGGGAATGGGTTTTTGCCTTCGCAGCATCAGGGGGTTCAGTTCCGTTCCGGCAAAGACCCTGTGCTCTACCTGAGTAACCCCGAGAACTACGAGGGGAAGGACCGCCGGGAAATGATGGACCACCTGAAGGCCCTCAACGAGGTGCAGCAGGATCTATATGGAGACCCCGAGATTGCCGCACGAATCGCCCAGTACGAGATGGCCTTCCGCATGCAGACCAGTGTGCCGGAAATCAGTGATCTTTCCGATGAACCGGATCATATCTTCGAACTGTATGGGGAGGAAAGCCGAGATCCGGGCACCTATGCGGCCAATTGCTTAATGGCTAGGAGGTTGATTGAAAAGGACGTGAAGTTTGTGCAGCTGTATCACCAAGGGTGGGATCAGCACGGAAATTTGCCGGGAAGTATTCGAAATCAATGTCAAAAGACCGACCAAGCTACCGCCGCATTGATTAAGGACCTGAAGCAGCGTGGGCTGCTAGAAGATACACTGGTGGTCTGGGGTGGCGAGTTTGGCCGCACGGTTTATAGTCAGGGTACCCTAACTAAGGATAACTATGGCAGGGACCACCATCCGAGGTGCTTTACCATGTGGATGGCCGGTGCAGGTGTGAAGCCTGGATTTTCCTACGGTGAAACCGATGAACTGGGATACAATGTGGTCAAAGATCCCGTTCATATTCACGATTTCCACGCCACCCTGATGCATTTATTTGGCATAGACCATGAGCAGCTGATTTTCAAGCACCAAGGGCGAAGGTATAGGTTGACGGACGTACATGGGCACGTGGTTAAGGATCTGCTCACCTGAAAATAAAATAAAAATTACGATACTGCTTTTTGTTTTAGAAAAATCATTTTCTACCTTTGTCATCGCTTTACGGAAGCAATTTCGGGCGGGTCTTCGGGGTGTAGCGTAGCCCGGTCATCGCGTCCTGACTGTGTCAGGAAGGTCGCAGTGCCAAAATCAGCCAAAGGTGGTAAAGACCACCAAAGATAAAATACTTCGGGGTGTAGCGTAGCCCGGTCATCGCGCCTGCTTTGGGAGCAGGAGGTCGCAAGTTCGAATCTTGCCACCCCGACAATAGAAGCCAGTCCCGGTTAGGGATTGGCTTTTTTGTTTTACAAACAGTCAAACCAGCACGGGTCATCGCGTCCTGACGGCAGTCAGGAAGGTCGCAAGTTCGAATCTTGCCACCCCGACAATGGAAGCCAGTTCCGGTTAGGGACTGGTTTTTTTGTTTTACAAACAGTCAAACCAGCACGGGTCATCGCGTCCTGACGGCAGTCAGGAAGGTCGCAAGTTCGAATCTTGCCACCCCGACAAT
>NZ_JACVCV010000004.1:0-183942 GCF_017811155.1 Lunatimonas salinarum | reverse complement strand
TTTTTTGTTTTACAAACAGTCAAACCAGCACGGGTCATCGCGTCCTGACGGCAGTCAGGAAGGTCGCAAGTTCGAATCTTGCCACCCCGACACGATCCAGTTCTGATTTCAGGACTGGATTTTTTTGTTTTTAGGCAATTGAGATTTCTGTCAAACCAGCGCGGGTCATCGCGTCCTGACGGCAGTCAGGAAGGTCGCAAGTTCGAATCTTGCCACCCCGACACGATCCAGTTCTGATTTCAGGACCGGATTTTTTGTTTGGACCATCTCAGCTAATTGGTGTACAGCGTTTGTAAGGTTTGCAGGAGCAACAGGTGCTGGATCCGTGTTTTTACACGAGTATAAACGTTTATACACGGGTAAAAACACGGCTATCTGCTTTAGCCTTGGTACCTTACTATTGTGTTTGGTATGCGTGGGACTCCCAGTAATGGTGGCTAAAATGCGGTTTTCCAAGTATGGGAGGGGTTGTTTGGGCGTACTTGGTATCGGGGAGGGGAAAGGGGATGACGTACAGCTTGGAGTCGGTTCGGATTTGGCCGTGCCAAATGGAAGGTAGGCGCAACCGGCCTTAGGTAGGAGGCATCTACTAGCAGTCATTCTGTATTGGTTTTTAGGTAGCTAACAGGTATTGAAATGAAAAAGCTAGTTGCAGATACCCGGAAATTCCCTATCTTTAGAAGGCCTAGGCACTAGGCACATAGGACAGCTAACCGCACCGGGTTACGGTTAGCTACTAGTTAGCTGCAATGCATAGAGACACTGCTAACTTGAAACATTCTGCAAACGAACAAAAAAAATCACTGCTTTGACAACGGAAGACAAAGACATAACGACAGACAAAAAACCGATACCGCCAAAAATTTCTCGGTGGTCAAGATTTTATTGGTCATTTCTAACTCTCAAATTCAAACTCAAGCGAACAAAATTCAATTGGGAGAAGGTCACAATAAACACTTTTGTAGGTTTGGCATTCTTTTCTATTGTTGCGGGACTTGCAGTATTCATTATTTTTCTTGTTAAGCTTTCTCATAATTATTCAATATCTGGAGACAAAATTGAGATTGATACGACTGGACAGGTTGGTGACTTTATTGGAGGTGTAGTTGGTGCGGTTTGGTCTTTGACAGGTGTGCTTTTGTTTTATGCGACATTGCGACTTCAATCCAGAGAGTTAGCAGAAAATAGAAAGCATTTTCAGATGAGCAGACTGACTGACATTATTTACAAGCAACTGGACCTTTTTAATCAGCAACTTTTAAACTTTAAATTTAAAGATATTGAACGGGATGGTAACGGTGAGCATATAGAATACAAAGGTAGAACAGCTATTGCTCTACTACGCAAGAGAGTTGAAGGCATTTTGGAAACTCAAAACAAAGACATTAGCGACCAGGAAAAGGAAAAAGTAATGTATCAGTTTATGGGAGAAAACTTTGCATTCATTGAGATAAACAAGAAGGAACTTCTGAATATTTACGAAGAGTTGGATAACCAAGTAAGTGTTATTCGGGCAATCTTGATTAAAGAAGACATTCCACCAGCCGACCTTAACGAACTTAAATCGCTTTTCTTTAGAAACATCGGGAGAGATTTTCTCAACGCATCCGAACTTTTAATTCACTTACTTGAATGGTATATAACTCACCAAGAAAGAGGTGGAAAGAAACTTGATGAGCTATTTTCTCCGGAATTTTCAATCAAAAGAAAAATTGCAGTCATCGAGGAGTTCAGAAAAAAGCGATATGACAAGCAAACGATTAAGAATTATGTTAAAAGCAGAGACATGTATAATGAAACATTGTTCTAGAGACACAGCAAACTGACATTGACCAACTTCGGACGAATAAAAGCACATGCAGCTAACAGCACCTACCCAAAAGGCGGGGTTTCGTATTCTAAAGACAGTTTTGTGGTAGCAGAAAATTCAGTTCTCCGAATGAAGTTTAGTGCTAAAAATCCCGCCCTTCGGGTAGCTGCAAAACGTTAATGCGGAGTAGATATATATGGTTGAGCTTTTTCGCTCCTACGAATCTTTTTTAAGATAACGGACTTGAAATCGCTCTGAAATCCCTCGCCAGGCTTATACTTGACCGTTGCGACCTATAAGTACGAAATATGAATCGAAAGGAATTTATCAAGATTTGTGGGCTATTTGGAATAGGGTTGCCTTTTCAAGGTATGGTTTCAATGGGTAAAAGAGATGATGATATACCTAAGCCTTTTACAGGAAAAGTGTTAATTATCGGTGCTGGAGCTGGTGGGTTATCAGCCGGGTATTTTCTAAAGCAACAAGGAAATGATTTCGAAATTATTGAAGCTTCACCTGCTTATGGCGGTAGAATGAGAATAAATACAGGTTTTGCTGATTTTCCTATCCCTTTAGGAGCCGAATGGCTTGAAGCAAGTACAAGTATTTTACAAGAAATAGTAAATGATTCTTCAGTACAAGTAGATGTTAAGACCGTTGCAGATAACCCTGATAGGAAATTTGTAAACTATTCTTGGTTCAATTTTTTTGAAGACTACATTGTACCTTCTATTGCCGCCAATATTTCCTTTGATACAATAGTACAATCGATAGAATATTCTCGTAAACAAATTTTAGTGCATACTAATAATGGGCAATTTACCGCAGATAAAGTAGTAGTTTCCGTTCCTCTTCAAATTCTGAAAGATGGAGATATTCGTTTCATACCAAGCCTGCCAAAAAGTAAACTAGACGCCATCAATGACACAGTTGTATGGGAAGGATTTAAAGCTTTTTTTGATTTTAATACCAATTTCTATGGCGATAATGAATATGTGTTTCCAATAACACCTAAAAGTAACGGACAAAAAGTATATTACAATGCTGCTTTCGGACAAAATACCACTAAGAACATTCTGGGATTGTTTGTAGTGGGATTGCCTGCACAAGACTTTATTTCTCGTTCAGGAGATGATTTGAGAGATTTTATATTAAGTGAGCTTGATAGTATATATGCTAATCAAGCTACACCAAACTACATTCAGCACATTACTCAAAATTGGAATAATGAGTCCTTTATTAAAGGTGGATATTTGACTGACTATGAAGATTGGAGAAAGGTAAGAGAACTTGGGAATTCCGTAGCAGACAAACTGTATTTTGCAGGTGGGGAATATACGGATGGTGAGGATTGGGTATCTGTTCATACTGCTGCACAATCTGCCAAGAGAGTAGTAGGAGAAATTAATAAATGAGATAACTGCTCACAACATTTTGCCGAATAGGTAAAAGGCCCAAGCCATCAACGTTACATTGACCATTGCCTATTGGAATGTAGGGAAGATGATTGGACAGGACTTCCTAAACAATCAGCGAATCGCCTACGGTAAAGAAGTGATCGTTAACCTTTCCAAACAGCTTAGACCAATATACCTATTGCCCAAATGTGAAGGTCAATGACCTGGTAGTGTACAATATCCATACGGATTGATCCTTGCACCTATCGATGGTTACATCTTTTGGTCAGAGTGGAGTCGCTGTTCTCTTTGAGTTGAGTTTAAATTATTTCTGGTACAGCCATTATCCAACTCCCTTTATTTTGGGGCTACCGATTGGGGGGATTATCCTTTTAGGTTTCCATCAGTTCCCCAAAAAAGTGGATCCCTTTATCGGAGGCCTTGCGTAGCAGCTTAATCAGTAGCTGAGCAGTGGCAAAGGCGTCTCCGGCGGCGGTGTGGCGGTCGTCCAAGCTGACGCTGTACCGTTGGCACATGGCATCCAGCGAATAGTCCTTATAATTGATCATGCGGGGATCTACGTGCTTTCCCTGCTCCAGCCGTATGCCCAGCTCGAGCGTGTCGATCACGGGGTTTTCGATTTTTGCCAATCCGTAATCGCGCCCTGCCCGCTCCAGCATCGCCAGGTCAAAGCCCAGGTGGTGACCTACCAAGACATGGTTTGACGCATCCTTCAGAAAGGTGCGGATCAGTTCTTCGCGGCTGCTATACGATAGTGTGGGTAACAGTTCGTGTACTTTTATGGCTTCGGGAGAGGTTTTTTTGGCATGGAGGTACATTTCCCGGGCCTGTTGCAGGGGGATGCTGTTGCCTTTTACACAGACGGATCCATAGGAGAGGATGTAATCGGATTTGGGATCCAGGCCGGTGGTTTCGGTGTCCACTACCAGGAAGGTCAGTTCGGAGATACGTTTTTCCTTCGGAATAACCCGTGCCACCTCCCGTTGGTAAGCTATAACGAAATCCCTCGGCTCGGGCACAGAGGAGGAGAAGATCCGCCACCACGCCATATCAGTTGCCAAAATAATCCAGTTGGAAACGTACCTTGATGATCTTTTGCAGTTCATCGATGGGAAAGAAGGCATTCTTCAGCAGCTGCCGTTGAAGTTTACCCAACTTTTCGGGTTGGATGTACCGGCCCGAGGTGCCGCTGGCAAGCCCCTCGATGGCGCGTATGCGCATAAAGATCTCGTAGGCCCTGCCGGCTTCCAGAAAGAGCTCCTGCTGACTGGGCTCCAGATCTGCCAGCTTCTCGAAGCGCTTAAAGGTATTGTTGATCCCTACCTGTCGGTGGCTGAGCATCAACAGCCTGGCGGCGTCGGCCAGCGGCATCATGGCGCGGAGCTTGATGTCAAACTTGTCCCGGTGCTCGCCGGATTTTTCGACGATAAAGTTCCGGAAAAAGCCCAAGGGAGGTGGATTCAGCAGGGCATTTTTCGCGAAAAAATTGAGAAAAAGCTTTTCCTGCTCTATTTCCGCATATACATGATCGGTCAGTTGCAGGGCAAGGTCTGCATCACCGGCGACGGGGCGATAGTCAAAGAACACGGTGGCGAGCATTAAGGACTCGTGGTCAGGCTGCCGAATCCAGTTGCTGAAATACCCCTTCCATACACTCAGTGGCTGGCACCACTTGGGATTGTTGGCCATCATGTCGGCGGGGCAGGGCGCAAAACCGCAGGCAAAGAGGATGTCCATCCCGTCCCTGGCGACGAGGTGAAAGAAGCTGAGGGCCTGGCTTTTCATCGATTCCGGTACATCCGCATAGATTAGGGCATTGTCCAGGTCGGTGCGCAGTAGCTGTTCGCCCCTGCCTTCGGATCCGAGGCCCAAGAAGCAGTAGGGGATGGAGGCCATTTCGGGAAAGGCCTTGAGGTGTTTTTGGCGGGCCATCTCCATGGCACGCTGCACGATGATGTCGTTGATCTCGGTGATGATACCGGCGATAAAGTCTATAGAAATCTCGTTTTCGAGGTAGTAGCGCAGCAAAAGTTCCGCTTGGTCGCGCAGCTTCGCTATCTCCTGGACATGGTCGGTACCCTGTAGCGCATGGATGATGACCGCGGGACTGTTGCCCTGTGAAAGCAGGATGTCGTGGTCGGAAATGATGCCTACCAGGCTACTTTGATCGGTTCCGTCCTCGGTGATCAGCAAGTGGTGGAGGCGGTGCTTGATCATGGTCAGGTACACATGGGCGAAGTCATCTTCCTTGCGGGTGGTCATCACGGGGGCACTCATGATCTCGGCCACTTCTGTATTGTAGGGTTTACCTTGGGCGATCAGCCGGTTTCGCAGGTCTTTGTCGGTGACGATGCCCACCGGAAACCGACGCTCATCTATCACGATGATGGAACCAACGCCTTTTTGGCTCATTTTTTTGGCGGCATGGCCCACGGTGTCTTCTTCCCGGCAGGTAAGTACGGGTGCGGAATAGCGCACGCTGGACTGCCCCGAAAAGATCATGAGCCCGTTGTCCTGGGCCGGTTTGGTGAAAAGCTTGTTGGCCTGCTGGGATTGGGAGAGATCGGTGCGGACGACCACCTGGCCGGAGGCGAATCCGGCGGCAAAGTACATGCTCACCCGGTTGTTTTGCTGCATGATTACTTCAAACACCTGGACGGGAATCGCATACACAAGGCTGTTTTCGGCTGCTTGGGCGGTGAGGATGTAGGGTCTTTTGCCCAACAAGGCCAAGACGCCGAAGACATCCCCCTCATCACACTGCTCCCGAATGACAGATTTCTCGCCCACGCGGTCGGAAAGGTGTATGGCACCCTCGCGTACGACGAAAAAATGCTTTTTGGCCGGATCTCCTTTTTCAAAGAGCAAGTCGCCCTTCTCGAAATATTGCAGCTCCACTTCACCGGCTACGCGCAGCAGCATGTCCTCCGACAAGAAGCTGAAAGGAGGGTATTTTCTAAGAAATTCTCGTACGCGGTTTACGATTACATTTGCCATGCATGGGTAGTCAGAACATGTAAAAATAGAAAAAGAGCAGCCACTTTCCATGGCTGTCGGTTTAAATCCCGTATTAATTTGCATGGGTCCAATGTCTTTGATTGGCCACCATTGTGACACCTTACATTAGAAGAGCATATCAATTCATGACACGAAAAAGGTGCAGATATAGCAAAAACACTGTAAGCCATCTTCAAGTTCTTATGTCAAACCACAAATAGGTACATGATCCAAACTGACAGTTTTAGGCAAGTACAAGTAACCTCTGCTCAAGAGTTGCGAAATTGGTTGGAGAATCACCATAGCCAAAAGGAAGGTGTTTGGCTGGTTACATTCAAGAAATCAGTGCCACATAAATACCTTTCTACTTCGGAGGTATTGGATGAATTGTTGTGTTTTGGATGGATCGATGGTATAAGAAGAAAACTGGATGAACAACGCACGATGCAGCTGATATCCCCTCGAAAGGTGGATCACTGGTCCAAAACCTACAAAGAAAGAGCGGCCAAGCTTATTGAAGGGGGCAAAATGCAAGAGGCAGGTTTTAGGTCTATAGCATTATCAAAAGAGGCAGGTCTGTGGGACTATATGGACGATGTAGACAAGTTGATTGTACCTGAAGATCTGTCAGAGGCGTTGAAAAGACTAGAGGGGGCGGAGGCTTTTTTCGATGCGATCAATGATTCAAGTAAGCGCTTTGTGCTCCGGTGGATCAAGTTGGCTAAGTCGGAAAAAACCCGTATTTCTAGGATAGAAAGGATCGCACAACTTTCGGCAAGAGGGGAGAAGTTGAAAGGCAGCTAGGAACGGATTGTCACTTTTGAACCTCCTGTGATATTCATCACAGCAATTAGCCATTGGAAACGGCCATTTTTGTAATCGGAATCAAGCAGGCTTGGAAGGAATTATCAGACTGCGGCTTTCTTGATACCGGCGATTCACGGAATCAATCTCCGATGGGAGCATGTTGGTTACGCAGAATCGTCTTGATTTTTGACCGCTAAAAAACACAAATAAAAAGATGCAAAAGGCTTATCAACTTGTAGTGAAGGTTTCGACGTTGGTGGTGGGTTTGTTGGTTTCCATTACTGCGTTGCTATTGCTACTCGCGGCTACCATAATCGTTTCGTTTTATAATACATCCTCTTTGTCAACGCAGCAAGTGGCGTCCGTCCAACCAAAAAAGGAGGCAGTTTCGGTGGACACCTACAGAGGGGTTATTCCCAATGAGGGACTTTGGAAAGCGCCGGATTGGGCTACATCAGTGAATGCGCCCAATGCCGACTTGATAGCTTATGGTAGAGAACTGATTGTAAATACCTCCGAGCACCTGGGGCCCAACGGGAAAGTGTTGAAAATTTCCAACGGGTTGGATTGTCAAAACTGTCATTTGGATGCGGGAACGGCACCTTTGGGCAATAATTACGGTGCGGTATTTTCTACCTACCCCAAGGTGAGAGGGCGGTCCGGGGAAATGGAAGATATACCAAAGCGGATTAACGATTGCTTTGAACGCAGTCTGAACGGGCAGCCACTTAAGGTGGAAAGCAACGAAATGCGTGCGATGGTCGCCTATATGGAGTGGCTAGGTAAGGACGTACCTAAGGGAGAAAAGCCCAAGGGATCGGGTATTTACGAGCTTGCAGTACTGGACAGGGCTGCCGATCCGATCAAAGGGCAGGCAGTCTACGCACAATTGTGCCAAAGCTGCCACATGGAGGATGGTCAGGGCATGATGAAACCGGACAATACGGGCTATGTATACCCTCCCTTGTGGGGACCCCATAGCTATAATAATGGCGCGGGTTTGTACAGGTTGTCCAGGTTTGCGGGGTATGTAAAGACCAATATGCCATTGGGGGCAACGTTCGAGAGACCATTGCTTACAGACGAACAAGCTTGGGACGTTGCTGCCTACGTCAATTCGATGGAAAGACCCCAAAAGGACCTCAGTAGGGATTGGCCGGACATATCCAAAAAGCCTATGGATCATCCCTATGGGCCGTTTTCAGATGAATTTAGTGAGCAGCAGCACAAGTTCGGGCCATTTAAACCTATCATCGCATCCAGAGAATAACTCGACCAATGAAGACTTTACCCCTATGCTTATTTTTTATTGCAATCCTTTCCACTGCCAGTTTGGCACAGGAGCGAGACACGGTTTCGCATAAGCCCGAGCGGCTGGTGCAGGCTACATTAGGGCTACGCTCCTATTGGATGTCTACAGGGTATTGGGAAGATTACAAAGGAGATTTTGCCCTGGGGCAAAGCGCTTTCCTACGGCTAAAAACCAGAGAGTTTAAGGGTTTTTCGTTGGTAGGAAGGTATGCGAAGTTTGCGAACCTATGGAGTTCCGATTTGTCCGCTCCTGATCCTGTTACAAACAATGTAAACCGGTATGAGGTCGGTCTTTTTGATGTGAATAATCCATCTGACAGGCTATTTGGCAAGCTAGAGGAGCTACAGTTGAGGTATCGCTCAGACCGCTTCGATGCGGTCGTGGGGCGAATGGACATCAATACCCCTTTCATTAATCCCCAGGATGGACGCCTTTCCCCGACTTTTGTAGAAGGTGTCCGATTAACTTTCAAACCCGAAAAAAAGAATTCCCTATCTGCACAGTATATCAGTAGGATAAGTCCTAGATCTACTTCGGCATGGTTTCGGGTGGGCGAAACTATCGGGGTGTATCCTGTAGGTCAAGGCGCGTCTGGCGGGCCATCCAATTACCAAGGAAATACAACGAGTCGGTTTGTGACCGTTGTGGACTGGATCCATCAGAATAATGCGGACGTACAGGTACAACTGAATCATACCTATGTTGATAATATATCTAGTACCGTATTCCTACAAGCGCTCAAGGAATGGCAATTGACAACTAATCAGCGGCTAGTGGCAGGTTTTCAGTTTACCTCACAACACGGCGTGGGGGAGGGTGGAAATTCTGACCCCGCCAAGCGGTATAAGAACCCGGATGATTTCAATTTTGTGATAGGAAGTAGGGTTGGGGTGAGATCCAAGCGTACTACCTGGTGGCTGAATTATTCACGAATCGATGGAAGAGGCAGGTTTTTACATCCACGGGAGTGGGGCAAAGACCCTTTTTTTACGTTTATTCCAAGAGAGCGAAACGAGGGGTTTTCGGATGTAAATGCCTTTACAGCTTACTATCAACGTAATGTTCCCGCCAAGGGCCTACAGATTTATGGGTTTAGCGGATTACATTTCCTGCCCGATCCAGGGAATACCGAGGTAAATAAGTATGCGTTTCCTTCTTATGCGCAGGCGAATCTAGGCGGAAGATATACTCCCAAAAATTGGGGTAAAGGGATGGATTTTCACCTCATTCTCATGAGCAAAGTAAATCTGAAATCTGGTGAAATGCGGCCACAGTGGGTATACAATAAAGTAAATCTACTGCATTTTAATTTTATCATGAATTATATAATACAGTACCCCTAGTTCTTCAACCAACCGAGAGTCCTCAGCGGTAATTTATGGTGGATAAAAATTAGTCTTTCAGACCGGCCTGAATAATGCCGGAAATCGCTTAGAGCCTAATTTCCGGCTTTGATGTAGGCCCAGCCCTGTTCCTGCCGAAGGATGATTTCCGCCAAGCCGGATGGCACTGTGGTTACACCGGAGATAAGGTCCTCCTTGGTGGCTTTGGCCCTACGCATGGTGTTTTCACAAGCTACAAAAGCCACTCCCCTGGATAGCAAATCCGTAATTCCATCGGTCACCTGGCTTTTTTCCCGTAATACGAGTGGCAATGACATACCATGACATACCACCTCAATTTGTGCGTTTGGCAGTGCCCGCAGGATATTATTGAGTTGTCCAATGACTTGTTCTTGATCGACGGTTTCCCCTTTGGTTACCTGGTAAACGACCCGGTGGGGTTCTTGGTCTACAACTTGAGCGGTTGCCTTTACTGAAATTCCCAGTATAGCGATGAGAAGAAAAACGCAGCAGAGTCTGTTCATGGTGTGCGGATTAGGTGAAGTTTAAAGATAGGGATATTTTTTTTGGCCTAGGGCCGTTTTTATGTTAATGAGTAGGCATTAAAGGTAGCGAAATTAACAAATTTTCAGCTTTTATCTAGCAGTAATCAGTTGGGCTTTCTAATTAAACAAGCTGCCGGGACTATCTTAAAGGAATATCAGGGTGCTTAGCCTTGTTTTTGGAGTCTAGGATCCCAATAGGACTATATCTGTAAGATAACATTCCCTTTCTTATGACCCAAATCGACGAATTTATGGGCTGCCACAACGTCTGCGATCGGATAGATTCGGTCAATGGCGGCGTCGTATCCGTGGTGCTCAAAAAGCTCTTTTAGCAGTTCCAATTGCGCGATGTTTTCGGAGGCGTAGTCCAGGCCCGCCACAGACAGGTAAAGGCCTTTGGGTTTCAAAAGATGCTCAACCGAACGTTTCTTGGTTTTTCCCACGGCATCGAAAAACAGGTCAAATCGCTGGGGTAATTGGGTAAATTCCTGCGTATCATACGTGAATATGTGGTCAGCACCCAATCGGGAAGCTAAATCCGAACCACCGGAACTGCACACAGCGGTTACCTTGGCCCCAAAGTACTTGGCGAGTTGTACAGCAGCTGTTCCCACGGATCCGGTTGCCCCATATATCAATACCTCGGGGTGGACTTTTGCCGTTAACTTGGCTTTTTCGAGAAAATAGATGGCTGTTTGCCCACCAAAGGGAAGTGCCGCCGCCTCTTCAAAGGAGGCATTATGGGGTTTTGGGAGTACGTTGCCTTTCGCTTTAACCGCAATATACGCTGCATAGGTTCCGAACTGAAATCCCGTCATGCCGAATACCTCATCACCGGGTTTAAAGTTCGACACGTCCTCTCCAACACTTTCCACTATACCCGAGAAAACGGTTCCCAAGATGGGTTTTCGGGGCTTTCTGACGCCCAAGACCAGCCGCATAATGACTTTCATAACCCCCTCTACCTGCAGCCCCCGTACCCGCACGTCGCCGGAGTTGACCGCAGTTGCCCTGATCCTGACGAGGATTTCGTCTTTTTTTGCATGGGGTTTGGGTACATCTGCCAATTGCAATACCTCAGGTCCGCCATAGCGGGTACATATCACGGCTTTCATGGTGTTCATGGGAATGTTAAAGTAATGTTAGACCGGCTTGTTCTTTCCACAATGTATTCAAAAGATGGAGCATAAGCAATAGGTCCAGTGTACATCGAATGGGTTAGTTTTTTTCTCCATTTTTTAGTATCATGCCCATGAAACTGTCAGATCTGTCAATGATGCAAAATAATACGATCCGAATTGAGTATGCTACGTTACGGGGCGTGTTGGAAGCCGTTTTGAGTAGTAGGGGGTTCGACTCCGAAAAGGCGGCAGTTTGTGCGGGTTTGTTTGCCGATGCCAGCTTGGATGGGGTAGCATCCCACGGACTGAACCGGTTTCCGGAGTTCGTGCGCCTGGTGGAGGCGGGCATAGTCGACCCACGGGCGGAACCAAGCTTGGATTTTGCCTTACCCATTTTTGAGCGGTGGAACGGCAATCTCGGTGCGGGACCCTTAAACGCCCGATTTGCAATGGACAGGGCCATAGCCTTGGCAAAGGAACAGGGGATGGGCGCGGTAGCGCTCAGGCGAACCAACCACTGGAAGCGTGGAGGCAATTTTGGGTGGCAGGCCGGCAGAGCGGGCTGCGTGGCCGTTTGTTTTACCAATACATTGCCCAATATGCCTGCTTGGGGTGCAAAGGAGGCCAGGCTGGGAAATAACCCGTTGGTAATCGCGATTCCCCGCGAGCCAGAACCCCTTGTATTGGACATGGCGATGACTCAGTTTGCCTATGGAAAAATGCAGACTTACCTGCGGGAAGGCAAGCAGATGCCCTTTGCGGCAGGTTTTACTTCGGAGGGAAAAACAACCCAAAGTCCCGAAGAGATACTAGGTAGCGGATTGGCCATGCCCATGGGTATGTGGAAAGGAGCCGGATTGGCCATGATGCTCGATTTGATCGCTTCGCTGCTTTCCGGAGGATTGGCAACGAAGGACATTGGCAAGTTGGAGGAAGAGCATGCGATTTCCCAATTTTTCCTTTGCTTGTATCCACCTAAGTTGGGGCTGGAGCAGGAAAAAATAAACGAGCGGTTACTGGAGTGGGTAGAGGACTTGAAATCGGCGGCTACTTTTTCCGGACACCCATCCCAATATCCAGGCGAGCAGTCCCTGATTCCCATGAAAAAGTGGGGCGTATACCTTTTAGGGTCTGCCGGGAAATTGGTTTTAAAGAAAAAGGCTGCCCATTGCGGACAGCCTCTTCTTTTTTAGTTCTAACCAAGGTTTATTAGCCTATGGACGAATGATCTCTACGGCTATTCTTTTTGAAACACCCTCACGTAGTCCACAGCCATTTGCTGAGGAAAGATGGTGCTGCTGTCCGGATTGCCGGGCCAGTTTCCTCCGACAGCCACGTTCAGGATAAAGAAAAAGGGAGCTCTAAACTCATCCATTGAGTCCGGGCTGATATCTTGCTCGTGGTACACTTCATCGTCCAGGAGCCAAGTAATTTTGGATTCATCCCAGATGACGCTGTATACGTGGAAATTATCCGCCAGCTTGGCACCATCGGGCAGGGTTTTTTTGCCGCCCCGATAGGAGTAGGAACCGTTGTTGTCCCAGTGTACCGTACCGTGCACGGTGTCGTCCCTACCGGATGCATTTCCTCCGACCATTTCCATGATATCGATCTCTCCGCAGGCTGGCCAGCTTACTTCTGTGATGCTTTCTCCCAGCATCCAGATGGCTGGCCAGATTCCCTGTCCTTTTGGCATCGCTGCACGGATATCCATACGGCCAAATTGGAAACTCTTGTTTGCCTGTGTCTTGAGTCGGGAAGAGGTGAAGTTCTTCCCGCCGATGTTTTCACGTTTGGCGGTAATGACCAAGTAGCCATCTTTTAACTCGGTGTTTTCCCTGCGGTAAAATTGCAGTTCGTTATTTCCCCATCCGCACAAGTTAGGACAGCCATCGCCTAGTTCGAATACCCAGTCCGAAGAAAGGGTACTCGACTCAAATTCATCGTTCCAGACCAAGGCGTACCCGTCATAGCTCATCGGAGATTCGAAACCCGTAGTTGGCAGCCCAATCCCTAGAAGTTGCTCGGTGATGATGACCGTTTCTTCTCGCTTGATAAAGTCAGCTTCGGTGCTGTGTGCCTGTACGGTCACCGTATATTCGCCAGGAGCGGTGTATCTGTGCGTGGCCGTACTCCCTGTAGCCAACTCAGGTTCTTGGTTTCCGATTCCAAAGCCAATTCGAAAGAAGTTGGCTCTTTCTGCCGAAAACTGTACCTGTACGATACCGTTTTCCAATATTTCCACTGTCACATCCAGGTTGGTGGGAAGCAATACCTGCTCTTCCACATTGTCCGAGTTGCAGGCATTGGTTGCCGTCAGTAGGAGAAATAGGAGTAGTGCGTGCAGTGTCTTTGCCATGATGATCATCGTTTAGTCGTTAGCGGGGACAAGCACAAAGGTCCAGAATGTGCCGCCTTCACCGGAGATATCTATTGTTATCGTGAGCTCTTCGGAATTGGCGTCGTACCCCAGTATGTCATAGGTAACCGTTTCGTCGGCCCTTGGGGGGCCAGAAGTGTACTCTCCTCCATTATAGGCTTTAGGCAATGCAATGAAGGCACCAGTGCCGGTTACAGACAGTTTTGCCGGGGCATCACCGGATGGAGGAATGAAGGCAAACTGATGGTTTCCAGCTCCCCAGGCTTCTCCAGCTGTCCCGCTAAGGGCATCTACCGATTGGCATCCATCCTCTATCCCCATATACGCCTCTCCGAAAACGTCTCCCTGCGGGTCGTAAGTATAGGTGCCGTTGTCATTGAAAATGAACCGGTCATTAAATAAGCAAGGTCGGTCTTCACTGATATCATTTCCATTCGGGAACCACTCGTCACTACCTGGACTTGGCCCCACTCCGAAGGCTCCCGCTCCCGGTTTTAGTTTCCAAGCCTTTTCACCGGCTCCTACCAAGTTATTACGTGTAAACTCCGATAAGCCTAGCGATTGATCCGGTGCGGGAATCAACACGAAGTTCCAGAACACACTTCCATCGGTGCTGATATCGATGGAAAGGGATAATTGTCCCGTAGATGCGTCGTAGCCAATCACCTCATAGGTAACAGATTCATTTTCTCTAGGTGGTGCCTCAGCGTATTCTCCTCCGTTAAAGGCTTTGGGCAGTGCAATGAAGGCACCAGTTCCTGTTACCGTTATCTTGGGAAGATCAGTCGCTGTTCCAGGAGTGAATGTAAAGCTGTGTAGTCCAGAGGCCCAAGCTGACCCGGAAGCTTCCAGTAGATCGCTTTCAGGTTGACAGCCATCCGCAAGTCCCAAGTACCCCTCACCAAACACATCTCCCTGAGCGTTGTATTCGTAATTTCCGTTGGAATTGAAAATGAATAGGTCGTTGAACAAACAGGCTCTGTCTTCGGAGATATCCTCGCCATTGGGGAAGAAGGCATCGCTGCCCGGGCCGGGCCCTACCCCGAATGCACCGACAGCAGGATTTAACATCCATACCCTTCTACCATTTCCTACCAAGTCATTGAGGGTGAAATTAACATCTGGATTTTCCGGTTCCGGTTCTGGTTCCGGTTCGGGAAGCGGATCCGGTTCAAATCCTTCAGGAATCAATCGAATATACCAGGCTAGGTCAGTGTTGGCTTGATCTACAAAGCGGAGGAACATTTCGTTTTCTTCCAATCGAATGATCTGGTAAGTTCTTCCGCCGGCAAAGTAACCCAAGAAGCCGCCGGGAGAAATAGTCAGTTCGGGGTATCCTCCCTCAGGTTCTACGATAGACCACCTTAACCCATCAGGCGCTTCATACGGAGCAGACAAGTCGCCTACACCTGGATCAAATGAACCGGGGAAGTTACTGCCTTGTGCAGCGTTCAGGTACACAAATCCATTGGTTTCCATGTTAAAGCCGAATCCATCCAAGAAAAAGGTGTATCGGTCTGTATACATTCCGGAACCTTCTTTTTCGTTTGCCACGGCTTGGTACCATTCGGGGAAGTCACCCGCGGAGGATGAAGGATTGGGGCCTACACCGAAGTGGCCGGGTCTTCCCGCGTCTATTTTCCAAGTTTTTCCTTCGGTGGCTTCTACACCTCCCGTCAGCATATTAAAGATGGGTCGGTCCAGCAATAGCGGATCGGTCTGTTCAATAACGATATCTCTGGAAAAGGTCACGCTTCCCCCTGCATTGAAGACCGTAAGTGAGACCGTGTAGGTTCCAGCGAGGGGGAAGGTTCCCGTAACGGTTTTGCCTTCGCCCGTTTGGCCGTTACCTAGGTCCCAGTTCATCATAAAGAAATTCCCATCTGCGGTAAATTGCAGGATGTTGTCGCTTTCAGCGGTTGGCGTAAAGCTAAAGTTGGCCTCTGCTTCGGTAGGCGCGGCACCTTCTAGCCGGTACTCTTCTATGCAGCTCAATACTGCCACTAGTGGCAACAAGAGCCAAATATATGATAGGATCTTTTTCATTGTTCAATCAATTTAATAACCCGGATTCTGATTCCAATTGCCCCCGGCCAAGTCTATTTCTACCTGTGGGATGGGGAATACTTCGTGCTTGCCGGTCACAAACCCGCTGATTCGCTCAGCAGCTTGGCCCGTTCGTACCAGATCCCAAAATCTGTAACCCTCGCCGGATAGCTCCAATCTCCGCTCCCGTAGTATGGCTTGATACAGTGCGTCTCCTGTAGCGTTGATGGAAGGCATTTGTACCCTTGCCCTCACTTTATTTAGCTCTACTCTTGCCCTTTCATCGTTACCGGATCGCTGGAATGCTTCCGCTGCCATAAGCAGTACGTCTGCCCACCGGATTACCCGGTAGTTAAGGGGGCTGGTAAGGTCATCATCCGGCAGGCCTCGTTCGTCTGCACGCTTGATGTATTTGTTATTGTAGTAGCCTGTATGTCCTCCGCCTCCGATCGCATAGGTGATTTCATCTGCATTGGGTTGTGCGGCAATGAATGCTTCAATATCCAATATGGTGGCCCCTCGTCGGATATCGCCTTCTTCAAAGGAGTCGTAAAGATCCTGCGTGGGGAGGTTATAGCTGTTGCCGTCTGCATAGAATGGCCCTTCATACAGCCTGATGCCATGGAATCCGACGGCAGCGTTGCCATTCAGGCAGATTAGGCAACCGTAGTCACCGCCCTGCAATCCGGAAAACTGAATGGTGAACACATCTTCAGATACGTTTTGGTTTGCCACCAAAAACAGCGTGCTATAGTCTGAAAATAGGTCGTATCCGGCCGCATTGTTATCAATCAGATTGCCCAGTACCGTGGCGGATTCACTGTATTTGCCTTGATAGAGTAGCACCTGCCCCAAGAGCGCTGCCGCAGCACCGGAAGTCAAACGCCCCGTTTCGCTGACCGTCGCGGGGAGCACCTCGAGGGCTGACCGGAGATCCGATTCGATCTGGGCATAGATTTCTGCTTTTGGTGTTCGGGAGGAATTGGAGATCTCGTTTATTGAGATCCGTCGGTCCACTATCAGTGGCATATCTCCAAAGTACTTTACCAAATTGAAATAGAAATAAGCCCGCATCATTCTCGCCTCTGCAAGGATGAGGTCTTTGCCGTCAAATTCGATATTATCCTGATTCTCAAAGATGTAGTTTGCTCTCGCAATACCGGTGTAATTTACCCGCATCACGGCACGCAACTCCTCGTTTACGCCGCCATGCGTCATGTTTTGAATCTCATGCAGCCCCTGTGTATCGTTTACGCTTTCTCCACCGGCGATGGAGTTGTCGGAGGCGATTTCCCCTATCCACATATTGAGATAGGCGGGCTGTAGCATGTCGTAGACGCCGATGATCGCCCGGTCAAAGTCTTCTCTTGTATTGAAGAAATTTTCTGCATCCTGGGTGTATTCAGGATCTATATCCAGCAGGCTGTCGCATGCTGATATTATCCCTATGGGGATAATCAATAACCACTTATATATACCTCTCATGATGTTAAAATTTAATGTTAAACCCTGCCATTATTGTCCTTGCCTGTGGGTAGATACCATTATCTACTCCAGAACCAAGCGGATTACCTGATCCCACATCCGGGTCAAATCCTTGGTACCTGGTCAAGGTGATCAAGTTATTGGCGGCTACATAAAATCTAAAAAATTGCACTCCGAATTTCTGAGAAAGCTCCGTAGGAAGCGTGTAGCCCATCTGTACGTTTCTCAATCGGGCAAAGGAACCATCTTCTACATAGAAGTCAGAGAAAACAGTGTTTCTGGTGGCTCCAGTGGTGAGTCTTGGGATGTCATTTGAAGTGCCCGGACCTGTCCAACGGCCCAGGTTGTAGCTAAGTTGGTTGGCCCATGGCTGTTGCCTTTCGTAGTTTCGGATAATCTCTTGGCCAAGTGCCGCATACACGTTGGCGCCGAAGTCGATTCCTTTGAAGTCAACGGAGAAATTAAAGCCCATTACCACATCCGGAATAGGCGATCCGATCATTTTTCGGTCTGTATCATCGCCAAAACTGATGGCTCCATCGCCGTTATAGTCCACAAACCGAAGATCACCTGGCATGGCACCGGGTTGGGTAACCGGATTGGAAGCCACCTCCTCCGCAGACTGGAAGATACCGTTTGTTTCATATCCTACGAAGTAGCCGATTGGAAATCCTTTCTGGAATCTGGTGGCCACATTGCCACCGACACTAAACGGTGCGCCTGGAATAAATTCAAATCCTTCGGGAACGGCCGTTACCTCATTCTTTAGAAAGGTGACGTTGTAATCAAATCGGAAGTTGACACCCTGTGGTCTTACCGTGCCATAGCCCAGTTCCAGCTCGATGCCGCGGTTCATCACATCCCCCGCATTGATAACCGGAGGCGACCCCCCTGGTCCGTAAGATCCCAACAAGGCGGATACGTCAGGCTGAAACAACAGATCCTTGGTGTTTTTTATGAAATAGTTTGCCGTAAAGTCCAAATTTTGGAAGAAGGAGAAGTCCAGTCCAATGTTTGTCTGGTATGTGGTTTCCCATTTTAGATCCGGGTTGCTCGTATTTCCGATGGCCGCACCGTTCACGATAAAATCGTTGAATACATACGTGGCAGAGCCGTTTAGTAACCCTCGGTACCTAAATAGACCAATTTGGTCATTTCCGGAGACCCCAAAGCTGGTACGCAACTTCATAAAGTCTACGATACTCGAGCTGAAAAAGGATTCATCTGAAATGACCCAAGCGCCAGAGACTGCGGGGAAGTACCCGATCCGGTTATTTGGACCAAAGTTAGACGAACCGTCTCTTCGTAAAATGGCAGAGAAGAGGTAGCGCTTCTGAAAGTCGTATTCTCCTCGAATGAAGGCAGAGGTAAGTCGTTGCCTGCTCTGAAAAGAGCCGACGTTGTTCAAAAATCCGCCGGGAGCTTGGTTTGCGGAAATATCGGCAAAGTTAATGTCATTGTTTGGGATATTAAATGCGGTGCCGTTTAAGCCTTCGCTTCGGTTTCCTACTAAGGATACCCCAAACATACCCTTCACCCGATGGTCTTCAGTCAGGGCTTTTTCGAAGTTTAGGAAGGTTTCCAGGTTGTAATCCAAAAAGGTGCTTCTGGATTCAAACACACTGGCACCCCGCTCGATCTGCGATCCGCCTACATCGACAAGAACGGGATCAAGGTTGGCGTTTCTCGCTGAGTTTGCAAATTTTCCCGGGCCATACCAAACCAACGGATTGAAAACCTTGGAATCAACCAGGGCATAGTTATAGCCTGCACGGCCGGTCCATGTGAAGTTGTCGTTGATTTTATATTCAATTTCCTCTTTACCTACGAGCTTGTTTACCCAAGCATCGTTGTAGGCGTTTTCCATCTGTGCCAATGGGTTGATGATGTCGTTTACATTTTCTAGGTAGGAGTACCTGTTGCCGACAAAGATGGGTTCTGTTGGATAGGCGTTGATGGTGTTGTAGAGTACCGAGCCAATTCCTCCTTGGGGGAGCGTTTTGCTCTCTTCCCGAGTGTATAAAAGCACGTTGGTAAGCTTAACCCGCGGAGCCAGCTCTGTAGTGAAGTTGATACGGGCGTTGTACCGCTCAAAATTAGCCTTGGGACCACCCACGATACCCTGCTGTGAAAAGTAGGATCCTCCGATGGAGTAGGAGGTTTTTTCGGATCCTCCCGTTACCGTCATATTGTATTCCTGAATAGGCGCCGTTTGAAACACGGCATCTTGCCAATTGGTGCCCTCGCCCAACGCCACATTATTAAAGGGCATGGGTTGGCCACCTGCAGCGAAGGCTTCGTTTTTCAGAATGGCAAATTCCCGGGCATTTAGCAGGTCGAGCTTCCGTGCGGTTTCCTGCACGCCGTAATAACCCGTAAAATCCAGTCTTGGCTTCGTGCCGAGATTACCCTTTTTCGTTTCGATTAGGATTACGCCATTGGCAGCACGAACCCCATAGATTCCAGCGGTACCATCTTTTAGCACATTTACTGATTCGATATCGTTTGGATTTAAGGCATTAAGTCCGGCGGCATCGTAAATGACACCGTCCACCAATATGAGTGGATCGTTATCCCCAAAGGTTCCAATACCTCGGATACGGATGTTTGAAGTGCCTCCTGGTGCGCCTGAGTTGGTGGATATATTGACGCCTGCCAATTGTCCCTGTAAGGCTTGATCCACTCTCGGCATATTCATGCGTTCGATGGCCTCTCCTTTGAGTTGGGAGGTAGCCCCTGTGAGCTCCTTCTTGGTAGCTGTACCATATCCAATGACGACTACCTCATTTAAGTTAGTGAGGTCTTCTTGGAGAACAACGTTTATTTCTCCGGCATTTTCCACAGTAATTACCTGCTGCTTATACCCTATAAACGAAAACTGGAGTCTGTCTCCAGTAGAAGCATTGATGGTGTAGTTGCCATCCAAATCCGTTACAGCACCTACAACAGATTCGAGCTTCAAAATGCTAACTCCCGGTAGTGGAAAGCCGGTATCATCCGTGACTTGCCCTCTCACTACGTCTCCCTGCGCCCATACTCCCGCATGGAGCGAGAGCGCAAAACAAAACAGTAATAGTTTTTTCATTTTTTTTGGATTTATGAGCCTACAAGTTGGCGTTAAAAATTAGTGATACGAAAAAAGCCAGTACATCAATACTACATCACTGTACTTTGCAGCCTTTCACAATAATTCATCAAAACAACTAAAAAGGCTTTAATTGGTTCAATTTGAGGGGTTTTTTTAAAAGGATCTCAACTCATTTTTTTCAATAACTTACTACATCACGGATAAAACTAGTATCTTGTGTGTCAAATTAACTAAACCCAAAAGTTGAAGTCACTGCTAATTTATCTATTGAGCTTTTTTCAAGCCGTTGTCCTGTTTGGGCAGGGCTTGGGATTGCCTTTCTCAAGGTATTATGCGAGTCAGGAATACGGGGGAGGAATACAGAACTATGCCATCACTCAAAATCCTACTGGGATTATTTACATCGCAAACAACTACGGGTTGTTGGAGTACGATGGAACTTCCTGGCGACGCTATGCACTTCCTTCCGGATCAAAGGTACGCCATGTGCAGTTGGGTGAAGATGGCCTGATCTATGTGGCCGGTCAGGGGGATTTTGGTTTTTTTGGGCCAGATTCTTCTGGCGAGTTTGCGTTTCAGTCTCTGCGGGGCGAACTTCCCGAAGCCTACCGTGAATTGGAAGAAGTCTGGAGGGTATACTTGTTGGCGGATGCCCTGTATTTTTGCACGGATAGACATATTTTTGTTTTTGACAAGAACCGGCAGTTTCAGCAGGTGTTTTCGTCTAAGAGTTCCTTCGAAAGCTTCCATTTCAATGGAAATAGGCTATACATCAATGAGGTGGGTCAGGGGCTGCAAGTGGTGCAGGGCGGAGAGCCGACTCCAATTGGCGGAGCCCGCTTTTTTCAGGATCAATTGGTCACATCGGTCCTACAGTTATCACCGAGTGTCCTGCTTGTTTTTACACGGGATCAAGGCGTTTATCATGTGCAAGGCGAAACAATCACTCCATGGAGGCAAGCCGATGGAACAGGTGTCAACACAGCCTTGCGCCTGAGAAATGGACAGGTTATCCTAGGGACCCAAACTGACGGGCTCTACATGCTGGATGAACAAGGGCAACAGCTTTTGCACCTTGATACAAATAACGGTCTAACAAACAATGCCATCCTTTCTCTCTTTGAAGATCTTTCGGGAAACCTTTGGATAGGACATGCCAATGGCCTGACGTTACTCGAACTGGTCAATCCCTTTCGGAAGATTAATCAGTTTTCAGGACTTACCGGGACGGGGTATCACGCTACACTGTTTGATGGAAGTCTTTATTTGGGAACCAACAATGGGGTTTATGTATTGGGGGATACAGAAGCCGATGGCGAAGACGCTGTTTTTTTGCCAAATTCCCAAGGACAGGTTTATCAGTTGAAGGCGATTCAAGATCAGCTTTTAATTGCGCACAATGATGGCGCCTTTGTCGTGGACAATGGGATCGCCAAGAGGGTCGATGGACCCTCAGGTATTTGGAATTTCCAACCACTCCGGGGTCATTCCAATTTACTCTTGGTAGGTGGGTATAATGGCATTTACCTGTATGAGATTGATCCAGCCGGTATCCGTTATTTGCGGAAAATAAGTGGGTTTACAGAATCAAGCCGGATCATCGAGCAAGACGCCCAAGGGAATATTTGGGTGGCTCATGGCTACAAGGGACTGTACAAACTTCAGTTGGACAATAAGCTTCAGAGTGTTTCAGTGGAGGTGTATGGGCAGGAGGCAGGGCTTCCCTCCAAAACCATGAACAACGTATGGTATGTCAACAACCGACTGGTATTTACCACCCAATCCGGTATATTCCGGTTTGATGAGCAAAGGGGGCGCTTTGAACGCGACGAATTCTTCCAGAAGTTTTTTGGCAATGGAGATTTGCTGCATGTGCTTCTGGAGGATCCGCTAGGAAATATTTATTTTATCGGAGCACAGGAGGTTGGGGTATTGGAAAAACGGGTGGATGGAAGATTTGTGAAACGTACCGAGCTATTCAATCAGCTTCGCCCTTTACTGAATGATGACCTACAGAATATATCAGCCATTCGGGGAAATGAAGTGCTGTTTGCCGCAAACGAGGGCTTCGTTCGATTTAGCCTAAATGAGGGAAATTACCGTCCTCACGACTACCCAACACTGATTCGTTCGGTTCACCTAACAGGAGCAGTTGATTCCCTGATATTTGCCGGGGGGACGGCAAACACCGTGTCCGGCGGGGAGAAATGGCGGCCAAATATTCCATATAGCAGGGCGAATCTTCGAATTACTGCGAGCAACCCAACGCCTAACAATGAGAAGGAACTTGCCTTTCAATACTGGCTGGAGGGATTGGAGGAAGGTTATGGAGAATGGACTCAAAGCAATGAAAAAGCCTATACCAACCTGAGCGAAGGGAAGTATACCTTCCGTGCCAGAAGTAGAAACCTATACGGTCAAATAGCCGCCGAAGCCATTTGGTCTTTCGAAGTATTGCCGCCTTGGTATCGAAGCCGGTTGGCCTATGGAGCCTATTTTCTGTTGGTTTGTTTGGTAGGGCTTCTGGGCTATCGGACGGTGGACAGGCGATTTCAGCAAAAAACCCAGCAAATGAAGGATGCTTCTATGCGGGTGATACAAGAAAAGGAGTCGGAGCTGCTGAGCTCCCAAAAAGAACTGGAGTCACTGAGAACAGAGAAGCTCAAGCAGGAAATTCAGCTTAAAGACAAAGAGCTTGCGACCGCCACGATGCACCTAATTACCAAAAATGGGTTTATTGACCAAGTCAAAGGGAATCTCTCCGGGATCATCAAAAAGAGCAAGAACCAAGAGGTGAAAAATGAGATCCAAAAAGTGATCAAAAACATTGAGAAAAATATTGCCGAGGACGAGGATTGGGAGCAGTTTGAAATCCATTTCGACCAAGTGCATGGCGACTTCATGTCCCGGTTCAAGAAGTCCTTTTCCGACCTCAGTCCGCAGGAGATTAAGCTGAGTGCTTACCTGCGCATGAATTTGAGCACGAAGGAAATTGCTTATCTCATGAATATTTCTGTCAGAGGTGTAGAGATAGCGCGGTACCGGCTGAGAAAGAAGCTTGACCTACAGCGGGAAGATAATCTTCAGGAGTATATACTGAAATTTTAGGTGCCTAAAGCTGTTTGAAAGCACACTCAGTTACGCATGTGATGGATGCGGAAAGGGCAAAAACCGAAGCGGTTATTTCTCTTTGGCTACAAATTCAGAAGGAGTCATGCCATAGGTTTCTTTGAAGCACTTGATGAAATAGGATGGGGAACTAAATCCCACGGCATAGGCGGTTTCTGAAATCGTCTCTCCGGATTTAGACAGGCGCTGTAGGGCAAGTCGCAGTCGTTGATCCCGGATAAACGCCGACGTGGACAGTCCTGTGAGGGCGGTGAGTTTTCGGTGTAGCTGCATTCTACTCATGCCCATGTTTTTGCAAAATTTTTCCACTGTAAAGGTTGAGTCCATCAGTTCTTCGTCGACTATTTTTTGAAGCCTTTCCAAGAATTTTTCTTCCGTGGAGGAAACAGCGATTTCGGTGGGGGAAAAGTTTGATTTATTACCGTAGTGGATGCGCAGATTTTTTCTTAATTCGATCAGTTTTTGTATACGGAGTAACAGTTGTTTGGTGCTGAATGGTTTTGGGATAAAGTCATCCGCACCTACTTCCAGACCACTTAGCAGGCTTTCCTCGCCGATCTTTGCGGTAAGTAAGATGATGGGTATATGGGATGTTTTCTCGTCTTTTTTCAACTGACGGCAAAGGGAAATTCCATCCAATTCCGGCATCATGATATCCGAAATGATTAAATCGGGAATCTTTTTGAACGCCATATACAACCCTTCTGTACCATTGACGGCCTCCACCACGCGGTATAGGGGGCTGATAGATTCTCTCACGAAATCTCTTATTTGTGAATTGTCTTCTACCACCAAAATCAATGGCGCATCCTCAGCGGGAGGTAGCGGCCTGTTAATTTCTGTAGTCGCTAAGAATTCCTCCTCTTCCACCACCTGATCGGGCCGGAAAGCATATTTATCAACGGGGATTTGAACAGTAACTTCGAAGATGTCGGATTCGTGTACTTCCAAGTCAATATGGCCGTTGTGGAGCTCCACCAGATCTTTGACCAAGGGGAGGCCTATTCCAAATCCTTCCGATTTTGCGTTGGGTTTGAAAAATTTATCGAAAAGCCGGGATAGTTGATCGCGGGTATATTTGATCTGGCTTTCGTTGGCTATCCGCAGGACAAGGTGCTTGTTGGCTATTTCAGCGTGAAGCGATACCGTTGTGCCGGGTTTTCCATACTTGATGGCATTTTGCAGCAGATTACCGACTATTTTTTCGATTTTGTCGGCATCAAACCAAATTTCGGTCATCAAGGGGATGCTTTCACGCAGTCGTATCTGTTTTTCCGAGGAAAAATAAAAAAAATTTGAAACAATGGATTGAAGCAGTAGGCCAAGATTTCCTTTTTGGATACTGAGGACTTGTTTTCCGGATTTTATCTTCGAAACTTCCAGCAGTTGATCCACCAAGTTAAGAAGCCGTTGGGAATTCTGTTTGATCAGGTTTAACTGGGATTTGACCACAGGGCTGTCAGACTGGCTAATCAACCGCTCCACCGGGCCTGAAATCAGTGTTAAAGGCGTCCTAAACTCATGGGAAATATTGGTAAAAAACATTGTCTTAAATCGGTCGATTTCCAATAAATGTAATGCTTCTTCCTCCTTTAATTTTAGGTTATAATTCATTTGCCAGCGCCATTTTAGGTAGGTATATACCCACATCAAGCCGGCTGAAATCAAAAGAGCATACCCTAGGTAGGCCCACCAGGTCAGGTACCAGGGAGGTAAAATGGTGAAGTTAAGTGAGGCGGGGGTTTCAGACCATACGCCATCGTAATTGGAGGATTTGGCAAAAAAGGTGTAATCGCCCGGGGAGAGGTTTGTGTATCGGGCTTGGTGGTTGTTTCCCGAAAACACCCAATCGGCATCATGCCCTTCGAGTTTGTATTGAAATTCATTTTTGTTCGGCAGTGAAAATACCAGGCTGGCCATGCTGATAGTGAGGGTGTTGTCAAAATGCTTCAATGCTATTTCTTCTGCCGTATCAATAGGCTGCTCAAAAGCAACTATTCCGGTGATGGCAGTTTTTGGGGGAGTCTCATTCAAAAAAATGTTTCCGGGGTTAAACCAATAAACCCCTTCTAAACTTCCGAAATAAAGTGAACCGTCCCACTTTCTGAAATAGGCTCCTGTATTGAATTCCGTGGCGAGGCCATCGTAATTGGTGTAGTTTCTTACTTCGTAGGCTTGCTTGCCGACAGAGGGTGAAATTTTGGAGATTCCCTTATTGGAACTTACCCATAAGTTGCCATTGTCGTCGGGTAGAATGGCATAGACGACATCATTTGCTAACCCATGGTGGCTGGAAATTCGAATTACTTCACCGCTTTCTGTATTCAGTATGCTGATCCCCGACCCGTTTGTTCCTATCCAGAGCAATTTTTGCCCATCGAAATACAGGGATTTGATGCTGTTGGATGAAATTGAGGTTGAATCTTCTTCTCCGTGATTCCAGGTCTCGAATCTGCCGGATTTGGAGTCAAAACGTGCTATCCCGTTATTCTCTGTCCCTATCCAGAATTCGCCGTTTTCGCCTTCCTCAATTGTTCTGATGTTGTTTCCGGGGATGCTAAAGGGATCCGCAGCATCGTGTACATACTGTTGGATCACGCCTTTTTGTGGGTCGAACTGGATCAAGCCTTCGTTTCGGGTTGCCAGCCAGCACCGTCCTGTACTGTCGCGGATGATTTTCCACACCGTGTTTGCGGGCAGTGGAATCTCGCTGTTGGGGTGATAGTGTTGGAATTTCTCCGTTTTAAGGTCCATGATGCTCAGCCCCTCATCTTGGTACCCAATCCAAAGTTTACCCTTTCCATCGCCCAATAAACTCATCACCCGGTTGCTGGCGATGGAATTTTGGGTAATGTCGGATGCTGTTCGGGTTTTCCAGGTATTGTTTTTAGGATGATAGGACGTGAGTCCTTTGCCTGAAGTGCCTATCCAAAGGGATTCGTTTTCATCTACATAGAGAGAACGGACTACGTCAATATGGATGTTTTCAGGCACCTGTTGGTTGTGGAAAAAACTAAACTTTTCGAGAAAACGGTCATAAAAACTTAAGCCTCCGCCGTCTGTCCCAAACCATAACGTACCGGTGTAATCTTCGTACATGCAAAGTACATCATTGTAATGAAGGGAACGTGGATTTTGTTTTTGAAAAAAATAGTTATCCGCAGATAGGGCATCGGTATGGAGTTGGATTACGCCTTGTCCATAGGTCGCCAGCCAAATGGCTCCTCTCCGATCTACCATTATATCCAAAATCATTTCGCGTTCGAACCCACTGGGTAGGTTTTGGAAGATGGAATGGATCGGTTTGGGCGTGTTTGAGCCATTTTCGATGAGCTGTACGCCCGCATTTAAAGTGCCGGCCCATATGTTTCCCTGGCCATCTTGAATAGCGCAAGAATAATAGTGTCTGTCGTTCGAACCAATTAATTCGCGTGCAGTATCGCTGGCGCTGTCCCAAACGAGCACTCCATCCTTAAAGGTTATTAATAGTGAATTTTCCCCATAGTCGGCAATGTCAAGCAACTCACGGGAAGGGAATTCCCGTATGATCTCGGCAGATTCTGTGTCTTCGTTCCACCGGTATAGCTGACCAGAAAATGCCCCTATCCATATTTCTCCATTGTCACCCTCGTGTATACAGCTAGCCATCGAAATATCGTTTACGGCTACAAACTCCTTTTTTCCTGGAAGTAGCCGCTCAGGAACAGCTGATTCTGGGATGATCCAAATGCTGCCTTTTTGGTCTGCAAGCACCTTGCCCAGTTGGAGGTGTGATTCTTGGGTGACATCGGCAAATTTTTTGGGGAAAACCGTAAAACCTATTCCATCATACTTGTTCAACCCGTCTTGGGTGGCTATCCAAAAGTATCCTTCCCGATCTTGGGTAATGGAGACGGCCGAATTTTGAGAGAGTCCGTCATTCACGGACAATTGCCTAAACGAAAGGTCTACCTGCCCAAAGCTAAGCTCCGCTATGCTTAGAAGTGCCCAAATGAGCGACGTGAATTTTAGGGATTTAATAGACAATCTCATGGTATTGCATTGGTTGTGGCAATATCTTACAAAAAGGCCGGTAAGTGAAGGAATAGGTGAGAATCATTTGAATAATTTCGTCTTATGGTATCATTTGTTTTGATCAGCCTTTCTTTTCTAAAATGATACATACGTGTTATCCTTTGTTACATACCAGCAATTTTACCAGGTTGGTTTGTCCGATATTTAGCAATTAATAAATTCACTGTCAACCTAAATCTTTATAAAAATGAAGTCATTGCTCACAATTGCCATCCTATTGCTGTTTTTTCAGGCCAATAGCCAGCAACTTTCCGGAAACGTAAAGAACCATGGGAAAGCCGAAATGGATTTGGTGCTCATGCTTTTTGGGATGGACTATCCCATATCTATCGGCAAGGTGGATAAGAAGGGTGCCTTTACGGCGAGCTTAGCCGATACTAGTCTCGAAAAGATACCAGATGATTATAAGTCAATGTCTATGGGGCCTTTGTATTTCAATTTTCATTTCAATTGCAGTCCAGATGCCTTCGGTGATCAGGCCGAAAAGCCAGCAGCTAGGCAGGATTATGTACGGATGACCAATGGTAAAGGGGAATGGGCGGGAACTGTTTTTTTACTGTCGGATGAAGCACTTAAGCCATGGTTGGAGGATTCTGGCTATAATAATGCCGTGAAGGGCTCCTTTTATGAAGTTATGTATGTGGACGAAGACGTGGAGCTGAGCACATCCTGTACGAGCAGCGTGTATGCTGACGACAATACGGAGGTGCCCGTAGAATATGTCTTTGAAATCAGCCTGAAGAAGGGGTTTAATTGGGTCGAGTACACGATAGACGAGGTTTATAAGACAAATCCCGATGTTCGCGCTTCATTTCCGTCTAAAGTAACCATAACCAACCTGAAAGACCCGTCCAAGATGCATTGGATAGGTGTTTATTATTAATAAGAGCGTCTCCTGTTTCCATAATAGTTTTTAGCTGTCACAAACTGGCCCGGTTGATCGGGATGGAATTTCGCACGTACCATAGTCTTTTCAGCGTGTGACGGGTAGAGGTCATGCCTGCCTGTCCGGTAGGTAGGCTCGATTTCATCGAAATGTTACCGGATTGCCATGAGTTGTTACATGCTTTATGTCCATTGCTCTGGGGAAACAGCATTTTTGTTTGAAGGTCTATTCTGGCTTTTAGGGATTAGGATCTAAAGTTTACGATTGTTTACCTGTGTTTATTATGGAAATAATTTTACGTGCTCACTCCGCCACGACAAGATGGATGCTGTTTTTAGCGTTGATGCTCATGAGTGGGTCTGTAGTTTTTGGGCAGGCACCGACCGAACCATCTAAAAACCTTACGGTTTCAAATCTCGATGGAGACAGGTTTTATATCAGCTTCACGAGGGGCAATGGATCGAGAAGGATCATTGTTGCCGGTACGAATCCGGTGAGTGCCGTTCCAGTGGATGGAGCCGACTATCTGGCAGGGAACTTTGGCCAGGGAAATGAAATTGCACCCGGTGAATTTGTGGTGTATAACGGAACCGCCAATCAGACTTGGTTGTATGGATTCAATCATTCCACAACCTATCATCTGAAAATAGTTGAATACAACGGTGCAAATTTTTCCACCGTTTACCTAAAGAACCAATTTTTGGAGGGTACCGCCACCACGCTGACGGCACCGACTGTTCAGGGGAGTGGGCTTAGTTTCAGTCAAGTGACGGGCTCGGGAATGACTATAAGCTGGACCAATGGCAATGGCACCGGTCGGATCCTTATCGGCAAAGCCGATGGACCCGTAGATGTGGAACCTCAGGATTTGACAAGTTACAGTGGCGGCACCGCTCCGTTTGCAAACGGAACCAATTTGGGGAACGGGAATTTTGTACAATACTCCGGTGCCGGAAATAGCACGGCTATTAGTGGGTTAGATCCAAATCGAACCTATCATTTTGCGCTTTTTGAATACAATGGCAGCAGCGGACGGGTCTACCTGAGGCCGGGTACCCGATCCGCTCAATCCACCGTATCCACACCCACCGTGCCGGCGACGAATTTCACAGTCAGCACTGCCAATGTCGACGGAGATAGGTTTTATTATTCCTATACAAATGGGAACGGTGCCAGCAGGATGGTGATTGCAAAAAATGGAAGTCCGGTAACTTTCCTGCCTCAGGATGGAGCATCTTATGCGGGCAACATCAACTTTGGGTCGGGAACCGAAGTAAGTCCTGATGAATTCGTGGTATACAATGGTACATCAAACGCCAATTGGTTATACAACCTGGAGCCGTCTACAACGTACCATTTGGCCGTCTTTGAATACAATGGTACCGGCACCAATACCTACTACCTTCGGGATCCTTTTTTGACCGGGGAGCGGGCTACCCTCAGTCCACCCACGGTGCAGGCCAGCAATATGGTCTTCAGCAATATTTCCGGTAATTCGATGACGATCGGTTGGGCCAATGGCAATGGAACCGGAAGGGTGCTGGTAGCAAAGGAGGGTGCGCCGGTGGACGCTTCCCCTGCAGATTTTACAAACTATGGTGGTGGATCGGGTACATTTACCAACGGCAGTAACCTAGGAAATGGAAATTTTGTCCAGTACTCAGGTGGAGGCAATAATACCACAATTACCGGACTAAGCCCGGCCAAAACCTATCATTTCGAGGTGTTTGAGTACACAGGAAGTGGGTCTGGAAGGCAGTACCTCCGGCCCGGTGCGAAGGGCGTAGCATCCACCGTTTCTACTCCCTCCATCCCGTCTTCAAATTTTTCGGTCAATAATGCCAACGTGGACGGGGACCGGTTTTATTATTCATTTACCAGTGGCAATGGTTCCAGGCGGATTGTTGTGGCCAAAAAGGGAAGTGCAGTTACCTATAGACCGGTAGATGGAAAAGTCTTTACGGCTTCCACCACCTTTGCGCAAGGGGAGGAAGTTGCAACAGGGGAATTTGTGGTATACAGTGGTAACTCAAACGGCAGCTGGCTCTATGGTTTAGATCCGTCATCCACCTATCATCTGGCAATTTTCGAGTATAACGGAACTGGGGAGGAATCATTCTATCTTAGAGACCCTTTTTTGACGGGGGAAAGAGCGACACTTTTTCCGCCAACCATACAGGCCGGAAACCTGAATTTCACAAATGTTACCGGCAACTCGATGACGGTTAATTGGACCAATGGGGATGGAACCGGACGTGTATTGGTCGGAAAGGCAAATGCACCGGTGGATGCCGCCCCTGCTGATTTTACGAATTACAGTGGCGCGGGATCATTTGCCAACGGCAGCAATTTGGGCGAGGGCAATTACGTGCAGTACTCCGGTTCCGGTAGGAGCGTTAACATCAGCGGACTGAGCCCGAACGTCACCTACCACTTTGAGCTGTTTGAGTATACAGGCAGCAGCTCCGGTAGGCAATATCTCAAGCCCGGCACAAAAGCACTCCAAGCTACCGGAGCGGCTCCAACCATAGCGTCCTCTACGTTTACGGTGAACAACGCGAACGTAGACGGAGACAGGTTTTATTATTCCTTCACAGTAGGTGATGGCGCAAGGCGGGTCGTCATTGCGAAGAAAGGCAGCTCGGTTACTTTCCGGCCAACCAACGGGCAGATTTTTACAGGATCCACCACCTTTGGGTTTGGTACAGAGGTCGCCTCCGGTGAATTTGCCATTTACGACGGCACGTCCAATGGCAGTTGGCTCTACGGATTGGAACCCGCTACTGAGTACCATCTGGCGATCTTCGAATACAACGGAACCGGCGAAAACTCCTACTACCTTCGGGACCTCTACCTGGCAGCATCTAAGCCTACCCTAAGCCCTCCCTCTATTCAATCCAGCAATGCCTTTACCAGCAGTCGCAGCAATAATTCGATAAACATCTCCTGGACAAGGGGCGATGGCGCTAACCGTATACTGATCGGCAGAAAGGAAGGCCCCGTGAATGTAGAGCCCACGGATCTGGCTAATTATCCCGCATCAAGCATGTTTGGCGTCAGGCAAGTGGGCACCGGAAATTACGTCTTATACTCCGGTTCGGGAAACAATATCAACGTGACCAATCTGGAGCCAGGTACCAATTACCATTTTGCGTTGTTTGAATTCAATGGCAGTTCAGCGAGGCTTTACCTGAGACCTGGCTACTCCTTTGCCTTAGAAACATTTGGAGAAAGGCCTTCGGTGCAGGTGACTAATGCCACCTATTCCAATGTCGATTTTAACGGTATGGATGTAGGCTTTTCCAAAGGAAATGGAACGCGCAGGTTGGTGCTTGCCAGAGCGGGAAGTGCCGTCAACGCGGGACCGGCGGATTTTACTGCTTATTCCGCAAGTGCCACCTTTGGGCAAGGCGGTCAAATCGGTTCAGGCAACTTTGTGGTGTACAACGGTACCGAGGAGGGTTTTACCTTAGAAGGGCTTGAACCCGGCGTGACGTATCATTTCGCTTTCTATGAATATGCTACGTCGGAACAAGGAGACCTCTATCTGGCTCCTCCCTATACATCTTCCCAGTCATCCAAAACATCCGCAGATATAGGGATCACGGGTATCACCGCCCCCGTTTCCAGTTGTGAATTGGGTGATGCGGAAACCGTCAGCATCGAAATCACCAACTTCAATTCTGCTCCGATCGGTCCCTTTCAGGTGGCATACTCCTTAAATGGGGCTGCCCCGATCATCGAGCGTATTTCGGGCACAAATACCATCCCCGGAAACGGTAAATTGAGCTATACATTCCAGACGAAGGTGGACCTATCTGCCGAAGGAAATCACGAGCTGATAGCCTACACCATCTTGGAGGGAGATTCAAACCCTTCAAACGACCGCTTTGAAATAAGCATCAACAGCTCGGCGGAAAGCGATGCAAATGTATCTCCCGATGTGACCATCTGTCGGGGTACTCCCGCTTTACTTCAGGCTTCGGGAGGAACTTCCTATCGATGGAGCACGGGTGCCATCACCAACTTATTGGAGGTGGCTCCATTGGTGTCTACCGAATACCGGGTTACGATCACTACCTCAAATGGATGTCAGATAGAAAAGCGTGTTTGGGTGAATGTGGAGGAGTCTGGTGAGTTGCCCGTTATTTCCTCGGAGCCTGACCCGGAATCCTGTGAAGGAGGTCGCGTATTCAGTACCCAACTCGATATTCCGGTTCGATGGTATTTGGATGTGGATGCTGAAATTTTTGACCTTGGAGAATCTATTACGCTAAAATCCGATCGGTCAGGTAACTACATTGCTCGATACCAGAATGAAAGTGGCTGTGAAATCAGCTCTTCTCCATTGCTAGTGGAAGCAGCAGAACTGCCCGTGCTGACGGTCTCGGGCTTGACTACCATTTGTACAGGAGAATCCCTCACGCTATCCGTTTCAGGCTTAAGAGAACTGGTTTGGTCCACCGGCGAGTCGGGAGAGAGCATTACGATCAGCCCAACCGGCGACACGAAATATTGGGTCAGTGGGAAGTATAACGCAGATTGCCACTTTTCCGATACCTTGGAAATAAACGTGATACCGGCAACGGCACCCGAACCCGTACGACAGATGCTGCCCGCCAATGGATCGCTCAACCTGGCCCAACCGATTTCACTTTCTTGGACGCCCGGAGCCAATTCGGTAGTCTATGATGTCTTCGTATGGGAGGAAGGATCGGAAAAACCCAGTCAGCCGGTGGCAGCGGATATTCCTCAAATCAGTTATACCACCCGAAACCTAGAGCGGGGAAAAGCCTACCTATGGCAAATACACGCCAAAAATAGCTGCTTTGTGTCGGAGGGACCCGTGCAGCGCTTTGTTGCTGCAGGCCTTCCAGATCTGCTTATTCAATCGTATGTAGCCCCTGAAGCGGTGGTGGCCGGGAATACCCTAACCGTTTCTTGGGAGGTGAAAAATGTAGGTGCCGGTAACACGAACAATACCCGATGGAAGGATCGTATTTGGCTGTCGGCAGACTTGGATCTCCGAAAGGCAGACGATATCCTGCTGGGGACTTTTGATAATCCATCCTCGCTGATGGCGGGGGAATCCTACACCATGACCCAGGAAGTGCGGGTCCCGATCAACCTGAGAGGTGTTTATTACTTATTCATCATCACAGACAATGATGACGGGTATTGTACGATTGAAAACGGTGTTTGCGCCAACGAGCGTCGGTCCCATACGCAGACGGTTTCGGAAAGCGAAGAGCAGAATAACCTGATCTATCGCCCGATTTCGATAGGTATTCCCCCGTTGGCAGACCTCAAGGTCAATCAGGTCGGCGTCACCACGGATGCCTTTTCCGGGGATTCGATCAGTGTGTTGTATGAGGTTCAGAACATTGGAGAAAGAGATGCCAAAGGTCTGTTTTGGAGATTCAAGAGAGACAACGGACAATATAGCTACTCTACCGGTAATGCTGGGGGGACATTCGGTGGGGGCAATACCGTCAGTGCCGGTTCAGCGCCCGCAAATGTGAGTTTGACAGAATCTTGCAGAATCGAGTATTATTGGAGAGATGCCATTTACCTATCCCAGGAACCTGAATTTAACATCAGCAAATCCACCAAAATAGAGGAATATTCGGTCTTTTTAGCAGAGGAAGATAGCAATTCCAGCTGTATTACCGGAGGGGATGTTGCCGTGAATGCTACGTATACACAGCAGCGGGAGATGAAATTGCCCGATAATGTCTTTGGGACCTATTATGTGTACATCGTATCCAACTTCTCCGGAATGTTTGAAAACGATTACAGTAACAACGTCCGCCGCAGTGATCCCATCAATGTGATACTTCGGCCACCCTCAGATTTGGAAGTTGCGGACCTCCAAGTACCGGCAGAGGTGATCGCGGGCACCAACATGAAGGTGTCATGGACGGTGGAGAACATCGGAGCCAACCCTCCCAATGTGAGTTCGTGGGTGGATGAGGTGTTTATCTCTGACCAGCCGGATTTTGATAGATCCAAGGCCATCTCGATTTTCCGCAAAACATTTACCACACCACGCAGCTTCAATGAATTTGGAAGCAGCACCCCCATGCCGCTGGAAACCGGCGATAGGTATTCAGCAGAAGCCGAGGCCTTAGTGCCTGAGAGATTGTCCGGAGATTATTATGTTTATTTACTCACGGATAGTGATAACCGGGTATTTGAGTTTGACTCAAAATCTAATAACGTCAAACGAAGTACAGACACCATCAAGCTGATCACCGGTGAACGGGCCGAATTGACACCCGTATCCATCTCCTTTCCCGACACGGTTTATCGAGAGGCAGCTTTTCCCCTTAAATGGAGGATACGAAACAGCGGCACCAAGTCGGCTGTAGGGTTTACCGATAGGGTCTACTGGTCCGTCAGTCCCAACCCTGCTCAACAGCCAATAACAAGCATGGGCTCGATCCTTCATGGGGACAGCTTGCCTGCGGGACAAGCCGTAGAACGGACCCTGTTGGTCAATTTGCCAAAGAACGCACCGGATAGTATTTATTTTCATGTTTTTACCGATGTTTTTGATAACCTATTTGAAGTGGATGAAACCAATAACAGGGCCAGCAACCAAGCCTTAGGGGTTCATTCTCCCGTGGTTTTATCCCGAGAAGCGGAGCTTGTTGCCAGGCAGTCAGATTTAGCCGCTACGGATCTGGTAGTGAGCAACAGCAGCATTGGTTCTGGAGAACTGTTAAACATCAATTTCACGGTAGAAAACCTGGGGCCAGATGATGTGACGGACGCCTTTGTCACTCGGGTTTACCTGGCTAAAAGCAGTGTTCTCACAGAAGACGACCACTATCTGACCGAATTTGGAAGAGCCAGGCTGGCGGTTGGAGACCAATACGCTACAGGGAGGGCCGTGAAGATTCCTGAGTGGGCATCGGGTGAATACTTCGTTTACCTTTGGGTGGATTACCGGGGTGCTGTCACCGAAGATCAGGACAAAACCAATAATATAGCGGTACGGAAAATCACCGTGACACCGACTCCTGCGCCAGATCTGCAGATCACCGCGCTTTCAGCACCTTCGGAGGTCATCTCTGGAGAGGCATTCTATGTCACCTACACAGTAGAAAATAAGGGAGAAGGATCAACAAGGGCGGATTGGAACGACGGTTTCTTTTTGAGTACTTCCCCCTCCTTGGGTGCCGGGGCGCAGAATATCGGATTCAAAAACGTATCAGTCGCTTTGGCGAAAGGGGAAAGCTTAACCGATAGCGCATTGGTTAAGGCTCCAAGTAACTTTTCGGGAAATTACTTCTTGATCGCTAAGGCAGATTACCAGAACAGGGTCTTCGAAGGCCTAAACGGGGCAGAACTCAACAATGAGCGCAATCAGGTCCTATTGGTCACTATTTCAGATCCCACCGACTTAGAAGTAAGTTCTTTTTCGACGCCGGAATCAGCCTACTTGGGAGACGAGACCTCCGCTGAAATTGAAGTTACCAATGTAGGGGAAAAGCCCGCCTCGGGACGCCTTTTCAATGGATTCTATCTCTCCCCCGACAATCAGTTTGATGGTGCTGCAGACCCCTTGGTAGGCACACAGGATGCAGACGTGACCATCCTCCCCGGCCAAAGCCGGACATTTACCCTCAAAGGCCCTATTTTAGACCTGGCTCCAGGAGACTATTTAGGCATTGGTCGGACTAATTTATTGGCGTCCATCAATGAAGTCAATTACCAAAACAACTTGATGGTGGCGGAGCGGGCACTGAGCCTGGATGTAAGGTCTCTTCCATTGGATGTGCCTACATCTGCATCGCTCACTGCGGGTACTTGGCGCTATTACAGAGTCAATGTAAACGCAGATTTGGATCTGCTGATTGACTTGTCATCCAATCGGACCGTGGGTTCTAACGATGTGTTTGTCTCGTTTGGAAAGGTACCCACTCCCAATGAATTTGACTATCAAGGGATCCTAAAAAACCGCACTGACCAACGGGTTTTGATACCTGAAACGAAGTCTGGAACCTATTACATCCTAGTAAAAACCGATATTCCGCTAGGTCAACAGGTTGAACTGCTCGCCAGAGCGTTGCCTTTTAGTATTTTATCATCCAATCCCGGGGCGGTGGGAAATGGCACCGTCACCACTACACTTACCGGTGCGGGTTTCAAAGCGGGCATGGAGGTGTCTCTGTTGACAAATGGAGCCAAAGTGGCCGGGGCAACCCATGTAAATCTCACCAACAGCATGAGTGGTAGTTTGACTTGGCGACTGGGAGATGTGCCTTTTGGGGTTTATGATGTGGAAGTTAAAAATCCAGATGGGTCCCGGGTGACCTTGGCAAATGGTCTGGAAGTGGAACCCAGTACCGGATATGGAGGCTTGCGTTACGATATTCTTGCCCCTGACGTGGTGAGAAGAGGTAAGACCGCCTTTTATAATGTAGTCTTCCGAAACGAAGGGAATGTGGATGTGCCCTATGTGATAGCTGAACTGGCCATGGAGGATGATATCGTGATTTATGAGTTGAAGACCCAAGGAAACCTAAAGACCAATTCCACGGTGGATCCGTTGGGTAGGTTGTCCGATCAACCCGATTACGGCTTTGCCAATGGATTCCTCGTGTTGCCGCTGTATGGAAGGGATTTGAGGCCGGGTGAGGAGTTTTCAGCTAGCTTGTTATTGGGCAATTTTACGGGAAACACCTTTCCCATGCAGATAAAATCGGCAGGGGTTTCTCCGTCCGTGTTGGTGCTCAACCTGGTAGAAAAGATCGAAGCCACGCGGCAGCTTGCATTGGATAATCCGCAGATGTTTTCCAGCGACCGGGCACTGGTGGCAGATCAAGTGGGCTTCCGACATGCCATGCTTCATAATTACATAGATATCGGATTGATCACCACTTCAGATACCGTGGGGATAGATTTGGGCTGTCTCAATTGTAGTCTTGTTCCGTCTGACGGAAGTTTTGATCCCGAAACCGATAAAGGGATAGGCACACAGTTTTTGGGCAATGCCACCTTCGGACCTGGGCAATATTACCATTGGGATATCAACAAATACGGAGGTAGGGCAGGAGAAAATCCAGGATGGGACATGGTCAAGGTTTCCGGTAATCTTGCCATAACGGCGACCAAAAACTCCCCATTTACCATCAAGGTCAATAGTCTGGATTATAACAACAATCCGGGCTACCTCGCAGGGTGGTATCCTGCGGTCAATAAATGTTGGACGATTGCGGTGGCTGATAAGGGTATCACAGGATTTGATCCGGAAAAATTCGAAATCGATTTAACGGGGTTTCTAGCCTATAATTTTATTTACAACGGTCAGTTCAGCATAAGGCAGCTTGACGAATACACGATTTCCCTTTGTTTTACGGCGTATGTTCCCGGACCCGGTGAAGTTGGTGTTCCCGGTGCGCCTGGTGGATGGGGAGAAGACGGTTCTCCCGGAGGGCCCGGAGGTCCCGGAGCTCCGGGCGTTGCGCCTGGATCAGGGGGAAGAGGTGGAATAGGTGGTCCAGGAGGCGGAACACGGGGTCCCAGTGGGGGTAACGGAGGTTGTCCCCCCGGAATGGACTGTACACCGGATCCAGATCCGAATCCCGAGCCAAATCCAGACCCGAATCCAGACCCGAATCCGGATCCGGATCCGAATCCCGAACCAAATCCAGACCCAGATCCTTCGCCGGATCCCGGTCCAAACCCCAAACCCGCTCCACAGGGAAAATGCCCCTACCTGGAGGGCTGTGGTAACGATGAAGTGCCCGAAGATTCCATTGGAGATTGTACCCATGGAGTACCAGGTTCCCCCTTTGGGACGCCATGTCCTTCACCTCCGGGTAGGCCGGTGGTCCCACCGGGTGGCGGTGGTGGCGGTGGCGGAGGTCCCGCACCTACCGGATGCGCAGAAGGAGAGGGCAGTGGCGGGGCATTCGCCAGTTTCCGGAGTTCCTCTTACTGTGGCGCCTTATTTACCGGACTAGGTTGTGGTACTGCCATTGCTGGGTGCGGTGTTGCCGTGGCAGCGGGATGTGCCACAGTGATTGGTTGTCTACCCGGGGCTGTGGGCTGTGGGCTGGGGCTCAATGGCTGTGTGAGTTCCATCATGGATATGTACAACGTGCGAAAGCAATCCGAGGAAGCGTGGCTTGGGGGTTGCGTAGCAGGATTTTTTGACCCCAAAAAGCTAAATATTGCCGGAGGCTTGATCGACGTGGGGATTTGTGCCGGACAATCGGTGGTTTGCAAACCAGTGGTTTCCTCCTGCGACCCCAATGAAATCCTCGGACCGGCAGGGTACGGAGATGAGCGATTTGTTTCCAAAGACGAAGAGCTGCCGTTTACGATTTTCTTCGAAAACGACCCTGTTTTTGCCACAGCCCCTGCCCAGCGGGTGGTGGTGAAACAGGCGCTGGATCCAAATTTTGATCCGGCCAGTTTCCGACTTAATGGCTTCGGCTTCCAGAATATGACCTTCGATGTTCCCGCAGGCCTCACCAACTACACGGCCAAGTTGAACACCGCATCCCAAATCGGGGTGGACGTTAACGTGACCTTTGGGTTGGATCCGGTAAACAACGAGTTGTTTTGGGCTTTGCAATCCGTAGATCCAACTACCGGACTTCCCCCATTTGAAGCATTGGCTGGATTCCTGCCCGTCAATGATTCCACGGCGAGAGGAGAAGGTTTTGTGTCTTATACCATCAAAGCTGGAAGAGAAACCGTAACCGGAGACAGCCTCCGGGCCATGGCCAATATTTTCTTTGACACAAACGCACCCATTTTGACCAACGAGGCATTCAATACGGTGGATGCGGTAGCACCTACTTTGCTTGAAATCAAAGATATGTTGGTTGAATTTGATTCCTTGATGAGCTTTACCGTGATTACCCAAGATGATGCGGGAGGTAGCGGCTTAAAGGGCTTTGACCTCTTTGTTTCTGAAGATGAAGGGCCTTACCTGTTGCAAAGTATTGACAACGCGGTTGGAGAAAAATTTGTGTTCCGCGGCACCCCTGGAAAAAAATACTGCCTTGCCACGGTAGTGAAAGATCAGGTTAACAATGCTACTCGGGTGAGTGATGAAGATGTAATTTGCTTTACCACACCCGAAGATACAGCGCTTAGTACGACTGTCTATACGCTTCAGTCTGAAGTGTCCGGGCAGGGGCAAATTAACACACTACCGGGTGGATCGGTGTTTAGCGAGTCTGAGGAAATTCAGGTAGAGGCCGTTGCAGCTGTAGGATGGACCTTTGTGCGATGGGAGGGAGATGTCAGCGGTACGGACATACGTACTCAACTGACCATGGACAGCGATAAGCAGATTCGGGCGGTATTTATACAGGGAGATCTGCCGGTATTTGCAGTGAACACCCTAATAGAGGGTAACGGTACGGTTACCCGTGACCCGGCCGGTAGCGGATACCCTGCTGGAACTTTGGTGACTTTCACCGCTACGCCTGCAGCCGGATGGGAATTTGTAGCCTGGGAAGGGGACGAGTCCTCGTTAGACCCAACCATTACGGTTGCGGTGGACAAGGAGAAAAACCTGAAAGCCCTATTTGTGGAAATCCTGACCATTACCTTGGAAGGCACACCACCTACTTGCCCAGAGGCCTTTGATGGGATGGTCAAAAGTTATGTGTCGGGAGGCATTGCGCCATACGAATACAGTTGGCATACAGACGGGGACGTGCCAATAGAAGGGGTCGATTCGATCAATGAACTGAAGGCAGGAACTTACCACGTGCGGGTGACGGACGCAAGGGGAAAAACAGCAGAGCAAAGTGTTTCTATAGCTGCAGAGGATATCCAAGCCCCCGAAGTAAAGATAAATGAAGGGGTAGTGGTGTATTTGGATACACAAGGACAAGGCAGGCTGACTGTTGAAATGGTCGACGCCGGATCCACCGATAATTGCTCGATTGCCACGCGTACCATTAGCAAAGCAACCTTTGGCTGCTCCGACCTGGGCGAAAATGAGGTGATGCTCACGATCACGGATGGATCGGGGAATACCTCAACCGCCCGTGTGAACGTACAGGTACGGGATACCATTCCACCGGTAGCTTTGACAGTTCCCGCAGATAGTATCGTCTATGCGACTGCGTCTTCGGGGTATAACCTGCCCGATCATATCAACAAAGTTACCACAGAAGACAACTGTGGAGCCGTTGAGGTTACCCAAAGTCCCGCCGCGGGCACTTCTTTGGCGGCAGGCCAAGCGCATACCATTACGCTCACGGCCAAGGATGCAAGTGGTAACGAGACCAAAGCCGTCTTTGAGGTTACGGTGGAAGCACTTCAGATAGCGTCCGTGGCGGCTTTAGAAATGCTGGAAGTGCCCTGGAACACGCCGTTTAACGCACTTGCTCTTCCTCACACCGTTTCTGCCACGCTGAACAATGGAGAGACAGCTAACCTCCCTGTGACTTGGGAGGCCTTCGGCTACGATCCGATGGAATCGGGTATCTATAGCTTTTCAGGAACCATTGCGCCAACGGATGGGCTGACCAATCCAGCCCAAGTTCGGGCAGCGTTGACCGTTCTCGTATTGGAGAAGCCGGATCCGCAGGATTTATTACTTCATGTCAGCCAACAAAAGGTTCATCCCGATACTCCCCTGGCCACGTTGGAGACGGTAGATCCGGTGGATGATGTCCATTTCTACGAGTTGACGGATCAGGGAAGTGATAATGCCCATTTTATCCTGGATGGGAATCTACTGAAATGGAATAGCAGCCAGCCAGTTTCCGGTAAACCGACTTACACCATAGAGGTCAGTACCACTGACCGGGCGGGGAATCGCCTTACCAAGGTGTTTACGTTCGCCGTAAATTGGCCTACGCTGGATGACCTAGAGGTATTTAGTGCGTTCTCTCCCAACGGCGACGGGCAGAACGACACATGGGGGATTCCGGATCTTTTTGGCTTCCAACAGGTAAACATTACCATAGTGGATCGGGCCGGCAGAATCGTATTTAGCACCACAAATCCCACAGGCCGATGGGACGGCGCCTATCAGGGCAAGGCACTGCCGGCGGGCACGTACATCTACGTACTCGAAACAAAGGATCCCAGTCAAAGAAGGTCCGGGATCATCAACCTAATCACGAGATAACATGGAAAGAACATTTGGCAGGACACACACCGTGCAAAGGGCTGGGATTCTATCAATAGAGAGATGCTCCCGGTTAGGTTTCCCCATTCGGGTTATTGTCAAGATGGGACAGGTAGTCCAGGGCCTTGAGTACCAAATGATAAAAAAAATGAAAGTGAGACAGATACTAGTTGGGATGGTGCTATGCTGCGGTATTTCCGTGGAGGCATTCGGTCAGAGCAGGAAGTACATTTCCCAGTTTACGCAGTTTCAGAGTTACTACAATCCCGGCCTGACCGGCTACGAGGGCAGTGCGCTGAGAGGGTTTGTACGGAATCAGTGGAGTGGTGTGGAGGGTGCCCCAAAAACCAGGTTTTTGAGCATAGAACTTGACTTTGGCGAGTTGGGAGGATTGGAAGACCCAGCTCTCATGGGTAAAAATGCCGTGAGTCTGAACATGCTGCATGACACGTACGGGGCCTTTATGGAAACGGAACTGATTGGGGCCTATGCCAGCCGGATCCGCATAACAGACCGGCACAACGTACGCCTTGGCGCCGGTGTCAATTACCTGTCGGTCAGGTTGGATGGCAATGCGCTGACGGTAGAGCAGGCACAGGATGCATCCATTGGTCAGTATTTGGGCAGTTTCGCCAATATGCAGATCATTGATTTTAACTTGGGGCTCGCATTGACACACGAAGACTACTATATCTCCTACGGCATGCACCATGTCAATGGCGGGCGCTTGTCTTCAGGCGATGATTTTATGAACGGGCAGCCCATGTCTATCATGGTGCAGACCGGATACCGGTACTCATTTAGCGAGAGTGTCACCGGTATTGGAAATTTTTTCTACCGCAAGCAAGAGGGCTTTGCAGATAATACAGAAATCAACCTGAAAGCGCTCATGCTGGATACCTTTTGGGTGGGAGCAGGGCATCGGTTAAACTACGCAAACTCGCTGCACGTCGGATACCTCGGAGGCGCTATTCGCTTGGGCTATGTATATGAGTACCCCATTAACTCCAGCCGGCAGTTTTTGGGCAACACCCACGAATTTATGGTTATGTTCCGGTTTTTTGACCAACAGGGGCCGGGTGGGATTTGGTAGTTTTGGATCCTTGTAATGGGTTTGTGTTAAATGGCAAGATCGTGGGAGATTCCATGTATTGTATTGGATGCTATCCCTTTGCCAGCTCCGTGCAGGCTTTTACCAGCACATCCAACTCATCCAGCGTTGTATAGAGGTTGGGACTGATTCGGCAGCCGTGAACGTTTTGACCGTCGATTGCTACGGTGAAAATCTTGTATTTATCCATCAGGACCTTTGCAAAATCTGCCGGTTTCATGCCCTCGATGCCTACGTTTCCGATCCCGCAATGGCGCGCAGGATCCGCGGGCGTGTTGACGATTACACCGGGAATATCCCGCACCTTGCTGGTCCAATACGTTTGCAGATACCGGAGTCGTGCTTCTTTTCGCGCTCCGCCGATGGCATCGTGGTAGTCGATGGCGTCGTTGATGGCCAAGTCGGTATGCGCGGGGTGGGTACCCACGTGGTTAAGCCCATGAATATCAGTGTGAGCGCGGGACCCCTCAGCAAGCAAGGGCCAGATCTTTTCCGCATTTCCTTTCTTGACGTACAGTAGCCCGGCACCAAGCGGCGTACTCAGCCATTTGTGCAGACTGGATCCGTAGTAGTCGCAATCCAGGTCAGGCAGGTTAAATTGAAAATGGCCAAAGGCGTGGGCACCATCCACCAATACCGAGACCCCTTTGCTATGGGCCATGTCGCAGATTTTACGTACCGGCAGGATCTGACCGGTGATATTGATGATGTGGGAAACCATGAGTAGCCTGGTCTTTGGCGTGATTACCCGGGCATAGAGATCCACGATCTCTTCGTCCGATTTGGGGTGGTTTGGTACAGAAACCACTTTGTTTACGACCCCGTATCGTCTGGCAGCGAGTTTGAATTGATTCAGCATGGCGCCATAATCCTGTTCTGCCATGACTGCTTCATCCCCTTCCTTCCAGTCAATGCCCGTGATGATCATATCCAGCGATTCGGTGGCGTTGCGGGTGATCACGAGCTCCTCCGGGCTGCAACCTCCCATTGCTGCAAGTCGGGCTGCTGTGGCATCTTTGTCTTTCTTCCTATGGTTCCGCATGTACCAGGATCCCTGGTAATTTACATCCCGTACGTGTTGGATGAAATTTTCCAGTGTCTCCTGCGGTACAAAGCAGTAGAAACCATTTTCCAGGTTGATATAATCGGGTTTTAGCTTGTATCCCGCCCGTATCCTTGCCCAAAAATCTTCATCTGATGCGAGCTGGGTTGGGGGAATATGCTCCACGCCGGACAGAAGCTGGGCAAAGGAGTTAATTCCAGGGCTGGCCGTAACACCCAATGCCATCAGATTTTTGAGGAAGGTTCGTTTTTTCATGTGTTTGGGAAGTTTGGTTAAATGTAACGAAAAAATGGCTGGATTTACAAGGGGTATTTTGTGTTTGGTACTTGTTTGTGGGTTTTGTGGGTGTTTTTGGTTCAGTGTTCATGGTTTAGATCCAGCTCAATAAAAATACAGGCGTTCGTAACAGCAATCCTCATCAGATAATTCTATTTTCTTTCCTAAACTCGGCCAATTTCTGATTTTTTAAGGCTGCTGCCTTACTGACGCTGATATACTCCTCCGCTAAGGCCCTAAACAAAAACTGGGAAAAACGATTGGAATGCTCTACTCCTTCGTAATCCACGGGCTCAGTGACCCGAAATCCCAACTGATTGAAAACCATGTTAAACTGTTTGAGGTAATTTCATGAAATCAAACCCAAGTTTTTAGCTCGATAAACCAAGGCTTGCATAGAAATCCCATACTGTTGTTTGATTGCACCCAGTTCATTCATCGACAGCTTGCTTCTCTTACCTCCTAATTCCTGCCGTAAGATTTCCTTGTGGATCAACATAGCTGATGCAAAAGCATGGCAGAATTTTTCCTTTTGCTTGTCTTCGTATCCATTGACATCAAGGAGCAAATGCCCCAATTCATACAAAGCAGTAAAACGCTTTCTGACAAGTTTGTTCTTAAACTTGGCTTTATTAAGGACGATTAAGGGAATGTCTTTCCCATTCACCCAAGTGGCAAAGCCATCAAAAGACTCTTCGGAATTCAATTTCTCCGAAATCAATGACTGTATCGGTATGAAAATAGTCGGTCCTGACTTTCAAGGCTTCTGCCAAAATGCCGATCATTTCAGAATCAGGAATAACCTGCCCCTGCTCGTATTTGCTGAGTGCTTGTTTGGTGATACGGTTTTCTATTCGGTCCGACAGACCTTGGAGGGATAAGCCATTCATCAAACGGGCTGATTTGAGACGGGAGGCGAGGTATTTCATTGGTTCTAAGTGTTTTCACTTAAAATAAAAATACCTATTTTGGTTGACAAAACTAAATTTTATTACATGGGTGTCAACTGACTTTCTTAATAGAGTAAAATAAAATTAATTATTGCATGGCTTGTTGAGGCATATTGTATTATTTTACGCTTGGTATTACACAGCATGTTAATAATCTCTCCTTGAAAACAACAACCTATAATATTGACAGAATTAAACACTTGATCCAGCAATACCAGTTGGATAAGGAAGAGTTCCTGCAATTGGTAAGTGAGGGATTAAAGAATTCTTTAACCTGGGAAACTGTTTTCAAGGAAGAAATCCAGATTAACCATCTCAAGCGAATAGACAAGATTTTCAAAAAGGGGCTTTCTTATTACTTAGATCCAACGCCTCCTGTTAAGAGTAAGGATTCAAGTATTTTTTTCAGAAAGGAAAAATTTGGGACAAACCTGAATCTTGCTGCAAAGAAAATTGTAAATCATTTTGAGGAGCTAAAGATTTCTCTTTCAGGATTGGCTAAGCTCTCTGATATCAATCTGGAAAGAAAGATCTCTGTTTTCAGTAGTAATGATAATCCTATTTCGGTTGCGAATAAGGTCCGTGAACTACTGATGCCCCGTTTTAAAAAAGACCCAAAGAAATTTCTCAATGCCTTAATTGATAAATTTGCTGAATACAATATTTTGGTATTTGAATATGTAGAGCATCCTGCTTTGAAAGAAAAAACGAATATTGATGGATTCTTTTTGCAGCCAAATGTCATTGTATTGAGAAGAAATCAGGATTATTTCAAAAGAGAAATATTCACTCTTGCACATGAGCTTGGTCATTATCTTCTCAACCAAGAAGAAGTAGAGTCCATGGATTATGATCACATGGCTTTTGGGAAGATCAATAAGATAGAGGCATGGTGTAACAATTTTGCTTTTGCCTTTTTAGCAGGATCCGAGTTTATTAATTTGGAGAAACTGCCCAATCTTACCACACGGAATGATTATAACTTTGATGAAGTCAAAGCCATTTCGGATCAAACACATTTGAGCTTTACCGCTATTCTGACTTATCTCGTTAACAAGGGAAAAGTGGGTGGTGCTATTTATGCCAAAATGAGAAGTAATCAAGAGGAAGAGAATCAATTGAGAAAAGAAGAAGAGAAAAAGAAGCGGGAGCTGGAAAAAGAAATGGGTAAAGCTTCCATGGCAAGCATAGGTAAACCCATTAAATCCCCATTGTTTGTATCCACTATACAGTCTGCTTTTTTTGACGGGGTAATCAATGAATATGAGCTGTGCAAAACGCTTAATCTCAAGCCCAACCAACTTGAAAAATACCTGAGATGAAGGCTGTAATCGATACCAGTTCCCTTTTGAGTTTGGTTCGGTATTACCTGCCTTTTGATAAGAATGATATACTTTTTAATCTAATCAAGACTAAAATAGAAACCAGAGAGATAGTAATACTTGATGCAGTTCTCCAAGAATGTAGATTTGTTTCTAAAAAGTTGGTCGTCAATAAGCTGGCCTATTTGGTCGAAAAAGAATTTCAGAAGACATTTCACATTCCCGTTAAGACTGATGAACTACTTCCTTTGGCTCCAAAGAAATTTCTTGGTATGCTTCAGAATCAATTTATAGCCAATAATTTTCAATATAGAAAACTGAATGAAGCAGAGTTTGAGGTAAAAAAGAAGGAGTTTATGGAGTCTGCCGATGCAAAAATGATCATGCAATGCCAGTATATAATGAGGGAATTTTCCGATGAAGAGGTTTTTATTGTGACAGAGGAAAGCAATTCAGAAAATGACCATAAGCTTTTCAAAAAAATCCCGGCAATTTGTCAGATTTTAGGTATCAAGGTATTAAACCTTCCTGAACTTTTGAACAAGTTTACGGAGTTGGACCTTGGATTTAATTTTAAAATCATAAACCAATAAAATGGATGAGATTCAAATTTACGCCTCCGCAACTGTCGCTATTTTAGGTATCGCATATCCCATTCTTCTTCAGGTTATTTCCAGATTAGACGAAAAGTATGATTCTGATTATATCGTGGAGCTTTTTGAAAGGGAATGGAGCAGAAAACTATTCATCATCAGTTTAATAGCCACATTGATTTCCACATTAATTTGGACGATGAAGTGGCCTCCATTGATACTAAGAGATTTCTATATTGTACAAAACTCTGCTGCTATTTTGGTTATTACAACAACGACTTTTTTAATAATCGTGTTTTTCAGGTTTGTAGATAAGGTCATTGTGTATTATACCCCTCAAAAAATTGTAAAGTATTTCATAAAGGAGCATGAAAATTCCAGAGAAGACTTGAAATACTTTAAAGCTCTATCAAATATCTTTTTGGTTTCGATCAAGCGACACCAAAAAAGCATATCAAAAACCTTGTCAAATTTTTTCTATGGAGAATTCAGAAAAGTGCGTGAAAAATATAGAAATCAGCCTGTTGAGTGTCCGCAGCAATTTTATGATCTCCTGTACAATTCAATAGAAGAGTTGATTCTTACAAAAGAAAGAAGAAATAGAACCTTGGAATACAGGATAGGCAGTGGTATTTGGCTTATCGGAGAAACAGAAGAAGTGCAAATTTCTGAAAGAACATATTTATGGTTATGGTTAAACCTGCGCATAGCAGCTCAATTTAATCATGATGATATGGTGTTCGCATATTGGGAAAATGCTGATCAATATTACTCATATAATCTCCAAAGGATAGAACCCATTCATGATTTAAATCCTACAACTGGCTCGGTTGAACCATCAAATCAAGATGAAATAAAACAGCGGGAATCCGAAAGAGAAAGGTTCATTGAATTTCATTATGCTTTAGGTGGGCTTTTGACATTTTCCAAAAGATTTGACTGCATAAGAAGAATGTTTGAGCATACAAATCAAATACCACCTAAGTATGTATTACTTCCAGATTCGATGAATGAAATATTCAAGTTCTTTTTTATAATCAGAAATGACTTTAACCGTGAATATGAATGGATTTCAAATAAATACCCCTTTCCAAAATTAAGTGGACTAAGAGCTGATGGAATGGTGAAAAGATGGATTTGTTCATATATGGCAATTCTGTTTTTGAGGCAGTATACTTTGCATTCCTATTTTATTTATTCACGTCCTTTAGATTACCCCAATTTACCTCCAACACAGGGAGAAAAAAAGACATGGATTGAGGGGATGGATTTCTTCAAAGGGCTGGTTGTTGATCTTCTCGGAAATTCTGAAATAATGGAGTCATTAGGGTTAGGGTTTCTGACCAAGAGTTGGTGTGAAGAAAACGAAAAACCTTATCCATTAGAGTTTTTTGATAGTCTGAAAGAAAAGCTTGAAGCGGAATATGAACAAGGGTCGCTTACAATATCTGTGAATCCTGGAAAAGAAAACCAGTTTATTGATTCAAGTAAAAGAATAATTGAGCCTGCGGTAGAGTCTGCATTGAGGATAAATAATGCTTCACCTATCGAAGGAGAGGTTGATAAACGGTATGTGATTGGAGAAAGGATGTTGCAAAGCAAAGACCCTTTTTCCGAGAACCCCGAGGCATCGCATGCAAATTTTGATTCCATTTTAGCGGAAGTTATTGCAAGAAAAATTATTGATGGTTTGGGATTTACTTTCTTTTTGAAGCTTGCTAAAACATATTTAATGCGATCGGATTCCCTTTTTATGGCAATTGATGCTCTCAAGGTTAATAAGGAGGAATTTGTGATCGTCAATTTTGGAGTGAGGATTAGCTACTATATAGAGTCTATCAATGTTAGAGGGTTGACAGAGGAATCATAGAAAGAAATTCCTATCATAAACTTTAAGGGAGGAAGGTCTGTAAACCGTGCTCTATTTGTTCTTAAAAAAGCAGATTTTCCAGAAATCACTTCACTTCCCATAGATCCGGAGGTAGAAGAAAAGTATATATTGAAACCCATAAGTGATCAATTTAATATAAAAGGGTCTGTAATTGATTTGTATCAAAACGAAGATATCAGAAAGGAATTCACTGGTAAAGAAAAATCAGATGAAGAGTTGAAGAAGTCCGTTTTGGTTTCGATATACCTAACTCTTGAGATAAAATGGAAAAAAGAAGCTAAGATCGTGGAGCTTGCAGAACGTTCGCCCTGGGAAGAACAAGGGATTGCACATGAACTTAAGGATATTGTTCCTTTTGAGTAGATCACTCAGCGCATAAAATGAGCTTCGGAAAAATGGAACTTGAAAGAGTTATAAAGCTTAGTGAAAAATTTTAATTGAATCACTCCTCCTGCTTTCCCTCCCCCGCCTTATCCCTCAACAGCTGCGTAATATCAATCGGTGGCAACAGATACCCGCCCATAGGCCCCAGATTGGTGATTTGATAGATAATGTTCCGGAGATTGTTAATCATCATATTGAGGGTGGAAAATTGAGTTAGGTTGTTTTTGAGATTCTCGTCGAGGGCTTCCGGGTTTTGAATACGGAAAGTACCGCCTCCTTCTACCATAATTTTATACCCGGGAAGTGGTTTGTCACCATCTTCATTGATCTCAACAGTGGTAAAAAGTAGGATTTCTTTGGTTTTCTCATTCTCCCGGCGTCTAAAATCTATATCCACAACATAGGATTGAAACAATTCCTTGACGTCAAATTCTGACTCCTTCGGAATTACAAACTCTACATGCGATTCCAACAACTTGAAATCCAATAACTGTAAAGGGGAAAATTTAGCTTTCATCCGGCCATTGCATAATCATCCTCCGCCATAGGACTAACAGCCATTACGGTTTGAGGATTGGTTACTTGATTTTTTAATTTGAGGTACTCTTGGGTTTTGGACCAGCGCTGATGATAAGCAGTCACTTCTTCATTTATCCTTGCTTCCAAAGCCTCTTTTGTGGTTATAAACTCATCCTCTGCCAGAACAGTATGCATTGTAATTCCCAGAACCTTTTCAAGCTTATCTATGGTAGAAAACTTAAAGTCACCTTGACCCTTGACCCATTTGCTGACCTGCTGAGGGGTGACTTCCAATTCTCTGGCAAGCTGGGCTTGACTCCATCCCTTTTCATCCAATGCATCCAAAAGCCTTAAAGCAACTTTAGCAGCTTGTCTAAGCGTTGTTTTGTTGGCTTTCCTAAATTCTACCTTTTCCTTCCAATTGGAAGTTGGGTTTTCGGAAGCTAGTCCTTTGATTTTTTTTTCAGTCTTATTCATTGTTGTCAAGGTCTAGGTAAACAAATTCAGGAGTTTCTCCTTCTTCATTGAGGTATTTTTTAACCCTTTCCAATTTATGTAACTCCAATTTGGTGTGTGGCCTATCAGCCATTTGATGGGTTAGTTTGATAGCCCCGCCAGTAATAACGAAAGAGGAACCGTACCGGATGGCATAAACGCGTAAAAATGAATTGCTTTGGGGTCCATAGGCTTTTAATGCTTGTAGAGGATATGTTTTTTCTTTCTCTCTATTGTCCAGAGGTTTAAAGTAATCCGCTAGGGATTTTCCAGTTTTATCCTCTGCCAACTTATAAAGGAGCTCGAATAAGGCATCCGCGTCTTCGATTGTCTGTAGTACGATTTTGTTAAGTTTGGCTTTCGGATAGTAGCTCTCGTAATCTTTCTTATACTTCATGAAGAACTCCCTAAGAAACTCTACATCTGACCACTGTTCTTGTAGTACTTCAAGCGCATCCAAGTCCTCTCTTTCGTACTTGACAGCGAAGAGGCTTTCTTTAGAGCGTTCAAAGATACTAACAATTTTCATAATATCAACCTGTAGGTTTATATTTAGCTTTCAGGCCATACCTCTCTTTACCCCCCCCATCTCCACCACCACATACTTGACCTCCCGCACACCATCTCCCCCTCCGAAATGCTTTCGTCAATATAGCTTGGGGCAGTTGGTCAACCTGTCCAAGCCATACTCATTCAATTTCGGAATTTGATTGAATGAGTATTCATAATGCAAATTTCCAATTTCAAATTCACCCCTCCTTCCATCCACTGACCACCTGCTGCATGTCCCTTACGGCCCGTACGAGCTGCTGTAGGTCGGTTTCGGGCTCGGGGAGTTGGCGGCTGGTGTAGGCGTGGAATTTCCATATCTCCAGCACCTCGCCCGCAGCCACCGCATATGGCTCAAAGAGGGGGTTGAGGGACTTTAGCCTTACCATGCCGTCCGGATCCACCGTCACCAGCTTAAAGACAAAATCCTGTTGCCCACTCAGGATCACAATGCAGGGGGTGTCGGCTTTGAGGCCGGACCAGTCTTCCACATACTGCGTCACCACGTCGCTTCCCCCGGGGATGGGCAGCATGGAGTCTCCCACAATGGGGAAGATCCGATAGGTGCCTTGTTTGGGCAGGTTGGGCAGGGAGAACTTGGGCAGGGAGGCGATAAATTCGGGATCGTTGTATCCTGCCATGTATCCCGCCTTGGCCTTGATGGGCACGTATTCCACGTGCTCGTTGTTGCCCTTGTCCACGCTGATGGCCAAGACCCGCAGATTGCCTCCCCGGATGTATACGTCGTTGCCCGCCTCTAGCTCCCGAAGCTTTAGCTCCCCAAGTTTGGAGAGGTCCACCCGGATCAGGCTGTCTATGCTGATGCCGAAATACCCGGAGATACCCAGGAAATCTTCCGGGGAAGGGGCCTTGGTCTGCCCGGACTCCAGGGCGTTTACCTTGGAGCGGGTCAGGCCCAGGGCTTCTGCCAGCCCCTGCTGCGTTTGGCTCCTGCGCTCACGAAGAAATTTCAGGTTTCCCGAAAAAAAGTTTTTTGGCTTTTCCATCAGATTTTGGTATTATTAAAGTCAATGATTTGACATGATACGTGTCAAATATAGGGGTTTTGCCAAATATATGAAACTGACAAGCAATAAAATAGAACGACTGCGCCAGTTGCGGCAGGAGGTCATGGCACTGGAGGGATCCCTGCCCCGGGAAGCCCAGCGGGGGAATACGGCCCTGGAGCTGGGTCCCATGCAGGCGGCCTTTCCGAGGCATGTGTTTCCCCTTGCCGCCAACCACGAGTTTGTCAGTACCACCGCTTCAGAGGCGGCAGCCACCCAAGGATTTATCACCTCCCTGCTGGGCATGTTGCTCCGCAAAGGGGGCTTCTGCCTCTGGATAGGGAACCGACGGCGAGTGTTTCCGCCCGGTATGCGGCTGTTTGGCCTGGATCCGGATCGGGTGGTGTTTGTGGACTTGTCTTCTGAAAAGGAGGTGCTCTGGACGCTGGAGCAGGCCCTGAAATGCGATGCATTGGCGGCGGTGGTGGGAGAACTCCGGGAGCTGAGCTTTGCCGATTCCCAACGCCTGCAACTGGCCGTGGAGCGCAGCCGGGTCACGGGTTTTCTGCACCGCCATCAGCCCCGGAGCCTGCACGCCACCGCCTGCACTACCCGCTGGAAGGTGGCTCCCCTTCCCAGTCAGGTGGAGGAGGGAATGCCCGGCGTGGGTTTCCCTACTTGGCGGGTGGAGTTGCTGAAGGTACGGAATGGCAGGCCCGGGACTTGGGAGTTGGCCTGGAGGGGACAGGGATTCCGTCCCTTGTCCAGAAAGGAGCTGTTCCAGGAACGCGTACAGGAGGGGCGTCGCTATGCCTAGGCGTTTTCTGTCCCTATGGTTTTGCCATCTGACCACCGACCGGCTGGCGATACGCAGGCCCGAGCTGAAGGGAAAGGCCTTTGTGTTGGCAGCTCCCGAGCGGGGGAGGACGGTGGTGCGGGCGGCCAGTAGAGAGGCGTTGGCGCTGGGCATCCATCCTGGCACAGCTGTGGCAGATGCTCGGGCCATTTATCCCACCTTGGAGGTGTTGACCGACAAGCCCGGCTGGGGAGATAAGCTGCTGTATCGCTTGGCGGAATGGAGCCTGCGCTACACACCTTATGCGGCTCCGGATCCCCCGGCCGGCCTGATGCTGGATATTTCGGGTTGTCCGCACCTTTGGGGCGGGGAGCGGCCCTACCTGGAGGCGGTGCTGGCTGAGTTGGGGGCCAAGGGCTACCGCGTGCGGGGGGCCATAGCCGATACCATCGGTGCAGCCTGGGCATTGGCGCGCTACGGGGAGGAAGATGGTTGCATTGCCGGTGCCGGAGGGCAGCGGGAGGCCTTGCTGTCTTTGCCGCCCAGTGCGCTGCGTTTGGAGGCACCTGTGCTGGAAGGGCTGCAGAAGTTGGGGTTTCGCCAGATCCATCAGTTTATCGATATGCCCTCGCCTACCCTGCGGAGGCGTTTTGGTGAGGGCCTGTTGCGGCGGCTGGGGCAGGCAGTGGGCATGGCGCAGGAATCCTTTACGCCGGTGCAGCCCCGGGTTCCTTACGAGGAGCAACTGCCCTGTCTGGAGCCCATCAGCACGCGAAAGGGGATAGAGATAGCCCTGCAGCATTTGCTGGATAGGTTATGCCAGCGTCTTTCCCGGGAGGGCAGGGGGCTGCGCAAGGCGGTGTTCAGTGGGCTGCGTGTGGACGGAAAAACGGTTCAGATCAGTATAGGTACGGGTAGGGCTTCCCATAACCCGGAGCACCTGTTCCGCCTGTTTGCCTTGAAGATACCCACCTTTGAGCCGGCCTTGGGGGTAGAACGCTTTACCCTGGAGGGGCTGTTGGTGGAAAAAGTGCACAGCCCGCAGGAACAATTGTGGCACCGCTCCGGAGATCCCGCTGCCGTGGCCGAGCTGCTGGATCGGGTGGAGGCCAAGGTGGGTGCTGGACACATACACCGTTACCTGCCCCAAGAACACCACTGGCCCGAGCGTTCCATCCGTCCTGCGGAGTCATTGGACGAGCAGTCCGACACCGCCTGGCCCGACACGTCCCGTCCCCTGCACGTACTGCCCGAACCGGAGCCCATCGAGGTGATGGTACCCCTGCCCGATTACCCTCCGGTGCATTTCAGGCATCAGGGCAAAATCATTCAGGTAGCCAAAGCCGACGGACCCGAACGCATAGAGCAGGAATGGTGGCTGCAGACCGGTGCTCCCCGCGATTACTACTGTGTGGAGGATCCCTCGGGAGCCAGGTACTGGCTCTTTCGGCTGGGGCTGTATGGCAATGGGGAGCCTAGGTGGTTTTTGCACGGCTTTTTCCCATAGCTAGGCGGCGGGTTTTGAACAAGACAGATCAACGATAATGCGCGAACAAGATTATATCGAACTACAGGTAACGACAAACTTTTCCTTTTTGCGGGGAGGTTCCCATCCGGAAGAGATGGTTTGGCGGGCCAAGCAGCTGGGGTATGGAGGGGTGGCGGTGACCGACCGCAATACCCTGGCGGGCATCGTCCGTGCCCATGCGGCAGCCAAGGAGTCCGGCCTGCGTTTTATCCCCGCCTGTAGGCTGGATCTGCTGGATGGCCCCAGTCTCTTGGTCTATCCTACGGATCAGGAGGCCTATGGACGTCTTTCTTCGCTGCTCACGGTGGGCAATATGCGGGCGGAGAAAGGGGTGTGCCACCTTTACCGCGCGGATGTCTACGAATATGCGGAGGGTATCCTGTTTATTGCCGTGCCGCCGGCAGAGCTGAATGCGGAGCTGGATTTTTCCCCGGATTTTTATGCCGCATTGGAAGCATACAAGGAGGCTCTGGGCAATCGACTTTCCCTTGGTGCGGCTTTTTATTACGGGGGCAGAGACCACAAGCGCATGCATAGGCTGCTTCTTGCGGAGCAACGTTTGGGAATACCGCTGGTGGCCGTAAACGATGTGCACTACCATGCGCCAGGTAGGCGGGCCCTGCAGGATGTGCTTACCTGCATTCGGGAAAAGTGCACGGTGCAAAGTGCGGGCTTTCGCCTGCACCCCAATGCCGAACGCTACCTTAAGCCCCGGGAGGAGATGTTCCGGCTGTTTCGGGACTATCCGGCTGCCTTGAGGCGCACCCTGGAGATAGCCGAATCCTGTACTTTTTCTCTGGATCAATTGAAATATCAGTATCCCGAGGAGATCACCAGCGAAGGGCGCAGCCCACAGGAGGAACTGGAACTGCTGACCTGGGAAGGGGCGAAGGTTGCTTTCGGAGGTCGGATTCCGGAAAGTATCCGGGAGAGCATCGTCTATGAGCTTGAGTTTATCGCTCGCAAGGAATATGCTTCTTATTTTCTTACCGTGTACGACTTGGTGCGCTTTGCCCGGGATCGGGGCATACTCTGTCAGGGGCGGGGTTCGGCTGCCAATTCGGTGGTCTGCTATTGCATGGGCATTACTTCGGTGGATCCTTCCAAGTTTAAGCTGCTCTTTGCCCGGTTTATGTCCGATGCCCGCAACGAGCCCCCGGACATCGATGTGGACTTTGAGCACGAGCGGCGGGAGGAGGTGATGCAGTATATCTACGAAAAATACGGCCGTGATCGGGCGGGCATCGTGGCCACGGTCACCCAGGTGCACTGGAAGGGTGCCGTGCGGGATGTGGGCAAGGCCATGGGTCTGTCACTGGATGCGGTGGATCGGCTCGCCAAGTCGGGGCATGAGCTTACGGAAGAGTGGCTGCAAGGGGATGCGGTGTCGTCGCAGGGTTTTAACCCCAAGGATCCCCACCTGCGGAAGACGCTGGCGCTTACCCGGCAGTATATGGGGTTTCCCCGTCAGTTGGGGCAGCATACGGGTGGGTTTGTGATCACGCGGGACAAGCTGGCCAAGCTGTGTCCGGTGCTCCATGCCCGTATGGCCAACCGTACCTGCATCGAATGGGACAAAGACGATATCGATGCCTTGGGCTTTTTGAAGGTGGACGTGCTGGCGCTGGGGATGCTTACCTGCATCCGAAAGGCCTTTGACCTGGTGAGGGATCATTATGGGAGGGAGCTTACGCTGGCCAATATTCCGCAAGACGATCCCGAAGTCTATGAGATGATCTGCCATGCGGATACGCTGGGGGTGTTTCAGATAGAAAGTCGCGCGCAGATGTCCATGCTGCCGAGACTGCAGCCGCGGACTTTTTACGACCTGGTGATCGAGGTGGCCATCGTACGGCCGGGACCCATACAGGGAGATATGGTGCACCCCTACCTCAAGAGACGCAGGGGAGAAGTGCCCGTGGAGTATCCCTCCAAAGAGTTGGAAGAGATCCTGGGCCGGACGCTGGGGGTGCCGCTGTTTCAGGAGCAGGCCATGGAGATTGCCATCGTGGCGGCGGGCTTTACCCCGGCCGAGGCGGACGGGCTGCGCCGTAGCATGGCGACCTTCAAGGCCCACGGGCTGGTGAGCCAATACGAGAAAAAGCTGGTGGGAGGCATGGTGGCCCGCGGATACGAGGAGGAGTTTGCCAAGCGGGTGTTTCGGCAGTTGGAGGGGTTTGGCAGCTATGGTTTTCCTGAGAGCCATGCGGCCAGTTTTGCGCTGCTGGTTTATATATCCTGTTGGCTCAAATACCATTACCCGGATGTTTTTGCGGCGGCCTTGCTCAACAGTCAGCCCATGGGGTTTTACCGGCCGGCCCAGATCGTGACGGATGCCCGCAAGCACGGCGTGGAGGTGCGGGCTGTGGACGTGAACCGCTCCCTGTGGGATAATGTGTTTGAGGAAAAGCAGGGGAAATACTTTGCCATCAGGTTGGGTTTTCGGCATGTAAAGGGGTTGCAGCAGGAAGATATGGAGCGGTTGGTAGCTCGTCGGACAAGGCCCTATGCCCAGGTCACTGAGCTGATCCATGTGGGGGTGCCCAAGGCTGCTTTGGAGCGTTTGGCAGATGCGGATGCGTTCCGCTCTATGGGGCTGCACCGCAGGCAGGCGCTGTGGGATGTGCTTGCCCTGCAGGGCAGGCCGGTGGGGGTGTTTGAGGGGCAGGTGCTGGAGACCCCGGAGGAAAGAAAGATAGCCCTCCCGGAAGTATCCCCCATGGAGCATGTGATGCGCGACTATGCGGCCACCACGCTTTCGCTGAAGGCGCATCCGGTCAGCTTTGTGCGCGAAAAGCTGGACCAGCTACGGGTGATTCCCACGGGCCTCTTGGGCAAGTTGAAGGATGGGGCTTTCGTGAAGGTCTGTGGGCTGATTACCGTTAGGCAACGCCCCGGGACGGCCAAAGGGGTGCTTTTTGTGACCATTGAGGATGAGACGGGCTTTGCCAATTTGGTGGTGTGGGCCAAGACCTTTGAGCAGTATCGTCCGGTGATCCTGCAGTCCAAGCTGCTGATGGTGGCGGGCAAGGTGCAGATAGAAGGGGAGGTGATCCACGTGGTGGTGCGCTCCTGCCACAACCTGAACAGCCTGCTGCGGGTAGATCCCGATGCACGCAATATCGGTTCGGTAGGGAAATCCGTACGTGCCGGCTCTGCTAAGCCGGGGGCTAAACCACTGGCTACGCTGGACAAACCGGTGCAGGGAGAGCTTTTCCCTTCCAGGGATTTTAAGTGAGAGAGGAGTTTCCATCGCTTTCCTTACGGGTAGGGATAAAGGCCAACAGATAATGACATCTAAAAAAAACGGTCCACTGAAATTTTTTTTCACCGGTTGGGTTTTATTATTGGGTATTGTAATTAATTTCTAACCTTAAAATCCTTTTAAAATGAAAGAGTTATCAATTTTACAAATGGAAAACATCGTTGGAGGGACTAGTACTTCAAACAACTGCTCAAACTTAGGTAATGGCTTAGCTATAGGAGGAATGATAGTGGGAGCTACTCTACTAGCAATAGGTCCTATTGGATGGGGTGCGTTATTGAGTTTTGGATTAAGTTATGCGTCTGTAATGGCTTGCCAATTTGGGTATGCTTAACTTTATTCAGTGAGTACTAAAATAAAAGGTAGTCAGATGAAGACTCTAAATTTGATTCTATTGGTAATCTGTATTGTGCTAATTATCTCAACCGTTTACGCTTACGTCGTGGATGAGATCTCCCTTAGGCTGTTTGTGCTATTGCTTGCATCCATGACCATCTCAGCAGTGATTGTGGGCAGACGATTGGTGACTGGTGCCTAATAAATGGATGCCCTACAAGTAGGTTGATTTTTAAAAAGAGCGTTGGGCTGCCCGTCCGATGCTCTTTTTTGTAAGGTATTATCTCGGCAAAGTGGGTTGTAAATGGGGAATAACTTGTAAAATTATTTCAAATGATGTATATTTGTTTGTCAAATGAAACTGATTATGGCAAAGGTTAAAAAATACATGCCCCCGGCCCAAGAGGATGTGTCCGCCCTTCATGATCTCCAAGGGGAGTACGGATATGCCGATACATTTGTCGTCCGGAGGGGAGATGATAGGGTCAGTTATGAGGTAAAGAGAGGCTATGGGTATTTTTTGGTCTCCCTCAGAGATGTCCACAGTATGTTTGATGTGGCGGCACACCTAGAAAAGAACCTTACATTTGCCGAGATTTCTCCCATCGTTGATTTTTTGGAGCTGAAGATGGTGGATGTGGCCAAGGCGACGGCTGTTTCGCCGAGCACGGTATCCAGGTGGTCTGCTGCGAGCCTGATAGGTACGCCGGGTTCTTACCAGTTCTTTAAGATCGATGAGGCCATCAGGAAGGGTATGGAGGGTTTTGGTCAGCAATCCCACTTCAAATCCTGGCTGCACACTCCCAATTTATCCCTAGGTCAATCTAAGCCGGTGGATCTGATGCTTTCCATGGCGGGCATAGAGCTGGTGCATGAGGCGGTAGATGCCCTCCACTACGGCAATTTCCTCTAGCGCATGTTGACATATTACCGCATGATGTCGGAGAGGTACCACCAAGCGCCGTACAGCAGTTCCCTGTCTGGCGGAAGGTGGAACCCCAAAGGGTTGCCCATGATCTACGCGGCAAGCTCGGCTGCTTTGGCGGCTTTGGAGTACCTATGTATCAAGGGGACATCTGTTGGTGCCGATCCGTGGTTTGTGATCGTATATGAGATCCCGTCCGATAGCCTGATCGGTACACTCGAAAGGAGCAGTCTTCCCGAGAATTGGGATGTATTGCCCCATGGCAAAGCGACCCAGGATTTTGGCAGGCAGTGGCTGATGCAAAATACCTTTCCCTTTCTCCAGGTTCCTTCCGCGCGGTTGCATGAGTCTTTTTATCCGGAAGAGCACAATTTATTGATCAATCCCTCCTTTCCCGGTATACAGGAGCTGTTGCGGGTGGTGGATACCCGCAAGTTTGCTTACAAACTTGGGGGCTGATGGCACTTCGGTGGATGGGTGCCTCAGGGTATTGATTCCACGTCTTTGCGCTTGGGAGGTGTCTTCGCAGCCTTCTTTCTGCGTTGCCCGAGGCTAATGATTTTGCACCCTTGGTGCTGATAATTAACCAAACACCAACGGTGCGACGGGCACTGGTATGGCCTAAAGGGCCATGGAATCGTGCGGCCACCTCCATTAAAGCACCAATGGTGCGGTAATCATAGAAATAGCCTACCAAGGTTATGCAAACATGTCATTCCAATCCCCGTAAGCACCAAAGGTGTGACAATCCATCCCACAGACATCCCGATCTGTTTTTTAGAGCCACTGCCGGAGAAACTCCAGGATATCGGCTCTCATTTCCGCGGTTTCCTCGTGACCCACGTCGTAGATCTTGAGTTTCCAGGCGTCGGGAGCCCCTTCATTTTCGTAAGCTTTCTTTAGCTCAGTGTCGATGATTTCCAGCCCTTCGAGCGGGGTCAGGGGGTCGAATCGTCCGGCAAGCCCAAAATGGGGCCGTGGGGCGATCAGCGCATTGATGGATGCGGTCGTAAAGTGCGTTAGGAGGTCGGGCACGTAGTAATAGATGCCGTGGAGGCGAAGTTCTCCCTTGTCCATCAACGTATGGAAGTCTGTCAGACAGTTGAGGTCTACCACCACCTTGATTCGTTCATCCAAAGCTCCCAGCCACCAGGCCATGGTGCTTCCCATGGACATGCCCATGGTGGCAATGCGGTCTGTATCCAAATCTTCACGGGTGTGCAAGTAGTCCAATGCCTTCAGGTTATCATATACCATCATGCCAAACATCACTTGCCCCTTCCAAAGCATCTCCTTGAAGATATCCAGTTCCGGTCTTCCAGACCGCTCGCCAAAGCCCCACGAATCTAAGCAGAATGCGGCGTAGCCCTCCTCGGCCAAGGCTTTGGCATAGGCCGGTGACTGCATTTCCTTTCTGCCCATCACCAGTTCATTTTTGCCCACCGCATATTGGCCGAAGTGGGAATGGTTAAAAAATACCAAGGGTAGTTTTCCTTGGGCGTTGGCGGGTTTGGTAAAGAAGGCAGGCACCTTCTCTATCCCGTTCAGGTCCATCAGCCATTTTTCGGTCACCATTCCGTCGGTTTCGGTTACAGCTACCAACTCCACGGATATTGGTCGGTCCCTTTCGGGCAGTCGTCCCAGCAATTTATAGAGTTCGGTTCTGCGTGTTGTTTTGGAGATCATTTCGTCGCTTTTGATAGAATCGGATTGGATGGGATGGGTACATGCCTGCCAAATGAGTAGGACGAGAACCAAAAAATAAAAAGGGGTTAATAACTTCCTGTTCGATTGGGGGGCATCGTTCATAAGAGAGAGCTTTTGTTATCCTAAGGTAGCTTATTTTGTGCAATACAGCCCGCTTTCTGGGAGCATACAGGTAAAATACGGCTATTTTTTTAATCTATAGTTGCTTTGTTTTCAGCTATCCGCTCTGATACCCGACAGGTAAGAAGATTGGCTTTGTCAGCTTCGTACCAATTCACCTCATTGGAATGCGCTGAATTTGTTATTTTTAGCCGATGAATGAAGTTCACGAGCTGTTTGATTTTTTCAAAGACCATCTGTCGATACGTGCGATAGCTGAGGAGTTGGCGGTTTTTCAGCTTGATACCTATTTATCTGAGATGGGAAACCGAAATTTCCAGACTGCCGTAGTGGCTACTCCTGCAGGCCTGATGAAATTTGATGCGGGGGATGATCGCCTGATGGAAATTCCCGCAGATGAGGTATTTTCTCTGAACGCCCCATTGCTATCGGTATTTCCGCATATCGCGGAGAAAAGGAGGGTGTTTTTGCGGAGTGGAGGAAGGGTTACGCATATTGCCACCCGTAGCGACTTGGACAAAATCCCCGTTCGATTGGCCTTGTTTGGATTTGTGAGTGTCTTGGAGACGGTGTTAAAAGAAATGGTGCGTACCTTTGTGCCGAAATGGGAGCAGAGTTTGTCCAGTGAACGGCTGGCGGCTGCCCGTAAGCTTTACCGGATGAAGCGCTCCCGTTCTGAAGAGATTGATCTGGTCCAATGCCTGCATTTGGCAGACCTGGGTTCGGTTTTTTCGAAGGAAAAACGGTACCGAATTTTTGGGAATCACCTCAGTAGAAAGGCCTTTGACGACACCATGCGAGATTTGGGGAAGTTACGGGATGCTCTCGCCCATTCGCAGGATATGTTGCCCTTTGAATGGAGGGAAATATCGGAATTGATATCGTTTATTCTTCACGTGTTGGACACCGACTTTCCGTCACCTACGTTCAAGTAGGCGATTGGGGGTAGGTAGGGAAAGCGCTGCCATTTCTCCGATCATCCCCACCCGGAAGCTGCCGTGAACATCGATTCTGGGTGTAGTTTCCGGTATTCGTCCACTAGGTATTCGGGTAAAGAGTTTTCCACGAAAGGTACCCTCCATCAGGCGCTGTTCTTGGCTGGTACGGGTTACCTCTACTTCGAAAAAGACATCCATATTCGGGTCGTTGGTGCGCTGTTTGTTTAGGGTATAGTTTCCGACCAAAAAGCTGATAATTCCACTTTCCTGTTTGGTCCCCGACTGTGGCGAAAAACTAAAGTTGGCAAAAAAGCAGGCATTGGCTCCTGGGTTGATGGTACAGTGTCCATCCACATCGATGAGCAGTATATCCAATTGGTTTACGAACACCAAGTAGTTTTGAGGCTGGGCGTCTGGCTTTTGTTCCACGAAGCCCAGTCCGCCGTCCACATTTAAATAGTTTTCGGCTAGCCGGTAGCGGTATTCAAATTGCTCTTCACCCACATTCAGCTGAAAAAACACCTCTTCCTCCATTCGGGTGTTTGGTTCCTCTTGATCGCTTGTGCAAGCAGCAAGCAATAGAAGAAGGATAGGGAGCAGAAAGCGGAGGCGGACCATGTTTTTTGAGACGGTGTTTTATCCCGTCAATTTATGGATATTACTTTAGTTTAGCTATTGATGCTCAGGGAAATATTTTGTGTCTCAATTGGAGGGTAGGGAATGTGCCGGTGTTCCAAAATGTGCCATCATGAGGATGGCACCGGCGGTTCCATCCATGGTGGGTTCATTGGTACTGTAATCTCCTACGTCGTCGTGATACACCACATGGCGGTTTTGTAGGTGGGCAAATTCATCCGGGTCGTTAAGGGTTAGACCAAGCAGTTTATCGTGGATACTGCGGTATATAGGGCCATCTACTAAGCCTCCCGGTACAGCTAGTTCCAGCATCACGTAGACGCTTGTGTGCACATCCTTGGGGAATTCCCCCTCTGCCGGTAATCCTGTAAACATGGAAGTTCCCCAGGGGTTTCTGCCAAAGAGCCAATCTCGCTGTGCCGCCAAAAATTGGGCGTACTGCTTATCCCCAGTCATTTTTTCGTAGAGGATAATCTGTGCGATCAGGCTGGTGAGCAGGTTATTGCTGCACCAGATAAAAGGGATTCCGATATGGTAGGGGTTGGATTTGGCTCGTTGCAAGGTATATTCGATGCCCTCTTGGTAATAATTGGCCAGCGTTTTTTGCAGGTCTTCATCGGCGACGGTATGAAGTGCATAGTGCCCCATATTGATAAAGGGATACAGTTGGTAGTGTGCTGCTGTGTCCCGTACGGTCCATGTGTCTGAGTTAGCGCTTTGAAGGGCATAGGCTGTGGCTTGCTCCAAGTAGGCTTGCTCTCCGGTGAGTCGATAGAGTTCGGCCGCACCCCACTCCATATCGTCAGCCCACGTTTCCTCATTGTAGCGGTAAGGTGCCCCGTAGCTGTTTCCCTGTTGATAGCCTTCCTTTTCCCTTCCCAGGGCATATAATGAGATCGCAGCCCTCCGGCATTTTTCAGAATAGGCGGGTTCATCCAACTGCTCTTTCCAGATCCGTGCGGCAATGGCCATGGCAGCGGCACTGCGTCCTGCCAAGTTGGCTAAACCGGTAGCTTCGCTTTGGTATTTACCGAGACCTTGCGGTTCGCCTGTGGCGATATAGGCTGCCCGATACTCGTTTTCACCCCATCCGTAGTCCGAGTTATCCTTGTTGGGAATCTTGAATCCCCGGTGGTCCCGGTCGTCGGCAATCTGGTGAAAAAGGATATCCTCTCGCGGGTGGAGTTTATGGATCCAATCCAATCCCCATTTAGCTTCGTCTAGGACATCGGGAATGCCGTTGCTGCCGGGCTGTCCGAGGCCATTGAAGTTGTCCTCAAACCTGTCCGGATAAAGTTCATAGGCCATCAGCATGTGCGCTGTGGCATAGCTTCCGGTAATCAGGTATTTAAGCTGGTCTCCGGCATCGTGCCAGCCACCGCTTAAGTCAAAATAGGTGCTATCTGCGACAGGGCCGTAAAAGCTTCTGCCGTCTTTGGCGTGGCATACCATATCCAAGGTGGGGTTGTAGCCGCAGCGCTGCTGACGCATGAATTCCAATAACGTTTCTTGGTGGTGTCCATAGGCATCTTCTCCAATCCGAAAGGAGCTGGAGGTTGTTCCGGATTTTTTGGTTTTCAAATAATAGGTGCCAGGTGTGTGGACGTCACTAAAATCTAGGGTGTAATAATACGGGAATACGCCCCAGTCACGGGTTTTTACCTGTTCTGGCCTGATTTCATAAACCGTGTTGCCACTCTTTTTTTCCACAAGCAGGATCCGCTCTTGGGATCGTTTTTTCGAAAAGGCCAACGCCACCTTGCTGTCTTGCGGAAGGTACCCCAATTGGTTGACACGCAAATAAAGTGAATCCTGGGCCTGTAATGTGTGGCCCAGGATGTAAAAAAGGAGCATACAAAGTATTTTTCGCATATGCTTTTACGCGTTATTTCTGCCAGTTTCCGTCTACTGTACGCCAGATATGTAAGGGGTTGCCATCTTGCAGTTCTACTGGCAGTAAGCGGGCCGGCATATCCTGAAAGGCTACCGGTCTGGCAAATCGTTTGATCGCATACACTCCTACCGAGGTGGAGCGGCTGTCGGTGGTAGAAGGGTAAGGGCCTCCGTGTTGCATGGCGTACCCTACTTCCACGCCGGTAGGGGCTCCTTTAAAGAGCATTCTACCGCATTTTTCCTCGATTAGGTTGAGGAGCGCTATTTCGGAGGCAATCTCGGCTTCGTCTGCCCAAATGGTGCAGGTCAGTTGACCATGAAGAGCCGCTACGGCCTCATGCAGTTGGGCTACATTGCGATAGGTTACCATGATACCAAAAGGACCAAACACCTCTTCTTGGAAGTCTCCGTTTTTTATCCAGTCGGAGGCAGCTACTCTGGCAAAGGCCGGGGATCCAAGGATCAAATCTTCCGTATTGGAAACCGTTACCCAGGTCAAGTTGCCGTTGTCACTTAGGCGGCGTAGGGCGGCATAGTAGGTTTTGGCAATGCCTTTGTGCAACATAGGCGCTTGGGCCACAGCCTGCATTTTTTCACCCACTGCAGCGGCAAAGCGATCAGCTAAGGCCTCGGGGACAAAGATCAAGCCGGGGTTGGTGCAAAATTGTCCTACCCCCAACGTTAGGGAACCCACGTAAGCAGCTGCTAAAGCATCCAAATTGGCAGCTAGCTTTCCTTCAAAGGCAAATATGGGGTTTACACTGCCCATTTCCGCAAATACGGGAATGGGGTTTTTACGGGCGTTGGCGGTATCGAATAGGGCCTTTCCTCCTCCGAAGGATCCGGTGAAGGCGATCGCTTTTGCCAGGGGATGGGCGGCCAGTTCTTGCCCTTCCTTGATGCCTCCTTCCACGTGCTGAAAGACGTATTGTGGCATTCCGGAGAGTTCCGCCGCTTTTTGGATGGCCTCTGCCACCATTTGCGATGTTTTGGGGTGTGCAGGATGCGCTTTGTATACTACCGGGCATCCTGCGGCCAACGCTGAAACGGTATCTCCACCCGCCGTAGAAAAGGCCAGTGGAAAGTTACTGGCACCAAATACGATGATAGGCCCCAGCGGTCTGAGCATTCGGCGGATGTCTGGTTTGGGCAGAGGAGCTCGGTTCGGATCGGCCGGGTCAATTGTGGCCTCCACCCAACTTCCTTCGGCCACCAGTTTTGCAAAGAGGCGGATCTGCCCCAAGGTTCGCCCTATTTCGCCTGTAATTCGCCCTTCGGGCAGGTTGGATTCGGAGGAGGCCAAAGGGATCAGTTGCTCCTTGATGGCTTCGATCTGCGCAGCTATTGCTTCCAGAAAGGTTGCTTTGGAAGCTGCTGAAGCCTGCTTATACGTTAAAAATGATTGCTGGGCATGGCCCATGATTTCATCAATAGATGGCATGATATTGTTAGGTTTAGTATGGAGTTAATACGGGAAACCGGTTCCAAAAGTGTGGTCTCCGGCCAATTGAACGTTCAAGTTAGTCCTTATCACAGACTCTAGCAACTGATTGTCCATACATTTGCGCAATTCTGATAAGTCTGGTCAGCCATTGATGGCTTGTTGCCCGGAAGGGTTGAAATTTGTAGCTTTGAGTCTTTAACCCTTACAGATTCAAGTCAAGTGGCTCATATGTCTTCGTCGATCAATCTTTCTGAAATAGCCATCAGGCATCAGTTGCAACCGGGCGATATTGGGGCCGTGATCAGGCTTCACGGAAAATTGTATTACGAGCAGTTTGGATTTGGTCTTGGTTTTGAACTATATGTAGCCGAGACCTTTGCCGGCTTCGTCCGGGATTTTAAGCAGGGAAGTGATCGGGTATGGTTGGCCGAGTACAGGGGTGATTTTGCAGGCTTTATCTCCCTGGTTCACCGTTCCGCCCAGCAGGCGCAGTTACGGTATTTTATCATTTCCCCTGTTTTTCGGGGACTTGGTTTAGGTAGTTTGTTGTTCGGGAAGTGCTTGGAAAGTGCACGCAAATGTGGGTACGATTCGGTGTATCTATGGACAACAGACCTGCTGGTACAGGCAGGGGCTATGTACCGAAAAGCAGGGTTCGAGTTGGTAGAGGAGGGACGTTCCAGTACCTTTGGTGTGCCTATGGTGGAGCAAAAGTATGAGCTTAAGTTGTGAACTCGTAAAGGCAGTTTAGTTATATGAGACTAGTGAGTGATCGATTTTTACTTGGTTTGGCGGTACTGTGGCTTTGCAGTTTGGTTGCATTCGGGAATGCTTTCGGACAACAGTCAAGCTGGAATTGGGGTGGTCCCTTGGATCCGGTACAGGCTAATTTTGACATCACGAAGGTGTATTTGGAGTTGGAGATATTTCCGGAAGAAAGAGCAATTGCCGGGAATGCCACCCTTCACTTGGAATATGTTTCCGATACGGATAAGTTGCGGTTTCAGTTGATCGATGCTTATACCGTTGAGCGTGTGGAAGCAGGAGGCATTTCGCTGCCGTTTTCCCATAAAAATGACCTAATTGATATTCACTTGGGAGATCTGAGGCCCGATTCGGTCGTAGTTGTCTATGGTGGTGGCACGCCCGTTGCCGTTAATCCTCCTTGGTTAGGGGGCTTTACCTGGACGAAGGATGATCTTGGGTATCATTGGATGGGACTTTCTTCCCAAAACGAGGGGGGTAAGCTTTTTATGCCCTGCTTGGATCATCCCAAGAGCAAGCCCAAGCATGGCGTGCGGATGCGGATCACTGTGCCAGAGGCTTACACGGTAGCTGCCAATGGTCTTTTGAAGGACAGGATGGTGGAGCAGGGCAAAGCGACCTTTCATTGGGAGTCTTATTATCCCATCATGAATTACAATATAAATTTTACCATGGGGCGGTTGCACCGGGAAGCCAAGACCTTTCGGTCTATTTCCGGGTATGATATACCTATGGTGGTGTATGTGCTGGAGGAAAATAAGCACCGTGCTCCGCTCCTATTGGAAGTATTAGAGCAAAGCACCCGCACGCACGAACACTTTTTCGGACCATTTCCATTTCCGAAGGAGAAAATAGCTGTCGTGGAAACTCCCTACTTGGGCATGGAGCATCAGACCATTAACGCGTATGGGAATAATTTTCAGTTTGTGCGTATGGGGGAAGTTTGGTATGACCACCTGCTGCATCATGAGTTGGGCCATGAATGGTTTGGGAATAAGGTTTCCATTGACGATTGGTCAGATTATTGGATCCATGAGGGCATTACTTCCTATGGAGATTGGCTTTTTTATCTCTTACACGACGGGGAGGAAGCTTATCATGCCAAAGTGGCGGATGCCCGGAAGCGAATCCAAAATAGGCTGCCCGTGGTGAGCCCTCCCGATAGTTTCTCTGACGAGGCCTATCACTCCGATGTATATGCGAAAGGTGCGTACATGATGCACGGTTTGCGGTTTTTATTAGGGGATGAGCGGTTCTTTCCTCTGCTGAAACATATCGCGGATCAGGAGGTGTTTACTTATGAAAATCAGGTAGATACCGAAGAGCTGATCACTTTTTTGGAAGAGGAGTCAGGTGAAGCCATTGGGCCGTTTTTACGGCGTTACTTGTACCAAGCGGATCTGCCCAAAGTTAAAGTCAGCCGAAAAAGGAAAAACCAATATGAAGTCAGTATTCCTGATATTGATTTTACACTCCCGGTAGAGGTGAAAACAGCTCGCGGCATAGAAAGGGTTGAGTTGGGCGGGAAACCCACGATTATCCTCAGCGAGAAACCCATTGAGATCGATCCACGGAATTGGTATTTGTTCAGGAAGCAATAAAGGTTCGTTTTACGGTGGAGAATGTAATTTAATTGGTTATTTTTGTAAAATACCTGATTGTAGGTGTTTGCATGATAAAATCGCCCCACTCATGTGAGATTCTAAAAACTAATGTTCCTACAGTCAGTTGATAATAGTAGCGGGTTTATCCTGAGATAGACTAAGTAACCAATTCATTATAAAAACTAATAGCACATGAAATCGAGCATGACGAGATCGTCACACACTGGAATGCCCCGATAGCTATCGAGGCAACCATGCGACCTGCCTGCCGGTAGGCAGGGATTCCATCTGAACTTTGAAAAATCAATTATAGACACATGAAATCGAGCACGACGCAAGCGACACACAGAGGGACGACTGTAATTCGTGCGAGATTCCATCTGATCGCTTAAGAACAAATTAAAAACAGATGAAACATCAATTGAAAAGTATTCCCTTGATTATAGCTTTGGGATGGGGAGTTTTTGCATGCGGTAGCTCCAACACCAATACAGAAAGAATCGGCGGGGAAGTAATCGCCGAGCCAGTCACTCCTTCGTTGACCTTGCTGTGGGAAACTCCTGCCGAGTTGATCACCAATGAATCGGTTCATTTTGAACCATCAAACGGGAACATCTATGTGACGAATATTGAGGGCGGTCCTGCAGAGAAGGATGGGGTAGGTTCGATCTCGATCATTTCGAAAGATGGACAAATCGTAGAGCGAGAATGGGTGAAAGGATTACATGCTCCGAAGGGAATGACGGTCTTGGACGGAAAGCTGTACGTCACCGACGTAGATGCACTTGTGGAGATTGATCTTGCCACCGGAGAGATTCTGAAAAAATACGAAGTGGAAAACGCTCAATTTCTTAATGATGCAGATACCGATGGATCCCGGGTGTATTTTACAGATATGAGGGCCAATAAGATCCTGTACTTGGAAAATGGAGTCATTGGAACCTTCGCAGAAGATCAGCCGAACATCAATGGCTTGCGCATTGGACCGGACAAAGTGCTATACGGGCTAGATGCCGAGGGATTTAAGAAATATGATTCAGATGCTACCTTTGAGGTGATAAATGATGTCGTGACAGGGGGAGATGGTCTGATTATTCTAGATGGAAGCACTTTCCTTGTTAGCCGTTGGAAGGGGGAGATCTACCTGATTCAGGATGGAAAGGAAACCCTTCTATTGGATACCTCAGCAGCCGAATCCAATACCGCAGACATTGGGTTTATTCCCGGGGAAAACATCGTCTTGGTTCCCACCTTCTTTAAGGACAAAGTTGCCGCTTATCGACTAGCGTATTGATTCAGTCTCATACTCAATAATTGGGCGATTTGAATCATATGGAACAAAGAGGTGTTTTGAACGTAGCCCTGCGATAAATCGCTTTACTTTTATTGGTAAATGCGTTTAATTTGCGTAGCGGGTAGGTGCTTGGAAACCGACCTCTCCCATATTTGAATAAGTTAATGCTTGCATATGAATAAATCAGAAAATATAAACTACGAGGTAGAAAAGAATGCCGAGGTAGTCAGTCAGCTAAATGACTTGGTGAGTGATACGGTAGATTCTACCTTAATGGATCCGGACGATTGTTGGCAGCCGACGGATTTTCTGCCGGACATGACCCAGCCGGACGCGTTGGAGCAAGTGAAATTGCTTCGGGAACGTTCAGAAGGCATTCCTGATACGATCATTACGTCGCTCGTGGGAAATATGATCACCGAAGAGGCATTGCCGAGTTATCAAACCTACTTCAATATGTTGGAGGGGGTGAATGAGGATGGAAACCTGACTAGTCCCAAAGGCTGGGTACGCTGGACTCGTGCTTGGACTGCCGAGGAAAACCGCCACGGAGATTTGCTGAATAAGTACCTTTACCTGTCCGGCAGGGTGGATATGAGGCAGGTGGAGCAAACAATCCACCGATTGATTTACAATGGATTTGACCCTCGTTCCGAAAAGGATCCGTATCAGGCGATTATCTATACGTCCTTTCAGGAGCGTGCCACCAAGATTTCCCACGTGAATACAGGAAAGTTGGCTGATAAAGCAGGGGATACCGTGCTGGGAAGAATATGCAAGCAGATAGCCGGAGACGAGGCCCGTCATGAGAAGGCCTATAAGTCATTCATGACCCGCATTTTTGAGATAGACCCGAACGGTGCGATGTTGGCCTTTGAAAAGATGATGCGTAAGCAGATCGTAATGCCTGCGGTGCTAATGGGCAAGGGAGGTCCCAACCCCACTATATTTGACCAGTTTTCTGCTGTCACTCAAAAGATCGGAGTATATACCGGTTGGGATTATGCACGCATTATCGATCACTTGGTGAAGCTGTGGAATGTCGAAAACGTAACAGGCTTAAACGATGTAGCCTCTAAGGCGCAGGATTATTTAGCCGGTCTATCTGCCCGTTACCTTCGATTGGCAGACAGGATGAAGGTGCCCGATGAAATCAATCTGGCTTGGTTAAGTCAGATAAGGTCTACCTGACGTATAGCAAGTATAAATCAAATACAAAGGCGAAAGTGATTTCGCCTTTTTTGTTTGATTTTTATGGGGTGTCTATCATTTTCCGGTTCGAAAGGTGCCCCAATAAACCAGTACCTATCGAGTTTTGGTTGTTTGAGTTTGTAGAAAAAATTCACGAAGTGCATTTAACAGGCTAAAAAAATTTATTATTTGACAAACATAATTATTACCTTGTACGGGAATTTAACAAAAATCTGTATCTATGGACAACAAGAGAAGATCTTTCCTGAAGAAGCTGGGCATGGCAAGTGCAGCTTCTGCGGTGGTTCCTTCTGCCTTGGCATCAGGTAATGAACTACACCAAGTAACTATTTTACATAGACGAACGCCTCATCAGGCAGATAGCGTGATCCGTTTAGGTTTGATTGGTGCGGGGATTATGGGCTCCGAAGATCTATCCACCGCTTTGCTGCACCAACATGTGGAGGTAGTAGCAGTTAGTGACTTGTATCAGGGTAGACTCGAACGAGCAAAGGAAAAGTGGGGAAGTCATCTTTTTGCTACCACTGACTATAAGGAACTGCTTAAGCGCAGCGATGTGGATGCCGTCATCATCGGAACCCCGGATCATTGGCATAAGCAAATAAGCATAGATGCCTTGAATGCCGGTAAGCATGTGTATTGTGAAAAACCCATGGTGCATTCGGTAAAGGAGGGACACGAGGTAATTGATGCCTGGAAGAAATCCGGGAAGATTTTCACCGTAGGCAGTCAGGGTATATCCTCCTTGGGGAATGAAAAGGCCAAGGAGCTATTAGCTGAGGGTGCGATAGGGGATATTAACTATGCAGAAGGATTTTGGGCGCGTCATTCTCCGGAGGGGGCTTGGCAATACGCCATCCCCACCGATGCCTCTGAAAAAAATGTGGACTGGAAGCGGTATATTGCCAATACCACCAATAGACCTTTTGATCCCTTGCGGTTTTTCCGTTGGAGAAATTACTTAGATTATGGGACAGGGATGTCTGGAGACCTGTTTGTCCACTTATTCACCAGTTTGCATTTTATCACCAATTCTTTAGGGCCAAATAAAATTTCGGCCATGGGTGGGCTCCGTTATTGGAAGGATGGGCGAGAGGTTCCCGACGTGTTGCTGGGTATGTTTGACTACCCAAACAGCGCCCAGCACCCCGGTTTCAACTTGTCTTTGCGTTGCAACTTTGTGGACGGAACAAGTGGTTCGACCTATTTGAAAATTGTGGGCAGCAAAGGTTCTATGGACGTGAAGTGGGACGAGGTCGTCGTCAAGAATAATCAGAGTGCGGCATCCAACGATCCCTTCTTGGAACAGCAGGCAAAGATGAATCAGGGAGCGGAGGCTCGAAAGAAAATCCTTCCGCCGAGAGAAATGGTCTATAAGGTGGAATCTGGATACCGAGGGGCGCATTACGATCACTTTGGTAAATTCTTTACAGCCATTCGTGAAAATGGTGCTGTGGTGGAAGATCCGGTGTTTGGTTTCCGTGCGGCTGCGCCGGCATTGCTATGTAACGACAGTTATTTTCAGGACAAGTTTATATCATGGGATCCGGTTAATATGAAATTGGTGTAACTTTGTCTGTTTCGCTTACGCCTTACTAATGTAAAACTTAAATTACTACCTAAAAATGAAGAGAAATTTGTTTATGTCTTTTGCAGTGCTTTTGATGATGGGCTGCGGGGCTTCCGATGAGATTGAATTGTTCAATGGCAAAGATTTGTCAGGCTGGCAAATTTATGGCACAGAAAAATGGTATGTAGAGAATGGGGTATTGGTATCGGAAAGTGGTCCGGATGCTGAATACGGGTATCTTGGTACTACCGAAAACTACAAGGATTTTGAACTCACGGCGGAGTTTAAGCAGGATCAGGACGGTAATAGTGGCATCTTTTTCAGATCTACTTTTGAAGGGACGAAGGTTTCTGGCTGGCAGGTGGAAGTGGCTCCCCCCGGTAACGATACAGGAGGTATTTATGAATCCTACGGAAGAGGGTGGCTGATAAAGCCCGATCCGGAAAAGGATAAAAACCTCAAATTTGGAGAGTGGAACGACATAAAAGTCCGTGTGCAGGGTAATCAAGTGACCACATGGCTTAATGGTGTGGAAATGGTTGATTATTCGGACGAGAAAATTGGGCAAGGCGAAGGACAGATTGCACTTCAGATCCACAGTGGAGGAGGTTTGAAGATTTCTTGGAGGAACCTAAGACTGAAGCAACTTTAATCTCCGATTGGTTCAGGCACAAAAAAGCCGTAGGTATCAGAAACCTACGGCTTTTTTTCTACTATCAAGGCTTTTTGTGATGATTAGACCTTCATGATCTCTTCTTCTTTTTTAGTAAACAATTCATCGATTTTGGTGGAGAATTTGTCGGTGTATTTTTGGACAGTATCCTCTGCGCGCTTCACTTCATCTTCAGGTGCGCCCTCTTTTTGCAGTTTCCGGAGGCTTTCGTTGGTGTCTTTTCGGATTGAGCGTATGCTGATTTTTCCGTTTTCACATTCGTTTTTCACTTGTTTCACCAGGGACTTTCTACGTTCTTCGGTGAGGGGAGGGATGGTAAGCATGACCATTTCGCCATTATTCTGAGGATTAAGTCCCAAGTCAGAGTTTATAATGGCTTTTTCGATTTCACCGATAAGGCTTCTTTCCCAGGGTTTAATGGCTAAAGTTCGAGCATCTGGTGTAGTGATGGAGGAAACCTGCTGTAAGGGAGTAGGGGCTCCGTAGTATGACACCACGATGCCGTCCAGAAAGTTTGGCATGGCCTTGCCTGCACGGATTTTTACCAATTCCGAGGAGGTATGGTCCACGGCTTTTTTCATTAAGCTCTGTGCCTCGTCCAAGAATAATTGTATCTCTTCCATGTTCTTATCGCGCTTATTTTGAAGTGATTAATGTACCAACGTCTTTTCCTTCGACTAGGTTTATCAGATTTTGTGCTTTGTTCATGTCAAAAACGATGATGGGCAGGTTGTTTTCCTGGCAGAGCGTGAAAGCAGTCATGTCCATTACGTTTAGGTTTTTTTCGTACACTTCCTGAAAGGAAATCGTATTGTATCGTGTGGCAGAAGGATCTTTTTCTGGGTCGGCAGTGTATACCCCATCTACCCGGGTACCTTTGAGAACCACCTCTGCTTCAATCTCAATGGCCCGTAAGCTGGCGGTGGAATCGGTCGTAAAATAAGGGTTGCCAATACCGGCACCGAATATTACGATTCTGCCCTTTTCCAAATGCCGGATAGCACGACGCCTGATAAAGGGTTCGCATACGCTTTCCACCTTGATGCCTGACATAAGCCGGGTATACATACCGTTTTGTTCCAATGCGCTTTGCAGCGCCATTGCGTTGATCAACGTGGCCAACATGCCCATGTAGTCGCCTTGAACCCTGTCTATTCCAACATTTCCGGCTTGCACACCTCTAAAAATATTTCCACCCCCTATTACAATGGCAATCTCTACTCCCAAATCCCGCACAGCTTTGATTTCTGCAGCATATTGCTGTAGCCGTGTTGGGTCAATGCCATATGACTGGCCGCCCATCAGGGCTTCGCCGCTTAGTTTGAGGAGTATTCGTTTGTATTTCATACCTGTGTGGTTTGTATTGCCTTTTAGATGCTGTTCAACCGCTTTTACCGGTTCATTGCCGAAAGTCTCCGGATCACCACAAAAAGTCTTCACCTTTCTGCGCTGGAATTTTTAAATCGGACAAAGATAATTTCTTGTTTTTAGAAAACTAAATCTATCCCTTAAAATTGAATAAGCAACTGGTTTTTTTCAACACTTTGCCCTGTTTGAACCGCAATCGCTTTTACTGTTCCATCTTGAGGAGCTTTGAGCGTGTTTTCCATCTTCATTGCCTCTAAAATCAACAGGGTGTCCCCTTTTTTCACGGACTGTCCCACAGATACAGGTATGCTCAAAATCAACCCTGGCATAGGTGCTTTGACATTGGCGGGAAGAGTAGTCTGTTTGTTGTGGATTCCTAATTTCTCCAAAAGCAAATCTTGGGTATCCTGGATTTGGAGCGTAGCTATTTTTCCATCTAACTTTAAGGTTAGGACTTTCTCCTTTTTGTTCCAATCGATTATTTCCAAATTGTGGGAACGGTTCCGATGTAAGATGTGATAATGCTTTTCTTTAATCCGCCGCATGTCCCAATCTACGAGCTGGGATCCGGCTATAAATAGTTCCTGCGATTTGGCTACGTTGATGCTTGTAGCTCCTAGGTTGATTTTGTACATTTTTTCTAGATTTCGGACTAATGGAAACCAAATAGCGGTTAAATTTGTCAAGCTAGGGCGAAGGAAGGTGAAAATTCATTTCCTTGGTACAATTGCCTAGCGTGAATTTAGTCAATATTATGGGGTTTCCCGTTTATTTATGCAAAGATCTATCCCTATTGCCATTCTCTCAACACTCTTTTTGGGTCTATTTTTGTCATGCAAAACAAGTAATGGGCCGGTTTCAGAAGCCGGAACAAAGGTAGGTGCGAGCAGCGCTGCGGAAACTTTCCCTTCTGACTTGGTGGCCACTCCCGCGCCAAGGCCTTTGGTGGATAAGTTGGAGGAGCAGATGCAGGGGTACCGCGAGACTCCGGAAAGGAAGTTTGATCTGATTCACACCAGTTTGGACTTGTCATTTGACTATGTCGATAGGCAGGTGAATGGTACGGCATTGTTACAGGTAAGACCCTACTTTTATCAGCAAAATGAACTTAGCCTTGATGCGAAGGATTTTGATATCCATGATAGTTGGTTAATCCTGGGGGACGATAAGGAGCGAACTCCACTTAATTATCGTTACGACGGAAAGCGGGTGGACTTATTTCTGCCGCGTACCTTTTTTTCGTCCGATACGCTGTTGATAGGTCTAAGGTATACCGCCAAACCTGAGGAGACTACCCAACCTGGAGGAACGGCTGTTACGGATACAAAAGGATTGTACTTCATCAATCCAAATGGTACAGAGGACAAGCCCCGGCAAATATGGACGCAGGGAGAGACCTCATTTAGCTCCAAATGGTTTCCTACCATAGACCATCCCAACGAACGGCAAACCCATGATATAAAAATTCGGGTAGATAGCGCGGATATTACCATTAGCAATGGCCGACTCCTATCTCAGACGAGTCATTCAGATGGTACACGCACAGACCATTGGGAGATGAACATTCCTCATGCACCCTACCTTACCGCAGTCGCCATAGGTGATTTTGCGAAGGTTTCGGACAAATGGCGTGATATGGAGGTTAATTATTACGTAGAGCGGGAGTTTGAAAGGGGAGCGGCCCGGGTGTTTCAACACACGCCGGAGATGCTGACCTTTTTCACGGAATTGTTGGGGGTAGATTATCCGTGGCAAAAATACGATCAGGTAGTGGTTCGGGATTTTGTGTCTGGGGCAATGGAAAATACCACCGTATCGATTTTTATGGAGTCACTTAACCTCGATGAACGAGAGGCCTTGGACAGTGACTGGGATTACATCATTGCGCACGAGCTTTTTCATCAATGGTTTGGAAATCTAGTCACCACGGAGTCTTGGTCTAACTTGCCGTTGAATGAGTCATTTGCGGACTATTCCGAATACTTATGGTTTGAATACAAAGAAGGTAAGGACAGGGCGGATATGCATCATCTAGCGGCCATGGAGCAGTATATGGATGAAGCGCAGGAAAAAAAGGTAGATCTGATCCGGTTTCAGTATGAGCATGAGGACGATATGTTTGATAGCCATAGCTATGCAAAAGGCGGGCGAATACTGCACATGTTACGTAGACACCTGGGAGATGAGGCATTTTTTGCATCACTTCGTCAATATCTGGATCAGCATGCCTACAGCAGTGTGGAGATTCATGATTTGCGCTTAGCCTTTGAGCATGTCACGGGACGAGACCTGAACTGGTTTTTCAACCAATGGTTTATGGCTTCTGGACATCCGGTACTGGATATTAACCTAGATACTGGTAACCCTGACAGTTACCTGCTCACGTTATCCCAAACGCAGGACTTGGAAACTACGCCTTTGTATCGGATCCCATTTAAGGTGACTTTTTATAAAGAAGGAGCAGTGGAAGTACGTGAATTTGTGCTGGATCAGGCAACGCAGCAGTTCGCGCTGGAAAATGGTCTAGGTGTTGATGCGGTGATTGTTGATGAGGATATGGTGTTGTTGGCAGAAAAGCGCAGCTACAGGGGGGCTGAGGCCCTGAAAAAACAGTTTGCCTTTGCCAGGTCTGGTATTGCGAGACTGGAAGCGTTGGATAGCTTGACATCGGACTATTTGGCATTTGAGGATATTAATCAGGTGATTTTGAATGCATTAGATGATTCTTTTTCAGAAGTCCGGGGTTTAGCGCTTACCCGAATTCCCCAGTCCATGAGTCTGGACCAAGTAGATGCTGGATTGGCGGCGAAGGTACTACACTTAGCAGAGGAGGATCCTAGCCACGAAGTGAGGGCATCAGCGATTGGGTTATTGGCAGAATTGGATGGAGAAAGGTATGCCGGTGTTTTTCAACGATTGGTACAAAATCCCTCGTATGTGGTGGCGGGAGCGGCCCTGACAGCCGTGATGGATCAGACCGGTGGGATGGAAGCAAAAATGGAGATGTTTGAAGCCCTAAAGGAAGAGCGAAATATCCGGATGGTTGTGCCACTCGCAGATTTTCTAACCTCAGAGGGTAAAGTGGGATACGATGGGTGGTTTGATACGAAGCTAGGGGCGATGACCGGCGAATCGCTTTACTATTTTATTGGCTACTACGGAGATTATTTTGCTAGTGTCCCCGGTTCAAACAAAGCAGTTGCACTCAAGAAGCTCATGGAACTCGCTGGGAAACATCCCGCAAACTACATTCGTCTCACTGCCTTTCAGTCTCTATTTGGATTCATCGATGAGGCGGGGGTACTGGAGGAAGTACTGAATTTACATGCGGCGGAATCCGACGAGTTGGTCCGAAATTATCAGCGCTTTTTTTTAGAACCCTACCTAGAGGAAAATTAATATCCTGATTATGAAACTACTACTTATGGGGTTTTATAAAAAGATATCTTTTTTTTTGGTTTGTTTTGAATGTTTCGGAAAAGGCTATAATTTTGCCATCCGTTACGAAGATAAACTGTCGTGACACAACAAAACGTTGGGGGAATACCAAAGCGGCCAACTGGGACGGACTGTAAATCCGTTGACTTATGTCTTCACAGGTTCGAATCCTGTTTCCCCCACAGAATTGCCTTAAATTCACTTTCTTTTTCTGGATTTGGATTAGATTAATCTGAAAAAAAGGTATAAATTTACGAGCCAATTCTCAGGAGGATGCCTTTAACGCTGGTGGTCAAGTACAAACTAGTCGTAAAAAGGGTGTTAAAGAAATTAAAAGCGGGAGTAGCTCAGTTGGTAGAGCGGCAGCCTTCCAAGCTGCAGGTCGCGGGTTCGAGCCTCGTCTCCCGCTCTATGCTTTTATAGGCATAATAAATGTTACCAGCCGACGTAGCTCAGGGGTAGAGTGCTTCCTTGGTAAGGAAGAGGTCACGGGTTCAAATCCCGTCGTTGGCTCGATACATTGATACAAACAAACGAAATTTTATCATTAACTAAACAAAGGATTTTCACGCATGGCAAAAGCAACCTTTGACCGTTCCAAACCACACGTTAATATAGGTACGATTGGTCACGTCGATCACGGTAAGACTACTTTGACTGCTGCCATTACAACTGTATTGGCCAGAAAGGGTCTTTCTGAATTAAGAGACTTCGCTTCTATCGACAACGCTCCTGAGGAGAAAGAAAGAGGTATTACCATCAACACCTCTCACGTTGAGTATCAAACTGAAAGCAGACACTATGCACACGTTGACTGTCCTGGTCACGCTGACTATGTGAAAAACATGGTTACGGGTGCTGCCCAGATGGACGGTGCCATCCTTGTGGTGGCTGCTACAGACGGTCCGATGCCCCAAACTAGGGAGCACATCCTATTGGCCCGTCAGGTAGGTGTACCTGCGCTGGTAGTTTTCATGAATAAGGTAGACTTGGTAGACGATCCTGAATTGTTGGAGCTTGTTGAGATGGAAGTTAGGGAACTCCTTTCATTCTATGAATTCGACGGAGACAACATTCCTGTAATCGCCGGTTCTGCACTTGGTGCCTTGAACGGTGAAGAGAAGTGGGAAGCCACTGTAATGGAGCTTATGGATGCGGTTGATAACCACATCCCGCTTCCAGAAAGAGCAATTGATAAGGAGTTTTTGATGCCTGTTGAAGACGTTTTCTCGATCACTGGTCGTGGTACTGTTGCCACTGGTAGGATTGAAAGAGGTGTTATCAACTCTGGTGAGCCAGTAGACATCATTGGTATGGGAGCTGAAGGCTTGAAATCTACGGTTACTGGTGTGGAAATGTTCCGTAAGATTCTCGACAGAGGTGAAGCTGGTGACAACGTAGGTTTGTTGTTGCGAGGTATCGAAAAGTCGCAGATCAGAAGGGGTATGATTATCTGTAAGCCTGGTTCTGTGAAGCCTCACGCACATTTCAAGGCGGAAGTGTACGTACTTTCAAAGGAAGAAGGTGGACGTCATACACCATTTTTCAATAAATACCGTCCTCAGTTTTATCTTAGAACCACCGATGTGACAGGAGAGATCAAACTTCCTGAGAACGTAGAAATGGTTATGCCTGGTGACAACATCACCATCGAGGTGACCCTGATTAGCCCTGTTGCCCTTGAGAAGGGACTTCGATTTGCTATCCGTGAGGGTGGTAGAACAGTAGGTGCAGGACAGGTTACTGAGATTTTGGATTAATTTCTGAGATTTATACGATAAATGCAGGTGCGATTCTGAATTTTTTCGGAATCGCATTTGTTTCTTATGACATTTCTACCTACTTTTGCGTTCCGTAAATGGAGGAAGTGTCTACGGGCATAGTTCAATGGCAGAATAGCGGTCTCCAAAACCGTTGATGGGAGTTCGAATCTCTCTGCCCGTGCTAAAGAACCATAAAGCCCTTTCGTGGATGTCAGAGGTATTTCATGCCGGACATCTTCTACCAAAGGTGGGGTCTATTAAATCAGGTTACATGAACGTCAAGAATTTTGTAGTTGAATCCATCGACGAGATGAAGAACAAGGTCACTTGGCCTAAGTACGCTTCATTGCAAAACAGTGCAGTCTTGGTGCTTGTTGCGTCGTTGATTTTCGCCTTGGTAATAGGGCTCATCGATCTTTCATTCGAGAGCGTTATGAAGTGGTTTTATGATTTATTCTAATAGAATCAAAATTACATAATGGCTGAGCAGAAATGGTATGTCCTTAGAGTGGTTGCCGGGCAGGAAAAGAAAGCTAAAACGTATTTAGACAACGAGATAGCCAGGCAAAAGCTCGAGGAATATATTCCGGAAGTGTTGATACCTTCTGAGAAGATTTATGAGATGCGTAATGGCAAAAAGCGTGTTCGGGAAAGAAACTTTTTTCCTGGTTACGTTTTGGTTCATGCGGATCTCAGCCATGGCGAAGCCAACCATGTGATTACGAGTATTCCGGGAGTGATCGGTTTTTTAGGGTCAAACCAGGGGGGAGCTTCCAAAACCCCCGAGCCATTACGTCAGTCGGAAGTCAACAGGATTTTAGGTCGTGTTGAAGAGATTGATGAGTTTGCGGAAAAACTGGATACACCATTTATAGTTGGAGAGACCGTGAAGGTAATGGACGGTCCTTTCAGTGGTTTCTCGGGAATGATTGAGGAGGTGTTTGAAGACAAGAAGAAACTTAACGTTATGGTTAAGATATTTGGTCGAAACACTCCTGTTGAATTAAATTTTATTCAAGTAGAAAAACAAGACTAGGAAATGGCAAAAGAAATCACTGGTTATCTGAAATTACAGGTGAAGGGTGGCCAAGCGAATCCATCTCCTCCTGTTGGTCCAGCTCTTGGTTCCAAGGGTTTGAACATCATGGAGTTCTGTAAGCAGTTCAATGCCAGAACACAGGAGAAAATGGGCCAGGTTGTGCCGGTTCTTATCACTATTTTCTCCGATAAGTCTTTTGAATTTGTCGTCAAAACGCCACCGGCTGCGAATATGCTGTTGGATGCGGCAAAAGTGAAGGGCGGCTCTTCGGAGCCCAACAGGAAAAAAGTGGGCTCTGTGACTTGGGATCAAGTAAAAACGATCGCTGAAGTGAAGATGCCAGACTTAAATGCTTTCGAGGTGGAGGCTGCCATGAGAATGATAGCTGGCACCGCTAGAAGTATGGGAATTACTGTTTCAGGGAAAGCTCCTTGGGAGGATTAAATAAAGGGATATGGCTAAGTTAACAAAAAAACAAAAAGAAGCTCTTTCTAAATATGATCCTAGCCAAGCCTATTCTCTGGCTGAGGCATCTAGCATTGTGAAGGAAATATCTAATGCGAAGTTTGATGCTTCCGTGGATATAGACATTCGGTTGGGTGTTGACCCTAGAAAAGCTGACCAAATGGTTAGAGGGGTAGTGGCCTTGCCACATGGTACAGGTAAGGATGTGAAAGTGCTTGTGCTTTGCAGCCCTGACAAAGTAGACGAGGCGAAAGAAGCAGGCGCAGACCACGTTGGTTTGGATGATTATATCGCCAAAATCGAAGGAGGTTGGACAGATATCGATGTAATCATCACCACGCCTAATGTAATGGCAAAGGTAGGTAGACTAGGAAGGGTTTTAGGTCCTAGAGGGCTGATGCCTAATCCGAAATCTGGTACGGTAACGCTTGATGTCGGTAAAGCTGTGAAAGATGTAAAAGCAGGTAAGATCGACTTCAAGGTGGATAAGTTTGGTATCCTTCATGCAAGTGTTGGAAAGGTTTCATTTTCTCCGGACAAAATTCTGGACAACGCGATGGAATTGATTCAGACTGTGTCGAAATTGAAGCCAGCTGCGGCGAAAGGTACTTATTTTAGAAGTATCCACATCTCTAGTACCATGTCACCGGGTATTATCATCGATAAATCTAGTATTCAAGGTATATAATCATGACAAGAGAAGAGAAAAAATCCATCATTGATGAACTTACCGAGAAGTTTAAGGAAATCCCGCATTTCTACGTAACGGATGCGTCGGGTTTTTCAGTAGCTCAGGTAAATGCATTCAGAAGGATGTGTTTCGAGAAAGGACTCGAATACAAGGTTTATAAAAATACGCTTGTAAAGAAGGCGCTTGAAAACTTGGATGCGGACTATACCGATTTCAATGATAAAGCATTGAAGGGGTTTTCGGGGATTCTTTTTTCAAAGGAAGTAGGCAATCTGCCTGCTAAGACTTTGTTGGAATTTCGGAAGAAGCTTGGCAAAAAAGAGACACGTCCTAAATTCAAGGGAGCCTCGATAGACGGAGATGTGTTTCTAGGTGAAAATAACCTGGAAATCCTTTCTAACCTTAAATCAAAAGACGAGTTGCTCGGAGAGGTTATCGGTTTGTTGCAATCTCCTGCGAAGAATGTTCTTTCTGCTCTTCAGAGTGGACAGCACATACTTGCCGGTGTGGTCAAAACGCTTTCCGAAAGGGAGTCTTAAAATTAAATTCAATCAATTCAGTTAAAAATCAAACAATTAAATATTTTATACAATGGCAGATCTTAAAGCATTCGCTGAGCAGTTAGTTAACTTGACTGTTAAAGAGGTTAATGAGTTAGCCGCAATTTTGAAAGATGAGTACGGTATCGAGCCCGCTGCTGCCGCTGCTACAGTTGTAGCTGCCGGAGCTGGTGGAGGTGAAGCTGCTGCTGAAGAAGAAAAGACTTCTTTCGATGTTATCTTGAAAGCTGCTGGTGGACAGAAATTGGCTGTAGTTAAACTTGTAAAAGAGTTGACCGGTCTTGGACTGAAAGAGGCTAAGGAAGTAGTAGACGGTGCTCCTAAGGCAATCAAAGAGGGTGTTAGCAAAGACGAAGCTGACGCACTTAAGAAGCAACTTGAAGAGGCTGGCGCTGAAGTAGAATTGAAGTAATTTGAGTAACCGTTCCTTCTTTTGGAATGGGTTATCCAAAATAGACCTGACTTTAAAGTCAGGTCTTTTCCTGTTTATGGACAACAAATTAATTGCACTATTCGTAGCAATATTTGTGTTTGATTAATAATTAATATAACTAAAAACATATACTGCCTTGGCTATCCAGAATCAAACCGCAAGGAAAAGTTTCTCATCTATAAAGGTAGTCAAAGACTATCCCGACTTTCTAGACATTCAACTGCAGTCCTTCAAAGATTTTTTCCAGTTGGATACCCCTGCTGAAAAGCGAAGACAGGATGGTCTTTTCAAGGTGTTTTCCGAAAATTTTCCCATTTCTGATTCCCGGGAAAATTTCACCCTTGAATTTATCGACTATGCCGTTGATCCTCCAAAGTACAATGTATCTGAGTGTATTGATCGGGGACTTACCTATTCCGTTCCACTGAAGGCCAAACTTCGGTTGTTATGTTCGGACGAAGATAATGAGGACTTTGAGACCATCGAGCAGGAAGTTTTCTTAGGAAATCTTCCCTACATGACTGAAAAAGGCTCTTTTGTCATCAATGGTGCGGAGCGCGTAATCGTTTCTCAGTTGCACCGCTCTCCGGGGGTTTTCTTTGCCCAAAGCAAGCATACCAACGGTACCAAGCTGTATTCAGCTCGAATAATCCCATTCAAGGGTTCTTGGATTGAATTTGCAACGGACATCAATAATGTCATGTATGCTTATATTGACCGAAAGAAGAAATTTCCGGTGACTACATTGCTTCGAGCGATAGGATACGGTTCGGATAAGGAGATTTTGGACCTGTTTGGGCTATCTGAAGAAGTAGATGCTAACAAGTCAACGCTTAAAAAAGTGATTGGTCGTAGATTGGCAGCGAGGGTATTGAGAACCTGGGTAGAAGACTTCGTAGATGAAGATACAGGTGAGGTGGTATCGATTGACCGTAACGAGGTGTTATTAGAGCGGGATTCCGTACTTACAGCCGAAGATGTTGATCTAATCCTTGATTCTTCTACAAAGAGCATCATTCTTCACAGGGAAGATGTGAATGTTGCAGATTATTCCATTATTTACAATACGCTCCAGAAAGATAACTCCAACTCAGAGAAAGAAGCAGTTGAGGTTATTTACCGCCAGTTAAGAAACACGGAAGCCCCTGACGAGGCGACTGCTCGGGAGGTGATTCACGGTCTTTTCTTTTCTGATAAAAGGTATGATCTCGGCGAAGTGGGTAGGTATCGAATCAACAAAAAACTAGGGCTTGATATTGATCCTGAAAAGATTGTATTGACCACAGAAGATATTATTTCCATTGTGAAGTATCTTATCGGGTTGATAAACTCTAAAGCAGTAGTGGATGATATTGACCACCTGAGTAATCGAAGAGTACGAACCGTTGGAGAGCAACTTTATAGTCAGTTTGGGGTGGGACTTGCCCGTATGGCTCGTACGATTCGTGAAAGAATGAACGTTAGAGACAATGAGGATTTCAAGCCGGTTGACCTGATCAATGCGAGGACGCTTTCTTCTGTCATCAACTCGTTCTTTGGCACCAATCAGCTTTCCCAGTTTATGGATCAGACTAATCCTTTGGCGGAATTAACGCACAAGCGGCGCTTGTCTGCGTTGGGTCCAGGTGGTCTGTCTAGAGAACGTGCTGGTTTTGAGGTTCGTGATGTTCATTATACCCATTACGGTCGTCTATGTACGATTGAAACACCGGAAGGCCCAAACATTGGGTTGATATCCTCACTCTGTGTGCACGCCAAGGTGAATTCTATGGGCTTTTTGGAAACTCCATACCGAAAGGTAAAGGAGGGGCAAGTAAGCATGGATCCAAAGGACATTGTGTTCCTGACTGCGGAGGAAGAGGACGATAATAATATTGCACAGGCTAATGCACCATTGGATGATTCAGGAAACTTCATCAATGACAGGGTAAAGGCTCGTTTTGAGGGTGACTTCCCGGTATTGGAGCCTAGTGAGATCAACTACATGGACGTAGCCCCAAATCAGATCGTTTCGGTAGCAGCTTCGTTGATTCCCTTTTTGGAACACGACGATGCGAACCGTGCGCTGATGGGTTCAAACATGCAGCGGCAGGCAGTTCCATTGTTAAAAGCAGAAGCTCCTTATGTAGGGACTGGCCTGGAAGGGAAAGCCGCTATCGACTCTAGGGCCTTGGTATTGGCAGAGGCAGATGGTGTAATCGATTATGTGGACGCGAAAAAGATAGTCGTCAAATACGACCTGAGCGATGATGAGTTGCTAGTTAACTTCAGCGACGAATACAAGACATACCACCTGACCAAGTTCCGGCGAACGAATCAGGATACGACGATCAATTTGTCGCCTATTGTACTGAAAGGGCAACGCGTCACCAAGGGGCAGGTATTGGTAGAGGGATATTCTACCAATCAAGGCGAGTTGGCGTTAGGGAAAAACCTTCTTGTGGCTTACATGCCTTGGCAAGGTTATAACTTCGAGGATGCGATTGTTATTTCTGAACGGGTTGTACGTGAGGACATTTTCACTTCCATACATATTGAGGAGTTCCAACTTGAAGTTCGAGATACCAAGCGTGGAGAGGAAGAACTAACTTCTGAAATACCAAACGTGTCAGAGGATGCGGTTAAAAATCTGGATGAAAATGGGATTATCCGGGTGGGTGCTGAACTGAAAGAAGGTGATATCATCATCGGAAAGATCACACCAAAAGGAGAAACTGATCCGACGCCAGAAGAAAAGCTGCTTCGAGCGATCTTTGGTGATAAAGCGGGGGATGTGAAGGATGCGTCTTTAAAGGCTTCTCCTTCGCTAAATGGTGTGGTGATCGAGACAAAGTTGTTTTCGAGGCCGAAAAAGGACAAGGACCTCCGAGCCAAATCAAAAGCGGAAGTTGAAAAGCTGAAGCAAAAGTACAGCAAAGACTTACTTGCAATCCGTGCAAGGATGATTCAAAAGTTGGTGGTTTTGCTGGATGGAAAGGTTTCCAATGGTGTAAGGCACAAATTTGGAGACGAAATCATCAGCAAGGGCATGAAGTTTAACTATCAGAACATAGAGAATAATCTTTTCCCTGCAAAGAACCCGTACAGGGATGAGAGCAACTACAATGTGCCTGAGGAAGCCAATCTGATTTCTGATATCATTTTGGACGACTGGACGGATGATTCGCACACCAACGATTTAGTGCAGCAATTGGTGAAAAACTATACCAATTCCCGAAATGAAATTTCCGGAATATTTAAGCGGGATAAGTTTACCCTGGAAGTTGGCGACGAATTACCGGCTGGGATTGTTCAATTGGCCAAGGTCTACGTAGCTAAAAAGCGTAAGCTAAAAGTAGGGGATAAGATGGCTGGACGTCACGGAAACAAAGGTATTGTGGCCCGTATCGTACGCGATGAGGATATGCCATTTTTGGAAGACGGAACGCCTATGGATATTGTACTTAATCCCTTGGGTGTGCCATCCCGTATGAATATCGGTCAAATCTTTGAGACGGTTTTGGCATGGGCTGGAATGAAGCTAGGCAAGAAATACGCCACACCGATCTTTGATGGGGCCACTACGGAAGAAGTTGCCGCAGAGTTGACAGCGGCTGGGCTTCCTTCATTTGGCAGGACCTACCTGTTTGATGGCCTGACCGGTAAGAAATTTGACCAGCCGGTGACGGTGGGAGTTTCCTACATGTTGAAGCTGGGTCACTTGGTGGATGACAAGATGCACGCAAGATCTATTGGACCATATTCTTTGATCACACAGCAACCTTTGGGCGGTAAAGCCCAGTTTGGTGGTCAGCGTTTTGGAGAGATGGAAGTTTGGGCATTGGAAGCCTTCGGTGCTTCTCACGTCTTGCAAGAGATCTTGACTGTTAAGTCTGATGATGTAATTGGCCGGGCAAAAGCCTATGAAGCCATAGTTAAAGGTGAGAATCTTCCCAAGCCGAATATTCCGGAATCCTTTAATGTGTTGGTGCATGAACTAAGGGGACTTGCACTGGAGATTACACTAGACTAGAATTGACTATTACGGGCTGAGAGGCCCTCAAACTACTCACACAAATAACTATGGCGTTCAGAAAAAATAAAAAACTAAACAACGACTTTTCCCGGGTCACCATTAGTTTAGCTTCACCTGAGTCCATTTTGGACAGCTCACATGGTGAAGTAACCCAGCCGGAAACCATCAATTACAGGACTTATAAGCCAGAAATGGGAGGCTTGTTCTGTGAGCGGATTTTCGGACCGGTAAAGGACTGGGAATGTCATTGTGGTAAATACAAGCGCATTAGATACAAAGGGATTATTTGTGACAGGTGTGGCGTAGAAGTGACCGAGAAAAAAGTACGTAGAGAGCGTATGGGACACATCGAACTGGTGGTTCCGGTAGCGCATATTTGGTACTTTAAATCCTTACCTAATAAGATAGGATATCTTCTGGGCCTTCCCACCAAAAAGCTTGATCAAATTGTCTATTATGAAAGGTATGTGGTCATCCAACCCGGTTTAAAAGGGGACGACGGACTACAATACTTGGATTTCCTTACTGAGGATGAGTACTTGGACATCATGGACAAGCTTCCCAAGGAGAACCAAATGCTGGATGACGAGGATCCTACCAAATTCATCGCAAAAATGGGTGCCGATGCATTGGAGATGCTGTTGGCACGACTAGACTTGGACGATCTGTCCTATAGCCTAAGGCATCAGGCCGCTACGGATACCTCCCAGCAGCGTAAAGCAGAAGCGTTGAAGCGACTCAAAGTGGTGGAAGCGTTCCGGGATGCCCGGACACGTATCGAGAATCGTCCCGAGTGGATGATCGTACGTATGGTGCCGGTTATTCCGCCGGAATTGAGGCCATTGGTTCCCTTGGACGGAGGACGTTTTGCTACTTCTGACTTAAACGATCTTTACCGGAGGGTAATCATTCGAAATAACCGCCTGAAGCGCCTGATCGATATCAAGGCTCCAGAGGTGATTCTCCGAAACGAGAAACGGATGCTTCAGGAAGCCGTAGATTCCCTGTTTGATAATTCCCGCAAAGTGAACGCCGTTAGATCTGACGGTAACCGGGCGCTGAAGTCTCTTTCTGATATGCTGAAAGGAAAGCAGGGTCGTTTCCGTCAAAACCTGCTCGGAAAGCGGGTGGATTATTCCGGTCGTTCTGTGATCGTAGTAGGCCCTGAGTTGAAGCTCCACGAATGTGGACTGCCTAAAAACATGGCGGCCGAGCTTTTCAAGCCCTTTATCATCCGGAAATTGATAGAGCGCGGAATTGTGAAAACCGTTAAGTCTGCCAAGAAAATAGTAGACAGAAAAGACCCTGTGGTGTGGGATATTTTGGAAAATGTATTGAAAGGTCACCCTGTGCTCTTGAACCGTGCTCCAACGCTACACCGTTTGGGTATACAAGCGTTCCAGCCGAAATTGATCGAAGGTAAGGCGATACAGTTGCACCCGTTGGTGTGTACTGCGTTCAACGCTGACTTTGATGGTGACCAAATGGCGGTTCACGTACCGCTGGGCCATGAGGCAATATTGGAAGCCAGCACCCTGATGCTTTCCTCCCACAATATTCTGAATCCAGCGAACGGTGCCCCCATTACCGTACCCTCTCAAGACATGGTTTTGGGATTGTACTACGTGACCAAAGGCAAAAAGTCCACCGAGGCAGAGCCGGTATTGGGTGAAGGTATGGTCTTCTATGGAGAAGAAGAAGTGATCATTGCATTGAACGAGGAGCGTATATCCAAGCATGCACATATCAAATGTAAGGTAACCGTCCGGAAGGAAAACGGTGAGCTTGCCAGCGAAATTATAGATACGGTAGCCGGTCGCCTGATTTTCAATCAGTTTGTTCCGGAGCAGGTTGGGTTTGTAAACGAACTTCTTACCAAGAAGAAACTGCAACAGATTATTGCAGAAGTCGTAAAAATTTGTGGAATAGCACGTACAGCTCAATTTTTGGACGATATCAAACATCTCGGATTCCAGATGGCTTACCAAGGTGGATTGTCTATGGGCTTGGATGATGTGATTATTCCGGAGGAAAAGGATCCGCTGATTGATAAGGCCAAGTCGGAAGTTGACCAGGTTTGGAACAACTATCTGATGGGTTTGATCACCGATAACGAACGTTATAACCAAGTAATCGATATCTGGACCAGAACCAATTCTAACCTCACCAACATTCTGATGAGGCAAATGGAAGAGGATAACCAAGGGTTCAATGCGATCTTCATGATGATGCACTCTGGCGCAAGGGGATCTAGGGAGCAAATCCGTCAGTTGGGTGGCATGAGGGGATTGATGGCTAAGCCGCAGAAAAACCTTCAGGGTTCTGTGGGAGAAATCATCGAAAACCCGATTCTTTCCAACTTTAAAGAAGGATTGGATGTATTGGAATACTTTATCTCTACCCACGGTGCGAGGAAGGGTCTTGCAGATACAGCACTTAAAACCGCAGATGCTGGCTACCTCACCCGAAGATTGGTGGATGTAGCGCAGGATATGATTATTTCAGAAGAAGACTGTGGAACACTTCGTGGGCTGGTGGTACAAGCACTGAAAGATAACGACGAGATAGTGGAGCCGCTTTCCGAAAGGGTAGTGGGTCGTATTGCGGTGCATGATGTGGTGGATCCAATCAGTGATGAGCTGATTATCGCCTCCGGTGAGGAAATCACGGATGCCATTGCTAAGAGAATAGACGAGTCCGCAGTGGAAGAGGTTGAAATTCGTTCTGTTCTAACCTGCGAGACCCGTAGGGGAGTCTGCGCGAAATGTTACGGAAGAAACCTTTCTACCGGTAGCATCGTGCAGGTAGGCGAGTCTGTGGGTGTCATTGCCGCACAATCCATTGGTGAGCCCGGTACTCAGTTGACGTTGAGAACCTTCCACGTGGGAGGTACTGCTTCAAATATCTCCGTAGAGGCCAGCATCAATGCGAAGTTCGAGGGGGTGGTTGAATTTGAAGAAGAGCTTCGCTGGATAGAAACCACCAACAAGGACGGGGAATCGGTATCGATCGTCATGGGGAGATCAGGTGAAATCAAGATCAATGATCAAAAGTCGGGTAAGACCTTGGTTTCAAACCACGTCCCTTATGGTGCTGTATTGAACGTCAAGGACGGTCAGAAGATCGGAAAAGGCGAGTCCCTATGTACTTGGGATCCCTACAATGCGGTCATCTTGTCTGAATTTGACGGAACCGTAGAGTTCGATTCGATCATTGAAAGTGTTACCTATAAAGAAGTAGCGGATGATCAGACAGGATACCGTGAGAAGGTAATCATCGAAACCAAAGATAAGACCAAAAACCCAGCTGTAATTGTGAATTACGGTGACGAGTCCAAGTCCTACAATATTCCGGTCGGTGCCCACCTTTCCGTAGAGGAAGGGGATAAAGTGCGGTCTGGACAAATTTTGGTGAAAATTCCTCGATCAGTTGGAAAAACCCGCGATATTACGGGCGGTCTTCCAAGGGTAACGGAGCTTTTTGAGGCCCGTAACCCATCAAACCCCGCAGTGGTTTCTGAAATCGACGGAGTGGTTAGCTACGGGGGCATCAAGCGAGGTAATCGGGAAATATTTATTGAATCCAAAGACGGCGTCAAGAAGCGGTATATGGTTTCCCTGTCTAAGCATATCCTGGTTCAGGAAAACGACTTTATCCGTGCGGGAGAGCCGTTGTCTGATGGCGCTATTACGCCAAACGATATCCTTTCCATTAAGGGCCCGACGGCAGTTCAGGAATACTTGGTAAACGAAATCCAAGAGGTGTACCGTTTGCAAGGTGTAAAGATCAACGATAAGCACATTGAGGTAATCGTAAGCCAAATGATGCAGAAGGTAGAGATTTTGGACGCCGGAGATACCGGATTCTTACAGAATCAAATCGTAAACAAGTGGGCTTTCCGGGAGGAAAACGACTCCATTTTGGATAAAAAGGTGGTGATGGATGCGGGAGAGTCCTCCACGTTGAAGCCGGGCATGATCATTACGGCGCGCAGGCTCCGTGATGAAAACTCCAGCTTGAAGCGAAAGGACTTAAAGCTCGTACAGGTTCGGGATGCGCAAGCTGCCGTTTCCCAACCGACCTTACAAGGTATTACTGCATCGTCCTTGGGTACAGAAAGCTTCATCTCTGCGGCGTCATTCCAGGAGACCACGAAGGTACTTAGTGAGGCGGCTATAAAAGGAAAGCGTGATGAATTATTGGGCCTCAAAGAAAACGTGATCGTAGGTCATTTGATCCCTGCCGGTACCGGTCAGCGCAATCTTGAGCGCGTGCTTGTAGGCTCCAAAGAAGAATACGAACGTCTAGTAGCTGAGCGGGACAAGCAGCCTGTCAAAAAGGCGAAAGAAACCGTGAAGTAAGTTTTTATTCAAAACCTAAAAAAAGGTCTGTAATTATGCAGGCCTTTTTTCATTAACTCTAAACGAATATGGCAGAGCAGGAAAAGGATAAGCCGATGGGGCAGCAGATCAATGTCGAGCTGAGCGATGAAATAGCCGAGGGGGTTTATAGTAATCTGGCGATGATTGCACACTCCCAATCGGAGTTTGTGGTAGATTTCATTCGTCTCATGCCTGGAGTACCGAAGGCGAAGGTCAAGTCCCGTATCATTATAACACCGGATCATGCCAAGCGATTGTTGGCCGCGCTCAAGGATAATATCGAAAAATACGAGAAGGCTTTTGGCAAGATCCAAAACGGACAGGGAGCACCGGAATTTCCGTTGAATTTTGGAGGTACCTTGGGCGAAGCGTGACGAAAATATAACTGCTTAATTTTGTTTGTTTTATTGATTTGTTTACCTTTGCAGTCCAAAAAATAAAAGTTCAAGAGCAGTAAATTAACTTTATCTATTAATGCCTACTATACAACAGTTAGTAAGAAAAGGTAGAAATACCCTTGAAACAAAGTCCAAATCCAGGGCTTTGGACGCTTGTCCGCAGCGTAGAGGGGTGTGTACCAGGGTGTACACCACTACCCCAAAGAAGCCTAACTCAGCGATGAGGAAAGTGGCTAGAGTGAGGTTGACCAATGGAAAAGAGGTGAACGCCTACATCCCAGGAGAAGGACACAACCTTCAGGAACACTCTATTGTGTTGATCCGAGGAGGCAGGGTGAAAGACCTTCCTGGAGTTCGGTACCATATTATCCGTGGCGCCTTGGACACAGCGGGTGTGAAGGACAGAAAGCAAGGTAGATCTAAGTATGGCGCTAAGCGTCCAAAGGCAGGTAAAGGAGCTCCGGCTGCACCGGCGAAAAAGAAATAATAGTTATAACGTATAGTTAAAATGAGAAAAGCAAAACCTAAAAAGAGGTATATTCTTCCTGATCCCAAGTTTCACGATACCTTGGTCACCAAGTTTGTAAACTGTCTGATGGTTGACGGAAAGAAAAGTATTGCCTATAAGATTTTCTACGATGCGATCGCAAAGGTAGAAGAGAAGGTAGGTGAGAATGGTCTTGAGGTTTGGAAAAAAGCACTTAACAATATCACTCCATCTGTAGAGGTGAAGAGTCGTAGGGTTGGTGGAGCTACTTTCCAGGTGCCGATGGAAGTTAGACCTGAGAGAAAGCAGTCACTTGGTATCAAGTGGATGATTACCTACGCCCGGAAGAGGGGTGAGAAGACTATGATGGATAGGCTGGCAGGTGAAGTTATTGCAGCAGCAAAAGGCGAAGGTGCTGCCGTTAAGAAAAAAGACGATACCCACCGTATGGCTGAAGCAAACAAAGCATTCTCGCACTTTAGATTTTAATAGATAATGGCAAGAGATTTAAGATTTACCAGAAACATTGGTATTGCCGCGCACATTGATGCCGGTAAGACGACCACTACTGAAAGGATCCTTTTTTATTCCGGCGTAAGCCATAAAATTGGAGAGGTTCACGACGGCGCGGCTACCATGGACTGGATGGCACAAGAGCAAGAGCGAGGTATAACAATCACTTCTGCTGCTACTACTGTTTTTTGGAACTACAGAGACAACAAATATCAAGTTAATATAATCGATACCCCAGGTCACGTGGACTTTACCGTAGAGGTAAATCGTTCATTGCGTATTTTGGACGGATTGGTATTCCTTTTTAGTGCCGTTGATGGCGTGGAACCACAGTCTGAGACCAACTGGAGGCTCGCTGACAACTATAAAGTAGCCCGAATCGGTTTCGTAAATAAAATGGACCGCGCTGGAGCTAACTTTTTGGAAGTGTGTAAGCAGGTGAAGGAAATGCTGGGTAGCTATGCTGTACCCTTGCAGCTTCCTATCGGTTCGGAAGATAAATTCCGAGGTGTGGTAGACTTGGTAAACAACCGAGCTATGATCTGGAATGAAGCGGATATGGGGATGACCTACGATGTGGTGCCCATTCCAGAAGACATGGAAGAGGAAGTTGCTGAATGGAGAGAGCACCTTTTAGAGGCAGTAGCCGATTATGACGACTCCTTGATGGAGAAATTTTTCGAAGATCCTGATTCTATCACAGAACAAGAGATCCTTTCCGCTCTTCGTAAAGCGGTGATCGACATGAAGATTGTTCCTATGGTTTGTGGTTCATCCTTCAAAAACAAGGGTGTACAGACTATGTTGGATTTGGTTATGGAGTTGTTGCCATCGCCGTTGGACAAGGACGATATCATTGGTCACGCCCCAGACTCTGAAGATGAAATCCGGATATCCCCCGATGAGAGCGAGCCGTTCACCGGATTGGCATTTAAGATTGCCACAGACCCTTTCGTGGGTAGACTTTGCTTTGTGAGAGCGTACTCCGGTAAATTGGAATCTGGTTCTTATGTATATAATACCCGTTCGGGTAACAAAGAGCGTATCTCTCGCGTGTTTCAGATGCACGCCAACAAGCAGAATCAGATCGATGCCTTGAGGGCAGGAGATATTGGAGCCGTTGTTGGTTTTAAAGACATCAAAACTGGTGATACCCTATGCGACGAAAAGCGTAAGGTAGTATTGGAATCTATGGTATTCCCTGAGCCGGTAATTGGTTATGCCATTGAGCCTAAGACACAGGCGGATGTAGACAAGTTAGGTATGGCCATCTCCAAATTGGTGGAAGAGGATCCAACCCTACAGGTAAATACCGACCACGAAACCGGTCAAACAATTCTTAGAGGTATGGGTGAACTCCATTTGGACATCATCATAGACCGACTGAGAAGGGAGTTTAAGGTGGAGATTAACCAAGGAGCACCTCAGGTCGCCTATAAAGAGGCGCTGTATGGATCGGTTGAGCACAAAGAGGTGTACAAGAAGCAAACCGGTGGTAAAGGTAAATTTGCCGATATCGTATTTGAACTTGGACCAAAAGAGGCAGATCTGGAATCTGGTGAAATAAAGCCAGGTTTAGATTTTGTAAATGGTATTGTCGGTGGTGTGATTCCTAGGGAATTCATACCTGCGATTCAGAAAGGTTTTGCTGAAGCGATGAAGAACGGTCCGTTGGCGGGTTATCCGATAGAATCGATGAAAGTTCGGTTGTTCCACGGTTCCTTCCACGATGTGGATTCGGATGCCCTATCATTCGAATTGGCTGCGAGGATCGGTTTCAAAGAGGCTGCCAAGAAATGTAAGCCCCAGCTTTTAGAGCCCATCATGTCTGTAGATGTGGTTACCCCAGATGAATATACTGGTCCAATCACTGGTGATTTAAACAGAAGGAGGGGCTTGATGAAAGGGATGGATACCAAAGGTTCCTCCACTGTGATTCGTGCAGCGGTTCCATTGTCTGAGCTCTTTGGATACGTTACTGACCTAAGAACGATCTCTTCCGGCAGAGCTACCGCTTCATTAACATTCTCCCACTATGAGCCTGTTCCTACGAACATCGCTGAAGGGGTTATTGCCAAGGTAAAAGGTGAGAAAGCCTAAATATTGACAGAACATGAATCAGAAAATTAGAATAAAACTAAAATCTTACGATCACAGCTTGGTGGATAAGTCATCAGAAAAGATTGTAAAAGCAGTGAAGTCAACAGGTGCAGTAGTAGTGGGTCCTATACCTCTTCCTACTAAGAAGGAGAAGTTTACCGTATTGCGATCTCCCCACGTGAATAAGAAATCACGTGAGCAGTTTCAGCTTTGTACGTACAAGCGGTTGGTGGATATTTACTCCAATAGTTCCAAGACTGTCGATGCATTGATGAAAATCGAGCTCCCGAGTGGGGTTGATGTTGAGATAAAAGTTTGACGAAAGCAATGATAAAGCCTGCGCCTTGGTGCAGGCTTTTTTATTTGTTGCATGTGATAAATGGATTTTTGGTTAGTACTCTCGCAAAAGGTTCCGAATAGCCTTATATTTTTACCTAATTAATTGAAAATATTAAAGTTGGGATTTGTAAGGTGAATTTTAATTGCTAACTTTGCAGTCCTTTAAAAAAGCACAGGTGTGTCCATACTTGTGTTTCTTGGTTTATTATCTAACAGAAGATGTCTGGAATAATAGGAAAAAAAGTTGGAATGACTAGCATTTTCAGTGCCGATGGGCGTAATGTCGCATGCACGCTAATAGAAGCTGGTCCTTGCGTAGTGACGCAAGTAAAAAATGTTGAATCAGACGGGTACAATGCTGTGCAATTGGCGTACGGGGAGCGTAAGGAGAAGAATACGCCCAAGCCGTTGGTTGGCCATTTTAAAAAGGCTGGCACTACGCCAAAGCACAAAGTTGTAGAGTTCAGGGACTTTAGGGTTGAGTTCGAAGGTCAGGTAGACCTGGGTAAGACCGTTAAGGCTTCGGAAGTTTTTGTAGAGGGTGACTTCGTGGATGCGATTGGCACCTCTAAAGGTAAGGGTTTTCAGGGTGTGGTAAAACGTCATGGATTTGGTGGCGTCGGTGGTCAGACCCACGGTCAGCATAACCGTCAGCGTCACCCTGGTTCTATTGGTGCATGTTCTTGGCCTTCAAGGGTTTTTAAGGGGATGCGCATGGCTGGAAGAACCGGAGGAGATCGGGTGAAGGTGATCAATTTAAAGGTATTGAAGATCTATCCCGAGCAGAATCTATTGTTAGTAAGCGGATCTGTTCCAGGACCGAAAAATTCTTACGTAATTCTAGAGAAGTAACAAGATGGAATTAGCAATATTAAAACAAAGCGGTGAAGAAACCGGCAGAACGGTTAATCTTTCCGAAGAGATATTTGGAATAGAGCCAAACGATCATGCGATCTATTTGGATGTGAAGCAATATCTGGCCAATAAACGGCAAGGCACGCACAAGTCAAAGGAGAGAAATGAAGTGGCTGGGTCTACCAAGAAGATTAAGAAGCAAAAAGGTACTGGAGGTGCTCGGGCTGGTTCGTTGAAATCGCCTGTATTCAGAGGTGGTGGAAGGGTGTTTGGTCCCAAACCCAGAGATTATTCTTTCAAGTTGAATAAGAAGTTAAAGCAATTGGCTAGAAAATCAGCCTTTACCTATAAAGCCAAAGATAACAGTGTGTTGGTGTTGGAGGATTTCAGTTTTGATGCTCCTAAGACCAAAGACTACATTCAGCTTTTGACCGGGTTATCGCTAGCAGATAAGAAGACTTTGTTGTTGATTCCAGAGGTGGACAAGAACGTAGTACTATCTAGCAGAAACCTGCCGAAGGCGAAGGTGATGGTGGTTAATGATGTCAATACCTATGAGCTGCTTAATGCCGATAGCTTGGTATTATGTGAGGGCGCTGTAAGTAAGTTAGAAACCCTATTATCGAAGTAAGATGAAGAATGTATTAAAGAAACCTTTGATTACTGAGAAGATCTCTGCGATGAATGATCGGGGAGTATATGGCTTTGTGGTCGAAAAGACGGCGAAGAAGCCTCAGATTAAAAAGGCAGTGGAAGATATGTATGGTGTGAAAGTAGTGGATGTGCGCACGATGCGTTACGCTGCTAAAAAGAAAACACGATATACCAAGGCCAAAATCGTATCAGGCTATACCAATGCCTTCAAGAAGGCCATCGTCCAGGTAGCGGACGGTGAGATTATTGATTTTTACGGAGAAATATAATTAAGGAAGAATCATGGCAGTTAAAAAACTTAAGCCGGTAACCCCCGGAACCAGATTCAGAGTAGCTCCTGCATTTGATGAAATTACAGCATCAAAGCCAGAGAAAAGTTTGTTGGCCCCGTTGAAAAAAAGCGGAGGTAGGAACAATTCCGGTAAGATGACTAATCGATATATAGGCGGAGGACACAAGAGGAGGCTTCGGGTGATTGACTTCAAGCGTACCAAAGACGGTGTTCCGGCTACTGTAAAGACAATCGAATACGATCCCAATCGTACGGCAAGGATTGCGTTGCTGTTCTATGCTGATGGGGCTAAGACCTATATCATTGCGCCAGAGGGACTACAAGTGGGCCAGGTAGTAATATCCGGGGAGCAGGTAGCACCTGAGGTAGGTAACTGTATGCTTATCAATAATATCCCATTAGGTACGATTGTGCATGCGATAGAATTGAAGCCCGGTAAGGGGGCTGCAATGGCTCGAAGCGCCGGAAGCTACGCACAAATTGTAGCCCGTGAGGGTAAGTATGTGACAGTTAAATTGCCTTCCGGTGAGATGAGAATGGTGTTGGGTACCTGTAGGGCTACGGTGGGAACTGTGTCTAACGGCGATCATATGAACGTAGTACTCGGTAAAGCTGGTAGAAACAGGTGGTTAGGCCGACGTCCAAGGACTAGAGGTGTGGCGATGAACCCAGTAGATCACCCAATGGGTGGTGGTGAAGGCCGCTCTTCTGGAGGTCATCCGCGTTCCAGGACAGGTTTGCTCGCCAAAGGCAAGAAGACCAGGTCACCCAAGAAGTATTCCAACAAACTTATCATCAGTAGAAGATCTAAATAACTATGGCACGTTCATTAAAAAAAGGTCCGTATATAGAGCACCATTTATTGCAGAAGGTGGATGCGATGAACGAATCCGGCAAAAAATCTGTAATCAAAACTTGGTCCAGAAGATCGATGATATCTCCGGACTTTGTAGGCCATACCTTTGCTGTGCATAACGGTAACAAGTTTATCCCGGTTTTTGTGACAGACAACATGGTGGGGCATAAGTTGGGAGAGTTTGCCCCAACGAGGAATTTCAGAGGCCACATTGCCAAAAAAGATAAAGGAAAGAGATAATCATGGAAGCAATAGCAAGATTAAACGATGTTCCTACCTCCACCAGAAAAATGCGTCTTGTGGCAGATCTTGTGCGAGGCAAGCGTGTGGGGCATGCATTAAGTATTCTGAGGTACACACCTAATCACGGTGCCATTAAATTGGAAAAACTTTTGTTGTCGGCAGTGGCTAACTGGCAGGCGAAAAATCCTGACGAAAAATTGGAAGACGCGGACTTGTACATCAAAACAATCATGGTGGACGGTGGCCGAATGCTGAAGCGTCTTAGGCCTGCCCCTCAGGGTAGAGCTCACAGAATACGAAAAAGATCAAATCATGTAACCCTGATCGTTGACTCAGTGAGCGATGGCGTTACCGCTGATGTTGTTGAATCAACCGAAAATGTAAACTAACATATGGGACAGAAAGTTAACCCGATTGGTTTAAGACTTGGTATCATAAAGGGCTGGGATTCAAACTGGTATGGTGGAAGGGATTTTGCCGACAAGCTTTATGAAGATCAAAAAATCAGAAACTATGTTTATGCGAGGATCCCTAAAGGTGGTATCTCGAAGGTGATCATTGAGCGAACGCTAAAGCGTATTACGCTTACTATACAGACAGCCCGTCCCGGAGTGGTTATCGGAAAAGGGGGGTCAGAAGTGGATAAATTGAAAGAGGAGCTTAAGAAGCTTACCAACAAAGACGTACAAATCAATATTTTTGAGATCAAACGTCCTGAACTCGACGCTAAGCTTGTAGGTGAGTCAATCGGTCAGCAGTTAGAAGCGAGGATTTCTTTTCGGAGAGCGATGAAGCAATCCATAGCAGCTACCATGCGCGTGGGGGCCGAAGGTATCAAGGTAAAGCTTTCAGGTCGACTTGGTGGAGCGGAAATGGCACGTTCAGAAATGTACAAAGAAGGACGTATTCCTCTTCATACGCTTCGAGCTGATGTGGATTATGCGATTTCTGAAGCGCAAACGGTATATGGTATTATCGGTATCAAAGTTTGGATTTTCAAAGGTGAAGTTTACGGAAAGAGAGATCTTTCTCCTAACGTGGTTGCATCCGGTGATAGCAAAGGCAACGCTGCGCCTGCCGGCAACAGGAGACGAAGAGAAGGTGGACCGAAACGAAGAAAGCGAAGCAATTAATTTCACCCTAATTGACGAATCATGTTACAGCCAAGAAGAACGAAATTTAGAAAAATGCACAAAGGCAGGGTCAAAGGTATCGCCCAAAGAGGGCATACATTGGCGTTTGGTAACTTTGGCATTAAGTCTTTGGAGCCGGGATGGATTACCTCCCGTCAGATAGAAGCGGCCCGTATTGCGATGACCCGGGCAATGAAGAGAGAAGGTCAGGTCTGGATTCGAATTTTTCCAGACAAGCCCATTACCAAAAAGCCTGCTGAGGTTCGTATGGGTAAGGGTAAGGGTGCTCCTGAGTATTGGGTGGCGGTGATTAAGCCTGGTACTATCCTTTTTGAAGCAACTGGAGTTAGTTTGGAAGTGGCCCAGGAGGCGTTGAGATTGGCTCAACAGAAACTTCCGGTCAGTACAAAATTTGTGGTACGTAGAGAATACGTAGGATAATATACAAAGATGAAAAATTCCGAAATAAACGCACTCACAGAGGGCGAACTGAACGAACGTATCGTAGCTGAGCAGGAGAATTTAACAAAGTTGAAGTTCGCTCATGCCATTTCTCCCATAGAGAATCCAAATAAGATCAGTCAGGCAAAAAAGTTGGTCGCGAGATTAAAGACCGCTTTGAGGGCAAAACAACTAGCTAAATAATGAATACGATGGCTACTACAGAAAGAAACCTGCGTAAAGAAAGAATAGGAAAGGTAGTTAGCAGCGCGATGGACAAGTCTATCACTGTTGCTGTAGAACGGAGGGTAAAGCATCCCATCTACGGTAAATTCGTTGCTAAGACTACCAAATTTATGGCTCATGACGAGAACAACGACTGTAACCCAGGCGATCTGGTGAAAATCAGCGAGACTCGTCCGCTGAGCAAAAACAAGCGTTGGAGATTAGTAGAAATTATTGAAAGGGCTAAGTAATCATGATACAACAAGAATCAAGATTGAGTGTTGCGGATAATTCAGGTGCCAAAGAGGTGCTTGTCATCCGCGTACTGGGTGGAACCGGCAGACGATATGCTTCCATCGGAGACAAAGTGGTCGTCACCGTGAAATCAGCTCTTTCATCCAGCAATATGAAAAAAGGTACCGTCTCCAAGGCGGTTATCGTAAGGACTAAAAAGGAAGTGAGAAGAAAAGACGGTTCATATATCCGGTTTGAGGATAATGCCGCAGTTCTCTTAAATAACAACGACGAGCCTAGAGGGACGCGTATTTTTGGGCCTGTAGCCCGAGAGTTACGTGAAAAGCAGTTTATGAAAATTGTGTCTCTAGCCCCAGAAGTACTGTAATCATGGAAAAGAAAGTGATAAAGCATCCCAAAATGCATATCAAAACCGGGGACACCGTTAAAGTTCTGTCCGGTGATGATAAAGGCAAGCAAGGCAAAGTGCTTTCGGTAGATATTGCGAAGAGAAGGGCCATCGTAGAAGGCCTTAACATTGTCACCAAGCACCGGAAGCCAACGGCTAACTCTCCACAAGGAGCAATTGACAAAATCGAGGCCCCCATTCATGCAAGTAATCTGATGTTGGTAGATCCTAAGACAGGAGAAGCTACGCGTACTGGTAGAATGCGCGGGGATAATGGTAAATTAGTAAGGTATTCAAAGAAAACTGGGGAGGTGATCAATGGCTAGACCTAGATTGAAGGAAAAGTTTGTTTCTGAGGTTTCCGCTGAATTGAAGGATAAATTCCAATACAAATCTGTGATGCAGGTACCTCGGCTGACCAAGATTGTTATCAACAAAGGTATTGGAGCGGCTGTTGCAGACAAAAAGTTGGTTGATCAAGGAGTAGAAGAGCTTACTATCATTGCTGGGCAACGTGCGGTGGCCACTAAGGCAAAGAATTCCATTTCCAACTTTAAATTGAGAGAGGGGATGCCGATAGGTGCCAAGGTAACGCTTCGAGGCGATCGAATGTATGAATTTCTCGATAGGTTGGTGAGCGTTGCGCTTCCGAGGGTAAGGGATTTCAAAGGTATTTCTGACAAAGGATTTGACGGACGCGGAAATTACACCCTTGGTGTTACCGAGCAAATCATATTTCCGGAGATCAGTATCGAGAAAGTGAATCGTATATCCGGGATGGATATTACTTTGGTAACATCTGCGGAGACAGATGAGGAGGCCTTTGCATTGCTAAAGGCAATGGGAATGCCGTTTGTAAATAAAAATAACCAAAACTGATCATGGCAAGAGAGTCGATAAAAGCTCGTGAACGAAAGAGAGAGCGTTTGGTAGCCAAGTATGCCAAAAAGAGGGCCGAACTTAAAGCAGCCGGTGACTACGAAGCGTTGGATAAACTTCCCAAGAATGCTTCTCCCGTTAGGCTTCATAACCGGTGTAAGCTAACTGGGCGTCCTAAAGGCTATATGAGAAAATTCGGTATCAACCGAGTGACCTTTAGGGAGATGGCTTCTGCGGGCAAGATACCTGGTATCACTAAATCGAGCTGGTAAAAATCAGACAAATGTTTTTATTCTGAGAATCATTGTGTAACTTTGCCCGCCCATTCAGGGCGTGCAGTTAGACTGTTTATAAATATGACTGATCCAATAGCTGATTATCTGACCAGATTGAGAAACGCAATTAAAGCGTCTCACCGGATTGTGGAGATCCCTGCTTCTAATATTAAGAAGGAGATCACCAAGGTTCTTTTTGACAAAGGATATATTCAGAACTACAAGTTTGACGATAATGGCCCCCAAGGCACCATCAAAATTGCGTTGAAATACAATCCTGCCACCAAAGAGAATGCCATCGTTAATCTTACGAGGGTAAGCAAGCCAGGCTTGCGTAAGTACGTGGGCAAGGAAACCCTTCCCCGTGTAATCAATGGTTTGGGAGTAGCCATCATTTCTACTTCCCGTGGAATCATGACTGACAAAGAGGCTCGGACCGAGGGAATCGGTGGTGAAGTACTTTGTTACGTATATTAATATCGGAATACGATGTCTAGAATAGGTAAAAAACCAATAAATATACCAGCGGGTGTTACTGTAGACGTGTCCAAATATAATGAGGTCACTGTTAAAGGTCCCAAAGGTACGCTGAAGCAGGAGATAAATCCTGATATTACCGTAACCGTCGAAGGAAATCAGGTGACGGTGTCACGCCCTACAGATTCTAAGCGCCATAAGTCACTGCACGGTCTTTACAGATCTTTGCTGAATAATATGGTGATCGGTGTGAGTGAAGGGTATAAGAAGGAACTGGAACTGGTAGGTGTGGGTTATAAGGCCACTAATCAGGGCCAAGTGCTTGAATTGGCACTTGGATACTCCCACAATATTTTTTTCGCTCTTCCTCAAGAGATCTCTCTAAAAACGGAGACACCCAAGGGAAAAAATCCGCTCATCACATTGGAGGGCATTGACAAGGAGTTGATCGGACAGATCGCGGCCAAAATTAAATCCTTCAGAAAGGTTGAGCCATTCAAAGGGAAAGGTGTACGCTTTGTCGGTGAGTTTGTAAGACGTAAGGCTGGTAAAACTTCTGCTAAAAAATAATTGAGACATGGCTTTTAATAAGAACGAACGTAGACGTAGAATTAAGAAGAGTATTCGGAGAAAGATCTCCGGTACCGATTCTAGGCCTCGCTTGGCGGTATTCAAGAGTAATACCGGTATATATGCTCAGATAATAAATGACCTGGTAGGGCATACACTTATGAGCGCATCTTCCAAGGAATTGGGTGCAAAGGCGAATGCCAACATTTCGGTGTCTAAAGAAGTGGGCAAAAAGCTGGCTGAGAAAGCATTGGCCGGTGGAGTGACAGAAGTTGTTTTTGATAGAAGTGGATACCTCTATCATGGAAATGTGAAAGCTTTGGCAGACGGTGCCAGAGAAGCTGGCCTTAAATTTTAATAGATATTATGTCCCAAATACGAAAAAAACCAATTAGGGCTACTGATACTGAGCTGAAAGAAAAAGTAGTAGCTATAAACCGAGTTGCCAAGGTGGTGAAAGGTGGTAGACGATTTTCCTTTTCAGCGATCGTGGTAGTAGGTGACGGAAACGGCATCGTTGGATATGGCTTGGGAAAGGCCAATGAGGTGACTGATGCTATTACAAAGGGCATAGAAGATGCAAAGAAAAACCTTATTCAGGTGCCGCTTTATAAAGGGACTGTGCCTCATGACCAATTAGGTAAATACGGTGGCGGTTTGGTGCTCATCAAACCGGCTGCACCTGGTACGGGAGTTCTTGCCGGTGGTGCCATGAGGGCGGTACTGGAAAGTGCAGGTTACACGGATATCCTTGCCAAATCAAAAGGTTCGTCAAACCCTCACAATGTGGTGAAGGCTACCATTGATGCGCTAGAAAATATGCGGGACGCCATTGCCGTTTCGCAGCAGAGGAGGGTTAAATTGTCCAAGGTTTTTAACGGTTAATACAATGGCGAAGGTAAGAGTAACACAAATTCGAAGCACGATCAAAAGACCGAAGGATCAAAAAGCAACTATCATTGCCTTGGGTTTGGGGAAGATCAACCGCACAGTTGAACTAGAAGGTACTCCTCAGATAATGGGGATGATCAATAAAGTGAGTCACCTTGTAAAAACTGAGCAAGTTTGATAGGCTGATCCTCTAGGTATAGAGTCCTTATTTAATGAGCTCTTTGTAAAACGAAAAGAACATGAAACTACATACATTAAGTCCGGCTGAAGGTTCTGTGAAAGACAGAAAGCGAATCGGTCGGGGAACAGGGTCAGGCAGAGGAGGCACCTCTACTAGAGGCCATAAAGGTGCGAAATCCCGGTCAGGTTACAAGCGAAAATTGGGTTTTGAAGGTGGTCAGATGCCCCTTCAACGTCGGGTTCCTAAGTTTGGATTTAAAAATATCAATCGGGTTGAATACAGACCTATCAATTTGGTAGATCTGCAAAAGCTTGCTGATAAATTGAATACAGACACCCTGTCGTTTGAAACCTTGGTTGAAAATGGCCTTGTGTCTAAGAAAGATGTTGTAAAAGTCCTAGGAACAGGCGAACTTACCAGCAAATTGCACGTGAGTGCGCACAAGTTCTCAGCGTCCGCCGAGGAGGCTATCCAAAAGATTGGCGGAACGGTCAATAAGCTTTAAACAATGAAAAAATTCATCACAACAGTTAAAAACATCTTTTCGATCGAAGATTTGAGGATTCGTATCCTGAATACCATTGGGTTTTTGGTGGTTTTTAGAATCGGTTCTTTTATCGTATTGCCAGGAGTAGACCCGAGTCTTCTCGGTGAATCTGCTGGAGGAATATTTGGATTGATAGATACGTTTTTGGGAGGTTCCTTTAGCAGGGCATCTATCTTTGGATTGGGCATCATGCCGTACATATCCGCTTCCATCGTATTGCAATTGTTAACTGTTGGTGTACCCTATTTTCAAAAGCTTCAGAAGGAAGGGGAGTCCGGCCGGAAGCGAATTAATCAAATTACCCGGGTTCTGACGATTTTGATCACCGTGGCGCAGGGTATAGGCTACATAACAGCAACTATTCCTAACGAAGCGATCATGATCAACAAAACCATGTTTATGTTTAGTTCGTTGGTCTTGCTTACTGCCGGTACGATGTTTTGTATGTGGCTGGGTGAAAAAATCACCGAAAAGGGTATTGGTAACGGTATATCGATGTTGATTATGATCGGTATTATTTCAGCGTTGCCAGGAGCTATCATTGCCGAGTCCATTTCAAAAGGTTCAGGCGGGATTCTGTTGCTTATCATAGAGGCGGTGGTGCTGTTTTTCGTGGTAGTTGGAACTGTTGCGCTTACTGAGGCGACTCGTAGGATTCCGGTGCAGTATGCAAAACAAGTCGTAGGCGGAAAAGTATATGGTGGTCAAAGGCAATATATCCCTATCAAGGTAAATGCCTCTGGTGTGATGCCTATTATCTTTGCGCAGTCATTGATGTTTTTACCTGCGTTGGTAGCGCAGATTTGGGCTGAGTCCAGTGACATTGCTGCTTATATCGGGACTACGTTCAGCGATTTTACGAGTTGGCAATACAACTTGGTCTTTGCTGTAATGATAATCTTGTTTACCTTCTTCTACACGGCAATCACTGTTAACCCGGAACAAATTGCAGAGGATATGAAACGAAATGGAGGGTTTATCCCGGGGATTAAACCGGGAGGTCCTACTGCTGATTTTATCGATAATATTATTTCGAGAATCACGCTTCCAGGTTCTATTCTTTTGTCGCTAGTGGCTATTATGCCAGCCTTTGCGATTATCGCAGGCGTAAGTGGTGAATTTGCCCAGTTTTACGGAGGTACATCTCTGCTTATCATGGTTGGTGTGATCCTTGACACATTGCGGCAAATAGAAAGCTACTTGCTTATGCGGCACTATGAAGGAATGATGAAAAGCGGTAACATGAAGAATGACCCTTCTAGTTATGCAGTAGCCTAGTATGATACGGTACAAGACCAGGGAAGAGGTTGAGTTGATCAAACAAAGTGCTCAGATTTTAGGAAAAGCACACGGAGAGGTTGCCAAATATGTAAAAGAAGGGGTAAAGACCTCTTTTCTAGATAAGATTGCTGAGGAATACATTCGAGACCATCAGGGAATCCCTTCCTTTAAGGGATACAATGGGTTTCCTGCTTCTCTTTGTATCTCTGTTAATGAAGTAGTCGTACATGGGTTTCCAAGTGGCTACGAATTGAAGGATGGTGATATAATCTCAATAGATTGTGGAGTCTTTTACCAAGGTTTTCATAGCGATTCTGCTTATACTTACCCTGTCGGTGAAGTTTCTCCTTCTATTTTAAATTTGCTGAATGTTACCAAAGAATCCCTGTATTTAGGGATAGAAAAGGCTGTTTATCACAACCGAATTGGGGACATAGGGCATGCTATTCAGAAATTCGTTGAGGCTAAGGGTCTGACGGTAGTCAGAGAGTTAGTAGGTCACGGTCTTGGTAGAAGCCTCCATGAGGCACCCGAAGTGCCAAATTATGGTAAGCGAGGCAGCGGTCAGGTTTTAAATGACGGGTTGGTGATTGCCATCGAGCCCATGGTGAATCTGGGGTCAAGGAATGTAGTTCAGGAAAGGGATGGTTGGACGATACGTACAGCAGACCGGAAAGCATCTGCACACTTTGAGCATACGGTAGCGATTTTCAAGGACAAAACAGAGGTTCTCACCACACATCAGTATATAGAAGAAAATTTTACATATGGCTAAACAGGCATCAATAGAGCAAGATGGTACCATTATCGAGGCGCTGTCCAATGCAATGTTTAAAGTTGAGTTGGAAAATGGGCATCAGTTGATTGCGCATATTTCCGGGAAGATGAGAATGAACTATATTAAAATTCTGCCAGGGGATAAGGTTAAGTTGGAGTTGTCTCCTTACGACCTGTCGAAAGGGAGGATTGTGTATCGTTATAAATAATCAGTAATTCGTCACGGAGTGCTTAGATTCTCCAAAATTTGATACAATCATGAAAGTAAAGGCGTCTATTAAGAAAAGAAGTGCTGATTGCAAAGTGATCCGTAGAAAAGGAAAACTGTATGTGATCAATAAAAAGAATCCCAAGTTTAAACAAAGACAAGGTTAATTACTATGGCTAGAATTGCAGGTGTTGATATACCAGACAACAAGCGGGGAGAAATCGGCCTAACCTATATTTTCGGTATAGGCAGGAGCTCTGCTAAGGCTATCCTTAACAAGGCAGGTATTTCATTGGATAAAAAAGCAGGTGAGTGGGATGACGATGAGTCTACCGCCATTAGGAACATCATCGCTGAAGAGTATAAGACAGAGGGTGTATTGAAATCCGAGGTTCAGCTCAGCATTAAGCGATTGATGGATATTGGATGTTATAGAGGTTTGAGACACCGTAAGGGTCTGCCCGTAAGAGGCCAAAAAACCAAGAACAATGCCAGAACCAGAAAGGGTAAGAGAAAAACTGTTGCCAACAAGAAGAAAGCAACTAAATAAATCTTGATTTAGATCATGGCTCAGAAAAGAAACGAAAAAGCGAAAGCTAAAAAGCGAGTTGTAAAGGTAGAAGCAGTGGGTCAAGCCCATATCAAAGCTTCTTTTAACAACATCATCATATCCATTACCAATAATTCAGGTCAGGTTATCTCTTGGGCATCTGCAGGTAAAATGGGATTTAGAGGTTCGAAAAAGAATACTCCCTACGCGGCGCAGATGGCAGCCCAAAACTGCGGTCAGGTAGCTTATGACCTAGGTTTGCGTAAGATCGAGGTGTTTGTGAAGGGTCCTGGTGCGGGGAGAGAGTCAGCTATTAGAACGTTACAAAATGTAGGACTCGACGTAACAACAATTACGGATGTGACTCCGCTGCCGCACAATGGCTGTCGCCCTCCAAAACGTAGAAGAGTATAATTTTAAAGTAGAGATAGCATGGCTAGATATAGAGGTCCAAAAGCGAAGATTGCCCGTAAGTTCGGTGAACCTATCGAAGGGCAAAGTAAAGTACTTCAAAAGAAAAACTATCCTCCTGGGCAACATGGCAGGGGAAGAAGGAAGAAGCAGTCTGAATACGCCATTCAGTTGATGGAAAAGCAAAAGGCAAAATACATCTACGGAATTCTGGAGCGGCAGTTTGCTAAGATGTTTGACATTGCTTCGAGAAAAAAAGGTGTGACGGGCGAGAACCTACTACAACTGTTGGAATCTAGGCTAGATAATACGGTTTACCGATTGGGTATCGCACCTACTCGAAGGGCCGCACGTCAGCTTGTTTCCCATAAGCATATATTGGTAAACGGTGAATTAGTAAACATTCCTTCTTTTACCTTGAAGCCCGGTGATATCGTTGGCGTTAGGGAACGTTCCAAGTCGTTGGAGGCGATCACGAACAGTCTGACAGGCAGACCGGCAAACAGGTTCCCTTGGTTGGAGTGGGAAGCGTCCTCTTTGAGTGGTAAGTTTGTTAGTATTCCTGTGAGGGAAGACATTCCCGAGAATATCAAAGAACAACTCATCGTTGAACTTTACTCTAAATAAAATTTAATTCCCGACCTTAAAAGAACTATCGATATGTCCATATTAGCATTTCAAATGCCGGAAAAAGTGGTGATGGAAAAAGCAGACGATTTTCATGGTCTGTTTACTTTCAAGCCGTTGGAAAAAGGTTACGGGGTTACTATTGGTAATGCATTGAGGAGAATCCTTCTTTCCTCCTTGGAGGGCTATGCAATAACGGCAGTGAAATTTCCTGGCGTAGTGCATGAGTTTTCCAGTATAGATGGAGTAGTAGAAGATGTTACTGATATTATCCTAAATCTTAAGCAAGTAAGATTTAAAAAGCTGCATGAATCCATAGATGGTAAAATCACCGTTGAAGTTAAAGGCAAAGACGTCTTTACCGCCGGAGATATTGCCAAATATACTTCATCTTTCGAAGTTTTGAATCCGGATCTTATTATCTGCCATTTGGATGAATCTAAAAGCTTGGAAATCGAACTAACGGTTGAAAAGGGAAGAGGATACCTACCCGCAGAAGAATCCAAACCGAAAGAGCAGGTATATGGTGTCATCCCAATTGACGCAATATTTACTCCCATCAAAAATGTAAAATACCGAGTGGAAAATACTCGGGTGGAGCAGAAGACTGACTACGAGCAATTGGTGATGGAAGTTAGTACTGATGGGTCTATCCACCCGGAAAAGGCCCTTCAGGAATCTGCAAAGATCCTCATACAACATTTCATGCTGTTCTCTGATCAAACCATGGTAATCGATGCACCGGGAAGTGGAGCGATAGAGCCCATTGATGAAGAGTATCTGCACATGAGGAAATTGCTGAAGACCTCACTGAGTGATTTGGACCTTTCTGTCAGAGCTTACAACTGCCTAAAAGCGGCCGATGTGAAAACATTAGGTGATTTGGCTAGACTGGAGATTTCAGATATGATGAAATTCCGAAACTTTGGTAAGAAGTCGTTGGCGGAGTTGGAGCAGTTGATCCAGGAAAAGGGCCTTACCTTTGGAATGGATTTGTCTAAGTATAAACTTGATGAAGAATAAAATAAAATGAGACACGGCAAGAAATTTAACCACCTTGGAAGGACTGCTTCGCACAGAAAAGCGATGCTTTCCAACATGGCTAGTTCGCTGTTCCTGCATAAGCGCATATCCACTACGCTGGCTAAAGCCAAGGAACTGAGAAAATATGTAGAGCCATTCATCACCAGGGCTAAGGAGGATACCACGCACAACAGGAGGGTCGTTTTTTCCTACCTTCAGAACAAGGATGCCATTAAGGAGCTTTTTGGCACCGTAGTGGATAAGGTTGGAAACCGACCTGGTGGATACACTCGAATTATTAAAACAGGATTTCGTATAGGTGATAATGCCGAGATGTGTATCATCGAATTGGTTGATTTTAACGAATTGATGTTACAGGATGCGAAGCCTGCCAAGAAGTCTTCTAGAAGAAGAAGCAGAAGAAGTGCCGGTAAAAGCGAGTCCGAAGCCAACACAGCAGCGCCTGTGGCGGAAGAAGCCGCTCCGGTTACTGATGCAGCTGAAGACAAAGCTCCTGAATCGGATGCTGATTCCACCGAGGAGAAAAAAGCGGAATAAGTTGGAGTATGTATAACTGCATGCATTTTCGAAAAAGGGATTGGGCTTAGGCTCAATCCCTTTTTTGTATCCTTTCACCATTTATTCGATCACTTACTGATAAAATCCTTAAATTTGTCCATTCAAATTTTATCATGACAAGAAAAAAAGCAACACTTCTTTTGGCAGACGGAATGGTCTTTCACGGTACACTTGTTGGAAAGGAAGGAACTAGTGGAGGAGAGATTTGTTTCAATACCGGTATGACCGGTTACCAAGAGATTTACACAGATCCATCCTACACCGGTCAAATCATTGTAAACACCACTCCGCATATTGGAAACTATGGGGTGGTGGATGAGGAAGCCGAATCAGCTAAACCACCGATTGCAGGTATTGTAGTCAATGACTTTTCAAATGTGTATAGCCGTCTCGATGCCAAGCAATCCTTACAAGAGTATCTTGAGGTAAATGGGGTCACTGGTATTGCAGATGTAGATACTCGGCTTTTGGTTAGACACATTCGATCCAAAGGGGCCATGAATGCGATTATTAGCTCTGAGATAACAAATATTGAGGATCTGAGGGCAGAATTAAAAAAGGTGCCCGATATGAATGGTCTTGAACTGTCCTCACAGGTTTCTACCAAGGAGCCTTTTTTCTTTGGGGATGAGCATGCAAAGGTGAAAGTAGCTTGTGTCGACTATGGTATAAAACGAAATATCCTTCGTTGTCTTGCAGAAAGAGGAGTCTATTGCAAGGTGTTTCCAGCTAAGACGACACTTCAAGAAATGGAAGCTTGGGAACCCGATGCTTACTTTCTATCCAACGGTCCAGGTGATCCGGCCGTGATGGATTATGCTGTGGATACAGCCAAAGATATTCTGGAATTAGGAAAGCCCTTATTTGGCATTTGTTTGGGGCATCAAATTTTGGCGAGAGCGTGTGGTGTATCTACCTACAAGATGCATCATGGACATCGTGGGCTAAACCATCCGATTAAAAACCTGCTTACTGGTAATAGTGAAATCACCTCACAGAACCATGGCTTTGTGGTCTCTAAAGAGGATATCGAAAAGAACCCGGATTTGGAAATAACCCACATCCACCTCAACGATGGAACAGTTGCAGGTATACGGTTGAAGGGAAGGCCTGCATTTTCGGTTCAATACCACCCGGAATCAAGTCCCGGGCCACATGACTCCCGGTACCTATTCGACCAGTTTATTGCTTTAACGAAACAGTAAAAAACAAACCTTTTATACTATGTCATTGATTCAAACTATTCACGCAAGACAAATTTTAGACTCAAGGGGTAACCCCACGGTAGAAGTAGATGTATTTACAGATTCAGGGGCATTTGGAAGGGCGGCCGTTCCAAGTGGTGCCTCCACCGGTGTGCACGAAGCGGTGGAACTGAGAGACGACGACAAGAGTGTTTACATGGGCAAAGGCGTTTTGAAAGCCGTTGCTAATGTAAACGATGTGATTGCCCCTGAACTGGTAGGCTTCGACGTATTTGAGCAGAACCACATTGATCAGCTGATGATCAGCCTTGATGGCACCAAAAACAAATCTAAGCTAGGGGCAAATGCAATTTTGGGAGTTTCCTTGGCAGTAGCAAAGGCCGCAGCCATGGAGGCTGGACAGCCTCTTTTCAGGTATGTCGGTGGCGTAAATGCGAATACCCTCCCTGTACCCATGATGAACATCCTTAACGGCGGTTCCCATGCAGATAATGCGATCGACTTCCAGGAGTTTATGGTCATGCCGGCAGGAGCTCAGAGTTTTTCTGAATCTTTGAGAATGGGCACTCAGATCTTCCATCACCTCAAGTCTGTATTGAAGGCCAAAGGGCTCTCTACCAACGTAGGGGATGAAGGGGGCTTTGCTCCAAACCTTCGATCTAATGTAGAGGCAGTTGAGGTAGTGCTGCAGGCCATTGAGAAGGCGGGGTTCCGTCCAGGTGAAGATGTATTCATCGCCATGGATGCGGCGTCTTCTGAGTTTTATGATGAAGAAAGAGGCTTGTATGTGTTTAAGAAATCTACCGGGGATGAACTGACTTCCCAGCAAATGGCCGATTACTGGAAGGATTGGGTAGCCAAGTATCCGATCAAGTCCATTGAAGATGGAATGCACGAGGACGATTGGAACGGATGGAAATTGATGACGGATTCGGTTGGAGATAAGATCCAAATAGTAGGTGATGACCTTTTTGTGACCAACGTAGAAAGATTGCAGACTGGTATCGAGAAACAAATTGCGAATGCGCTTTTGGTTAAAGTGAATCAGATCGGTTCATTGACAGAGACCATCAATGCAGTGGATTTGTGTCACCGAAATAAATACAAGTCGGTAATGTCTCACCGTTCCGGTGAAACAGAAGACGCTACCATCGCTGATTTGGCCGTAGCGTTGAATACTGGACAGATCAAAACCGGATCAGCCTCCCGATCTGACCGTATGGCCAAGTACAATCAGCTCTTGAGAATCGAGGAGCAGCTCGGCGAATCGGCGTATTTCCCAGGTCTGAAGTTTTAACATGCTAATAGGAGGTTACAAACCTTAAAAGCTCCGATTCGTCGGGGCTTTTTTTATGCATATTTTTAAATTATTAAAAAATTAGGTAAATTATTCGTCTAAATCTAATTCATTGGTTCTATGCGCTTTTTGTGTGTTTACCCTTGCGTGGCTATCTTGATGATCCTTTTGGCATCCTGTGAGTCCTCTCCGGATTCTTCCCCCTTTGACCCCATTGTGTTGATGGAGGTGGTCGAGGATTCGTTTTCATGGGAGATTAAGGAATTGATCCCCTTGGAAACCAGGTCAGATAACCTGATCAGCACCCAAGTAGAACTTAGGTTTTGGGACGATGGATACTTGATTTGGGAGAGTCAGCAACAGGGAGATGTTCATTATTTTTTGAGTGATGGGGCTTATGCAGGAAAATTATTGGAGGTTGGGGAAGGCCCCGATAAAGTGGCCCGAATATCCCATTTATTGCGCCCTACAAACGATCTGGAAATTCTAACCGGACAGGGTATGGATACCGAACTTATCCGGTTTCCCATGCCAAAGGGCACACCGGAATCCACCAAATTGAGTGTTTTGGGCTTTTCTGCGGAATGGAGTCCATCCGAGCGCTTAGCGGTGTATGCCGGGCATAATTTACCGGTCTCGGACCATCGACTTTATTTGTTGGATGAGGAGGGTGGTATAGTCGGCCGGTTTTTGGAGAACGATTATTCCAACGATATGATGCCGATCACAGGTGTTAACCTGTATTCGTTCCCTGATCGGTTGTTTTTCCACGATTCCTTTGACGATGTGATCTACGAGGTGGTGGGTGATAGCATTACTCCCCACGTATCCTTTGATTTTGGGCGCATGGCTGTCCCAGCCGAGTTTTGGGAGGAAGATTTGATGGAGGGATTTATGAAGCTAAATGAGCGGGGATTTGCCGATGTGTATAGGATGCACGACAGTGAATCGTACAGTCTATTTGAAATTTACGTTCAATCCATGCAAGGGGTAGAAAACCATCAGGTTTTGCTGGACAAGTCCAGCAACCGCTTAAAGAAGCAAGTTTTGCATCAGCACGATTCTGCGGTTTTTTACCAGCCAGTGGGATTTCGTTCGGATCGGGAGTTGGTTTTTTTGGTGGAAATGAAGACGCTGAAGTCGGGTGTGGGGCAAATGGAATTGGCTCCAGGGCTGCGGGACCAGCTAGAGGGGTGGGCAGACGACGACAATCCGGTATTGATCGTGGTGGCTTTGCGATAGGATGCCTCTCGTACTTGATTCTGCAAAATCAACTATTACTCCTTATAAATGAGTGTAAGATTAACCCTGCATTTATGGCGAAGGTGCATTTCAACAAGGAAGGATCTAACAGTTTAGCGGACAAACTACAACTTTCAATTTAACCTGCCGTAAAGTAGAAAGGGACGTACTAGATTCCTTTTTTCAATCAGGCTATGTTCAAACAGCTAGTAGCAGTATCATTTGCTTTTTTTCTATCGATTGGCAGCAACTTCGGAATTGCCCAGCAGGTATCTATTACAGGACGTATAGTTGATGGCACGACCAATGAGCCCCTTCCTTTTGCCTCCGTGTTCATCAACAATTCCATGCAAGGATCCGTAGCTGATCAAAATGGTCGGTTTGAACTGAAGGTGAATAAAGGTGTCTACGAGATTATTGTTTCCATGATGGGATATGACAGACTGGTTTACCAAGCTGATTTTACCTCCAACCCTCCAACATCCTTGTTTGAGCTTGCTCCGCTTGTTGTTGAATTGAATGAATTGGAAATAAAGGCGGAAAGAAGCAGAGAGTGGTATGAGAACTTGAAAACCTTTCAATTTTTTTCCTTGGGAGCAGCGAGAATGGGATCCGAAGTGAAATTCTTAACCCGGAAGTGCTGATCATAGACAGGCAAGAAAGTTCGCTAAAAGTCAAAAGTGTGGATTTTTTGGAAATTGAAAATCACGGATTAGGTCTACATATCAGGTACTTGTTATCATCCTTTCAATACGATATGGAAGAGGGGATTTTCCGCTATATGGGATATCCCAGTTATATGGAATTCGATGGAGGTAAAAGGTACAAACTCAATAGATGGGCAAAGGCAAGGAAAAGAGCGTATTTAGGTTCTTGGCTGCATTTTAAAAGAGCTCTCAGGGACGGTATAGTGAGTGAGGAAGGGTTTGAAGTGAGACGTATGGAATTGATTCCAAATCCGGACAGGCCGGATGATCAGATCATAGAAAAGGCTAAAAAACGTATGCAGGAAATACAGGAACTTCCGTATAGTTTGTTTAAAGATTCCCTTAATGCATTGATTGAGAAGGAGAAGCTACCTAAAACAATCGAGAAAGTGGAGGAGAACCTGTTGGCTTCCAATACCTACAGCCGTAACGTGGAGGGGGTCATCGAATTGGATTTTGAAAACTATCTTCAAATAACCTATAAACATGCCAAACTCCCCAAAGAATATGTGAAGAGCTTTCATAGTGGCTATCGTCCAGTTTCTGAAAATCCGGTTTCCAGCATCCACTTGATAGCCCCCCTCACCATCTACCCATCAGGTCAGGAATCGAATCCGTTGAACCTTCATTTATTCGGATATTGGGCATGGCAAAAAATGGCGGATTCACTTCCTATGGACTTTTCATTGGAGGATTAATCGTAAATCCCTATCGGCAGCTTCGCCGGAGGTGTCATGGGTTTGATGATTTTATTCTCTCCTTTTAACTCTTGGAATACCTTCATTGACTATATTTGTGTAAACATATAAGAAGGCGATGGGCAAATACCTGAAATACACCAAAAACTTCTACTTTATTTTTACCGTTTTATTTGTGGCTTGGATGGTCTTTATAGATACCAATGATATCGTAAGCCATATTAAGCTACGCGCAAAACTTCGCGATTTGGAACGGCAGAAGGAGTTTTACTTGGAGAGAAAAGAAAAGGTGCAGGCTGATCGGGAAGAATTGATGAGCAATTATGAACTTTTGGAGAAGTTTGCCCGTGAAAGGTATTTGATGAAACGAAAATCGGAAGACTTATATGTTATTATCGAAGAATAGCTTGGGAGGTGGTAAGCTGCTGTTTCTTGCCTTAAGCCTAACCCTATTGGCCGTCGTCCAGGTGTCTGCCCAGCGGGAGATTTACCCGGAGGACAACCCTCCCTTGTCAGAAAGAATGTACTTTGGAGGTAACCTCAGCCTTCAATTTGGGACAATCACATTTATAGATGTTTCTCCTTTGGCGGGAGTCATGATCACGGAGAAGTATTCCGCAGGCGTGGGTGCCACCTATCAATATTTCAACGATCGTTTTTTTAACTACAATTCCAACATTTATGGGGGCAGGATCTTTAACCGATATAATGTGTTGCCCCGGATTTTCGCGCACGCAGAGTATGAGACATTGAATCTGGAGGTAGCCAATCAGCTGCCCAATTCCAATGATATTGTGCTAACAAGAGATTGGGTTCCTGGATTTTTGGTCGGGGCCGGATATTTTTCACCGTTTGGCAATAGAGGAGGGATGAATTTTATGTTGCTTTATAATCTATTGCACGATAATTTAAGATCTCCCTACCGTGAACCTTATGTGGTAAGAGTGGGTTTTGTATTCTAAAGCTATTCTTTCTATCCCCCCCTTATATATGAAGTCGTTTATTGATCGCCTGCACCAGTCACACAACGATTGTCCGGGATGTCCATCGCCCAAGGTGATCAACCGTTTTTTCGAGGATATCCTTGGTATACTGTTTCCGGAACATGCCAACGAGGTGTTGAGGGAGCGAGGAACCCTTGAAATGAAGTACTTTGATCTCCAGGTGCAGTTAAAGCGTATCCTCGCACGAAATAGCCAGCTTCATTCCGGCGATGGAGAGGAGTTGGCTGTAACGTTTTTTGATTCCTTGGAGCAGGTTTATGACCTGCTGCTGGAGGATTTGGAAGCAATTTTTTCCGGTGATCCGGCGGCAAAGTCAAAAACAGAAATAATCCGCTGCTATCCGGGGTTCTATGCAGTGGCTGCTTATCGGATTGCCCACTTGCTGCATAAACTGGGGATATTTCTCATTCCTAGGATGATTACGGAATATGCGCATAGCCGAACGGGAGTGGAGATTCACCCTGGGGCGAAAATAGGCCGACACTTCTGCATAGATCACGGTACGGGGATAGTTATTGGCGAAACCACCGTAGTGGGCGACCATGTCAAAATCTACCAAGGCGTGACCCTCGGAGCACTGAGCGTAAACAAGGAGGATGCGGATAAAAAGCGGCATCCAACTATTGAAGATCATGTTGTCATCTATGCCGGTGCGACCATTTTAGGCGGTGACACGGTGGTTGGTAGGGAAAGTATCGTGGGGGGCAACGTATGGTTGACCAAGAGTATTCCTCCGAAAAGTAAGATATATTACCAGACCAAACTCTACGATGCCTCGTCCAATCTGACCGATCTCTACGTACTCAAGAAGGACGATTGAAGTGGCAATTTCGTATGGCCAAACAAAGTTACTGCATGAAATTAGTTGAGCTGATAGGCAATACACCGCTGATTGCCCTTGAAAATATCCCCGTTAATCCGGGTGTTAAGATTTTTTGTAAGCTGGAAGGTCAAAACCCTGGAGGGTCTGTCAAGGACCGAGCCGCTTACCACATGATTCGAAGAGCGATGGAGCGAGGAGAGATCCATAAGGGGTCTCGGTTGGTTGAAGCAACCAGTGGCAATACGGGCATTGCCCTTGCGATGGTGGCGAACCTACTTGGTGTAGAGATGACCCTGATCATGCCAGACAATTCCACCAAAGAGCGGGTACTTTCCATGGAGGCTTACGGAGCGAAGGTGATTCTTACTCCTGCCGAAAAAACGATCGAATATTCGAGAACCCTGGCAGAGGAGATGGCTGCAAATGAAGGGTTCCACATGCTCAACCAATTTGCCAACCCAGATAATTTCTGGGCACATTACCAAACCACAGGGCCAGAAATCTACAGAGATACTGAGGGAAAAGTCACGCACTTTGTATCTGCCATGGGTACCACCGGGACCATTATGGGGGTATCCCGTTACCTGAAGGAAAAGAATCCCAATATTCAGATTGTGGGAACCCAGCCTACGGATGGATCCAGCATTCCCGGCATACGACGCTGGTCTCCGGAGTTTTTACCCAAGATATTTGAGTCAGACCGGGTAGACCGAGTCGTGGACGTTAGCCAAGAACAAGCCACGGCTATGACACGGCGCATGGCCAAAGAAGAAGGTATCCTAGCTGGCATGAGCAGTGGCGGCGCCTTGTTTGCTGCATTAACGGTGGCAGCGGAATTGGAAGAAGGGGTGATTGTGTGTATCACGTGTGACCGGGGTGATCGGTACTTGAGTTCGGATCTTTTTGGATAGAAGGAAAGTCTAATCATCTCGGTGAGAAGACATGGTGGGTACTTGTTTGATTGTACCGGTTTATTTCACCTACGTACCTAACCGAACTAATCAGTCCCCATGCAGTCGCTGAAACGCCACTAATTAACGCTTTTGCAACAGGTTGAGCCACCCATGCCGTCAACTCCGGTACACAGGAGGAAAGGTTTGCTACAAATTTAAGGGTGCTATCTTCCTTGTCTGTTTCCGGCTGACTGACCTCTAGCGCGAAGACAGTGATAAAGAGGGCAACGTGAAGGCCTCCGAATAGGGTAGTCGACACCATTGAAAATTTATCAAAGAACTCTTTGCTAGTGGTTAGCTTATCAGAAGCCGTTATCGCTTCTAAAACCAATGGAAAAAACTGAACGGCCCAGATTGTTTCCTCTACGGCAGCGGGCGCGTCGTTCGGGTTGGTCTCCAGGTTAAACGAAGAGCCTATCGGAAACTGCGAAAGCTGAAACAAGGTGTTAAAACTGAGCCCGATTCGTTTTAGCTTGGCAGATGTAGCGGGCATGCTGTTTAGGTAAGTATTAAACACACCCGTAATGGCAACGAATCCTAGAAAGCACCCGCCCAAGCCCAATGAAGCTTTCTCCTGAGAGATCTGGGTTTGGGTACGCTCGTCCTGGTTTACAGGTATCACTGTTACTGCCGAGGAAATTAGAGTCCGGTACCGGTTTAGGTCTTCACCGTGAAAGGGCCCATGATCGGATCCCGTAGCGAGTTTATACAAAATGGTGGCCGGGATAGCTCCTACCAATGCACCAAAGCTGTAGAGGGTAAGTGTGGCTCCGGAGTCTTTCATGATGTAATGTTCGTATAGCCGGGTCACAAATGGGATATCAATCCGAGTTGCAAGGAGCTTATCGAGCTCAATTAGTAATTGTTCCAGCTGTGTGAAAAACCAGTCGATACCTGCAATCAGCATATCAAAAAGATTATCTGAGATAACTTCCAATAGATCTATCAACCGGTCCACGATCGTGGTTAAACTAAACTCGGTACCGGAGAACAGGTGTAGATTGGCCATGTCGCTGAGAATTTGATCCGATTTGCCCGGGTTGTTGTTATTGATTAAATTCAGCGCATCCTGTGCTTGACTGGGAGTTGTGGTTACATCTGTATCGTCGCTCATGTTTGCATCTTTGGCGTGATCGCTTGCCATATTTTGCATGTAGGAACCTTTGATACTGGTCCGCTGAGTAGGAGCGGTATTGTCATTCATGGACGACTTATGTTGCGCGGCATCGGATTTTAACTGCTCCAGCCACGTATGTGTGCTGACCTTGAGCCCTTTTGCCCAATTCAAGGTGGCAGTCTTGGTTCTCCCAAGTTTCCCCTGTGCGGCAATCATCGCCGATTTCAATAGCTGTTCGTTGAACCGTTGTGTTTCAAGGATATCGTCCCAGTCAAGAATCGCCTTTACAAAATTAATTGCGCCTTCTACCGTGGCTTCTACTTTTGCCAAAACGCCCTTCACAGCTTCGACGGCATGCTCTACGGTATGAATGGCGAAAGCTGTCACCGCATCGAAGGCATCGGTGATAAATACCACAGCCACCCGTACCGTCTCCTTGATTGTTTCATAAACGTGTTCTACCGTTTGCACTACAAAGCTGACCGCATCCCGGATTGCTGCGAAGAGGTCGAAGAAACTACGCGTACGGTTGGTTTCGTCTATCGCAGCTAGCAGGTCGGAATAGGAAGGGGTAGAATCAGACCGCTGCCGTTCATTGGTAATGCCCAGCAGCAGGCGGGTTAGGGGATCATTGACGATGAGGTTTTCTGTCAAGGCCATATTTCGCATCCGATTTGAACGGTGATTTTCCATTACCACAAAGGTTCCGTTTTCATCCTTTCCAAAACTCCAATCAGGCATTTCATTGACAGAAAGGGAGCGGCTGATGCTAGGTTGTCCTTGGTCCACCGCATATCCCGAAATCACATCGGTTTGCGGATTATAGGTGTCGGGAGAAGCGGTAGCATTTTCGTAGAGGCGGCGCATCGGTGGTGTGACAATTTCCCGAAGACGCTGTTCCACAGGTCGAACCACAGGCGTATTGCTCTGAGGTGTTTTTTCCGTTCCAACTCCCATAAAGTTCTGAATAGCCTTTGCTACATGAGATACAGAATCACGGTGCTCGGGCGTTACGATTGCTCTTGGCGCTTGGTCCGCGGCCATTTTGACTTTTTTGTTCAACAAATCGTCTTCGGTGACCTCTGCAAGCGCGTGATGGGCCTGCCTATCCGGGAACACCAGGAGTGCATGGTCCTGAAGCATGAAAGGAGCTGTAATGCGCAGCACGGGGGCTAGAAGGTCTTCCGCTGGCAGCGCAAAGGCGATCATTCCCTGTGCGTTTGTAGACATCACGTAGGGTTGATTGATAGCTATCGGGGTCGTGGCTGTTTTGCCGGAATCTTCCGTTAGGATGTTTGTATTTTGAAATGGATTATTGGGTTCGGCCTGAATACTAATCGACAAGTCAAGGTCAGGAAGTAGGGAGTCGTTTCCGTCGTGGGCGATTATTTGTATGCGGTATGAATTCCGCGGTGTAATTTGATCATCGTCAAAATGATAGTCTTCCATCAACGTAACTTGAGCAACGAGGTAAGGAGATCCAAGTGGTTCTAAGTCAATATCCGAAAGCTCGGTGAATTCAGGTTTGTTTACCGGAAAGGCATGTTGTTTAGTAGTCGAGGTATCTCTTCCGAGGGCATTTTCAAATGCCCAGCGACCCACCAGTCCTGCTTCGTTCCCGGTGAGGTAATGATACATCATGTGTCGTATTTCCCCTATCGCCAAGGTTCTGTTCCAGAAGCGAATCTCGGCAAAGCTGCCGTCTACGGCCGTAGCGCCATTACCGAAGGCACCAAACTGCAGTTGCAACAGGTTCCCTAATTGGACTAAACCATTAGAAACGCCCGATGCAGGTGAAAAAGTGCTTGTTCCGTCAAAATAGCCGCTTACTCCTGTCGTGGAGATAACGAACGCCAAATGATGCCATTCTGTTAACTCGGTGCCTGTGGTATCCATTACAAATTGGGTGTATTGGTCGTCTACCGCATTCTTAACGGATAGGACCAGTCGATCACCTTCTTTCGCCAAGGATACGTTGACCATTTCGTTGGTACCTAGACCACGAAAAAGGAAGCCGTCGGTATTTACCTGTGCCCAGAGCTCCAGCGTAAAATCCGACCCGGATAGATCGGTGTACGGTCGTGTTTGCATGCCACCCTTGTCCGGGCCAACGTGCAGCACTTCCCTCATTGCCAAGGAGGATTGTAAGGGGTACTTGACATCGTTTTCGAGCATGGGAAGAAAAACCCGATTGTTGCCATAGATTTCCTCGTCCACTTCAAAAGTACCAAGAGGCTGGTAGTCTGAAATGGTCGGGTCAGTGGCGTCAGGCACCACGCCCCGTGCAAATTCAGCAACTTCTTCGGCAGAGAGCGGCCGGGACCAAAAACGAAGGTCGATGAGATCGCCTGTAAATACGGAATCATCCGCATCTGAGGTTTGCTTCGCACCAAGTAGTAGCGGCTGGCTTAAGATCACACCGTCATTCATATAGCTACCAGGGGGATAGGGGCCCGGTTTTCCGTTAAGGTAGAAGGTGGTAGAATTGCCAACTGAATCTTCCACGATCGTTACATGGTTCCAATCGCCGGTGGCTGCTTGAATGCCAGATCCATAGCCGTTAAGCGTTAATCCGCTTGGATCTTCAAGTATCCATGGGGTCCCACCATCATTGGGATGGTCGGTGTTGGACACGTCGCCGTAGCTGATGAGCGTGCCGGAGGCTCCCGCTCTGCAACGGATCCAAAATGCCACACTACGATCTTTGATTGGGAAACGGGAATAGTTGCCGTTAAACATGATCACAGGATTATTATCTGTCCGGATATGCTCTTGGGCATGGAAGTAAGGCTGCACGGTGTCGAGCCAACGTCCAAGGCGCCGGTCATAGTGTAGGTCATCGAGGGGGAGATTTAGGTAGGGGGTAGTGTTTTCGGGCAGGTCTCCCAGTGCGTCTATGTTGATCGCGTCGGCGCCTAAGGCTTCCCTATATAGGTGCAGTTCACTCATGCAGCCCCGGGCTTCCTGAAGGTTTCCAAATTGCCCATCTTGGGATAAATCCGGAGCTTGATTGCCGATGTAAAGGGGACCCGAGGGGAGTAATCGCATCGGCTGGGGTTGGGTGGCGCTATTGAGGATTTCGAGCGTAATGGTGTCGATGAGCACCGCGTTGGCATAGCAGCTGATGGCATAGCCCGAAGGCGTGCTTTGAAGCGTAATGGCAAGGTGATGGGCTTCCTCCGTCCAAAACAACGGAAAGGCGCCAGTAGAAAAATAGTGACCGTTTCCGGCGAAGTTAAGGTCTATTCCGCCAGATTGAATGGAGATATCTAGGAAAGTCACCGTGTCATCGTAGATACTTCCGGTATCGTAATTTCCGTAAAAAAGCCGGGTGGGCTGGTGGGTCCACAGCGAAAAGGTACATGCTTCGGTGGGAAAATTATTAAGTTCGGAGACAAGAAAAACCTGGCCTCCTAGACCTGTGTTGGCTAATGTTTGCATGTGGTTGGAATTTGTTTGGTTAAAATGGTGTGGTGTATGAGAGTATTCGTTGACGAACCGATATTTTTGATTGGCTATGCGGCGCGTACTTGAGATTCCAGCTGTACAAATAAGAAGCGATTGGGGGAATCTTGGTTCTTAAACCAGGGGTACGAAAAACATGTACTACTCATACCCGTGTTTGATTCAAGATCCCTTCTGGAATTGATGGCAAATCAAATTTTGTATATCTATAAAAATACGATAAAAAAAATTATCGTGTGAAAAAATAAGGGAATAAATTGAAAATATTTTTTGCTCTATGGGTAAGGGTAAAGGGTTGTTAAGTTGTCCTACTTAAAATGGGCTTATCCAGACCGCTAATTCTTACCAAACAATTTCTACTATGCTTTTATCCATTATCTCGATATTAGGTAGTTTTTTCCGCTAGCTAACCGGTATTGTTACTTCATGCATTCTACCGAAAGGGTAAACGGTAAAACCACCGTTCAATTTGAAACCCATGAATCGCGTCTATTTACGGAAGGAAAAAAACTGGAGCCGCTAAAGAGGCTTTCCGGTAAATGGGTCATTGAGGAAAAGGGAAAATATGCTATCCTGAGTTATCATATCATATCCGTCCCCAACAGCGCGAGGCCCCGATGGATAGTAGATCCCATCGTGCGAAAAATTCTCTGGACCAATATGGAGTTGCTAAGGGCAACCGCAGAACAATCTTGAGCTGGCTTGGTTAGTAAATTCGTTGATCGGTCAATGAAGGATAATCGTAAGCTTATCTAAAGGATGCGGAATAGTCAGCGTTCGGGTATCCTCGCATTGATGGTATGGGTGTCGATTGTCTGGAAATGGGTCAAAATCGCTGATCCGATCCAAGAAAGAGATATCCTCTTTTTCTAACTTCTTCATAACCTCCCCTACGCTAGCTTGGGTTTCTGTAAATCCATGGAAATAAATCTTTACCGTATGGAACTTAGATTTGTAGTTGCCGCTGGACTCTTCAAAAATAAGCACTTTGTGGGAATGGTCAAATAGCAAGTTTCGTTTGAAATGGGCATTATTTCTATAGTCCAACGTGGTGCCGTCGTCCTCGTAGTGAAGATGGGTACTCGTTCCGGATCCACGGTATACATGCATACGGAGAATTCCGTCATGGGCTTCTCCGGTATGGGATACGGGTTCCTGCAGGGCTACGATACTCCCGGCTTTCACGAATACGGGTAGGTAGCTCAGTGGGCATTCCCAATAACACACCTGATTGCCCTCCATCGGTTGGGAATTGAAAAAATAGTACCATTTCCCTTCGGGCAGAAAGACCTTGGTGACGGGCCGAAAACTTTCGACCGGAACCACCAAAAATTTATCGCAAAACAGGTATTGATTATCGAATGGCCCTTGGAAAACCCGATCGTCAAAGGCGTAGTCAATGGCGAGGCTTTTCGCTACCGGGAGTCCGCTGGAGCAACTTTCTAGAAAGGCTGCGTAGATGGTAGGCAGTAGTTTGTAACGTAGCTTTATGTAGTTTTTTGCGATTTCCTCCACCTCTTCTCCAAAGGACCAAGGTTCCGAATCGTTGCTGTTGATCATGGAGTGCGCTCTGAATAGCGGAGAAAAGGCACCCAAACTAATCCATCTGGCGAATAGCTGCGGGTTGGTATTGCCTGCAAAACCCCCTACGTCGAATCCGGAAAAAGGTACACCGCTCAATCCCAGGCTATTCACCAATCGCATACCCGCAAGCATGTGCTCGTCCGAGGCTACGTTGTCTCCGGTCCAAACGGCTGCATACCGTTGGATACCGGCATATCCAGATCGTGAGAGCACAAAGGGTCTATTATTATCCGCATGTTTGAGAGATCCTTCCCGAGTACTTCGGGCCATCTGCATGCCGTATACATTTCGTGCCTTGCGGTGGCTGCATCGTTCCCCCTCAAAGTCAAACTCAATGATATTTGGCATGTGCTGGCCCCAAGTGGCAGGTTCGTTCATGTCTGTCCAGAAACCGTCTACTCCCAGGGAACTGTAAAAGGAGAGTTTGTTCGCCCACCACGCCCTCGCAGCAGGGTTGGTGAAATCGGGAAAGGCACACCAGCCCGGCCATACATGTCCTTCGTACGGTACTTGATCCGGATAGCGTAGAAAGAGCCCTTGCTCAATCCCTTCCACGTAGGGAGTGTAATCTGGGTCCTTATTAATTCCGGGATCCAGTATTACCACCACCTTAAATCCACGTTCCTTCAGACTTTTGATCATAGCGGCCGGATCGGGGAAGGTTTTGCCGTCAAAGGTAAACACCTTGTATTTTTCCATGTGGTGGATGTCCAAGTAGATCACGTCCGCAGGAATTTCTTTTTCGCGGAAGGTATCTGCCAATCGTAGTACCTCGCGATCCGGGTAATACGAATAACGGCATTGTTGGTAACCCAATGACCATAGGGGTGGCATCTCCATTCTGCCGGTAAGCTGGGTATAGGCCTGAATAATGGATGCCACGGAGTCGTCGTGGAAAAAATAATAGTCCAAGTCGCCATCGTCTGCGCTGAAATAGCTGAACCGGTTGTTACTGGCTCCAAAATTGAAGACCGATTTATGGGGGTTGTCGAAGAATATGCCATAGGCGTTTCCGCCGTTCAGTCCGATATAGAACGGGACTGAGAGGTATAAGGGGTCAGCATCAATGCCGTACCCGAAGCTGTCCGTATTCCAATTGGTGTAGGCTTTTCCCCAGCGGTTCAGCCCTCCGGTCTTTTCACCTAGCCCAATGAATTTTTCCCAAGGCTGCAGCTTTTTATAGCAGCTTACCTCAGTGCCCAGCCAATTGATACCGATGGCTGGATCGTCTTCACAGAGAACTTTCCCCTGAGGGATCGCAAAGGACAGCGAAAAGCATTCTCGGGAAATGGTTACGGTCATCTTCTTGGTAGATAGCCATAGGATGTCAGGCGAGGAGCGAAACTCAAACAAGCCAGCTACGGGTTTGGTGGTAACCGCATAGGGATTGGGTGAAAATGCCTCGTATCTACTCACCTGTACGCGGATGGTGTGGTCTGCATAGACCTGAATGGAAAAATAAGCCTCTTCGGTGTGCCCACTAATTCCGTAGGGTGTTACCTCCCAATTTCGGATGGGTCCCGGGGTGATGATGGTGTGTGGCTGCTGTAAGGGAGTCATGGCAGATGGCTGGGTTTACGTGTTGTTCGCGGTGCGTTCACAGGTACCAAGTTAACAAGTATACCGAAGGGAAAAAAGCAGCAACCTATGTTCCGGGTGTTTGACGTTGGAGCGAACAGGATTTGTCTGTCTGGTTAGTGGGTAAACGGGCTGATTTTCAGCGAAGAAACAGACTGGCAAAAATTGGTGGGTTTCATTCGGGGGGAGTCGGTTTTGGTGCGAATTATTGATGGGGCCAATTTTATTGAAAGTAATTTCAACAAACGTACTCTACCTTATGGTCTGGAGTCGTTTATTTATGACCTGCTTTTGGTGTATCGGTTACCGAAAGCGTCTATAGCCCGCTTGCAGAAAGCAAATCATAATGCCAATTTTGTTCGTTACTCCAATTTACAATTTGGACAAATCTCGTCAGCCTGTTTTTTTAAAAACGTCTCATTAGCAGCATATTGCAATTAATTTTCTATATTTAGCAGCAGCACCCAACAAAAGGGATATTTCCCCAGCCAATTTATGTAAACGAATCACCTTAGCATAATCTGCAGATGTAAATGTAGATCACATGCTGACCAGCGCTTCGATTTCCCTGCAGGTAGCCACCATCAGAAAAAAAGGAACCTATGATTAAATTCTTTCGAAAAATCCGCTTCGAGCTGCTGGAGGAAAATAAAATTGTGAAGTATCTGAAATATGCCGTGGGTGAGATTGTGCTGGTTGTCATTGGGATCTTAATTGCTATCCAAATCAATAATTCCAATCAAAAGCGCTTAAATGCAGAAGCATTGGAAGGCTATCTGAATAGTATAGCGAACAATGTTCAGAGCGATCTGAATAAGGCTGAAATGTATACCCAAAAACGCCTTGAACTTTTTCCCAGAATATCAGGCATGAGGAGGCGAATGTCTCCGGAATATCAGAAAATCATGTCGGAAGTTTATGGCGAAAACCTAACGGCAGACGCTCGCTACAGTGTCCAAAACCTCAGCTTTATGGCCCAGACCATCAACGAAGCTTGGAGCAGCATTTATCTGACTCCCAACCTCAGTGGATTTGAATCTTTAAAGAGCTCAGGCTTCCTCAGTCAGCTCCAAGGCACGGATTTGGAAAAACTGCTTTTCGACTACTATAATAAATTGGATGAGCTGATCCTTTTGGAGAATAATTATAATTCCGGTATTCAGCAATCTTCAGAAGAATTTATAAAAGCAGACCTTCCCGGCACCTATGCTTTTTTTAGCTCGGGTACGCGAGACTGGAGTACCGAACTGGGAGGACGTCTACCGGCTATGGTGGATGAAATTCTCGACCACCCAATCCTATTTCCTGTTTTTTTCTGGCCTTATGAACTCATCGTGAAATACGAAAACCTTCTAGTACGGGGGCACGCCTTACATGAAATGATTGTCACAGGTAAAAAAGCCTTTGACGAAGAAATCAATCAGCAGTTAGCGCAGATTTTTGATGAATACGGAGATGTTCCCTATCCTAAAATCATACGAAACGGATACAATACGCATTACTACAACAGTGCAGTGGCAAGCCCAAACAACAATCAAGGAGTTAATATGCAATTTCTAGGTAGCCATATCGCACTTCAGTTTTCCGCGGAACCCTGGGCAGCGGCTTACTGGTTTGTTGGAAATGGTGTCCCTGACTCAAATAGGGTGAAAGACTTTTCAAATTTCCAAACACTTCGGGTCAAACTTAGAGGAACAAAGGGAGGAGAACAAATAGCTATTGGCTTAAAAGACAGATCGGACCCAACGGATGGCAGCGAAACGAAAATTCCTTTGACCTTAACCAATGAATGGCATACGTATGATATACCGCTTGCTAGCTTTGCTCCTACTCGGTTAGAGGAGCTATTCATAGTAACTTCCATCATCGTAGAAAATCAGGCGTGTACCATCGAGGTCGAATCAATAGAATTTTTATAGACATTTTTTAGCCGTGATCAACTATCGGACAGACTGCTTCTTCAGCCGAAAACTTTCAGCCCACCAGGACATATTACGTTCATTACCCGTCCTAAGAATAAACAACGTTGATCATGAAGAATTTTCTTCTTGCTGGCGTAGTCCTAATGCTATTTTCGTGCGGGGAAGATCAAGCCGATCCGTACGTAGTGATACCCTATGAAGTGAAGTCGGTGCAAACCGATATTTTTCAATCCTGGGGATTCCTTTACTTTAGGGATCGGATAAGGAACACACGTGAGCACCCACCAGCGGATTTGGTTCGCTTCAGCAGCGAGGGGTTGTTTGGGCGCATTTGGGTTGCGTTTACAAGAGCCCCGTCGCCTTTAGCAGAAGATGATGGGATGTGGGCTTTTTACGGTGCCGGGCCGGTCAACGGCTTTGGCGGAGCGTATCAGCTGGATGAGGGAGAGGGTGAAATATGGTCAAGTGGTCGGATTGGCCAGACATTCGTTGGCTCCACAAGATCCATGATGGAATTTGAAAGGCGGTATTTTTCGGCACTTGCATCCATGCGTAGTTATTCCATTCACAACAACCTGCTTACCATTCGCTTTGGCGACCATTCCGAAGAAATGGTCTTTGCGTTATTGTAAGCCCCGGTTAATCCAAGTGGAAAGGAAATATGAATAGGGAGTTTGGTTGGATACTAAGAGTTTTTAGAAAAATGCTAACGGATCGACCAGCCCATGAATTAATCTAAAGGGACCAATACACACCAAATTTTAGCCAAAGTCTACTCCTGAACCGATCAGGAACTAGGTAGTCGTCTGTTCTGTAATCTAGTCCCACTTCGTATTTGGTGTTGTCGTCCACGTAAAATCCCAGTGAGGCAACCGACCGGTTTTCTATATCGTCTTCGCCCTCTTGAGTCATGTAGATCACCTCGTTGGACAGGGTTAGGTATTTTTCTCCGGGATCTAGCTGCCTGCCCTGTAGTGGGATCTGAACGGCGTACCTATATCGGATTCGTAGCAACACTGGTTCTTCGCTGAAAAATGTCTGATCTGTTCGGATTCGGTGTCCGATACGGAAAAAATTGGACCGTTGTAGAATGGCAACCTGTTGAATCGGCCTATGGGTATTTTCCCCTTCTTCCAATCTGTATTGGTAGCCCAAGTCTACTTTCACGAAGGGAGTTATCCGCCTGCCTACAAAAGTCTGCAAATCGGTTAGGGTATGGCTGTAGGCAAGTTCCCTGTTGAGGCGCTGCGCATCAAACATCCCATGTTGAGACTCAATTTTGTGGGTGACGTAATAAGTGTCTGAAAGATTGTAACTCAGTTGGGCCTCAGGAAACAAGCCGGATGTAAACAGATGGCGCTGCTGTGCTTGGGCCGATTGAAACGCCGCACAGATTAGAAATGCCCCTAAAAAAATCCAAAATTTGTTCATCCGTCAAAAATCCAATACATCGGTGGAACTTAATTCAACACTTCTTTTTTCTATCAGATTGCCCACGCTATCAAATTGACCCTCCCAAAGCGAGCTTACACCATTTACACGTCCTATGTATTCAATTTCATATTCCAAGTTCAATTCCGGTCCCACTTTGCCCTCGGAGATGAGGTTCCCAAGTGCTTTATCGCTTCCAGTATAGTGAATTTGCATCCGGTCAATCTTAAAGCCACTGTACTCGCTGTTTAAATACGCGAATAGGCGCTTGCGTACATCTTCCTCCAAGTCCCTGGTACGGATGAGGATTTCAATGTTTTGGATGTTTCCATTCGGCTGAAACTCCACACTATGCCAGCTTCCATTCCATTTGAGTTTAGCTTCATATACCTGCTTTTCGCCGTCGGTCTGGAAGTACCATTTCACCTTTCTCTGCCCTTGATAGGTTTTTGAAAGCCAGATTTTGGCACGTTCCGGAACCTCTGATAAAGGCACTGCCCGTTCGATCTCACGTTTTTGCCCAAAAGTGACCGAGGTGAGGGCAATCAGAAGGAATAGACCCATCGTAGACAGGATGTTTTTCATACCGGTTTTGGGTTTCGTTACCGCGGGATATGGTGCAATATTATAGGGAACGGGTTTGAACAGGTTCTTAGTTCGAGGAATGCGTTCTTTCAGTCAAAAAAAGGTAGGGAGATTTCCCTACCTTCTGTGAATTAGAATCATTTACAATTTTAACAGTGCCTGAAGAAAGCTCATGTTTTCTCCCTTTTTCTTTAGAATCAGTGTGGGGACTTCTGTATTCAGCTGAATGAGTTTTTCTGCGACGCTTCCAAGGAGCATGGCGGCGGAATGTGTTCTGCCTCGGCTTCCAATGATGACCATGTCGGCTCCAAGGGACTTACCGTAGTCGATGATGTAACGGGCCTCTGAATCCTTTTCCTGCAAGATGAAGTCACAAGGGAGGTTTCCAAACTGGTACTTTGCCATAAATTTTGCAAAGTCTTTTTTCGCATTGTCAAGCATGATCCCTTTAAAGTCTTCGTAGGATTTGCCTGTTTTTGAATAGCCCGCAGGTACCTCGTATAGGTGGCAGCAGGCCACAGACGCATGTATTTTTGTCGCTAGCTTCATCGCCAGGTCAACGGTGATGTGGCTGTAATCGGAAAAATCCAAGGGAACGAGGAGTTTGGAAGGGTGGTCGGTTCCAAAGCCCTCCGGGATGAACAATACCGACGTAGGTGCTTTTTGCGCAAGGTTCCTTGCCAAGGAGCCCGAACCTTCCAGTTGTTTTTTGCGGCCCATCACTAGGAGATCTACATCTTTTATCTTGCACCACCTCAACACGGTCTCCATCGGGCTGCCTTCTTTCACTAAGATTTCGTATTCGGAAGGATCAAACGAAAATTCGTTCAATTCGTGCTTGATTCCACGGACGATTGTTTCATCCACCGGAGCGAGGAGGTTGGGGTAATTCTTGGAAAGATCCTCAGGAATAGACAGGTCTTTGGACACATGGACAAAGTAGATTTTTTCTATGCCCAAAATGGGAGACCAAATTTTAATGTTGGACAGCAGGGTTTCATCCATTTTCGTGAGATCAAGCCCTACCATTACTTTAGCAAATTGTTTCATCTGTTTATAATTTGTTCTTAAGCGGTCAGATGGAATCTCGCACGTATTACAATCGTCCCTTCGTGTGTCGCTTGCGTCGTGCTCGATTTCATGTGTCTATAATTGTGTGTTTTAGCGGTCATAACTTGTCCCGATCAGAATCGGGGGAATCCTCGCCTTCCGGCAGGCAGGTCGGGTGCAGGAATAGTCGCCTAACAGTGTGTCGCTTGTGTCACGCCAGATTACATTTGGCTTCGTCGAAATTCTGTTTCAAGTTAAGCCATTGGGAATAACTTTTAAAATGATCCCCCATTTTTTCAGCTAAAAATTATTCGAACCCTATCTTTGCGGTTGTGAGGGAGGAGTTTTAATCGGGTTATCCAGCTGACCAAGCGCTCCTTTTTTATTCCACCTACTTCAGTTTGCGACAAAGTACGTTGAATTGTTATCAAATGAATGTTTTCGTAAACAGCGTGCGGTTTGATGGGGAAGAAAATGGAGAAATATTTTATCGCACTCGTTCCTGAGGGTCGGGTGCGGGAGCTTGCGGAAGACGTAAAGGCTGCACTTAACGAGCGTTTTGGGGTCAAATATGCCTTGAAATCCCCCGCGCATGTTACCGTTAAAATGCCTTTTCTATGGAAGGAAAGCAAGGAGGATGAGCTAAAGAGGATTTTAAGCCGTTTTGCGGCAAATCAGGAGCCTTTTCCGCTGCTGTTGAAGGGATTTGGACATTTTAGGCAACGGGTTATTTACATACACATCTGGCCGCAGCGGAGATTAGAGGAACTTCAGGCGGCATTGCAGGAACTAGCGAAAGGGAAGTTGAAGCTGGATTTGGAGCTGAGCGATCAAAGTTTCCGCCCACACATGACTGTCGCTTACAATGACCTTAAAAAGAGGGATTTTCAGGCCTGTTTTGATTTCGTACGCGATTTGGGATTTGATCAGCGTGTACAGATAGAGGATGTAGCCTTGCTTAAAAAGCGACATGGGAAGTGGGAGGTACTTACTCGCTTCCCACTTGGGGGACTGGAGGTGTAAGGTGCGTCAAAAGGTTATTTCGCCCTCGGGAATACTCTTGGAGGTGATTATGCTTTTCGGGCTTTTGTTCAAATAGAAGTTGACGATGTTTTGCTGAGTGGGGAAGTCATCGAAGAGAATCGTATTTTGGATGCGTACGGATTTGGGTAGGGGGATTTTTTCGGCTTCAAAGTAAAACCATGCTGCGTCATCGTCAAGTTCAAAGCCCAAGTAGCTGAGCTTGATTTCTGCACCATTGATCACCAAAAGATTGTGTGTAAGCAGGTATGTTTCTGCTAGTTTATTTAATGCCCTGCTGTCCCGAGGCTGTAGGAAATTTACCTTTTCATTGCTCTCCCGGCTGAGCGCTACTTCCAGGTCATCCCAGAAAATCTTCTGAGCGATCTCTATGCGCCCTTTCTCACTATTATACACCATATCGGTCAGGCTGATGTAGAATGGATGTGGGGCCACCCAAATCAGCAGGTAGTAGAGTGTAATCAAGAGATTGAACATGAATGGTTCGGTAAATTTGTTTAATATCTGAAATTAACCTTATTATTGCGACAAAGTTAACAAACGAATTCTAATTGATACCAGCGCATCGATGAACCAATTTCAACTGTATTTTAAATTAGGGGTTGAGCATATTTTGGATTTGGCAGGGTTTGACCACATCCTATTTGTCATCGTGTTGTGCGTGGTGTACCTGCTAAGGGATTGGAAGCGGATACTGATCTTGGTCACGGCGTTTACTATTGGCCATTCTCTTACCCTTGCATTGGCGACACTTCAAGTGATCAAGGTAAATGGCGACCTGGTCGAGTTTTTGATTCCACTTACCATCGCCATCACCAGTTTGACCAATATTTTCAAGCCCAAGCCGGCCGCAGGTCGTTCGGCTATGCAGCTCAACTATGTCTATGCGCTGTTTTTTGGTTTGATCCATGGGTTGGGGTTTTCAAACTATTTAAGGTCTTTGCTGGGAAGGGAAGTATCCATCTTTCAGCCGTTGTTGGCATTTAACCTGGGACTGGAAGTCGGTCAGCTAATTATTGTCGTTATTTTCCTTCTGATTGCTTCCCTCGCAGTCGGGATCATTGGAGTAAAACGCAAAGAATGGATATTGGTGGTTTCTGCAATTGTCTTGGGAATGTCCTTGATGATGATGCTGGAAACCAAGTATTGGTAACTGTTTCTGTATTTTATTACCCCCAAAGGGAATTCGTTCAGATAGCGTATCAGCGAGCCTAAGCGACTGCATGGCGTTTTATGCAAATTTAGATTTCATTTGAGGAACATTTTGCTGATTGGCTGGTTTATGAAGCATAATTTGATTATTTTGCGGGGTATATTTGTGCAAAATAGCTGTATCTGCGCGAAAATTCCTTTTTATTTTAACCTGTATTGGAGATTTAATTATGAAGAGAATTCTTACCCTTATGTTCGTCTTGCAGGGTTTTCTGTTTGACCTAGCTGCTCAGATAGACGAGCAGCGCCATGGCAACCGGTTTGAGCAGCTCGGCACCATGCTTCGGTCGCCCAATGTATATCGAAATGCAGCGGGAGCTCCAGGCCATTTATACTGGCAACAACAAGCAGATTATGAGATCGATGTGATCTTGGATGATGAAAATCAGTCCATTGCGGGAAGTGGGAAGGTGCGCTACAAAAATAACTCCCCGGATGCGCTGGATTACCTCTGGATTCAGTTAGACCAAAATCAGCGTGCTGCCAATTCGGAAACTCCCAAAATGGCCACCAATAGCATTAGTCCCCGCATGAATTTGAGGCAGCTACAGGGAATCCTGTGGCATGACGAGGACCTGGGATTTAAGATCCTTTCAGTTAAGAAGCCAAACGGAGAGGATATCCCGGTTACAATCAACTATACAATGATGCGATTGGATCTAGAGACGCCCTTGATGCCCGGACAGGATTATGAATTTGCGATCGAATGGTCTTACAATGTACACGATCGCATGGGGTTCTTAGGAGGCAGAGCGGGTTACGAGTATTTTGAAAAAGATGGCAATTACCTGTATACTGTTGCGGAGTGGTACCCACGAATGGCCGTTTATTCGGATTTCGAAGGTTGGCAGAATAAGCAATTTGCAGGTACAGGTGAATTTGCCCTCGTATTTGGGGACTATAAAGTGAACATTACCGTTCCCTCGGACCACATGGTAGGATCCACCGGAGTACTACAGAATCCAGAGGCAGTATTAAGTAGTACCGAGTTGGAGCGCTGGAATCTTGCAAAGTCAACCTATGACAAACCGATTGTCATTCGGACGCAGGCCGAGGCGGAAAAATTAGAAAAAGGTAGAGCAAAGGATACCAAGACCTGGGTTTTTCACGCTGAGAATGTGCGGGACTTTGCCTGGACTTCTTCCAGAAAGTTCATATGGGATGCCATGGCGGTCAAGTTGGGAGGAAAAGAGGTGATGGCCATGTCCTATTATGGAAAGGAAGCAAATCCGCTATGGGGGCAGTATTCCACTCGGGTGGTCGCACATACGCTGGAATCCTATTCTAAGCGGACGTTCGACTATCCCTATCCGGTCGCCATTTCGGTAGAGGCTACCAACGGTATGGAATACCCTATGATCTGCTTTAACTATGGGCGTCCCGATGACGATGGCACCTATTCAGACGCCATCAAGTATGGGATGATTTCCGTGATTATTCATGAAGTAGGCCACAATTTCTTCCCGATGATTGTCAATTCTGACGAGCGTCAGTGGACATGGATGGATGAAGGCTTAAATACCTTCATGCAGTTTTTGGCTGAGCAGGAATGGGACAGGGACTACCCCTCCCGCCGGGGGCCTGCGCATAAAATTGTGCCCTACATGAAGATGGATAAAAACCTCTTGGAGCCAATCATGACCAATTCGGAGAATATCTATTCCCTGGGAGGAAATGCCTATGCCAAGGCGGCTACAGCCCTGAATATCCTACGAGAGACGGTGATGGGGCGCGAATTGTTTGACTATGCCTTTAAGCAGTACTCTCAGCGCTGGATGTTTAAGCATCCCACGCCGGACGATTTCTTTCGTACGATGGAAGATGCCTCTGCCGTGGATTTGGACTGGTTCTGGAGAGGCTGGTTTTTTGGCACCGAGACGGTGGACATAGCTATAGAGGATGTGAAATGGTACACCATCGACTCTGGTAAGCCGGCTGAATTAAAGGCGAGGGAACGGGAAGCGTATGCGTTAGAGGAGGCCTATATTACGAGGGATCGAAATAAGGAGGACGTGGCGGAGACCATCGTGGAGAAGGATCCTGCTGCACGGGATTTCTATAACAGCTACGACCGGTTTCGGGTAGGGCCTGCGGACGAGAAGCAGTATCAGGATTTTCTGAAATCCCTCGATACCAAGGAAAGGGAGCTATTAAACGCCGGCTTAAATTTTTACGAAATCAAATTCAAAAACAACGGAGGATTGGTGATGCCCATCATCCTGCAATTCAATTATGTCGATGGAACCTCGGAGGTGGAGTACCTGCCGGCGCAGATTTGGCGCATGGATGAATACGAAATCACCAAGGTGTTTGGAAAGCAGAAGGAGGTGGCTGAAATTATCTTGGACCCCTTTCGAGAGACAGCTGATGTAGAGGAAGAAAATAATTACTGGCCGAGAAAGTTCGTGCCTTCCCGGTTTGAGTTGTTTAAAAGCAATATGGCACCGCGGGGAACCTCCCGAGGCGGCAACCCGATGCGGGACTCTCAGAGGAAGTAAGGATCTTGTAAATTTTTCAACAAGTTTGGCAAAAGAGGCTGTTTTCAATTTGGAGACAGCCCTTTTTTATGGTTCTATAGCATTTACTTTTAGAGGAACTTACTTGCTTTTTGGCAAAGGGAACGTCCTTGGACCTTGCATTTTCGCAAGAAAATAAATGCATTCAATTTTGATACAATTATTTAATAACTGTCTCTCTTTGGCGAGCGCTCGTAAAAAATTTGTTGAGTAATAAAGGAAGTGCGGCGTCTTTTAGTATGTCCTATCTGTAGATAGCTGACAATGGATTATGTAGGTGCATGTTATTGTTTGTTACTGAGAAACACCTACTAATCCGGCATCCAATTCCTGTTGTACGCTAACTAGTCGCTAGAAGAAGATTTTTCAGAAAAAAAAGGCACCTTTTGGGCGCCTTTCTTTACACATCAATCTAAATTCACACTTAATCCTTTATTCTTTTGTGGCAAAATCGGGGTAGGCATTCATGCCGTGTTCGTTGATATCTAGTCCTTCAACTTCTTCAGTTTCATCTACCCGTATGCCGATGGTTTTCTTCAATGTAAAGAAGAGAATAAAGGCAAAGGCGGTGCAGAATACTCCGATAGATACGATGCCAATCAATTGAGAGGTAAGCTGTCCAACTCCGGCCAGGTTTCCGAAAATACCAACTGCCAAGGTACCCCAAATGCCACATATCAAGTGGACAGAAATCGCACCCACAGGATCATCAATCTTAATTTTGTCAAACATGATTACCCCAAATACTACTAGGATACCACCTATAAATCCAATTACGGCAGATTCCCACACTGCCATTTGATCGGCACCTGCGGTAATACTCACCAGTCCGGCAAGGACGCCGTTCAAAACCATCGTAATATCATAGGCTTTGAATTTGGCGTAGGAGGCAAATAGCGCTCCAAAGGCACCCGCTGAGGCCGCAATCGCCGTGGTGACAAATACCAATGAGACATCACCCGGGGAGGCACTTAATACCGAACCTCCGTTGAATCCAAACCAGCCGAACCAAAGCAAAAATACGCCGAAAGTGGCAAGAGGCAGGTTATGCCCGGGAATAGCATTCATCTTTCCATCTTTGTACTTACCGATTCTTGGCCCAAGGAGGTAAGCACCGATCACGGCGCCCCAACCACCCACGGAGTGAACGATTGTGGATCCTGCAAAATCATAAAAAGGGGTAGACAAGGTATCAAGAAAGCCACCGCCCCATTTCCACATCCCTACGATGGGATAGCATATTCCTACATAAAGTAGGGAAAAGAAAAGGAATGGACCTAACTTGATGCGCTCGGCTACAGCACCCGAAACAATGGTAGCGGCCGTAGCGGCAAACATAGCCTGAAAAATAAAGTCGGTGAAAAAGGTATATCCCTCAGCATATTCGGACGTGTCCCAGCCATCTGGAAGGGCAAGTCCAAGACCGGCTAATCCAAAAAACCCTCCTTCGAAGGCATCTCCAGGGTACATAAGGTTAAATCCAATAAACGCATAAGTCAGAATACCCAATGCAGGAATAATGGTATTCTTAAAAAGGATGTTGACCGTATTTTTTGCTCTGGTCAGCCCGGCTTCCAGTGCGGCGAACCCCAAGTGCATGATGAATACCAAAATGGTGGCAACCATCATCCATAGGTTGTTTATGGTAAATAGTTCTTGGCTCATAACTCTTTTTGATCGTTTAGGTGAATAATTCGTTGTGGGTGATTTGTTGTTTTTGATTACAGGGCATCCTCGCCAGTGTCTGCATTTCGGATTCTAAAAGCCTTCTCTACGTCGTAGATGAAAATTTTGCCGTCTCCCACTTCGCCTGTTTTCCCTTCTTTTAGGATACACTCTATCACCGCATCCGCTAGATCATCGGGCACCACGATTTCTAATTTGGTACGGGGAATGAAGGTTGGTTCATACGCCACACCCCGATACTGCTGGGTTTTGGCATGTTGTAAACCCATACCTTTCACTTCAAAAAACGTCAGAAATTTTACCCCAAGACTGGATAGGCACTGATGGATTTCATCAAACTTGGATGTTCGGATAAGCGCTTCTATTTTTTTCATTTTGCTAATGGGATTTGGTTTTCGTTAATAAATCGGAGTGTAACCTAGATTATTTTTGACAAAAGTAAAAATTAAGGTTTAAAAAACAATCAAATTTGCTTGAAAAAATAAGCTTTAGTTGAAAAATAGATTCTCAAATAACCCCTATAAACCAAAATATACAGAGATAGGCTGTTGGAAGGTTTCTAAATTAACTCTTATACATTCGTTACATTATAGGGTATATTTTAAGAATGAGTGTTTAATTTCGTTTTTATATAGGTATTTGGAGCCTGAATTTCCAGCAATGGGAGCTTTTTTGATTATGGGAAGGTGTATTTTTGAAATACAGGATAGCAATGGTTCTCTTTTGGAGTAGTTGAGGCCTTCTTTTAATTTAAAAGGGGAGATGGGTAATGGTTTGATATCCCGATTTTTTGGGTTTTTAGATGCTGGTTGGGTATAATGCCTTATCTTTGCCGCTTGTAAATTACCTGGATTCTCTGAGGGGGTATCACCTTTCGGATCATTGCGGGCATTGTACTGTAGATCAAGAGGGACTGAGGTATTGAGAGAGTTCCGACGAAGAAAAAAGCAATTGTGAAACACATGAAACCAACACTTTTGATTTTGGCTGCCGGGATGGGCAGTAGGTATGGTGGAGACAAGCAGGTAGATGGCTTTGGCCCCCACAATGAGACCATACTAGAATACAGCATTTACGATGCAATTCAGGCAGGCTTTGGGAAGGTAGTGTTTATTGTTCGGAAGGAGATCCTTGCACTGGCCAAGTCCCTTTTTTTGGAAAAGCTGCAAAGTAAGGTGGAGGTTGACTTTGTGGTTCAATCCCTAGACAGCATGGTGCCGGAAGCATACCTAAACCCTGACCGCGTAAAGCCCTATGGTACAGCCCATGCGCTGTTGTGTGCCAAGGATGTTATTAGGGAGCCGTTTGCAGTGATCAATGCCGATGATTTTTACGGAAGGGAGGCATTTCAGGCCTTGGGGTCTTTTTTATCGGGTGAAGTTAGGCCGGATCTACATTGTATGGTAGGTTATGCGATTAAGAACGTGCTTTCAGACTATGGGACAGTCAGTCGGGGTGTCTGTGATTATAGCGCTGATGGGAACCTAAAAGGCATGGTCGAGCGGACCTCTATCAGCAGACGCGAGGATGGCAGCATTCTTCATGAAGCCAATGGAGAGCGCATTCAAATTGCGGAAGATACGCCGGTTTCTATGAACTGCTGGGGATTTCATCCCTCTGTATTTCATGAGACAGAGCGTTTATGGAGCGTTTTTTTGGAGACACAGGGAAGGGAGCTCAAGTCGGAGTTTTACATTCCTACCGTAGCCAATACCCTGATCCAAGAGGGCAAAGCAGCGGTACGAATCTTGGAAGGCGGTAAAACATGGTTTGGTGTGACGTACGCCGAGGATCGTCCGATCGTGATAGAGGCGCTTAAGCGGCTGCATGAAGCTGGAGTATATCCAGAAAAACTTTTCTAATTTGGACAGAATTGAAGTGGTTCCTTGGGTGGTGAAAAATAAACGCCTAAAGAGTGGCTGATTTTCAAAATAATTGAATAATTTTAAGAAAAATAGCAGTAACTCGGACTACCAAGAGACGTGTGACATACACGATTTTTGGTGCCCTATGCGGACACGAATCTTTGGAATGACCAATTGGACATGAAGCAACTTATATTCTCTAGTAGATCGTTTGGAACTGACATCGCATTGTTGATTTTGCGGGTGGGTGCATCTACGATGCTGCTCACCCACGGATGGGCAAAGATTACCAATTTTAGCGAACGGCTGAACACCTTTGCCGATCCCATTGGACTGGGATCGGCTCTTTCTCTTCAGTTGGTGATTTTTGCGGAATTTTTTTGTGCCATCCTCCTGATCCTTGGTTTCATGTCTCGTGTAGTTTTGATTCCATTGATCATTAATATGGTAATCATCACTTTTATCGTCCATGGTGAGGATCCTTTTAACCGGCAGGAGTTGCCGTTGATGTTTTTGGTCACGTTTGTAGTGCTGATGCTTGCGGGTCCGGGTAGGTTGTCGTTGGATGCTCAGATTCTTCGAAAGAGACGGTACTAAGTCTAATTACATGTAGCGATTTTTAAAGTGGCATCCCTTCGCTGATCGGGATGAATTTGGCTGGCATATCCAGCGATTCGAAGATTGCTTTGGAGCGTTCCGGTCTAGCGTCGGTTATAAAAAGCTGCCCAAATCCTTTGTTTGCTACCAAGCGCATCAATTGTTCCATGCGCCTGTCATCCAATTTATCAAAAATATCGTCAAGCAGTAGGATAGGGGGTCGGTTTTTATGCTGCTTCACCACTTCAAATTGGGCAAGCTTCAGGCCCAGTACGAAGGATTTCTGTTGGCCCTGTGACCCGAATTTTTTCAACGGATATCCATCGATTGTAAAGGCGAAGTCATCCTTGTGAATACCTGATTGGGTTCGCTTTAATAAAATGTCTTTTTCGAGTTGGTGTTTAAAGTTTTTTTCGAAACTAGGGTTGGACAGTTCGCTTTGGTAATGGATATCTACGGTTTCCTGGCCACTGCACAGTTCCCGATAGTGTTTGTGCAGGGAAGGAATGTAATCGGTCAGGAAATCAGTCCTTCTCCGGTGTATGTTGGCGGATAGCTGGAGCAATTCGGCGTCGTATGGTTCCAAGAGGAGAGCGTCTTTCCTTCCTTCCTCGTGAAAAATCTTTAAAAGGGCATTCCGTTGTTTTAAAAAATGCTGGTATCGAATCAGATCCCGAAGGTAGGCTTTGTCAATTTGCGAAAGTATGCTGTCAAAAAACTTCCGGCGTTCTTCACTTCCATCCCGAATCAGGGTGGTGTCATCGGGAGCGATCAACACTACGGGGATCAGGCCGATGTGGTCGCTCATTTTTTCTGTAGCTTTCCCGTCTACCAGCAATTGTTTTTTTTTAGTCCGCTCAAAGGCGCAGAGCACCTCGATTTTTCGATCGTCAGTGACAAAGGACCCTTTAATCGAGAAAAAATCCGTACCGTGCTGGACTTGGTTTAGATCCACAGAACTGAAGGCACTTCGGGTAAGGCACAGGTAATGTATGGCGTCCAAAAGATTGGTTTTTCCGGCACCGTTCAATCCCGTAATGCAGTTTATATCTGGGGAAAAATCCAGGTGGGCTTCCTGGTAGTTCTTAAATTGGTGGAGCCTAATATTTTTGAGGTACATGGTTTACGAAATGGCGATTTTGACTATTTTCGCATTCTAGCCCAAAGTTTAGCGGTTTTGATTATCTTTGGGGTCAAAGTTAGCATATTTATACATAACGATATGGCAAAAAAGAGTTCTGGTACGACTAAGGCAAAAGTAAACTATTCAAAAGAGACCTACGCCTACTGGTACGAAAGCATGCTGCTGATGCGGCGTTTTGAGGAAAAGGCGGGGCAGCTTTACGGACAGCAAAAGATCCGTGGCTTCTGTCACTTGTACATTGGTCAGGAGGCCTGTGCTTCCGGAGCCATCACAGCGTTAAACAAGGACGACAAATGGATCACAGCTTACCGCTGCCATGCCCATCCACTGGGTCTGGGTACGGATCCAGGTGCGGTAATGGCAGAGCTGTTCGGAAAAGAAACCGGAACGACCAAAGGAAAGGGAGGTTCCATGCACATTTTCGACAACACCCGAAATTTTGCGGGAGGTCACGGAATTGTGGGAGCACAGATCCCTATGGGCTTGGGGCTCGGATTTGCCGAAAAATACAAGGGAACCAAAAATCTGGCGATCTGCTATATGGGTGACGGAGCGGTTCGGCAGGGAGCCTTCCACGAATCGTTGAATTTGGCCATGCTTTATAAAGTTCCCGTCATTTTTGTGATCGAAAATAACGGCTATGCAATGGGTACATCGGTGCAGCGTTCCTCTAATGTGAATGAGCTTTATACCCTCGCGGAAGCCTACGACATGCCTTCGTTTGCAGTTGATGCGATGAATGTGGAGGCGGTACACGAGGCGGTATCCGAAGCTGCAGAAAGAGCCCGCAGCGGCGATGGTCCCACCTTGTTGGAGTTTAGGACTTATAGGTACAAAGGTCACTCCATGTCAGACCCACAAAAATACCGAACCAAGGAAGAGGTAGAAGAATACAAGAAGCGCGATCCAATCGAGCAGGTTAAGGACACCATCCTCACCAATAAGATCCTAACAGAAGACGAAATCAAGGAAATCGATGCGAAAGTGAAAAAGCAAGTAGCCGATGCGGTTAAGTTTGCCGAGGAGTCTCCTTGGCCGGATGGAGAGGACGCATTCAAGGACGTCTACGTAGAAGACGACTACCCATTTATCCGGGAATAAAGATCACAGTGACGTAGTAAAGCCATTCACAGCTACAAAATGTGGATGGCTTTTTTCATTATTATTTGTGATTCAAGGAAAACCCATATATTTGCGAACTGAAAAATTATCATCATGTCTAAAAGTAACGTGAAGCGGGCAAGTAAAAGCCAAGAGGTATCTAACGAACTGTTGGAAAATCCCGAAGCAATTGCAAGCAGATTAAATAGAGGAGAAGCCTTTTTGAAGGAAAATACCAAGCTGGTAGCCGGTATCATCGGCGCGGGCATCTTGGTGATAGCAGGGATACTGTTTTTCCAGATTCACAAAGCCAACCAAAACGAAAAGGCACAGGCTGAAATGTTTCAGGCTGTCTATTACTTTGAGCAGGACAGTGTAGACTTGGCGCTAAACGGCGATGGAGTAAACGTTGGACTCCTGTCGATCATCGATAATTACGGGGGTACCGATGCAGCCAATTTGGCACATTTTTATACAGGTTCCATCTACCTTTCCCAGAATGATGCCGCTAAGGCCGTCGAGCATTTGAAAAAGTTTTCTGCCAATGATTTTTTTGTGCAGGCACAGGCTTACTCCTTATTAGGGGATGCATATATGGAATTGGGCGACTACAAAGAAGCTATCAGGCAGTATACCCGCGCAGTGGGCCATAAGCCGAATAAGTTTTTTACACCTAAGTACCTTAATAAATTGGCAATCGCTTACGAAGAATCCGGTGATTTGAAAAATGCCATCGAAACCTATGGCCGGATTGAGAGCGAATATTTCGACTCCTACGAGTTTACTTCTGCCCGAAAACACAAAGCCCGATTAGAGGGTCTATCTTCGAACTAACCTGTAAAAAACAGTTAAGATATGAAGAAGAGTAAGGCCCTGGGTTTTACTCTTTTTTTTGGTCAATTACCTAATTTATTATGGCAACTTCTCTAAAGAATTTAAGTCAACACAGCGAGGCAAATGTCAAGGATATCAGCAATAAGAGGTTTGGTATTGTAGTCTCCGAGTGGAATGAGGAAGTAACCGAGTCACTATACTCCGGTGCCCTGGAAACGCTCCTGGCCAATGGAGCCAAGCGGGAGCATATTATCCGGAAAAATGTACCAGGTTCCTTCGAACTTTCCTTGGGTGGGCAGTGGCTGGCGCAACTGGAGGATATCGATGCCGTTATTTGCCTAGGTTGTGTCATTCAGGGAGAAACCCGGCATTTTGATTTTATCTGCGACGCGGTTGCAAACGGGATCACTCAAGTGGGATTGAAGTACAACAAGCCGGTTATTTTTGGCGTACTAACACCCAATACACAGCAACAGGCCTTTGACCGCGCGGGTGGTAAACATGGTAATAAAGGAGATGAGGCGGCTATCACAGCCATCAAGATGCTCGGTTTCTGAAAGTGGGTTTCTGGAACTAGTAAAACAGTTGAAAAGTTAGTAGGTATTCTTCGTAATCCAGCGTTGAACGACCTGCTTTGAGCGCAAGTTGATCCAAATAGGACTACAAAGGAAGTTCGCAGAAAAATAAATAGCGACATATGAAAATCATGAAATTTGGGGGGACCTCGGTAGGGAAACCCGAAAGAATGTATCAGGTAAAGGATCTGGTAACCACCGGTGATGAACCGACGATTGTTGTTTTGTCTGCCCTCTCAGGTACTACCAATGCCTTGGTAGGTATAGGGGATGCCTTGTCCGCAGGAGACAAATCCCTCGCAAAGCACCGGATTGATGAGCTGCACGCACATTATAAGCAGTTCTGTTCGGAGTTGTTTCGTAGCGATATGGCGATGAAGGAGGGAGAGAAGATCATACAGGAGCATTTTGAGTTTTTAGCGATTTTGCTGAAAATCTCCTTTAACGATGCCATCAGCAAGGATATTTTGGCCCAAGGAGAGCTTTTGTCTACCAAGTTGTTTTACACGCTTCTCCAGGAGTTGCAAATCGATGCGGTATTTCTGCCCGCCTTGGACTACATGAGTATCGATGAATATAGTGAGCCCGAACTTCCTAAGATCCGGGAAAAGCTGAGCGCACTGCTGGCCAAATATCCTGAGAAGAAACTCTTTGTGACACAAGGGTACATCTGTAAGAATCATCGAAATGAGGTGGATAACCTGAAGCGGGGAGGGAGTGATTACACGGCTTCTCTGATAGGTGCGGCGATTTCTGCCTCTGTAGTGGAGATATGGACGGACATCGATGGCATGCATAACAACGATCCGAGAATCGTGGACAAGACCCGTCCCATTGCCCATTTATCCTTTGATGAAGCCGCAGAATTGGCCTATTTCGGGGCCAAAATCCTGCACCCGGCTTCCATTTGGCCGGCACAGCAGTTCAACATTCCTGTAAAGCTGCTAAACACCATGCAGCCGGAGGCATTGGGTACGACGATTACTGCCAACGTACAGGAGCGTGGCGGGGTGAAGGCCTTGGCGGCAAAGGATGGCATCACGGCGATCAAGATTAAGTCGAGCCGGATGTTGTTGGCCTATGGTTTTTTGCGCAAAGTGTTTGACGTCTTTGAAAAATACCGAACATCGATCGATATGATTACCACCTCAGAGGTGGCTATTTCACTGACCATCGATGATATTTCTCATCTGGAGGAGATTAAGTTGGAGTTGGATAAATTCGGCACGGTGGAGATTGATCACAACATGGCGATTATCTGCATTGTGGGTAATCTGATTATGGAGCAGCAGGGCGTTTTGCAGGATATTATGGGTAGTCTTTCCGAGATACCGCTTCGCATGGTGTCCTATGGAGGCAGCAAGCACAACGTGTCTGTGCTCGTAGACGCGGCCTATAAGAATCAGGCTCTCCAAAGTCTTAATGAGGGACTGTTTGATTTTTAATGGTAGGGATTGCGTTGACTTGTGAAGGTGTGGTCTGTAGCCGCACCCTTTTTTTATTTTAATCGGGGCCGTGACAGTGGAGAGGATTGTTTCTCGCAACCGGCGCGATTGCTTTTTTTGGCTTTTGTCCTCAACCTTAGGGTAGCCCGGCGTCTTCTACGGCGTATTAAGGCAAATCGGAGTAATTTTGTTACTTTTGTCTCCAAATCACCTAAACCGATTGCATGGATGAGTAATAGTTCCGAAGACACCTCCCAAAAAACATGGCTCCGCAAACTCCAATATAAATGGAAGCTGGAAAGCCTCTGGCAGGTGATTTTGGTTTTAGTGGTCTTTGCCTGCACGGGGATGACGGTGCTGTGGATCAAACAGCCCATATTCGACCTACTGGGTATCGATCGATCGGAGGGAGGATTCGGGAAAACCATCTTATACTTGCTGTTGGTGCTTCCCTTATATCAGCTTATCCTGCTGGTGTATGGCTTTATTTTTGGTCAGTTCGGATTTTTCTGGGAAAAGGAAAAACAGTTCCTACGCCGGATTTTATCGCTTTTTAACAGGAAGTAATTCCAGCTCCGATCTCCAAATGGTGATTTTCTTTCCAAACAGGGCGGAAATTTTTACGGATATGCCAAGTATAAAAAGGAAGAGTCCGGCGGCTGTCCATTTCCAACTCGTTTCCATGGGAACTGTGTTATATAGCGTTGTATAAAGTCGGCTGGTTTGAATGGCAATACTTTTCCAAAGTCGGTTATCGGATTAGCTCCTTGCCCCTAGAGATCAGCGGATTGTACGCGCCCGGTTTCTTCCAGGTAAATCCTTTTAGTATTGGCTCAGCTAAAATAAGGTAAAAACTAATTTAATGGCAATTAGTTTAATAAATAAAAAAATGTAAATTTAATGTCATTATTTAATAAATATATATAAAAAAAATAATATAATGTAATTTGATATTTTTATAAGAAAAAATCAATATGCAGTCTAAAGACATGTAACAGTCCGTATTTACTACCAGATGCTCAGTAGTCATGGGGCATTTTTGGCTAAAATGTGTACCTTTGCCCGCAAGAAAAAAGAGCACCTATTTCCATGGCTAAAACAAGAGGGCTTCCACTTGATGCGAGTGAAAAGAGAAAACTAAATAAGCAGAATTTTCAAAAGCTTGCCGGTATTTTTAGGTTTGCACTTCCCTATAAATTGCCTTTTTTTATCGGCATGGGATTTCTGTTTTTTTCAAGTCTCCTACTACTTACGTTTCCCTATGTGGCGGGAAAGTTGATAGACGCTGCCTCGGGAGAGGCATGGATCGTCCAAGGCATCAATTCGATAGCACTGATACTGTTGGGGATTCTTTTTGTACAGAGTATGTTTTCCTTTTTTCGGGTTTGGCTGTTTGCGCAGGTAAGCGAGCGGTCCATGCGGGATATTCGTATGGCACTGTACGACCGTATGGTGCATCTGCCGATGTCGTTTTTTGATAAGCGAAGGACCGGGGAACTGATCAGCCGGATTACCTCTGATGTGGCCCTGCTGCAGGATACCTTTTCCATCACACTGGCGGAGCTACTGAGGCAGTTAATTACGTTGCTGGCAGGGGTTGTATTTTTGTTTTACACGACACCACGGTTGACCTTGTTCATGTTAGCCACCATACCTGTGTTGGTGATCATCGCCATGGTCTTCGGCAGGTTTATCCGCAAGCTGTCGAAAGAGACCCAGGATGAACTGGCCGCCGCCAATGTGGTGGTGGAGGAGACCCTGCATTCCATCGCTACGGTTAAATCCTTTACAGGCGAAGAATTTGAGTCAAGGAGGTACGGCAGGGGATTGAACAACGTGGTGAAGGTAGCCTTAAAAGCTGCTGGATACCGGGGTGCTTTCATCTCCTTTATCATTTTTGCCCTGTTTGGGGGCATTGTAGCGGTCATTTGGTACGGTGCCAACTTGGTCAGTGAGGGAAGCATGAGTGTGGGCGATCTGGTGAGTTTTGTGCTTTACACCACGTTTATCGGAGGATCCATTGCCGGATTGGGGGATATCTACGGACAGGTACAAAAGGCCATTGGCTCTTCCGAGCGGGTGATGGAGATCCTGGATGAGTCACCGGAAACCTCCACTGCCTTGACCAACCCATCGTCGGTTCAGGGTTCGATTGTTTTTTCCGATGTGCATTTCCAATATCCCACCAGGCCGGATGTGTGGGTTTTAAAGGGGGTGGAAATTTCCATACGTCCAGGCGAAAAGGTTGCCCTGGCAGGATACAGCGGTGCCGGTAAGTCAACGATTGTGCAGCTTCTGATGAAGTTTTACGAGTGGCAAAAGGGATCGATTTCCGTAGATGGCAAGGCACTCAAAGACTGGGATCTCAAAGAGTTGCGGTCGCATATCGGTATTGTACCGCAGGAGGTACTTCTGTTTGGTGGAAGTATCCGTGAAAACATTGCCTACGCCAAACCCAACGCTACCGAGGAGGAGATCGTGGATGCGGCACGTAAAGCGAATGCCTGGCAGTTTATTGAAAAATTCCCGGAAGGCCTGGATACCTTGGTGGGCGAACGTGGCGTGAAGCTTTCGGGAGGGCAGCGGCAGCGAATCGCCATTGCCAGAGCCATTCTCAAAGATCCGGCGATCTTGGTGCTAGATGAGGCCACCTCTTCCTTGGACGCTGAGTCGGAGGCTTTGGTTCAGGAGGCTTTGGATAAACTGATGAAAAACCGAACCACCATTGTAATTGCTCATCGCCTCGCGACCATCCGGAAGGTGGATCGCATTTACATGCTAAAGGAGGGTCAGATCGTAGAGGAAGGAGATCATGAGACGCTCTCCCAGGTGGACGGGGGCTATTATTCCAAGCTGGTCAAGCTACAGTTTACCGAAGCTACACTACCGCCTTTAGACTGATATCCATGCTTTTTACCTGATGGGTGAGCGCTCCCACGGAGATGTAGTCCACGCCACATTCAGCCACTGCCACCAGTGTGTCTTCCGTGATGCCGCCCGAGGCTTCGGTGGGGTATCGTCCTCCTATCAGTGCAACGGCTTCTCTCATTTGTGCATACGACATGTTGTCCAGCATGATAAAGTCTATACCGCCCACTTCCAACACCGCTGCTACTTCGTCGAGGTTACGCGTTTCCACCTCGATTTTTAAGGGAAGCTGGTTTTTTTTCAGGTATTCCTGTGCTGCAGATACGGCCTGCCGTATGCCTCCGGCAAAGTCGATGTGATTGTCCTTCAGCATAATCATGTCGTAGAGTGCAAACCGGTGGTTTTTGCCACCACCGATGCTCACGGCCCATTTTTCCATCATGCGAAAATTTGGCGTGGTTTTGCGGGTATCCAGTAGCTTGGCTTTGGTATGGCTTATTTTTTGAGTGAGCTGATGGGTATAGGTAGCGATGCCACTCATACGCTGCATACAGTTAAGTACCAGTCGCTCTGTGGTAAGGATAGCGGATACTTTTCCTTCCACAAAAAGTCCCACGTCACCCGCATCCACGGGACTGCCGTCAGGTATTTGGATGCTTACCTTCAGGTCGGGATCGTAGTGTTGAAAGATTTCTTTGGCCAGTTCCACTCCGGCGAGTATGCCGGGTTCCTTGATCAGAAGTTTGGCCTTACCCATTGCAGTAGCTGGGATTACGGCTAGGGTAGAGTGATCGCCATCGCCGACGTCCTCCTTGATAGCGGCTGTGATAAAATCAGTCAACCGTGCTTTTGTAATGTATGCATGCTTCACAAGGTAAAAGTAGGCAATTATTCCCTCTTACGCATGGAATAAGCCGTTGCTTTGTTCCTGCGCTGGTTTGCATGAAGCCTTTTCCGATGTTTTTTGCGGCACATTTTTTCTATTCCTTGGTGATTTCCAGGCTGTAGATCCTTAGTTGGCTGGCAGAGTTAAGCTTGCTCTTGATCAGGGTTTTAAATGACCCGGTTCTACTCTGATAATTCCCGATGAGGTAGCTGATTGTTTCAGAGGAATCACTTTGGTGGATGATTTCGAAATTCTGGGGAGGGTGTTTTTTGAAAAAATCCCTTAATAGAATTTCTGTTTGGTTTTTTGAAAAGTGGCCCCGGTTATCACCCAACTTGATTTCAACGGTCGCATCCAGCATTTTTGCGATCTCCTTACTGGAACCTTGCTTTAGGGCCTGTTCGATTTGTTCAGCTAGGGGGGTTTTAGGTCCTGTGGTAGGTGTCTGAGCAGATGAGAGCAGGGTGAACAAACTGATAAATACGGCAATACACAATCTCATGGCCTTTCGGTTGCAAATTCCAGGCCAAAATCACCCTTGTGTTCCGGAGTTTATCATCATTTACACCACCGGGCGCGTCTGATGGTCAAGCTTACTAGAATACCTGATAAATTGCCGTGCTTTAACGAATATCGTTTATATTTGTCAGCTTAAATGGGCAGGTGTTACGCAATTGTCTTTAGGGACAAGACGTTTCTTTAGCCTGTAGTCTATCTAGATAAATCGAATACCAGCATACATGGACAAGAAAGTTTTATTGATGATTTTAGATGGCTGGGGATTAGCCACTAATCCGGAGGTTTCAGCTATTGACAAGGCACAAACACCTTTTATTGACAGCTTGTATGAAAAATACCCACATGCCAAGCTTGAGGCGTCGGGTTTGGCTGTTGGTCTTCCGGAGGGACAGATGGGGAATTCCGAGGTTGGTCACATGAACATCGGTGCAGGCCGGGTGGTATATCAGGATCTGGTAAAAATAAACAAGGCGGTAGAAGCCGGGGAGTTAAATGATCATCCGGTGCTCGTAGAGGCATTCGAAGCAGCGGCCAAGGCGGGAAAAAAGGTGCATTTAATAGGATTGGTATCCGATGGAGGCGTGCATGCCCATATACTCCACCTAAAGGGCCTATGTGATGCAGCAAAGGCTAATGGAGTTTCTGAACTGTACATCCATGCCTTTACTGACGGAAGGGATACAGACCCGAAAGGGGGCATTAACTATCTGAGTGATCTGAAGGAATACTGCGAAACATCTGTAGGAAAGATAGCTTCTGTGATTGGCAGATATTATGCCATGGATAGGGACAATCGCTGGGAACGGGTAAGCTTGGCATACAAGGCCATGGTAGAAGGAGAAGGGGAAAAGTCGAAGGACATTCTTTCGGCGGTAAGGAAATCCTATGCCAACGGCGTAACCGACGAGTTTATCAGACCCATCATTCAGGTAAACGAAGCCGGAAAGCCGATCGGAAATATGGAAGAGGGTGACACCGTGATATGCTTTAACTTCAGGACGGACAGGGGCCGTGAGATCACCGAAGTACTCACGCAAACGGACTTCCCTGATTATAACATGAAGAAGCTTAAGTTGAATTATGTCACCTTGACCATGTACGACGAGACTTTTCAGGGAGTTTCAGTGGTCTTTGAAAAGGATAACCTTTCCAATACCCTTGGAGAGATACTAGCTAAGAACCACAAAAAGCAAATCCGCATTGCGGAGACCGAAAAATACCCCCATGTCACGTTCTTTTTTTCCGGAGGTAGAGAAAAGGTATTTGAAGGCGAATCCCGTATTTTGTGTAATTCACCGAAAGTGGCGACCTATGATCTACAGCCGGAAATGAGTGCCCAGGAAATCGCAAAAAAAATCAACCAGGAATTACCTAAGAAGGAAGCGGATTTCATTTGCCTAAACTTCGCCAATGCTGACATGGTCGGCCATACCGGTGTGTTTGATGCGGCCGTTAAGGCCTGCGAGGCGGTGGACAAATGTGCCGAATCTGTGGTGAGGACGGCATTGGAAAACAACTATACGGTAATAGTGATAGCTGACCACGGAAACAGTGACTGCATGCTAAACGAAGACGGTACGCCAAATACGGCCCACACAACCAATCTAGTTCCTTGTATTATGGTTGATAAATCCGATAAGCTGCTCATTCACGACGGAAAGCTCGGAGATCTGGCACCCACTATTCTCAAGCTAATGAATGTGGAAATTCCAGCAGAAATGACCGGGGATATCTTATTGAAATAAATGAGGTGTTTGGAAATAACCAAGAACAGAAGCCTGGCCTTATGGCTAGTGCTTCTGTTTTCGTGTTCGGAGAAAGAAGTTAGGTTGTCGGAAAATCCCACCCAATTGGACAAGTACTTTCCGCTAAGCGAATTTGTATTGTCTCAAATCGAACTTTTGGATGGAAAGGAAATTGAAAAGATCCTGTTATTGGGCGAAAGCCAAGAGACTATCATTCAAAAGTTGGATAGCGTAGGCTGGAGAAGGGAACTGGACTTATTTATCCAATCCGATATCAACAAAGCGTCTTTAGCCGGTTCTTATAAAATAGCGGAGATGCCTGATGGTGTCGTGTATACCCGCATCGAAGGACAACCGGGTGATGTACAGGAATTGCGTGTGACCACAGAAGGTGACCGAATTCTTCAGGTATCCTTTACGTACAAAAAAGCGTCTTTTTTTTATCTTTCCGAAGGGGCTGGTTCCTTAAGCATAGATCCCAATACGGGTCTATTGGATTCGTACGAGGTTATTGGACACCAAAAGGTTTGGTTATTGTCAGCGAATGACATGCAGTTGAAAGCCACAGTCAGGAAGTAATTTTTAGCTAAGCAAAAGCAAAGAACACCAGCCAGGTTACAAAGAGGATGGGTAGCAAAATCGGGATGGAAAATCTCAGTATGTACCCAAAGAAGGAGGGCATTTTTATCCCACTCTGCTCGGCGATCGATTTTACCATAAAGTTTGGACCATTTCCTATATAGGTCATCGCACCGAAAAACACCGATGCGATGGAGATGGCCATTAACTGAAAGGCAGACTCGGGCATACTGTTGGCGGCAAACGCTTTGACTTGTTGGATATTGTTGATGTCCGCGCCTTCTGATGCCATCGCTGCGGCAAGAAAATTGAGGTAAGTGGGTGCATTATCCAAAAAGCCGGATAAGGTGCCAGTGCCCCAGTAAAGACTGTTGTGAGTGATCATGGCGGCCCCTTCCGGTGATTTAGCGAAATCCCCCACAAGCTCAAGTGCGGGCATCATGGTGCCAAATATTCCAATGAAAATGAACGCAACTTCGCGGATTGGCTCGAAATTAAACTCATTGCCCTTTATGGCATCTTTGCTGGCAAACCTGAACGACAAATACGCTACCGACAGCATAATGGTCTCACGGATAAAGGAAAACTTTTGTCCATCATAATGGATGGCTGGAACCCAATCAAGTACGTTGGGGTCTAAAAAAACAGATATAATAATAACCAAAAGCCACAGAAAGTTTTTGGTGCCAATTAAGGATATTTTGTTGGTAAAGGCCTCCGGTTCCGGATGATCATGTTCCTCGGTTTTTCCGAACCTGCGATCGATCAGGTAAAACAATATGGCCAAAAATGCCAATGCCAATACCCAAGCTGGCCAATTATGTTCCAGTGTCCAGAAAAAGGGGACGCCTTTCAAGAAACCAAGAAAAAGTGGGGGATCACCTATAGGAGTTAGGGAGCCTCCAACATTGCTGACCATAAAAATGAAAAAAATGATGTGATATGGCTGTATATTATCTCGATTTAAACGGATAAAGGGACGGATAAGCAGCATAGAGGCGCCGGTAGTTCCTATCAGATTTGAAATCAACGCACCAATTACGAGAAGGGATACATTGGCAAAAGGCGTGGATTTCTTGTCCACTTTGATTAGAATCCCACCGGATGCAATGTACAAGGATGCGAGCAAGGCAATAAATTGAATATACTCAGCCAATGCATGGACTGGATTGTGTACATTATGCAAAGCAAAGAGATAATATAACACGACGAAGGCTGCCAATCCAACTGCAATCTTCGGGTAATTGTGATGCCAGAAATGCTCGTAGAATAGAGGGCCAGTGGCAATCATTAGCAGCAATGCAACAAATGGAACGACTAGCCAGCCTGGTGCATGACCATGTTCCTCTCCGTGGGCCAACTCAATCACCGGATCAGCTGATTGGAATTCAGATGCATCAGCCAAAAGCGGTTGTGCTTCTGCCGTTAACAGCCCCGAGGAGGCCTTTTCGGCGGTCGTCGCATCTACCGTTGGAATAAATGGAGACAGGAAGAGCCCAAAAACAAGTGTGCATGAAGCAATGAATTTCTTCATCAAGTAGTTCAATTAGATTAGTTGAAAACTCAGGAAAATGAAGTTAACCAAACGTGGTAAGAAAACCAATTCCAAAATTTTAGCTCCCTAAACTACCTATTTTGAATCATACGAAACAACAAATTTGATGGAAGAGGAGTAAATTTTTATAAAGGGTGTGATTTCGAGTTTATAAATCACACCCTTTATAGGACCTGAAGATACACGTATCATTTAGCGGTAATGGTATTAAATAAGTTGATTTAGAGCAATTTCCAGTGCGCTTTGGGCGATTTTGGTACGTCCCGGATTCGCTAAATGTGCTTTTTTAAGGGCCTTGTATACTGTGGCACTGATATCTTCAAAAATCGCCTCGTCTGTAAGAGAGGCTTTGTCCCCCATCAGGTACGCGGCTAGGCGTGCCATTCCTGAATTGGAAATGAAGTCGGGGATGAGTGAAATGTTATTGTCAGTGAAGATGCCAATTGGCCCCAGAAAAATGTCGTCCTCTGCAAAGGGAATATTTGCACCGCAAGTGATCAATTCTACCCCTCCATTAAGGAGCCGATTCACCTGTTCTTTGGTTACCAGCCTGGAGGAGGCAGCAGGTACGAAAATATCTGCCGGGACATCCCATATTTTCTCGGAAGCTTCTACATAGGGGATTAGGTTGGCTGCCCTGAGTTTATTGTCTTCCTTGTTTACGAAAATGGTTTTTACTTCTTCAAGGGTAAATCCTGCGGGATTTATCAAGCCACCTTCCAGCGAAAGAATTCCAACGATTTTCACGCCGGCCAGTGCCAAAAAGCAGGCCGCAGATGCTCCGACATTTCCCCAACCCTGTATGATGGCTTTTTTGCCTGCCAATGACCCGCCCCAAAGATGGTAAAAATGCCGGATTGATTCGGCGAGACCATATCCTGTAATCATGTCGGATACCAAAAATTTTTTCATCCCGTCCGGTGCATAGAGGGGGTTTTCGATGATCTTGGTCATACCCTGACGTAGCTGGCCTATCTTTCGTATTTTTTCGGGTTCCGCCGCCTTGTAGTACCCATTTACGATTCCTTCCTGAGGGTGCCAAAGTCCGTAACTTTCGGTTATGGGGAGGATTTCATGTTGTTCGTCTACGTGGAGATCTCCCATGGTTCCACAATAGCTTTTGAGTATGGGCATGACAGCGGCATACCATCTTTTTAGTACCTCTTCTTTTCGAGGATCCGACGGGTCAAAGTTGATTCCGGATCTTGCCCCGCCTACCGGAGGTCCCGAAACCGTATATTTCACCTCCATGGTTTTCGCCAGTTCGATCACATCCTGTTTATCGATTCCTTTCTTCATGCGTGTGCCACCACCAGCAGCCCCGTGACGTAGCGAGTTGATGACTAGCCACCCTTCGGCTTCGGATTCGCTATCACTCCATTCAAATACAATTTCAGGTTGTTTGTTTTCAAATTTTTTTAGTAGAACCCGCATAGGTACGTTGGTTTCTTTGGTTTTTTGTTTCATTAAATCCGTAAAGGGTGCCTCCACAGCTGTCTTCAGCAGCTCCTGTGACCGAAGCCAGGCAGTTGGTTTCTTGCCTAAGGCGTAGTACGCCCAGTAGGCCAAAAATCAAGGCCTCTTTAAACTCCACTAAGGTAGGCTCTGGCACCAAAATTTCTACTGAATGCCCCACTTGTTTTTGTAGATTTTCAATAAAAAGGCGGTTATATGTACCTCCTCCGGTGCAAAGAAGTTTCGGTTTACCTTCGTTATGAGGCTGAATCACTAGAGCTACCTTATGTGCAAAATGTTGCGATAGTGTAGCAAGTACGTCTGCGGGTGGTAATGGGAATTCATTGATTAGCGGATGGAATCCGACATCAATGTCTTCTCTGCCCAGTGATTTTGACCCTAGGGTGCGGTAATAGGGCAGCTCATTCAGTCTCTTCAGTAGTGTAGGGTTGACTTGCCCAGATCGGGCGTACTCCCCGCCGGCATCGAAAGGCGCACCAAGCCGGGAGGCAAAGTGATTGAATAGTAGGTTAAACGGGCAAATATCGAACGCAAGCCGTTTGCCGCCTTGTTCGTAGGAGATATTTGCGATGCCCCCTAGGTTGAGGCAGTAGTCAATTTCCGGAAACAGTAGTTTATCCCCAATGGGAACCAAGGGAGCACCCTGTCCTCCTAACTGTACATCAAGACTTCTAAAGTCATTGATCACCGGAAGACCTGCGGCCGTGTACAGGCTCCAGCCGTTGCCAATTTGCAGTGTTAGGTTTTTGTCGGGCTGATGGTACACGGTGTGTCCGTGGGAGGCTACTGCCATGGGGGCAAGGCGGTGTTTTTGGCAAAACTCCCGAACCGTTTCACCCATCCACCTGCCAAAAGTGACATCTAATACAGCCAGATCCAATGCACTGAGTAGGTGACTATCCTTAAGGGAGTTTCCTAGCGGGGCGGGGAAAGGGACGGTTTCTGCAGCCTGTATTTCGTAATGCCAAAGGGGTGATTCACCCCTTGTAAAGGAAGCTGCGACGACATCTAATCCATCACAAGAGGTTCCCGACATCAGGCCGATTACAGGGTAATTCGTTTGAATCTCCATTTGGGTTAAATATTGTTAAAACAAGGTACGTAAAGTTAATTTTTTTTTTGTGTACCCCCATGCCTTTTTGAAAATGCCTAATTTTACATAATTACTAAGCGCCCGGTAAAGGCAGTTTTTGTATTGGATAACTTCATAGTAGATATAGGCAACAGCAGTATAAAGGCAGCCCTGTTCCGGGACGGGAAGTTGAGTGAAGAATGGCGTATCATGGAGCTATCAGCACTCAATGATCTTGCATTAAGACTGACGGCGGTGGATGGGGTGTTGATCAGTTCAGTCAGGTGGAACAAGGAAGAACTGGAGCGGTCACTTGATTTTAGTTTTGTGTACTTCGATTACGACACGCTGCTGCCCGTGGATAATCGATACGAAACTCCATTTACCTTGGGACTGGATCGGGTCGCGAGTGTGATAGGTGCTCGTTGTTTTCGGAAGGAGGGCCCCTTACTAGTGGTGGATCTAGGCACATGTATCACTTTTGAGTTTCTGGATGCTGACAATGCTTACTTAGGAGGAGCTATTTCACCGGGGATTCAAATGAGATTGGAAGCCATGCACCGGCAGACTGCCCGTTTGCCTTTGGTCTCTTGGCCGGTATCCGGCGCACCGCTGATCGGTCAAAATACGAAGGCTTGTATGCAGTCGGGGATCTATCACGGCGTGAAACACGAAGTATTGGGAATGATCCAAACCTATCAAAATCAATATGAGAAGCTCGGGGTCTATATTTGCGGAGGAGATGCCAAATACTTTGAAAGCTTAACAAAAGACCCCATATTTGTAATCCCCAATTTGGTCCTATACGGATTGAATCGAATTTTAACGTACAATGTCGAAAAACTACATGCGTAATTTATTGAGTCTTTTTCTAGGCTTGGTATCCATAAATTTTAGTCTTGCACAGTCAACTTCTTCTACATACAGTTCATTGGGAATAGGTGAATTCAACACTTCTGGGTTGACCCAAAACCAAGCGATGGGAGGCATGGGCGTCAGTTATGGCAGCAGTTTTAGTGTAAATAACGTGAACCCTGCCATTTCAATTAAGAATTATGCGTATAGTTTTCAGGCTGCGTTTAATTACAATTCCGTCGATGCTGCCACAGCTGCGGGTTCAGATAGGATAGATGGCGGTGGGCTTAGCTATGTAGCCATGTCCTTCCCAATCATACCTCGGCAGTGGGCGATGGGATTGGGGTTAAATCAAGTGACGGGTGTTGATTATAACCTCTCGGTAGAATCGCCCGTTGTGAATTCGCCACTTACGTCGATCAATAATATTCAGGGGCGCGGAGGACTGAGTGAAGTGTACCTACAAACCGGATTTACGGTAGCCAAAAACCTTAGCTTGGGCTTGCATGCGTCCTACCTCTTTGGGTCTACCATACGGACCAACCAATTGGAACTGCTCAATGAAGAAGGAAATGATGTGGGTATTTCCTCGGAATATTATGAAAGGATGACCTTTAGTGACCTGACCTTTAAGGGTGGGCTGTATTATATGGCGAAAATTGGAGACAGGAAACTCCTGAACATTGGCGCCATTTATCATCTCTTTGGAGACATTAACGGAAAAGAGTTTGCGAAAATGGCGGAATTGGGTCAGTCTGCAATCCCAAACTCACCGGGAGACGTTTTGAGAGACGATGTTTCGGGTAGTATCTTTATTCCGCAAAGGCTCGGATACGGAGTAACTTACGAAAAAATTGATAAATTTGTTATTGGACTGGAGATGCAGCATCAGGATTTCAGTCAGTTCAGGGGGTTTCGTGGAGGAGAAAACTCACTGACAAATTCCTTCAAGGCGAGTCTAGGAGGACAATATGTGCCTAATCCCTATTCTATCGAAAGCCTGTTTCAACGGATTACGTTCAGATCTGGTGTGGAATATGAACGATTGCCGTATTTTCTGAGTGGAACAGAGATTACGGATATTGGCATAAATTTTGGTGCTTCCATTCCGGTATATTCGATGTCATTATTTAATTTGGCATTTAAAGTAGGCTCCAGAGGAACGGTAGAGAATGGATTGATCAGAGAGAATTATTTCAAAGTATCTTTGGGTATTTCAATAAATGATAATAGTTGGTTTTACAAAAAAGTATTTGAATGATGTGGACAAACAGGAAATTTAAATGGGCGCTTATGGGTTGTCTTTCCTTTTTGATGATTGGAATGGCAAATGCCCAAGACGGTTGGAATTGGCCTTCGGATCCTCAAATGGAAGCCAAAGCCAGGGAATTGAACGCAGCGTATACCGATTACAAGCGTTCGGAAGAATTCTTAAAGGCGAAAAACGGGCTCAACTGGCTGCTCGTTAATGTACCTGAATTAAATGAGTCGCTCTATATCAACGGAGTGGATATTTATGCCGGGGCGGCAAAAGCAGCGACTGACCCGAAAGAGCAGAGCGTCTATCAGGATTCTGTTATGATTATTTATGATTTGAGAAACAAACTATACGATAATGAATCTAGGTGGATCGCTAACAAGGCCTACTATGCATACAACTTCTACAAAGGAGAAAAGACCAAGGTTGGCGTGGCTACGGATGCGTTCGCTCGGGTACTTGAATTAAATGGTACATTGTCCTATCAACTAGTGCCTGCTTATTTTGATGCGGTATACCGTAACTATGCGTATAACAAAGCCTATACACCGGAAGAGCTACTTGGTATTTATGAGACGTTGAATGCGATCTTGGAGGAGGCTGAGGGAGCCGGCAATGATGTAAGCAGTCAAAAGGGTATCATGGAGCAGTTAATCGTAGCCATGGAAATCATCGACTGTGATTTCATTGCAAATATTTTAGGGCCTAAAATGATGGCGGATCCAGAGAATATGAAGCTTGCGCAGCAAGTGTTCCAATATTCAGTTCAGCAGAAGTGTACCAATTCAGATACGTTCCTTTTTGCCCTTGAAGTAATTGATAACAACGACCCGACCTTCTCTACATCGCAGGTTAGGGGTCTAAGGTACATGCAAAATTCCGAGTATGCGAAAGCAGGTGAGTTGTTTGAAAAAGCCTTGACTCTTGCGACCACAGATGAACAGCGGGCTGAAATCCATTGGGACATGGCGAAGGTTCATGCCAACCTTGGAAGAAAGGGTCAAGCGAGAACCTCTGCGATGAAAGCGGCAGAATTAAGCAAAGATCGGGAAAAGGACGCCTACAGCTTCATTGGTGGGCTTTACATGAGTTCATCCAACGATTGTAGAGGCGGTCAAAGCCGCGTGAAGGATTATTCCATTTTCATCGCTGCATACGATGCTTATGCTCGTGGCGGGGATTCTTCCGGTATGGCCAACGCTAAGGCGAGGTTCCCATCGAAAGAAGAATTGTTTACAGAGGGTTTTCAAGTAGGAGAAACAATCAATACCGGCTGTTGGATAGGTCAAACCGTAACCTTGGCGACACGGGATTAAACGTTACTGAAATAAGGATTATATTTGGCAAAGGGCGGTTACATACCGCCTTTTGTTTTTATCTTTGACAATGGTTTTGAGGTCTGCGGATATTTTGTCAGCCTTTTTGGTGTTGGGTTGGTGCATGTTCTCCTTTTCATGCAGGGAAGATGTGGATAAAAGTCAGCTGGCAGTTTACGAGGGTCCCACTAGGGTGGGGTTTGATATAGTCTTGCACCATAGTGATTCTGCAATTGTACGGACGAAGTTGATGGCGGACAAGCAGCTGGAGTTTCGAAATGGAAACACTGAATTCCCGGAGGGAATAGTCATTCATTTCTTCGACAAGGACGGGGCATTGTCTACGACCATTCAGGCTGATCGCGGGTATTACGAGAAGCGTACCAACTTGTACCGTGGAGAAGGAGATGTCCGCGTCCACAACATCTCCAAAGATCAAAGGTTAAATTCAGAAGAGTTGTTCTGGGATCCGAGTAAAAAAAGGATTTACACCGAAAAATTTGTGACCGTAGAGGAACCTGACCGAATTATCCGAGGTACAGGCATGGAAGCGGACGAGGGTTTCAATGACTACACGTTCACCGAGGTAACAGGCGAAATAGACAATGCATTGTAGGTGTCAGCAGGGAGGCTTGAACAGTCAACCGATCAAAAAAATTGACAAAGGAAATCGAGCCTGGCGCAAGTGACACTCACGGGAAGGACTATGCTACATGGTGACTGCCTTCAGGCGGGCATCCTGATGAACCGGGACATGTTCTGACCATTTAAAATCAATTATAGACACTTGAAATCGAGCACGACGCAAGCGACACACACTAGGATGACTATCCGCCATGCGAGATTCCCTGTGACCGCTGAATAACAATTATAGACACATGAAACTGCTTGATTACCTTATATTGCCGGCGGCAGCAGCTTTAGTGATCATCGGAGCACACATCACGATGACGCAGGGTATCACAGCGTCCTATCCCATCTTGATGTTTGCGGTGGCCTTGTTGTTTTGGTATATGTACCGCAAGCGCGTTCGGGCCGATCGGGAGGAATCCACAAATGCTTCTGAATCTAAAAGGAAGAAAAATCGACGCTAGATGGAAACGCAGTATTTGGTATTCGTATTGGTCAGCCTGTTATTTTCAGCGTTGTTTTCAGGGTTGGAGATTGCATTCGTTTCCGCAAATAGGCTGCATATTGAGCTTCAAAGCAAGCAGGGCAAGCTATCCGGCGAGATACTTTCCAGGTTTATCAATAATCCAAGCCATTTCATAGGAACCACACTCCTAGGCAACACGGTGTCGTTGGTTTTATACGGTATTTTTATGGCCTATTTGTTGGAACCGCCAATTCAACAATTGCTTCCGGAAGAGCTCAATAATCAGGCTTTTGTAATGATACTACAGACGGTAGTGTCTACGGTGATTGTGTTGATCACTGCGGAGTTTGTGCCCAAGAGTATTTTTATGCTTAACCCAAATAGCTTGCTGGCTTTTTTTTCGTTGCCTTTTGCGTTGGTTTACTATTTGCTGTACCCCGTGGTATGGTTTGTGGTAGGTTTATCAAAGGTCTTTATTACCAAGGTTCTCAAATTGGACTATGAAGAGGATAAGCCGGTGTTCGAAATCACGGATTTGAACAGCTTTATCCAAAGCAACCTGAGCTCTGAGGGTGAAGATGGTAAGTTGGAGATTGACACCAAGATATTTGATAATGCGGTGGAATTTAAAACCGTGCGGGTGCGGGAGTGCATGGTGCCGCGCACAGATTTGGTGTCAATCGAGGAAACCGAAGATATTTCGGAACTTAGAAGGGCGTTCATTGAAAGTGGCCATTCCAAAATAATTGTGTATAGGGATACCATTGACGATGTGATTGGTTATTGCCATCACCTTGAGCTATTCAAGAAGCCCAAAACCATCAGTGAGATATTGACTGCCATTATCATCGTTCCCGAATCGGCCTTGGCTAACGAGCTGCTTGTACAATTTATAAAAGAGCGAAAGAGCCTTGCACTGGTTGTCGACGAGTTTGGGGGTACAAGTGGTATCGTTAGCATGGAAGATATCATCGAAGAGATTTTTGGAGAGATAGAGGACGAGTATGATAGCGATGACCTCGTTGAGCAGCAACTCTCAGATTTCGAATTCCTGTTAAGTGGCCGGCACGAAATCGATTACCTCAATGAAAAGTACGGATGGAAGTTGCCTTCCGGAGATTTTGAAACCCTCGCCGGTTTTATCCTCTCTCAAACCGAAAATATACCTCAGAAAGGGGAGTCAGCGACTTTTGGTCCCTTCACGTTTACCGTAGTTTCTAAGCAAGATCATCGTATTGATACTGTAAAGCTTAAGATAAACGTACGGTAGATACCAAATACTTGATTTATTGATCGAGGATTATTTTGAATTTAGAGGGATATGTAATTATTTTGCGACACTTCAAAAAATAGGAGAATGGCATTAATAAAGGAAATCAGACAAAGAACAGGTCTTGCTATCGGAGTAATCGCAGTTGGACTCATTTTTTTCCTCGTAGGAGGAGATATATTGGGCCCCAATTCGATGATCCTAGGCAGTGGAAGAACCACAGTCGGAGAAATAGCGGGGGATCGTATTTCTTATGAGGAATATATTCAAAAAATAGAAGAGGCAAAGCTTTCTTTTCAGCAAAATACAGGGAGAAATCCTTCTGAAAATGAGCTGTATAGTATTCGGGAGCAGGCATGGCAGGCGCTGATTGTAGAAAAGGTGTTTTCTGCAGAGTACGAGAAGTTGGGTTTGACCATTTCAGACGAGGAATTGGTAGACATGGTTTCCGGAAAAAACATCATAGCCGAGTTGCGCAGAGAGCTGACCAATCCACAAACCGGAGAGTTTGACAGGCAGCAGCTGTATACGTTCCTCCAATCATTGGATAATGCCGATCCGCAGCAACAGATGTTTTGGGCACAGCAAGAGCGACTGTTTGCAGATTCTAGGCTTCGGATTAAGTATGACAACATGTTGGGCTTTTCAGAGTATGCCAATTCTGCGGAGGCTCGTTTGCAGCACAAAATGGCCAATTCTATCGCAGAGGTTGATCATGTGCATATTCCTTATTATGTGATTTCTGACACTGCCGTGTCGGTGTCCGATAGTGAACTGAAGAGCTTTATCAATAAAAATAAGGATCGGTTCAAGGTGGATGAAAGCAGGGATATTGATTATGTCACTTTCAGTCTTCGGCCAAGCCCGGAAGATTCAATGGAAGTACTTACCGAGATTCGCGAACTCACAGAACAATTGAGAACAACTACGGAGGATTCCGTTTTTGTGTTGCGTAATTCCGATGTAAGCAATTCGTTTAGGACGATCCTTCCAGGGGATGATTTGCCGACAAATCTCACCGCAAATGTGGAAAATCCTGAAGAGGGTGCAGTATATGGGCCATTTTTGACCGAACGTTCCAGTTTTGTATCTTATAAGATTACAGAGCAGTTTGAAGGGACTCCACGGATGCGTGCTAGCCATATATTGTTGTCTACGGATGGGCTAGAAGATGGCGCAAAAGCTGAGGTAAGGGCCGAAGCACAGCGAATTTTGGATCTGATCAAAGGCGGTGAGAATTTCTTTTTCGCAGCCCAGCAATACGGACAGGATGGAACAGCTCAGAGAGGCGGTGATTTGGGTTGGTTTGCAAAGGAAGATTTTATCGAAGAGTTTGCAGATGCAGTGTTTGCGGCTAGAACTACCGGACTACTCAGTAACCTAGTGGAAACGGAATACGGTTATCACATCATTGAAGTGACTGAACTCCCTCAGACACTTACGACAAAGGTTGCTGTGTTGGAGTTGGAGTTGATCGCCAGTGATGTTACCAGAAACGACGTATTTCGGAATGCGGATATGTTTGCGGCTAATTCCACCAATGCGAGCAGCTTTAAAGACAACGCGGAAAAGGAGGGATATCAGGTGCTAAAGGCTACTGGAGTTGGCTCCTCTGCCAGGTCGCTAAACAACCTGACAGGTGCGAGGGAAATTGTGCGTTGGTCCTTTACCGAAGGTTCTGTCGGCGATGTGTCTCAGGTGTTTGAGCTGGATGATGCGTATGTGGTTGCGTTGGTCGTGGCAGAGACGGGTGAGGGGGTAGCGGATCTACGAGACCCTATGACACGCGAGCAGGTATCCATGGAAGTTCGCAATGAAAAGAAAGCCGATCTGATTATTCAGCAAATAAATGGATTGGAGACCCTTGAGGCAATCAAGGAGAAGTTCCCCGATGCTTCGTTGGGATCCACACCTGACCTAAGGATGAATGCGACGGTGATTCCAGGTGTTGGATTTGCTCCAAGGGCCGTAGGTGCTATCTTTGGAATGAGCACCACGGGAACCATCTCGAAGCCAATTAAAGAGGATATCGGGGTAATAGTGGCAAAGGTAAATAATTTTACCCCGGCGCCAGAGATAGCGGACTTTACACGGTATCAAAATGAAATCACGTCAAGCTCCTCCCAGCGAACCAGCTACATGATTATGATGGCGATGGAAGAGCTAGCAGAAGTGAAAGATTATCGGTACAAGTTCTTTTAACAAAATCATACCTATTAAGATCCCATTTCTAAGCAGGAATGGGATTTTTTTATTAATGGGGGATTTAATTATCTCCTTAGGTCGTTATTATGAAAAAAGTACGAGTATGAACAACGCATTTGATTTGACTTCCTTTAGGGAAAAGTTAGAGGCACACGCTACCTTCCCTACCTTATATATGTTTAAATTTATTGTGCCAAAAGGTAGGGAAGCGGAGATTGGATCCTTGCTGCCCAATAATGAGATGAAATTGAAGGTTTCTTCCAAGGGAACCTATGTCAGTGCTACCATTCAGGCACTGATGCCAAACAGCGAGGCAATCATCGACGTATACTTGCGTGCCGCCAATATTGAGGGGGTTATTGCCCTATAAACTAATATACTGATGCATATGTGGACAGAAGAAGCTAATAAACTGATCAAAACCTTTGAATTTAGCGATTTTACGGAGGCCTTTGCTTTCATGACAAGGGTAGCTTTTTTGGCAGAAAAGCATGGTCATCACCCAGATTGGTCGAATTCCTACAATAAGGTGACGATTTCCCTGACTTCGCACGATCAAGGCCATGTGATCACTCAAAAGGACTGGGACCTTTCAAGTGCTATTGATCAATTGCTGTAATGCCTGAGACCCCACACTTATACTTAGTTCCCACGCCAATCGGGAACCTGGAAGATATCACGTTGCGTGCGCTGAATGTATTAAAGTCTGTGGATGTTATTTTAGCCGAGGACACCCGAACCTCCGGAAAGCTACTGAAGCACTTCGATATCAAAAAGCCTCTTGAGAGCTATCACATGTATAATGAGCACAAATCTGTGGAGCGGTTGATCGCACGGATGAAGGAGGGGACAGTTATGGCGCTTATTAGCGATGCAGGTACTCCGGCGATTTCCGATCCGGGCTTTTTGTTGGTTCGTGAAATGATAGAGAGGGGCTTTACCGTTAATTGCCTGCCCGGCGCTACGGCGTTTGTTCCTGCGTTGGTCAATTCCGGACTTCCCATTGACCGTTTTGTGTTTGAAGGGTTTCTTCCGATTAAGAAGGGCCGAAAAACCCGTATAGAGGCGTTATTGAATGAATCGAGAACGATGGTGTTTTATGAATCTCCCCATAGGTTATTGAAAACGTTGCTTCAGTTTTCAGAGGTGTTTGGGCCTGACCGAACGGCATGTGTTAGTAGGGAATTGACGAAAATCTATGAAGAAAACGTTAGAGGTACCCTCGCCGAATTAATTGATTACTATGAAAGTCATCCGATAAAGGGTGAGATTGTGTTGACATTGTCTGGAAAAAAATAATATGAATTTACAATCGCTTTTAGAACCTACAGTAGCTGCAGCTAAAGATGCGGGTGCATTTATCAGAAAGGAACGGCAGCATTTTGACCTTGGGAAAGTAGAGCATAAGGGGTTTAATGACCTTGTTTCCTATGTGGACAAGGAAGCAGAAAAAATTATCGTCAAGGCACTCTCCAACTTGTTTCCGGAAGCTGGATTTATCACCGAGGAGCAAACCGTGGAACAGGTAGATACACCTTGGAAGTGGATTGTGGATCCATTGGATGGCACGACCAATTTTGTGCATGGCATTCCCTCTTATGCGGTATCTATAGCATTGGCCAAAGATGGTGTGGTAATGCTTGGAGTAGTCTACGAGGTAGGCCGGGATGAATGTTTTACGGCATATAGGGGTGGTGGTGCTTTTTGCAATGGTAGGCCGATTCGGGTCAGTGAGGTTGATGCTCTTTCCAAATCCTTAATAGCTACTGGCTTTCCTTATTACCTGGGAAATCGTTTGGAAGCCCATTTTGATTTACTCAAGGACTTGGTCTTAACTAGTCACGGCCTTCGTCGTATAGGAAGTGCAGCGGTAGACCTTTGCTATGTAGCCTGTGGTAGGGTAGAAGCCTATTTTGAATATAACCTACAGTCCTATGATATTGCAGCGGGTACGTTGGTATTGGAGGAGGCAGGTGGGAAGGTGAGTAATTTTCAGGGAGGCCCGGTGTTCTTGTTTGCAGGCGAAGTAGTGGGTTCAAACGGAAGAGTACACGGGCTCATACTGGAAAAAATGAAGGCATTGGCTTCCAGTAAATAGTCTTACCGGGTGCTTTCGAAGCGCTTTGTTTTAACAGATTATTGTTGATCTTATTTACAGCGTTTATTTGCGCGTATTTTGTTTTTAACGACAAATAATTTGTTTTGAACAAATTATTTGTTTATGTGAAAAATAACTGTTTACTTTCAGTGTTAGTTATACGCTTAACTTCGGTTTAGCTTAAAATCTAATCGGGAAAGTGCCCAATCATCCATCTGCTAGAACGGTTAATTAGCAAACCGAATCAAAATTCATCGCAAAAGACTACCATGAAGTTAGCTATATTAGGAGGAACCAATCTTGCCACAGCACTAGGGAATAAGTTTTTGGCCAGGGGTATGGATGTCGTTTTTGGAGTCAGGGAAGGTTTTCATGCCGGTCAGGTAGCCTGGAAGATCCTCCAAATGCAGAATCAATCCATGCTTACATTCCGAGAGGCCATTGATAAGGCAGATATTGTTTTTATTTGTAGTGACAACGACGTGTTGCCGCAGATCTGTGCTGCTATGAATGCAACGGATACCGTCGGGAAAATTTTGGTTGACTGTACCAATGGTACCTCCGAAAATGAATTGGGGGGCAATACCGGATTTATCCTAGAGCAAACCAATCATCCATCACTTTTCAAGGCGTTTAATAACTTGGGATTGGAGTATCCAAAATCGGATCCTTTGGGTTTGGTAAAGGAAACCTATTTTTGTGGCGATGGGGTAGAGAGTAGGCTGATCTTAAAGCGACTGATAGAGTTGATCGGTTTCAAGGCCATTGATGCGGGCAAATTAAAAAATGCCAAGTTACTGGACGCAGTATATCACCTTCGCAAAGAAATAGCGCATGTAAAAAATGGATACGGGGATTTTCATTTTAAGTTGATGTCGGTCTAAGAATTTCGGTCAGCCTTCTTAATAGTTTCAATAGGCAGCAGTTGCAGCGGGCTGTCTCCTGTTGGGGAAATTCTTAGGCGTTTTGGTGCCGACTTGTAGCAAAGTGCCTAAGCATTCTGTGGAAGGCACAATATTTGAGTATTTTTAGTCGGATTTATTCCTCATACGTTCAAATATAAAGGGCGGTTTCTTTTCTGTTTTTTTAAAAGGTCATTCTATACACGGATTCCAATGAAAAAGATAGCATATATCATACTGACATTATTCACAATATTGTTGATAGCCTTGATTTCGATTCCTTGGTTATTTAAGGATAGGATTATCCAACAGATGGAGAAGGAACTCGCAACATCTGTAAATGCCAAGGTGTTTTTTGACTACGATAAGGTCGGGCTGAGTGCCATTCGGCGATTTCCAAATATCACAGCTACCTTGGGCGATTTTGGAATCGTGGGAAATGAGCCCTTCGCTTCTGATACCCTCGTGGAAGTGGGTAATCTCCGCGTGGATCTTAACCTGTTTTCTGTTTTGTTTAAGGATTATCCAGAACTTACAGGCATTCGGTTGGAAGATGGTAATGTGTACATCAAAGTTTTATCAGATGGTCAGGCCAACTACGATATTACCTTTCCATCTGAAGCAGAGGAGGAGACAGCCTCTTCGGAGTTTAGGATTGGTGTAAATCGTATTGAAGTAGAAAATTTGGGGTTTATTTACGATGATCGGGAGTTAGATTTCTTCATCGCACTCGGGTCATTGGATTTACAAGGTGAGGGAGATTTCACTTTAGATGTATATGATTTGGCAGTGTCAGGCAGAGGAGATATTGTCCGCATGGATTACGAAGGTGCCAACTACCTGTACAATAAAAAAATGGCAGTGGATACCAAAGTGAATGTAAACCTGGATCAGATGGTGTTTTCTTTCGGAGATGGCGCTTTGTCGCTGAATGATTTTGGGTTTGGCTTGGATGGATCTATCGGGCTTCCCGACGATGGAATAGCGTTTGATTTGGACTTTTACGGGGTAGATAATACATTTAAAAGCTTATTGTCTTTGATTCCGGGCATGTATACGGATTCATTTTCAGGGCTAAAGACTTCGGGTCAAATGAATTTTGAGGGGTTTGTACGCGGGCTGTATACCGATGATCGGATGCCAGCCTTTCAGTTGGGACTTGAGGTCGTTGATGGCAAGTTCCAGTATCCTGACTTGCCGAGGCCGGTGCAGGAGGTACATATCGACCTGCTGGTTGATAATCCCTCAGGAGTTATAGAGCAAACCTCTATCAATCTTTCTGATTTTCGGCTTAGATTTGGTGATCAACCCATTTCGGGACGCTTATTAGTGGAAAATTTGGTTCACTATGACATGGATGGACAGTTGTCAGGAAAGGTGGATTTGGCAGAATTGACATCCATATTCCCTTTGGTTGGCATGCAACTCAAGGGGAGCATGTCGGTGGATGCCGCCGCCCAGGGCCGCTATGATAGTGCGGCCAATATGATTCCAAGGATTAACGCCAATGTGATTTTGGCAGATGGCTATGTGAAGAGTGTGGAATATCCAGCGGTCATCGAGGACATGGAAATCCGAACGAATATTACCAACACCTCCGGCAGGTTAAATGACTTGTTGATTGATATCCCTTCCTTTGGATTTAAGCTTGATGGGGAACCCGTTACAGGTTCATTGAGTATCCGCGACTTGGATAAGCTTATTTGGGATCTTGCCATACATGGTTCGGTAGACTTCGGTAAAATGATGGCGATTTTTCCAATGGAAGATGTGATTATGGAAGGGAAAATTCGCGCTGATATTGATTCTGAAGGCAGTTATGCAGATGTGGAGGCAGCTAGATATGACCGTGTATCGGTTGCTGGGGATATGATGGTGAGTGATTTCTTTTTTGCTTCGTCAGATTTGCCTCAAGGCATTCGAATTAGGGAGGCATCCACCGATTTTTCTCCTAATATCATTGAATTGAAAGCCTTTGATGCCCGCCTTGGCAAAAGTCCGGTCACTGCTACGGGCAGAGTTTCGAATTACCTAGGGTTTCTATTCGGGGAAACGGGTAAGGCTCTCAGCGGGAATTTGGACATACAATCGTCGAGTTTTAATGTCAACGAGTGGCTGACCTCCTCCGATGAACCTGCCAGCTCTGAGGAACCGCTGCAAGTGGTAGAATTGCCCAGAAATGTAGATTTTAACATGTCGATTGAAGCAGGGGAAATCCTGTATGATAATTTAATACTGAAAAATGCAAGGGGGGTTATGAATCTACAGGATGGGATATTGTCCTTCCGGGATTTTTCTACCAATACCCTAGGTGGACAATTGGGCTTTTCCGGATCGTATAATAGTCAGGACGTAAAGGAGCCGTTGTTCGATTTTGTATTTGATGTAAATGCATTGAGTGTGCAGGAGGCTTTTAGATCTTTCAATACCGTACAGGCCTTCGCTCCAGTTGCCGAACACGTTACGGGGTCCTTCACGACTCGTTTTGGGTTGTCCGGTATTTTGGGCCAAGATATGATGCCTGTATTGTCTTCGTTGGATGGGAAGGGATTGGTAAAGCTCGCAGAGACGGCCATCCGGGATAGTCAATTAATAAAGGGCATCACCACCCTCACCAAGTTGAACGACACCGCCACGCTGACTCTTCGGCCATTTAATGTTCAGATGGAAATTCAGGACGGCATGTTGAAAATTCCACCTTTTGATCTTCAGATTTGGGGCTATGAAAGCCGGATTCAGGGAAGTACGGGCTTTGACGGTTCTATCAGCTACTTGGTATCCATGCAAGTTCCCGCGGAGAAATTCGGGTCACAGATCAACAGCTTGGTTTCGGGACTTACCGGTACAGACCTGAGTGGGACGTCGATACCTCTCGCGATAAATATTGGGGGGACTTATGGGAATCCGAAGATAGGGCTAGCTACCGGCGAGGGACTCGAGGCCTACCTCACCAACACCCTCCGTTCTCGGATGGCTGCTTCTTCTGCAAGTGTGCAAGAACAAGTAGCGGCGGAATTTCAAGCGAAGGAAGATAGCTTGCGGCAGGAGATCAAAGAACGTGCGGAGGTTGTCAAAGACAGCGTGAAAGCAGAGGCGGAACGTGTGTTGGATCAGACAAAGGAGAAAGCGGCGGAAGAGGTACGGGGCTTGCTGCGGGGACTTACCCGGCCTAAACCCTGAGGTTATCAAAAAGTTTCCACCAGGTAGTACCAGAGTACCAGCGAAAGGAAGGACAGCGGAATTCCTAGTCCAACGAGGAGCGAGGCCATTTTTGGTCTAAGGTCATAAGTGGTTGCGATGATTGAGGAAGTGATCATGGGAGCCATACCCGCTTCCAGCACACTCACTTTATAAATTAAGCCCTGATCGCCGCTTTTATCCAAAAATAATCCGTATAGTATAAATATAACCAGGGGTGCTAATAGCAATTTGTAGCCAAGTCCATACCAAAGGTAATGGTCCTTGATGTCTTTGAGGTTGATTTGTAGCTGCATTCCCACGGCGATTAGCGCTATAGGTGTTAAGGTGGAAGCTAAGCTTTCTAAGATCGCTTCAAAGCTGCCCTTTATTTCAACTTGTGCCAGGTTGAGGGCGGCGGCTATTAGAAAAAACAAGAAGGGAGGGAAAAGGAGAACTTTTTTGGAAATGTCTCTTTTGCGCATTTTTTCTGATCCATAGATAGAAGCAACGATAATGGCTAGGCTACTTACCACAATAAAAGAACCCGGCTGGTCTACAAGCACCGCAATTTTTAAGCCCTCGGTGCCGTAGATGGCCTCGATAATCGGATACCCAACAAATCCCGTGTTTGAGAGTCCTCCACATACTATTAGACAGCCGATGGTATTGCGTTTCCAACCAAATTTTTTACCAATTTTCCCGAAAAGCAGCCAGGTTAGTGGGAAGATAATCCAAGCGACAAGAATTGGTAAAAGGATGGCTAAGCTTACTTCAATCTTAGAGATATGTAAAAGTGATATAGCTGGTAGCACTACGTAGATCAGGTACGCATTCAACGTGCGGGGGGCGTTTTCTGGAAAATCTTTGATTTTTCTCAAAAATACGCCGATAACGATACATAAAACAATCAGGTAGATGTTTGCCATAAATCACCGCAAATTTAGAAATAACCTGTGTTTTTTCAGCTTATTTCTACGGATCCATAGGATTATCTACAGGTATCCAAAATGTTTTCGCTTCTCGGCAAAGAAGGCCTCAAGCTGTGGATACAAGTTGCTCTTGGCGATAGGTATCCCGGAAAGAGTCAAATCCACATTTCCCAATCCTGCCCCAGGTTGCACCTCTAGCCGTTCTATCAGTACGATGAGCTCCTGAAGGGACAGCGGCTTTTGAGAATGGTCTGGAGTTAGTGAAAATTCATTTCCGTAAAAATCAATTGCCTCAAAATAAATGATACCATCGATGGTGGTAGCGTATAACGAGATTTCCTCTCCCCAGGTGCTTTCCGGATAGGTTAACTTGACGATTAGAGCGCTAGGTCCGGTTCCGTCAAAATAAGATTCCGGCGTAAAATCAAAATCAACCATGATGCAAAAATAAAAAATATCGGTCGCTTCACGATAGAGAACGCCTTCTACATCCAAAAATTAGCGGCTGAAACGGATATCCTTTGAATGATTTCGGGAATTAGGTACCTTTCCGCAAATAATTTGATGATATGATCGGTGTTTTAGAATAATTTGATGCGTAGGAAAAGGGAAATAGTGCCTGCTATCAGTCATGTCTTTCTGGTATTGATAATGCTGATGTTGGCAAACAATGTGGTTTTCTACCACGAGCACAATCTTTCCACAGGTGTGACCATTCGTCATGCGCATCCGTTTTTATCAGAGGAAGAAGAGCAAGAACGTGATCATACAGAAAACGAGCTTATTCTGTTGGATCTGCTTTCTCACGAAACGTATTTTTGGCCGGATGTGGTTTTCTATATGGAGCGGGAAGTGTTTGCATATGTAATCCAGCCCATTTCATATTTTTCGATTGCTCCTGCATTTGATTATCAGACGGTACTTTCCCTCCGTGGCCCTCCAGCTCTTTTTTGTCGGTTTTCATCACCTATCCAAAGGGTCGTCTAACTAGTCCTAAACCTTTCGCGAGGTTGCTTTCGGATATATAACCCGTGAATTTCCTTTTGAAACATAGATAGGTGTTTTCCTTTCTTATTAAATCAATTTATCATCGAAGTTAACTAGTGCCAAGTCTTACAGCTGGCAATAGGATATAGCCTATGTTCCGTTTGAAGGGTGGATGTCTCCACTTGTACGATGCTAGTTGACGGATGAAAAATCATTTATCCTACATGAAATCGAGCATGACGTTTCCGTCACACACTGGGATGCCCCGATAGCTATAGGGGCAAACATGCGAGATTCCATCTGGCCATTAAAAATCAATTATAGATAGATGAAATTATATCTTACAATAGCCTGTGTTTTTATGCTGCGGGTGGCCATGGGCCAAGCAGAAAATAATATGCTTTCCGGAACCGTATTGGACAACGATACCAAAGAACCCCTGCCTGGAGTGACGGTTTTTATTCCAGAGCTGAATAGAGGGACTGTTTCTGATTTGGAGGGATCGTTTGAGCTTGCTCTGCTGCCTGGCAGAGAGATTACCCTGCAATTTACCTTTGTAGGGTATGGTACGAAGATTATAAGGTCAAACCCTGCCAACCAGAGGAGATTGGTCGTATCTATGAAACAGTCCACCACCACGGTGGATGAGGTGGTGGTTTCGGGGGCGTATGTGATGAGCAAAGAAAGCTCTCCGATATCGATAGAGAAGATCAATAAGACTGCCATCCTCAAGGCCCCTGCACCGAGTCTAATGTCCGCATTGGCAAGGACCCCAGGAGTCAGCGAGATTTCATTAGGCCCTGGAATAAGCAAGCCGGTAATACGGGGCTTGTCTTTCAGTCGTGTATTGTCGGTGTACCAAGGTGCCCGTTTTGAAAATCAGCAATGGGGGGCAGATCATGGATTGGGAATGACAGAGACGGGTATAGGAAGTGTCGAGTTGATAAAGGGCCCAGCTTCCATTATCTATGGATCGGGTGCAATGGCGGGCGTTGTACACCTGGTCGAAGATTCGGATGCGGCCTCGGGTGAGGTTAGCGGTGACCTTACGCTCAGAGGTTACTCCAATTCGCTGGGCGGCCGAGTAGAAACGGGGGTAAAAGGAGCATCGGAGTCTGGTGTTATCTGGTCTCTGCGTGCAGCCACAGAGTCCCACACAGATTATTTGGACGGCGATGGGAATGCGGTGGGTAATACACGGTTTAGCACCCAAAATATCAAGGCGGGTATGGGAATACAACGAAAATGGGGCGACACCCGCATTCGATACACCTACCTGACACAGCGGCTCGGCATATTAGAGGAGGATTTGATGGGCGATCTGGTAACTACCCGAAATGACCGTAGACGTCAACTGCCATTTCAAGATGTGAAAGATCACTTTCTCAATTCAGAAACCAACGTATTCTTGGGAGAGGATAAGGTAAAGATTACGCTTGGGTATCACTGGAATTTCCGGCAGGAAGTCGAGGAGAATTTTGACGAAGTGGATCTAGGTCTTAATCAGCGTAATTTCATGTATGACCTTAAGTATTATAAAGCGATTACCGAACATACGGAGGCCATTTTTGGTGTGCAGGGGTTTTACCTTCAAAATCAAAATCAGGAAGCAGCAGCCGAAATATTGATTCCTGATGCGACGAAAGACGATCGTTCAGTTTATGGCCTGTTGAATTTTAATAAAGAGGCATGGGTCGTGCAGGGAGGACTAAGGTATGATGTTCGGCGGGTGAAGGCGGATGCAAGTAGGCAGAAGTTTGTCGATTATGGCTTCTTACTCCCCGGGGAGCCGGAAAACAGGCAATTAGTCAATGAGTTTAACGGGGTGACGGCCAGTGGGGGGGCTACTTTTCGGCCGGATAACTATTGGCGGGTTAGGCTGAATATCGCCTCCGGCTTCCGTGCGCCGGATTTGGCAGAGCTATATTCCAACGGGCCACACCCCGGAACATCCCGTTTTGAGCGGGGAAATGCCGGTTTTGGGCGGGAGCAAAACTTGCAGGGAGACATGGGGATTAGGTATCAGACAGATGACTTTTCACTGTCCGGAGAAGTATTTTATAACCATGTAAATAATTACCTCTTTTTTGCACCAACTGGAGAGAATGTGGGGAATTTGATCTTATGGCAATTTGAGCAGGACAATGCGAGGCTTTATGGTGGGGAAGGCCTGCTGGATATTCACCCCAAGTCGCTGAAATGGTTTTCCGCTTCTACCTCTTACAGTATGGTGATCGGTAAGAGAAGATCAGATAACTCCTATTTGCCGTATATCCCTGCATTTCGATGGAACAAGGAGCTAACCATCGAATTGTCAGATTTTGGCAAATTCAGCAAGCCCTATGTAGGGGTCTCTGGTGTGTTGGTTTTTGATCAGAATAGATCGGCTGCAATGGAGGATTCGACACCAGGATATTACCTATTAGGACTTAATGTTGGAAGTACTTTGTTGATTGGGGGTAAGCAAGTAGATACCTACATCAATGGCACAAACCTGCTGAATCAAACCTTCTTGGATCACATGTCTCTCTACAGGCCATTGGGTATACATCAAATAGGAAGGAATGTATCGTTGAATATCAAGCTTTCCTTTTAAAGTGAGGAGGATGTCGGTGATTTGCGCACTGTCACCGTATCTATTTTCTTTAGCGGCTTTAGGCGCAAGGGAGGCCTTTTGGAGCTGCTTAGATGTGTTTTCTGTGGTTGAGGGCCTTCTTAGGGATTTTAAGGGGATGGTTTTGTCTAGGTTTCTTTTCGTATTTCAGTTAATATGGCGTTATTTGGGTAAAAAGAAAACTGCCTATGAAGCCAAAGAAGGAACTTGTTCATGATTTGAATGACTTATTGGAGAGGAATTACGATGCAATACAGGGCTACAAGGACGCCGCCCGTAATGTGACCAATGAGGAGTTGAAGCGTTTTTTTATTAATCAAGCGAAAGAGCGCCTAAAGCTCTCGGAGGAGGTCAAAGTAGAGATCAGGTTGTTGGGCGGAAATCCGGTGAAAGAAGGTAGTCTCTTGGGTATTTTTCACCGGTCTTGGATGAATTTTAAAACTTCCTTGAATCATGACAACGAAAAGGAAGTGTGTCAGGCCTGTATTACAGGGGAAGAAAAGGCCGTGCGGGAGTATGATCAGCTTCTAGACCAAAAAGGTGCATGGAGTGATCGATTAAAGCTCGAGTTACAAGGCCATAGATCCACAACATTACAGGCAATCCGTGATTTAGAATCATTGAAAGAAAAGTTTTAAATGAAATTAAAGGTGATGGTTTCATTTTGATTTTTCTTTTTTTATTTTTATTTCGGGGTTTTCGAACAATTATGGTCGGTTTTGAGGTTTTGAGTTGGTATTGATTTTGTTTAGTACATGAACTACTATTTGTAGTGGTGTACATTAAAGAATGGTGGCATCCTTCACGTGAATTTTTGCCGGCTTAGGGCATTAAGGCATGAAAAGGCTGCCTGTTTATATAATAAGATGGGGGTAATTCTGACTTGTCGTCTTCCAATGCTGTAAATGCTTATTGGCGGTCGGCAACGAAGGGTTAAAACGCAGAAGATAAGTTGTGACCACTATAAAGCAAATGATAATCTTATGACAAAAACGATCCTTTACACCTGGATGGCGTTGTTTTGCAGCTTCTCGCTGTATGCCCAAAACACCATTGAATTTAAGGAAGTTACCTTAGACAATGGCTTACATGTAATCATGCATCAGGATAATAGTACACCGATCGTAGCTGTATCGGTGCTTTATCATGTAGGGTCAAAAAATGAGAAACCCGATAGAACGGGTTTTGCGCATTTTTTTGAACACCTGTTGTTTGAAGGAACCGAAAATATCGGTAGAGGGGAATACATGAATAAAATACAGGCCATTGGTGGCACATTGAACGCATTCACCTCGAATGATATTACCTATTACTACGAGATCGTCCCTTCCAACTATCTGGAGACAGCACTTTATATGGAAAGTGAGCGCATGCTCCACCCGAAAATCGATCAGATTGGCGTGGATACGCAGCGAGAGGTGATAAAGGAAGAGAAAAGGCAATCATACGATAACAGGCCTTATGGGACTATTCTTCCGGAGACCATGAAGCGTGCCTTTAAGGAACATCCCTACAGGTGGGCGGTGATAGGATCTATGGAGGATTTAGACGCCGCCCGGTTGGATGAATTTATCGGGTTCCACAAAGCCTATTACGTGCCGAATAATGCTACCCTTACAATTGCTGGGGATATTGAGTATGCGCAGGCAGAGAAATGGGTAAGAGCCTACTTTGGAGAGATACCTTCTGGGCCGAGCGATTTTTACCGGCCCAATGTGAAGGAACCTCGGAAAACCAATGAAATCAGAGATATCGTATACGATAACATACAAATACCAGCGATCATTCAGGCGTACAACCTACCGCCAAAGAGTCACCCTGATTCTTACGCAATGGAGATGTTGTCTACCTACTTGACCGGTGGTAACTCCTCGCTGATGACCAAGGAGTTGGTAGACAATCAACAGAAGGCACTGGCTGTTCAGGCCATCCCTTTGGATCTAGAGGATGGTGGGGTTTTTATCATGTATGCGCTCACAAATATGGGGGTTGAGCCAGAAGCACTTGAATCGGAGATAGACAGGCTGCTTGTGGACGTGCAACAAAAAGGAGTTTCTGAAAGCGATTTTCAGAAGCTTCAGAATATCATTGAGAATGATCTGGTTAGCAAAAACAGCTCTATGGACGGTATCGCTCAGAATTTGGCTGAGGCCCATGTGTTCTATGGAAGTACAGATTACATCAACCGGGAATTGGATCAGTTTCGAAAAGTGAAGCGAGAAGATCTTCAACGGGTCGCAAACGAGTACATCAACCTAGCGGGTCGGGTGGTTCTACACTATCTTCCAAAAACTGCACAAGCAGAGTAACCATTTTTCACCTTAAAAATCGCATAAAAAATGAAAAAGCTGTTACTAGTTATTTTGTCAATTGCATTGGTTCAGGTAGCAGATGCGCAGGTTGATCGTTCAACGTATCCAGAACCTGGGCCAGCTCCAGAAATTAAGCTTGGAGAGGTGGCTACCTTTACACTTCAGAATGGGTTAAAGGTATTTGTGGTAGAGAACAGAAAGCTTCCGAGGATAGCATTTTCCTTGGTATTGGACCGTGATCCACTCTTGCAGGGTGAAAAGGCGGGGATGCTGGATTTGTTTGGTGATATGATGATGGGTGGTACGGCTAGCAGAAGCAAGGATGAATTGGATGAAGAAGTAGATTTTATCGGCGCATCGTTAAGTGCAACTTCTACGTCGCTTTTTGCTTCTGCCCTGACCAAGAACAGGGATAAAATTGTCGAGTTAATGACCGACGTGCTCTATAATCCTATCTTTCCTGAAAATGAGCTGGATAAGTTGAAGAAGCAGGCAATTTCCGGTTTGGCAGCCAGTAAAGACGATCCAAATTCGATCTCCGCCAGACTTACGGCAGCCTTGAACTATGGAAAGGACCATCCCTATGGAGAGACGTATAGTGAGGCAACGATCAATAACATAACCACACTGGATGTAAAACAATACTATGAAACCTACTTTAAACCAAATATATCCTATTTAGCGATTGTAGGAGACATTTCTCCCGAAGATGCCGAAAGCCTGGTGAGGGAGCATTTTAGTAATTGGGAACAAGGAGAAGTGCCTCGCCATCTATACGGTATGCCAACGCTACCGGATAAGAATACCGTCGCTTTGGTAGATCGTTCATCTGCAGTCCAAACAGTCGTAAATATTACTTACCCCTTGGAAATGAAGCTTAGCCACCCGGATTTTTTTGTGACAAGGCTAATGAATTATGTGTTGGGTGGCGGTGCATCCTCCCGTTTATTCATGAACCTGCGAGAAGACAAAGGCTACACCTATGGGGCTTATTCTTCTATCGGTTCGGATAAGCTGGTGACCAGTTTTTCAGCTAGGGCGAGCGTCAAGCAAACGGCCACTGACAGCGCCATTCATGAGATGATCTATGAGATCAAGCATTTGGCCGAAAATGGCATTACAGATTCTGAACTCCAAGCCGCCAAAGCTAACCTCGGCGGGTCTTTTGGCAGATCTCTGGAGAGTCCTTCTACCATTGCGAGTTTTGCAATAAATACCGAGCGATATGGTTTACCGGCTGATTTTTATGCGAATTACTTAAAGCAATTAAATGCAGTCACTGTGGATCAAGTCAATAGCGCAGCTCGGAAATATCTAAAGCCAGAAAACCTGTATATTACAGCTGTGGGCAATGCGCGGGAGATTGAGGATAGGTTGAACGTTTTTGGCGAACTCACACGGTATACGAATATGGGGGATGTGCAGAAGGAAATCGATTTGGGAGATCAGGCCCTCGATGCATCAGGTATCCTTCAGGCTTACTTGGAAGCAATCGGCGGAGTAGGTCCGGCAGAAAATATCAAGACACTAAAAATGGAGTTATCTACGGAAATTCAGGGCAATAAGATCTCGATGATAATGGTGCAGGACGTTCCAAATGAAATCATGGTTCAAAAAGTATTGATGGCAGGTAACGAGGTAAGCAAGACGATTATGAAAGACGGTAAGGCTACCATCAGCGCCATGGGCCAATCCCAAACGTTGCCTGATGAGCAATTTGAATACCTTAAAATGTCGATGTGGGCGGTTCCTGAGTTGTTCTATGAGACAATGGGATACACCCTTTCAGTCGACGGAGTGACCGAGATAGACGGAGAAGCAGCCTATAAGTTGATCATTACCAATCCCACTGGTGGAGAGCTGGTTAATTATTACAGTGTAGCCACAGGCTTAAAGCTACGAAGTGAGGATAGCCTCAGCGGAGAGACCACCTACAAGAACTACGAAGCCTATGAAGGAGTACTGTTGCCGGTGTCTTTGTCGGTGCAAAGTCCCATGATCCCCGTTCCCTTGGAGTTTGAAGTCCAGGAATTGGAAGTAAACGGACCGGTTTCTGAGCAAGACTTAAATTAATTATTCTTTTTTGTACCTAAACCAATAAACACATGCAACGATCTATCAGAATAATTGCCCTAGCGGTGCTGTTTCATAGCACTTTTCGGTTGTTTGCCTATTCAGATGGGCCAGGGTATTCGGTAAAAGAAAAGACTCCGGATGAAATTATCAATAGCTATGTGACAGCGGTGGGGGGGATGGAGAAAATAAAGGGAGTGCGTAATATGGTCATGGTCATGGAGGCAAGTATTCAAGGGATGACTCTCGAAATCAGCTCTACAAGTGATCAGGAAAACAAAAGGTTGGTGCAGCAGACGGCAATGAATGGAAACGTGGTACAAAAAACCATCGTGAAGGATGGGAAAGGGTTCATTTCAGCGATGGGACAGGTACAGGAGTTACAGTCTGAGCAGTTGGATGCTGTCAACGCCCAGATTTTTGTTTTCCCTGAAATTCATTATGAGCGATTGGGGTATACACTTTCCTCAGAAGGGGAGAGTGAGGTAGACGGGGAAAAGGTACATGTGTTGAAAATCGTGACGAAGACTGGGATAGAAACCAAGGAGTATTATAGTGTTCAATCTGGGTTAAAGCTGAGAACTTCTTCCGAGCAAGCGGGGGACATATCCTACAGCGATTATCGAGAGGTAGATGGCCTTAAAATACCCCATAAAATGGCCATCTCGAATGCGATGCTGCCCATGCCCATTGAGGCCACTTTGGTAATGGCCAAGTTTAATGACAATTTGGACAGTTCGCTTTTTGAGTAAATTGATAGTTCAATAACTACAAAAGCAAAGCTCGTAAGTCATACCTTTCGAGCTTTGTTTTTTCTCAGCGCATCCATTGATTCCGTAACGGATTATTGCTGGCTTCACCGATTAGTACATAATTTTCAAAATAAGGGCGATCTGTTTTTGGTAATTTGATAGACAGGGGCTTGCCGTTTCGGGTGATGTGCAATTCCAGAAGTTGTGCGGTAAAGTCTTTTTTATTAATCTGATCGCCCCGCATTAAATGCAGGTATGCCGGTGCATCAGGGTGCAATTGGGTGATTTTGCCGGAATCATCTGCTAAAATCCCAAATGGTGTTCCCAAGCTGTTAGGGATATTTTCTGTGCGGATCACGATATCCAAGTCCCTTAAAAACTTCCGCAATGTAGGAAGCAGGTCTTCGGTTCCAAAAATAAACTTCTGAAAGAAAGTGCTTACAAATGAGATGTCTCCTGCGCATTGCGCCACTAAAGACTGAAATGTAACCAAAGAATACCCCTTTTCTTGTCTTCCATACTCGCGCCACATGTACTTCATCACATCTTCCAAAGAAGAATGGCGCTGCATTAAATAAACATCCAAGCAAAGGGAAATCAACGCGCCACGATTATAGATGCTGACTTTTTTATCCGGAATCCCGGGCTTGTACCCATCGAGCCACAGATCAAAGCTCGATTCGGCAATCGATTGGTGTTTCCAGCCTTGGCTGAGCCCTTCCCGGTTTAGGCGTTTCGCGATTTCGGCAAGGTACTGAGAAAGGGAAAAAAATCCTGAGCGCAATAAATACATATCACCAAAATAGGTGGTTACACCTTCAGCGACGACTCCTTCTTGCAGATAAGCTTCTTTGGATAGGTCGTAGGGAAGGATTACGGCAGGCCGGATACGGCAAACGTTCCAAAAATGATATAACTCATGTGAACTCACCCCAATAAGCTCTGAAAGTTCGTTCGGATCGGTCAAAGATGCCGCAGGCCCATAAGTGATGACGGTAGAGAATTTATGCTCTACACCATGATAATGGGTGTAAGGCAGTAGTTGAAATATAAAGTGGTAGTTTTCGGCTGGGAACTCACCGAATGCGGCTATCTGCCTGTTGGTAAGTGTACGGAAGACTTCGATCAGGGAAGCCATGTCAAAGTATATGTCTCCCATAAACCAAAGGTGAAAAGTTGAATTTTCTACCTGATAACTCTCATGCTGAAGGGAAGCAGATGCAATAAATGGGGAGTCAATTAGTTGCTGATAATCGAAGGCCCAAAATTTTAAGTGGGTTAGTTGAACAAGGGAAGTTGCCACTTGGTAGTTTTCCGGCACCTCAATCGCTACTGTAATCTCTTCATGGCTTCGGCCTTCAATGGCGAAAGCAATATTGCTGAAGTTCACATAAACCTGTTCTGTATCAGCCCAGCAGCCTCCTGCATCCATTTGCGCGGCATAATATTCGTATTCTACCATGTATTCACCGGGCTGTTCGGCCCGAAAGACCCACAGGTCTTTGGATAATTTTTGCATAGGCACCAGCCTATCCTGCGAAAAGATGGTGATTTTTCGTATGTTCTGCGCATAGTTGGCCAGTTCGTACCTTCCGGGTCTCCATGCGGGAAGTTGCAGTGAAACTACCTCGCCAGCTTGACAGTCAAGTTTGAGTTCGACCTGAATGTATTGTGACGTTGGAATGTTTTGAGAGATTTTATAATGCATGAAAGATCGGGGTGTTTGTCAAACAAAAGTAATAGGCTCGTTTGTAATTAAAAAAAACATACCTATCTTTGCACTCCTTTTACTGTTGCATATAGTGTCGTATAAGAATTAAATAGATAGAGAAATGAAAAGAACATTCCAGCCTTCCCGTAGAAAACGAAGAAACAAGCACGGTTTCCGAAAAAGGATGTCTACAGCGAATGGAAGAAACGTCCTTAAAGCGAGAAGGGCAAAAGGTCGGCACAAACTTACTGTTTCTTCCGAGAAGACGCTCAAGAAGTAATATTGTATGTCTAGGGGGTGTATTTTAGTATCTCCAAGGTATGGATCGTAAATTTCCAAAATCGGAAAGATTGCATTCCAGAAAGTCAATCAAGGAACTTTTTGATAAAAGTTCCTCTTTTTTTTTATATCCATTCAAAGTGGTTTTTTTTGTTCGGGAGTCTGTTGGAACTGATCAGGTGTTAATTTCTGTTTCAAAAAGGAAATTGCGCAAGGCAACTGACCGGAATTGGGTGAAGCGGAGAATTCGCGAGGCCTACAGACACCACAAACACCTCATGAAAGGGAATCCCGATCGACACAAACATATCGGGATTATTTACGTATCTTCTGACTTGATACCATATGACATCGTTCAGAAGAAGATTGAGACAATTCTAAGAAAGCTCAGTAAACTATAATCATCAATCCACTATGCGGCCCAACTCACAAAAAATAAGTCCAAAGAAAGCGACGCTTTATTTCTCGATTATTATTGGACTTGGCTTGGCTTTTTCGTTCACTTTCAAGAACGATAAGCTTTTTGAGATAGCAAAGAGCCTGGATATTTTTGCCTCCTTGATTCGCGAGTTGGATTCATACTACGTGGATGAAATCGATCCCGATGTCTTGGTGACCGTGGGTATTCAGGCAATGCTGGAGGAGTTGGACCCTTATACGGAATTTATACCGGAGGAAGAGCAGGATGATTTTCGGATGATGACTACTGGTGAGTATGGAGGTGTAGGTGCCTTGATTGGCAACAGGACAGGAACGAACATGATACTTATGCCCTACACTGGATTTCCGGCACAGGTAGCTGGATTAAGAATTGGGGATGAGATTTTGCGTGTAGACTCCGTGGATGTGACGGAAAAAGCAACATCGGATATTTCCAAGTTACTGAAAGGGCCTGCAAACACCAGTCTGATGGTGCAGGTAAAACGTGGGGCTGACACCCTTGCGTTTAACCTGACCCGACGAAAAATTGTTATTAGCAATGTGCCCTACTACGGGATGATCGATGCTGAAACTGGCTATATAAAGCTGAGTGACTTTACTACGAATGCCGGAGCGGAAGTCAGGGATGCACTTGTTCAGCTAAAAGGGCAAGGCATGAAGAAATTAATATTGGATGTTCGGGATAATCCCGGAGGCATCCTACGAGAGGCTGTGGAAGTTGTGAATCTTTTTATTCCAAAAGGAAAGGAGGTGGTCCGCACCATAGGCAAGCTCCAATCCGTAAACACTGTGTACAAGACCGAGAAATCTCCCGTAGATAAAGAAATTGATTTGGCATTATTGATTAATGAGCGCAGTGCGTCGGCGGCCGAGATTGTAGCGGGTGCACTGCAGGATTACGACCGCGCGGTATTGGTGGGAAGGAAAACCTTCGGTAAGGGATTGGTACAGAGCACCATTCCGCTGTCATATAATTCGCAAGTGAAGCTGACAACGGCTAAGTATTACATCCCCAGCGGGCGATGTATCCAGGCGATTGATTACAGTCTAAAGGATGATGAAGGAAATGGGAGAAGTGTGGCAGATTCTCTCCGAAAGGAATTTACCACCAAAAATGGCCGGATTGTATTGGACGGAGGAGGGATAGAACCGGATGAATCGGTGGAAGTGGAAAACTTTGCACCGATCACGTATAGCCTAGTTGGTAGGAGCTTGATATTTGAGTATGCCAATAAGTTTTCATTGGAAAATGGAGAGATATCCAAGCCAAGGGAATTCGAGGTTACAGATGCCATGTACGATGAATTTGTAGACTGGCTAGGAGATAAGGAATATGACTATGTCACGCGGGTAGAACGTGCGATTGAAGATTTAGAGAAATATGCGGAAACGGAAAAATACTTCGAAGATATCAAGGGAGAGATTGCATCCCTCAAAAAGAGTGTCAATCATAGCAAAGAGCAGGATTTGATCACTTTTAAAGACGAAATCAAAAGGGCATTAAGGGAAGAGATAGTGTCGAGGTATTATTTTCAAGAGGGGGTTATTGAGGCTTCCTTTTACGCGGACAAGGATATTGACGAGGCGGTACGCATTCTGAGTGATAATCGTTTGTTTGCAATGAAGCTCAGCCCGGAGAAGTAGTGGCATTTTCTGAAGAATGGGTTCACTATGGCGAAAATACTTTCTATAGAAACAGCAGCAAGGGTTTGTTCGGTGGCAGTACATGACGGTGGTAGCTTTCTTGGACTGTATGAGTTAAATCTAGAAAATATTCACGGAAGAAAACTTATCCCACTAGTGAAGCAGTTGTTGGCTTCGCTGGGGTTAGAGGGGCCTGAGCTTGACGGCATTGCAGTCTCTCAAGGACCCGGTTCTTACACTGGATTACGTATCGGTGTCTCTACGGCCAAAGGATTGGCCTACGCGTGGGATCTACCACTTATTGGTGTTGGCACGCTAGATGCACTAGCTAGAAATACCAATTGTTTTGCAAGGGATGGAGATGTGGTAATTCCAGTATTAGATGCCCGCAGAATGGAAGTATATGCCAAGGTGCTTGATTCAAAAGGGAGGGAGTTGGAAGGCGTTTCACCGGTAGTTGTTGATGAATTTTCCTTTCAGAAGTATGCCGATCGGACAAATATTTTCATTATAGGAGATGCAGTTCCCAAGCTTAGGAAGGTGTTAATGCATCCAAATATGTGGTTGATTGAAAAGTTCAACACCGCAAGAACCGTAGGAGAGATTGCCATGGAATCTTATCAGGCCGGATCTTTCGAAGATATAGCTTATTTTGAACCGAACTACCTAAAGGAATTTAGGGTTGTTACCTCCAAAAAGGGATTGTTGCACGTATGAATGATATCGTAAATAGGGTAGAAAGGAGCGGGATTGTATCATTTAACTTAGAGGAATACTATCCGCAGGGCGAGCGAGTTGTTTTTGACCTCAAGCCCTTTCTCTTTCAGGAGATGATATTAAGGGAGAAAGATTTCAGACATGCTTTAAAGGAATTGGACTGGTCACAGTATGAGGGTAAATATGTAGCGATATCTAACAGCGTGGATGCCATTGTACCGACATGGGCATATATGTTGGTAATGACTTACTTGGTGCCTGTGGCTAAAGAGGCTGTCATAGGAGGGCTTGATGAATTGGAGAGGTATTTAATGATGAAGGTTTTGGACGAGATAGACCCTTCTGACTTTCAGGGTAAATTTGTGGTGGTAAAAGGCTGTAGCAAGTATCCTGTTCCATTACAGGCTTACGGGGAGGTAGTAAAACTGCTATTTGGAACGGCGCGTAGTATCATGTTTGGAGAACCTTGCAGTACGGTACCACTTTGGAAGGAGAAGCAGTTGAAATAATTTCCATTTTGTAAGCACTGTTTTTGGTAAATTTAAGAAAGAGCCCTATGTTTGCAATCCCGTTAGAGATGCTGACGGTTGTCCGGTAAGAAAAGTGGCCGCTTATTGTTAGTTTGAAAAGAGAGTCGAAAAAGAAAAAGTGATTTATTTTTAGATTCCTTTTGCAGATTAAAAAAATAACTCGATATTTGCACTCGCTTTTGGGATTCAAGGCTGATGATAGCCGACAAAAATCCTCAATTCAGCTTGAACGAAGCTGAAAAAGTTCTTTGAAGTAATGTAAGACAGCAAACTAAATAAACTGTGAAAGCCGATTTGATTCGGTTCAGATAATTATTTTCCTTTTGTTTAAGGAGAGCCAAGAACTTTACAATGGAGAGTTTGATC
>NZ_JACVCV010000049.1 GCF_017811155.1 Lunatimonas salinarum | reverse complement strand
AGAATCCCTTTGACCTTATGCCAAAGGCTGGCGGATTTACCGGCCCGGGTTCGGGGAATCACTGGTCTGATCAGTATAGGGATCCCTATCATAATTGGATGTCGATGGGTTCATCAACCTTTAACGGTTTTTATGGATTAGATCCGAGTTCTGGCACATATAATGAAGACTTTTTGTCCCTCGTGGGATCGAGTTGTAACTGTGCGACGTCTGGTAGTTTTAAGTGGATAGATTATCCAAGTACCGTAAGCGGCAATATCTATGACGGATCACTAACGGTGTCAGCAAAAGCATCTGAACTGGTTTTTGTTGAGCAAAATGGGGGGAGTGTCGGACAACCTGGGACATGGGAAAGTATGATACCTATTTGGGGTTCTGGTAGAGCTGCTGTTGACCATTTTCAAAATGAGAATTATTGGATTGCAGCAGGTTATGCTGCACTTGCTATATCTGATGTGTTTTTGGTAAAATCAATTGTTACAGGTGTTGCTAAAGGTGGTGTAAAAATGTTTGGCAAAAGCTATAAGACTTGGGGCAGTTTTAGGGCTGATTATGGTAAAACAGGTTTTGCTGCACCTAATCAACAATTACATCACTGGGCTTGGGCGAGAAATGGAGCAAAAAGCGGAGAAGGAGCTGGTTGGTGGGCTAAAAATCAGATGTGGAATTTAATGCCTATGGAAAGTCAAGCGATGCACTCAGCTGTTCATGGATGGGGAAGAAATGCATATGGTCCAGTTGGTCAATTTTGGTACGGCACTCCTACATGGTTTAAAGCATCAATTGTTTCAGGTGGTGGTAGGTTAGCTGATTAGGAAATTATAAATTTAGAAAAATGAAAATTCAATATCCAATCATAACAATTTCAGGGAAAAATCATATAGAGTTTATTAAACATGACGAAGACCTAAAGAAGTGCAATAAAAGAGCATTAAAAAATAAGTACTATAATAAACTAATTTTAATAGATAGTAATTCAAATAGATATAGGATACAAAGTGCAGAACAAGAAAGTACAATCGGCATTCTATGGGGATTTAATTTAATGAAAGGGCAACAATTGAAAGTTAGATTGATATTCGATGAGAAAGTTGAAAAAATAGAGTTGGGTGAATTTCAAGATTTACTGATTAAGATAATTAATAAGAATAAATACTTCTGGGACTCTGATGGTAATCTGAAAGAACGACTTGAATTCATTAAAAATGCCAATTCTACTAAGGAAATCATATCGAAGTTTACTTATGAATATTATAAGAAGTATTAGTGTCCGAAATTTGATACCGAAATAACAGAAGCCCGGTTAACCCGGGCCTTTAAATGAAATGTAATAAATGAAAATCTGTTTAATAATATCCATAGTATTAATTACTGTTTGTTGCAAATCTGAAAATGAAAAGGATGCAACAATCAAAGGAAACCCAGAGATTAAAAAGGAAATTCAGTCAAACAAAATTGCACCTACGGATAAGTCTGAATTGTACTATATTACATTGCTTAACGAAGCTTTAAAAGTTCAAATTCCCAGAGAGTTTAAAATAATGGATAGTGAAATGCTTAATTTAAAGTACCCTATAACAGCCAAAAGACCTACCATTGTTTATACCGATAGTATCGGACAAATTAATGTCGCATTTAATCATACAAAGGATAATATTAGCGTCGCTGATGTTACGAAAGTGCAAGAATCAATATTAAACCAGTTGAAACAAGCCCCTGCAATTACATTAATTAGTTCTGATTATAGGGGTATTAATGGGAGGGAATTTTTTATCATTAAGTTTTATTCCCCTGCGGTTGATGCACAAATTTATAATCTGATGTTTGGAACTGAATTAAACGGCAGGTTGCTGATGGGAACGTTTAATTGTACGGTAAACCATTTGCAGGAATGGGAACCAATAGCCGATAAGATAGTAAACTCATTAGAAGTTTTGAAATAGTAGAAAAGCCCGAGCAGTCTGGCTTTTTTAATTCAGGCCTTTGAGAAGTTCCTGTAGTTCTTTATCAGAGATATTTTCTTTTTCGGACTTGTTGTAGATGGTAAGCAGGTAGACAAAACCGTCCACCAATTTCACGCAAGTAGTGATCCTTGCCCCACCGGATTTGCCTTTTCCTTTGGACTTAATGACCAGCCGGATTTTGTAGCAATCATTGCCAAGCGGTGTGCCTCGCGTAGACTCTTCTTCCAGGGAAGCAATCAAGTACAGGATATCAGCTTTCAGGGACTTTATTTTCTGAGAAGGCTTTTGGAATCCCCAACTGAGTGTAGAATCCTCAACATCCTCATATTTTTAACCTCCCTTAAAGCCGTAATTCTCCTTATGCCATTAACAATGGCTTACATAATAGCTTGTTAGTAGACAAACTACGCTGGTATTTGACCAGGAGTACAAGCTGATAAATTCCAGCTTCAAGCAGATCGGGAAGCAGGCTGCGGAAGATGGTTCGGATATCAGCCACCAATACCTGAATGTCGGCCCGATGACTATGACAGAACCCGGATATGTGTATATTTATCCCCTTGGCAGCCATGGTGCCGGGCTTAAGCCCCTACCATTTTGGGTTTAACAATCCGGTCCGTTACAATGACCCGTTGGGATTGATGGGGGATGATTCCGGAATATGGGGTACGGGGAATACCTATGCGTCAAACTATTCCCAAAACCCCTTTGACCACATGCCCAAATTTACCCGAACCAACCCGGGTTCGGGGAATCATTGGTCAGATCAGTATAGGGATCCCTATCATAATTGGATGTCTATGAATACTGATGGATTCAGGGATTTCTATGGCCTTGACAACGGTTTTGGTGGAACCAATTTTGAAAGAGCTATGGAATTGACTGGGAGTTTTACGGGTATAGGATC
>NZ_JACVCV010000048.1 GCF_017811155.1 Lunatimonas salinarum | reverse complement strand
TGGTGTGAGAGGCGCACCTCGCTAACCTAACGGTTGGCGGGGCCGTCTACTCGATTAGCACCAGAATTTCCGTTTTAATTAGATTCTGAACCTCGTCTTTAACCGTCTAATTGTTTGAAATAAATATTCATTAAACGGCTGATTTTAAGCTTTATAAATTTAATCTTTTCTTAAAATAATCAGTTTGGGAAATTTCATCAAAAGTATATATACCAAATGTCCACTTTTGTAATTGAATTGTTTCTGTTGAAGGGAATATACTTATTCTAATAGAATGTAAATAAGCTTCATATCTACAAAAAGTAGGATTATCAGCAAGTTCCCTTAATGAAACTCTCGAAACGTATTTATTAGCTTCGTTCGTAACCAACAATTCCAATAATCCAAAGTTATTCTGTTTGAACGATTTTTGTCCAATAACAGAGCCTCCCATTTTATTCCACAAAGGGAACCTTCCGTATTTTTGTCGAAACGCCTCTAATAGAATTCCTTCAACTCTTTTTATTTCTCCATAACCCTGTTCACCTAAAATGCTTATTAATTCAGTTTCGTTAAATGATTTATTAAATTTTTTTCTTTGACGTTTATTAATTGGCTGAGATAAAGCTGATTGCAAGACTATACTAAAACCAATATATTCATTGTTTTCAAAGTATTTTTCAATCTCATTATATTTACAATTTTTTTTGTTACAATAAAGTAAACCATTATGTTGCCTATATCTTTCTACCAAATCTACCGCTAATCCAATATATAAGATCTCTCTTGAATTGTAATCCCAATAACAGTATAGCCCAGCCGTAGCCCAATCTTGAGAATTATCAACGATTAAAATTTCAAGAGCTTTTTGAATATCTTTTCTTTCAGTCTTTTTATATTTTTCAATTACAATTGTACCAAGCATTTAAGTATTTTTTGTTTAAAGCCTTACTTTTGAAATCACCTTTGGTGACTATGCCTCAAATCTATATGGATATACTACATATGGCAATTCTAAATTCTGAATGATGAAAAGGTGGAATCACAAACTAGGGCTCTAAGAATATAATCCTGTTACCTACAGATATGGTCACATCTTAACCTTATGCACTAACTTTTCTATACATCTAACTTTAATTCTTGGCATAATTTACACATAGTTGATAAAGCTAGGTTCTATAAATACAATATCTTATTAGAAAATTATATTCCATCAAAACTTATTTTAATTATTAAAACGTCCTCTAAACCTTTATTGACTCCAGAAAAATCTTTATCATTTGACATAAAATGCCCTGTAATTCCATAAGATCCATCTGAAGATTGGACAACTGAAAAACCAACTTCATGCTTAGAACCTCCAAATGCCTTAATCCATTGTTTATTTCCATTGGAATCGAGTTTGACCGCAAATGCATCTGAATCACCTTTATTTAATCCAGCAAAATCCCCATCATCAGATGTAAATTCCCCCGTCAAAATGTATCCTCCATTTTCTGTCTGGATTATTGAATATGCTATTTCTCCATTTGTTCCTCCTAATGTCTTTATCCATTCTTTTTCTCCTCTTGAATCAATTTTAATAACAAATACATCACTCACACCTTTATTATCGTTAAAATCCCCATCTAAAGAGGTTGCTTTTCCGGCCAAGACAAATCCTCCATCTAAACACCTATATATGGAATAACCTTCATCCTCATTACTCCCCCCGAAAGTCTTCACCCATTCTTTTTGTCCAGTTGAACTAGTTTTTATAACAAATACATTTCCTGTTCCCTTATTCATTCCATTAAAATCCCCATCATTTGAAGTTGTTATTCCTGTAATAACGTATCCACCATCTTGAGATGGGGCAATAGAATTTCCGATTTCGACCTTACTTCCCCCAAATGACTTAATCCACTGCTTTTCCCCGGAAGAGTTTAATTTTAACAAATAAGTATAGGCCTCTCCTTTTCTTAATCCATTAAAATCCCCACTATTCGAATAAGAAATACCAGTTACTGCATACCCACCATCCTGAGTTTGAATTATTGCATAACCTAAAGCACCATTAGCCCCACCAAATGTCTTTGTCCATACCTTATTACCATTTAAATCTAATTTCAAGACAAAAATATCAAAATCATTTCTTGTCCTATTTGAGAAATCACCATTTGTAGATGCTGTTCTACCTGTAATTGTATATCCTCCGTCTTGAGATTCTATCACTGAAGATCCAATATCAATACTACTTCCCCCAAATGTTTTAATCCATTGCCTTTCTAAATTTGAATTTAATTTTATAACTATAATATCAACCCCTCCATTAAATTGATTATTAAAATCTCCATCATTTGAAAAGGTCGATCCAGTTATAATGTAACCACCGTCTGAGGTTTTATTAATAGAACTTCCTCGGTCTGTTTTACTTCCTCCAAAATATTTCATGAATGATGAAGGCAAAAATTTAGCTACAACATTTTTTTCTTTATCAATTGTTATTCTTTCTACTGAATTATTGCCGCTTATGTCCCCACCCCATTCAACAAATTCCCACCCCTCTTTAGGTTTAGGTATTAATTCAACAATTGTTTCGTATGGATACTCTCTCATATTAGGATTAAAAACGACCTTTTCTTCTACCAAACCCTCACCCTCTACAGTAATATTCAAAGGATAGTCTTTTCTTATAAAAATCGCATTTATTTTTTTATCGGAGTTCATGGTTAAGGTAAGTGGAATAGTAGTACTTATTAAATCTCCATCCCATGTTTGAAATACCCATCCTTGATTGGGTTCAGCAAAAACACTTATAACTTCACCATCCTGGAATTTCCCCTTTGAAGGTGTGATTTTGCCACTCTCAACTGGAATCACCTCAGTCGTTAGGGAATAACTCATAAGCTCCTTCTCACTTTCACAAGAAATAGTGATAAAACCTATTAAAATAATTGATAAAAACTTTGATCTTACCATATACATATATAATTAAACTTTTTAATTAACTACTTTAATTTTTGGTCATATTCAACCAATTATTACAATTTTATTTTAATGAATAACTGAAAAATCTAAATGAGATATTAAAATACTTCATTTCAAATTTTAATCTGTTCTAATGAAATCTTGATGTATGTAACCTTCCTTCCAATTTGCTCTCACTTTTACCCATTCTCCTTGCCTTTCAATCAAAAATATTTCTGTGTCTTTATCTAAGGATTTGAGTATATCATGATTTGTTCCTGGGCCTGCTCTCAGATTTACTTTTGAACTTGTTTTTCCTTCTTTGTATTTGCTAAGGTCAACCCGTTTGAATATGCAACCTTGGTAAGTGATTGTATTATTATCTACTAATTCAAAAAGACCTACTCCGCCTTGGTTAAACATATTTGAATTGATATAAATTACTCCGTTATCTATATGGTAATCTACTTTCATTTCTTGCTTTACGCCAAAGAAAGACATTGAATAATAGCACTTGCCATTTTTAAATGTAATCACCCCAATACTTGAGCATGCTATCTCTTTTCCAAGTTCAACTCCCCATCCAAAAAGGCTTTCCTCTTTCTTTTTCTCCTTAGGAACTTCTGTATATATGAAAGTTCCTTCCAGTTTATTGTAGTTACAAGATGAAAGAACTAGCGCGATGATAAAAAGTAAAATTGTTGATTTCATGGTTCTTTAATTTTGGTGCTAACGTTTTGGCGCTTGGCGCAGTGGCGGATTTTTAGCACAAATGTTCATTAGAAGCACTAAACTTGAACCTTGCACTAAACTGTCATAGAAGCACTTAACCCGCCATTGAGCCAAACGCCTGTGTGTGCCCGGCATGGGCATCTGGTATCGAAGATACCATAATATTCCAGAGGGTGCAAGTCCCTTACGTGCGGGGGTAACGCCCCGAAGCGTTAGCAAGTCGCAAGGTGGTTTGCCGTGAGGCATGCACTGAAGGAAGCGAGACTGCAAACCCCG
>NZ_JACVCV010000047.1 GCF_017811155.1 Lunatimonas salinarum | reverse complement strand
GGGATTTATGTTCACGCAGAGCCGCAGAGGCGCAGAGAAGGTTCGATGGGTTTAGTGGTGAATATTCATAAAAACCCTCTTCGTCTTGGCGCCTTAGCGAGGGATTTATTTCAGCCAAATCCTTAAATTTATTGCAGTAATATGGTAGAAAACGAAGTTTCAAAAATAATAGTGATTGTTGCCTACGATATCCACGTGAAGTTAGGTCCTGGATTGCTCGAGTCTGTTTATGAAGAGATCATGTTTTTTGAACTTGCCAGACTAGGATTGAATGTTGAAAAGCAAAAGGCCATTCCGGTAATGTGGAATGATTTAAAGTTGGATTTGGGCTTTAGAGCTGATTTAATCGTTGAAAATAAGGTGATTGTTGAATTGAAATCAGTAGAAAAGCTTGCACCCGTTCACCCAAAACAACTGCTGACCTATTTAAAAATAACCGGATTGAAATTAGGTTTGCTAATCAACTTCAATGAGAAGTTAATTAAGGACGGAATAACAAGAATAGTGAATGAACTCTAAATTTTTATCCCACTGAAATTTTTTTTCAGGGTCATACATTATTTTTACCGTTGATCAGTCTACTACCCTCATCCACAGCATGCTATGACACGTATAAGGAGAATGAACGAATGGGTGTTGTCGGTATGTATGGTATTGTGTCTAGCCTTTACACTATCCGTATTTATCGAATCCATTTCGATTCCTGCCCCGCTATGGGCCTTGTTGCTGCTAGTCGGGTCAGCTTCGTTTGTTACCCGTGCGATGCTTATGAAGAAGCACGAGTAAATTTACTCCAGCTCATTTACCACCACATCGCTATGAAAAGCATAAAAAAATGTGCCGGTCCAAACCCCGCTAAGCTGATGGGTTTGCTGTGATGGGTATTCTGTAACGGTTAGTAGAAAGTTTGTCCTCGTCTTGAGCAATATATTGCTACTCAATTTGGCTTACTTGGAAGGTTTGCTGTGGTTTTTCTAATTCTTCGGTAGTGTGACAGGCCAATAAACTACAAAAAATCAAGGGGAGGGCATGCGAACGTTTTTGTATTTGCATAGCCAAATTTACGAAGCTAGTCGGTTTTTGTTTTACTTAGTGGTAAATTTATTCAATAAATTTTTCATTGTACGAGTAAATGCCTTTTTTATGTGTCTATAATTGTTTTTGATAGGTTACACCTTGTCCTAGTTTATCAGGATGCCCTGATCCGATCTGTCGGGAAAATCTCGTATGCTTGCCATCTCCGTATTTGACCGTTACTTCATGCCCGCCGGTCCGATAGACAGACTCAATTCTATTGATATTCTTAATCCCGATTCCTTCTAATTTCTTTGAAGAAAAGCAATGGAAAATGGTCCCTTGATTTACTGACCCTCCCAACAAACAAATTTGAACTTTTTAACAAAGTTCGGTATTGACGTTGAATGTAACTTTGCTGGAAATGAAGCAAATCCTGAAAATTTTAAAACGTGTTATGATCTTATTTTTGAGCATTCTCCTTCTCTTGGCAGTAAGTGGTTTGCTGTTTTTGCAGCATCCCATGTTTGGTAAGGCCCCAAGTGGCGAGCGCTTGGAAAGAATCCGGCAATCTCCCCAATTCAAAGACGGCCAATTTGAAAATTTCAGTCCCACTCCCATGCTTTCGGAAGGCTATTCCATGGCAGGCATAATAATTGACCAATATTTTAAAAGCCATCCCAATCGGGATCCAAAAGGAAGAATCCCTTCGACGAAGACCGACCTTTTAACATTGCCTCCTGAAGAAAATGTGCTGGTTTGGTTTGGTCATTCATCCTATTTTATGCAATTGGAGGGCAAGCGGTTTTTGGTGGATCCTGTATTGAGTGGCAATGCTTCTCCTATACCAGGCAGTCTGAAAGCATTTCAAGGAACAGATCAATATACAGTTACTGATTTTCCGCAAATCGACTACCTCCTGATCAGCCACGACCATTATGACCACCTGGATTACCGTACTGTCTTGGGTTTAAGAGAAAGGGTAAACACAGTGGTTTGTGGATTGGGTGTAGGTTCCCACTTTGAACATTGGGGTTATTCCCCATCGGTGATTATCGAAAAAGATTGGGATGAGACGGTGGAATTCGGTGAATTGAAAATCCATACCACCAAAGCGAGGCATTTTTCAGGCAGGAGCATAAAAAGAAATAACACCCTTTGGCTTTCTTATGTGATAGAGACAGCAAACCTCAAAATATTTGTGGGAGGCGATAGCGGTTACGATAGCCATTTGGCGGAAATCGGGCAAGCCCATGGACCATTCGATCTGGCAATCCTGGAAAATGGGCAGTACAATGTAGCCTGGGATAAAATTCACTTTATGCCCCATCAGGTTATTGCAGCGGCTTCCGACCTTCAGGCAAAGCGGGTGATGCCTGTTCACTCCAGTAAGTTTAGACTTGCCATGCACCCTTGGGATGAGCCTCTGAGCGAGGTAAGCAGGTTTGCTTTGGAGCAGGAAATCCCGTTAATTACTCCGATTATCGGTGAAAAAGTGGATATTGATGATGAAACACAAACTTTTAAATCATGGTGGACCGAGGTAAAATAAATTTGAGTGGGATCCAAATTGCCACAGCTGAGATCAAGTCCTGTTATATGGGACCTGAAATATCCGAAGAGCAGTATATTCCGGAGCATATTTTTTTCTTTCTGGCAAAGGGATTTGTGGAAGGTTACGATGGACACAACAAATACTCCCTGTATTCCGGAGACTATTGCCTGCTTCGAAAAAACAATTTGGCAAGGTATGCCAAGCAAAAGGAAAACGATCAGTTTGAAAAAGTAGTGGTGGTGTTTGACGAGCCTTTCCTGAAAGATTTCCAGAATAAGCATGCTTTTAAAACCGGGGCAGGCTATCCAGAAGGCACATTTGTGTTTTTTCAAAAGACGGACCTGGTTCCCAACTTCATCCGGTCTTTGGCATCCTATTACCAAAAGGACGGGAAAATAGCCGAAAGTTTCTCGGATATCAAAAGGGAAGAGTTGCTCTTGATTCTTTTGCAGCTTGATTCCGGGCTTGCTCATGTTTTTTTTGATTTCAGCATTCCACAAAAAATCGATTTGAAGTTGTTTATGCATCAGCATTATCGGTTTAATGTCAGCTTGGATCGCTTGGCCTTTCTCACAGGCAGAAGCCTTTCCACCTTTAAAAGGGATTTTGTGAAGCTGTTCAACGACACCCCAAGACATTGGATCCAGCAAAGGCGGTTGCAGGAGGCACATTATCAAATGCAGCAGAAGAACAAAAAGCCAACAGAAGTCTATCTTGACCTAGGATTTGAAGACCTTTCCCATTTTTCCTTTGCCTTCAAGAAGAAGTTCGGAGTAGCCCCCTCGAAAATTTCGGCTAGTACATAATGCTGGAAACCCATTTATTTTGGAATAGTTGAAGGTGTAACTTTTTAGATGGAAATAGACAAGACAACCTTTGAGACGAAAAGAATCCTGCTTTTAACATCATTTTGCAAAATATATTTTTTCTCAGGCAACGTATCGGTAAATTTTCAGGTTCCGCAAATGAAAACCATACAATCTTTTGGAAGAACAGGAAATTATAGCCGGTTGCCTTCAGAACAACCCCTTTGCACAGCGGTACCTCTTTGACAGAAATTACCGGAGAAGCTACCATGTGGCCATGCGGTACCTGGCCAACCACCACGATACGGAAGATGTACTTTCGATTTCGTTCACCCGGATTTTCAAAAACATCGGGCAGTTTGAAATCCGAGGGGAGGGCAGCTTGAGTAAGTGGATCAACACCATCGTGATCAACGAATCCATCCGCTTTTTGAAAAGCAAGAAAGAGCTGCTCTTTCAAGAAGAGGAATGCATGGAAAACTTCAGCCTAGGCCTGGATGGAGGCAGTGATTTACTGGACTTGGAAGAGGTTGCTCAAGTGATGGGAGAGATGCCCAAAGGATACCGGACAGTGTTCAACCTATTTGCCATCGAAGGGTATTCCCAATGCTATTAAGTTAAGGAAAAAGGCCTTTTAGGAGCAAAAAAAAACCGGCTTTCCTTATGAAAACCGGCCTGCTTTAAGTATCTCAAAGCTTCTAAACCATATAGCTTTGAAGGTACAAAATATGAACCGAAAATCGACG
>NZ_JACVCV010000046.1 GCF_017811155.1 Lunatimonas salinarum | reverse complement strand
CCTCGTCATTGCGAGGAGGGACGACGAAGCAATCTCCTCCACTACAATGAGATTGCTTCGGCTTGAAGTCGGTTACTGCGCTGTTTTATCGAAGAATTGAAAAAAACCACTATCAATTCCCAATTCCAGTTGTCTCCAAGCCTCGCAATGACGGGCCATATTTCGGCAAAAGGCCATATTTCAACTTTATTTCGTCCATAGGACATATTTCAACCATATTTCAGCCAAAGGCCATATATCTACCATATTTCGGCCGCAGGCCATATATCTACCATATTTCAGCCGCAGGCTTTATTTCCGCCCCAAACCCAATTCCAACTAATTTACCCTTAATGCTCCCCTACGTTCTCCCATTCCGTTACCTCTATGCTTCCCGCTTTACATGTTTTTCGGAGTTGCTGTCCCTGTTGTGGATCTACCCGCTTTTTTTGGGATTCCTGATCTTTGGGCTTTATGGGGTGCCACAGTTTCCGACGGTATGGGGGTTTGTGATCGGTTTTGGGGCCTGGATAGCCATATACGAAATCGGGTACATGGAAAACGACGTCTTTGCTACCGGTCGCGAGCGCTTTCCCACCTACCGACTTGATGCTGCTCGTATGGCCTATGCAAAAGCGCATTTTGGCCGAATTGTTACTTCCCGGGTCCTTCTTTTCGCATTATTGCTGGGCATCAATTGGGGCGCAGGGCTTTGGTCTTCTGCACAAGCTGCTTGGTTTGTGGCTTGGGTACTGGGTAGCCGACTGTTCTTTGTACTCCACAACCGCATTCGGTCCCGCGCGAATATTGCGACCTATTTCGGGCTTTGCCTAGGCAAATACACCGTTTTTCCCTTTCTTTACCTTGGCGTGGAGTACGGATGGCAGCCTTATGGGGTGGTGATGCTTTGCTTTGTCCTGTTGAGGACCACCGAGCACGCCGCCAAAGAAAAATACGGCCTCGTCCGGTTTCAACAATGGGTAGGCGATTTGGACACTTTCCGGGTAATCTATTACAGTTCGGCATTCGCGATGGCGATGCTGGGATGGCTGATGGGCACAGTCAGCTTTGTCTTTCCTGCTGCATTGGCCTATTTTCTGGTATTTCGTGGTGCCATTTGGCTGCTGCTTCGATGGGGCACCTACACCCGTCCTCCCCTATGATGAGATTGCATGCTTGATATACTGGTCATTTTTCTGGTATACGTGCTAAGTGTAGTACTGATTACCGAGTTTGTACGTCCCCGTACAGGTGGACGGGGAGTAAACTTTTCCCTGCTGTTGTACCATTACCATGTGCTGATCGGGTTCTATTACGGGTGGTTTGCCAAAGGCACAGATACCAGCTTTTACTGGAACCTAGGTGATCGCTACAGAAGATACATCTTTGAAACTTGGTTTGATGCATATGGAGTAAACAATTTTTTTATTTTTTTTGTAAACTACCCCTTCTCAAGGGTCTTAGGACTAGACTTTTGGACGGGGACATTTTTATATGCAAGCGTATCCTCCTGGGCATTCGTTCTTCTTTATCTTGTAGGGCAAGACTTATTTAGAAACAAAAATATACGAATATTTAATTTTTCTATTTGGCCATCAATTCTCCTACTTCCTAGCCTTCACTTTTGGTCTTCAGGTATAGGAAAAGATTCGTTAATTTTTCTATTTATATCTATGTTTTTCTATGGAATTAGAGACTTTCGAAAAAATATGATAACCATTATAATAGCTGTAGCAGGCCTTTACCATGTAAGACCCCATATGGCTTTTATCATTTTACTCTCAACATCAATCATGCTAATAATTGATGGTAAACTTCACTTTTCATATAAGGTAATATTTTCGCTACTGTCCATTTTTGGTTTTTTCATTATATACGAACAAGTGCTAATCTTTTTACAAATTGAAGAATTTAATAATGAAAATATAGATGAATTATTCAACACAACTACTACAAACCTCAGCTACGGCAGGTCCTTTGTGGATATGTCAGGGTATCCTTACCCATTGAAGCTCTTTACCTTTCTATACCGGCCCCTGTTTTTCGATGCGCACAATATTTCCAGCTTTATCAACTCGATCGAAAACGCCATCTGCCTGGCGCTAACCATCGTGATTTTCACTAAGGTCAATCCCCTAAAAGGCTACAAACAGGCCCCCAATGCGGTAAAGATCATGCTGCTAACGTTTCTTTTGGCATCCATAGCCTTTGCCGGGGCCCTGAGTAATTTTGGGATTATCGTCCGCATGAAAAACATGACTTTTGTGTATTTTCTGTTCTTTTTGGTGTTCATCTATGACCGCCACATCTACGGCATCCGGCTGAGCAAGTACAAGCGGTACCTTGCCCAGAGACAGAAAGCACACGCCAAAACCCCAGAATAGGAGATGTGGGATGTGAGACAATCAGTAGTTAAAGGGGTAGAGGAGACTCAAAACGTGAGATTTAAGCACCAACACCCACTTTTCCAGCCAAATTACAATTAGTTACCCCCCGTCCTTCTCCCCATCTGCGGGAAAAACGAGCCAATCATTCAACCAAAGTCCACCTATCCAACCGCCTTCCAATCCCCTTTCTCGCTTGAAATTGGCAAACGCTCTTCTAGGATCCCGGAATATCTTTACCTGCATACCCCGAAAATTCCGTTACGAATGGGAAAAAATCGCTTACCTCCACCCATTTGTCAGGAAAAACCAACATCGTGAAATAACCCCTACCAACACCTGTTGCCTATTTGCAGTCACCCGCAGCGGTTCGACCTGGCTGGCTGATCTGCTCCATCAGGTGGATAAATCGGTATTGCTCAACGAGCCGCTGATTACGGTTCCTGACCCTATTGACTTAAGCAAGCCCATTGAACCTAGATTTGTCCGAACAGACGAAATAAAAAAACTAGGTTTTCACTACCTGCAACCCATCCCCCACTCTGCCGAATGGCCGGAAGCAAAAGATTTTTTCGAGCGCCTGCTTTCAGGAAGAATTCCGTCCCGACTACTCTATGATCTGGATAGCGGAAACCGTATCCTTACCTCCAACTACATTATTGCCCATTTTAATCATGCTAACCTGCTGGCAGGATGGCTACAGCGGCAATTTCACTTCAAATCTATTGTGTTGCTCAGGAATCCCTGCGCAGTGGTTGCTTCCCAGCTACATTATCCTGCCATCAGCGAATCAATCTCGACAAAGCAAACCGCTATTGCCCATTTTAAATTCAACGAACTTTTCAAGACCGAACAGGATCTGATTAATCAGTTAGAGACGAAGGAACAGCACTTAGCTTTCCTATGGGCATTGCAGGTACGGGAGATACTGCATCGAAATCCGGAAATCAGCCGGATGCGGGTGGTGTACTATGAGCATTTAGTTATCGACTTTGAGCAACAAATCAAAGGGATTTTTCAATGGATCGGACAGGAAGTGCCGGAAACCGTATGGAAGCTTCGAACTGTCCCCAGCAAATCCGTACTTAACCCCAATTCGACCCAACCCTACGATGTCTCCCATCTCGAAAAATGGAAACATCAGTTAACCCCTTCCCAAATTCAGCAGATTTTGGATGTGGTGCGGGAAATGGGCATAAATCTATACTCCGAGGACATCCTTCCGGAGGTTTCCGGTTGAGAGAATTAGGTTTAGTGGATGGTAGATGGGTAGATGGGTAGATGGTTAGATATGAGACGTGAGATTTTTAGAAGACGTAAGACTTAAGACGTTAGACTTAAGACGTTAGACTCGCAAAACTTTAGACCTTACATCTTGATTAAAACCAAAAAGCCGTAGCGATCCTAATCTCGAACCCATGCTGCCCACGTCATTGCGAGGCTTGAAGATATGCTGTAATTGAGATTCGGGATAGGATACAATCGGATTCTTTCAATAGAACGACAAGTAGTCTCAAGCCGAAGCAATCCCCTTGAGGAGACAGTTATATGAGACGTGAGATTTTTAGAAAACGTAAGATTTAAGACGTTAGACGTGAGACGTTAGACTAGCAAAACGTTCGAGCCTACATTAGGTAACAATCCCCTTAAGCCCTGGTTTGGAGATTGCTTCGCTCCTGCGTCGCTCGCAATGACGGGCCGAAAACGTAAGAATCCGCAAATCGGTCGACCTTACATTCGGTCCAACCCCAACGGGGTGGCATGATTATA
>NZ_JACVCV010000045.1 GCF_017811155.1 Lunatimonas salinarum | reverse complement strand
TGCCCAGTTGGTGGTTGAAGGAGATAGCGAAGAATTGGCACTTACACTAAATGGAAGGAAAAAGAAACTAACCCGCAGGGATTTTGAAGCAGCTATGGAAAGGTTCGAACTTGATCAAAAAGTATTTGACAACATTTTCCTGCGTTTCAAAAAATCGATACCCAAATGGCATGCGTTTGTGGAAATAAGCTTTCTTCCGAGTAAAATGAAGGAAGCCTATCACGTAATGATTGATAAAAAAGCCAAACAGATAGGACTATAAAACCAAAGAAATGGAGGTCAGACATATAAGGAATACACCAAAAATAAACCCTTATTAGGATTGACAAGTTGGCCTAAGGTTTAAAACAACGCTTATTGCACATTTCGTTACCGACATAAGGTGAACTGAACATGAAGGGTTTAGTAAAAGTAGTTTAATTTCCGAACCCAAACCCTCTGTATACGCTTTAAAACAGATTATTTGTTGTTTTTTTAGAATTTTCTAAAATAATAGTTGCAACTCTCGTTTTTTTTTTTCAATTTAGGTACCATTAAATCAATGTTTTACTTCAAACTAAAAAAACATGAAGCAATGGACGAACAATTTAAGCAAGAAAATGGCAGCCTGTGGCGCTGTAGCAATTATGCTGGTGGCCGGCTGGCAATTTGGTGTTAGCGGTACGGAAGTGCCGTTTTCTGATAACGAAGTGGCTTTGGAGAATGCGATTGCGGGGAGTGGTAGTGGAGATGGGATATGTTGTGAGGTAGACATTATCTCTGATATATGTAAAACACAAGTATACCCGGTGTACAGGGAATACTATGGCAAGCCTTATTTTTGCTAGTTTAGTATGTATAGATCACCAGAACTAAAGAATCAAGTTCTGGTGATCCATTTTAATCAACAATGTAAAATACAAATGAACCCAACGCTCAAATACATTAAAGCATCAATTCTCGTTTTTTTATTACTAGCCTCGTGCACTAAAGATCCAAACGGTACTGATTTTAAAGACTATTTCTCCCAAACAGAAATAGTAGACGTTTATGGAGAGGAAATTTCACTTAACGTAGAAGGGAACCCCTTGAGCTTTATGTTTAATATGTCCTTTTATGACAGTCTAATTCTGGTCAACGAATTTCCAGATAGAGAATACACCTTTAAGCTTATCGATCTCCGGGACCATTCAGTGAAGCCTTTTGGCAAAAAAGGTGAAGGTCCAGACGAGCTTCTAAGCGATGGGTTTTCTTTTTCTTTTGACCATGAAAATGCCTCACTTTATCTATCTGATAATATTCATTACTATGTTTTTGATATAGAAGACGTTAAAAACGGTGTTCAAAAACCAAATGACAGGTTTACCATTGACCAAGAGGAGCAACGTTTTATGGGAAGCACGGTACATGTGAAGGGCTATATAGTTGGCAGCATGTACCATAAAAGATTCGGTGTTTATAATATCCAAAATAAGAAGTTCTTTAATAGCGAGGAATATGAGGGCGGTCCTTCCATGGCATTGGCGAACCAAGCATTTTATGTAAACCATCCTACAAAGGAAAAGGCAGTGTATTGTATGAGTAAAGTTCCGGAATTTGGCATAATTGAAATCCAAGAGCCTGATATTGAAATAACAAAATATTCCTGGGGAGCATCAAAGCTCGTAGTTGAAAATGGGAATGGAACCATGGCTGTGATGGAAAACGACGAGGTTACATTTGAATTTATGTCAGCTGCTGCAACTGAAGATTATATTTTCATCTTGTACAGTGGTGAAATGCCAGCAGACCGAACAAGAGAAGCCAGAGTAAAAGCAGCTTTGACAAATATGATTTATGTATTGGATTGGAACGGAAAGCCCTTAAAAAGGTATCAAACGGACAGGTACCTTAGATCAATAGCCATTGATGGCCACACCAACACCCTATATGGCTCAACATACGAAGAAAATCCGGGACTTATTTCCTATAAACTGAACGACATACAATGAAAAAGCTCTATTACATATGCTTAATAATGATCATTCATGTACAGTCGGTTAGTGCCCAAGATAATAGCCGGATTAAAACTTTTTTTCTACCAGCCAATAAACATAAGGTAGACATATCTACGGGCATAAATCCCATATCCAAACCGGTAAAACTAATCTCAGTAATTGATCAAAGTTCTGAAACCTTTAACAGAGAGCTGGAGGTTTGGCATGCATTTCTTCGGAGTGTAGACCTCGAGCATATAGGTTTTGTCTTTCTTGTTCGCCCCATAGTGGATATTGATAGCTTTAAAAAATTTTGGTTTGTTGACATGCAGATGAACTATCCCTTTTTTTACGATCAGTCGAACGAACTATTTATCTCGAATTCGATTACCAAGGTAAATTCAGGTCATACAATGGTTTTAGACCAGAATCACTCGGTAATTGTGGAAGGAGGAAGTATTGTAAACACCGATCGTTTTAACCTATATCGAAGTACTTTACATAACCTAACAACAGAGATGGGGATAAAAAAAGCGGTAAGAGGGGAGATTACCGAAGTGAAAAATGGGGTTGTAAAGTCCTTTTATAATTCAGATCCTGTTTATGTAACGGAAGATGGGGAGGTGCTTCCTACCAAACTAGCTAAGGAGTATATTATTTCCAGAAAGTTCATCATGCAAACTTCGCCCCTTACAGATACTGTTCGGTTGGTGAAGACTAATCGAAAGTAAGTAGGTTTGAACTCGGCTTGGATGGGTTTAAATTCCATCCAAACTCTCTATTGATATTTTCCCTTTATTTTCATCGCTATGGCCACTACTAAAAATTTACTTGTATTTTTTATTTTTGGTATCCTTTTTTCTTGTAGAAACGAACCTAGGGATTCACTGGACTGGATTATAGCATCCGCACTTTTTATCCTAAAGATATTCCTGAACCGAATTCTCTCCAAGGCAAAAAACTTAATCTTACAGCGTTGCTTAATCCTAACGCCATTCTATGGACGGGTAAATACCTCGTGGTAGGAGAACGTAAGGCATTGGATTATCACCTCCATTTTGTTGACCCCGAAAGGGAAATTTTAATCAAGACTATGGGAAAAGACGGTATGGGACCGGGAGAAATTGTTGCCGCATATCAGTTACAACGGGGAAAATCGGTGAATGAATGGTGGGTTTATGACCATAGTCAGAAATTGATGGCCTTATTTGATTTAGAAACAACAGGTGAACTATATAGAAAAGCTTTCCGTCAGCCACAAAATATGTATTTGGCTATTGATATGAGATGGTCTTCAGACTACTCCATAATGTGCCAACTGGCTGACGGAGATGACAAGTTTGTACTGTATGATACACTTGGAAACCAGCTTTCCACTTTTGGTAAATGGAGCCACATGCTGGAAAACCGTGAACTCCCGCCCAATGTGATCAAATCTGTTCATCAGGGCAATTCCTCCATAAGCCCAGATTACAAAAAGTATGTGCAGGTAGGGCTATTAAGAGATTATATTGAAATTCTGGATGTATCCAGTGGAACGATAACCTCTATTCGCGGGCCTGAACAGACGATGCCGGACTTTGAGGTAGACTATTCGGCCGGCTACCCGATGGCGAAGTTAACAGATCGGAGCAGGCCTTATTATTATACGTCTGTCGTGGCAGAAGAAGAATATATCTATGCCCTTTATTTTGGCAAGTCCGTGGATTTATTTTTTCAGGAGGGTGAGTTGTCCCGTGAAATCTTTGTGTTTGATTACGAAGGCAATCTAGTAAAAACCTATACCCTTGACCATGCCCTGTTTTCCCTAGCGGTAGACGAGGAGAACAAGCGTTTTTTTGGCATTTCATCAGATAAGGATCCGAATGTGGTGATATTTGACTATTAGGATTTTCTGTCGTCCGAGAACAAAAATGATCGGATTAATTTAATCTAAGAATATTACAAAATGCAGTCGAAGACGCATTTTTATACCCGATGGGGTATATTTTAATCAAAATTTGTATATTTATACCCGAACGGGTAAATTCTATATGAATGAATACAGGAAATAACTATGCTGCTTTACCCTTAAGCAGCTTTGTAAAAGCCAAGAGAAAGGAACTGGGGCTTACTCAACACGATTTGGCAGATAAAGCCGGCGTAGGTTTACGCTTTGTACGGGAATTGGAACGTGATAAACCATCCCTACAAAAGGATAAGGTAAACCAGGTATTGGTATTGTTTGGGTATGAACTCGGTCCGGTACCCATAAACCGCCATAAACTGATCCATGAGAAAGGCTAAAGTATTTATGCACAAAGATTGGAAAAGCACTGGTTCAATTTTCGACCAATCCCGGATTTGATATAATTAACTTCTTTGAGCAAGTGGTATTCTGTTTCCTTACCGGTAACAATGACATGCACCTGAAAAATTTTTCCCTATTTAAAAACCCAAAAAAGGGATACAACCTGAGTCCCGCCTATGACATGGTAGCTGCCCAGTT
>NZ_JACVCV010000044.1 GCF_017811155.1 Lunatimonas salinarum | reverse complement strand
AAGAGTTAATGAGTTCGTGGTTCAGGGTTCGGGGTTGTGGGTTCGGTAATGTTAACTTTGAACTATGAACAATCAACAGCAATAGTTGAAGGGTTGAAGAGTTCGTGGTTCAGGGTTGTGGGTTTAGGGGTCGTGGTTAGGTACCTACTACGGCTAGCTCTTTTTGGTGTCGTCGGAGTAGTAGCCGTATCCATAGCCATAGCCATAGCCGTACCCGTATCCATAGCCATACCCGTAGGAGTTGGCGGTCTTGTCCAAGCCGTTGAACACCAGGTAGGCATTTTTAAGCTGCTGCTGTTTTTTCAGCAGGTTGATATGGTCTACAAAGGCCTTTTGGCTGTAGTTGTAGCGCAGGATAAAGAGGCAGAGGTCGGATACCTGCATCAGATCCAGGGATTCGGATACCAGTCCCACGGGGGGGCAATCCAGGATAATGACCTCGTAGCGCTCCTTCAGGCTGTCCAGCAACGTGTTCATGCGATCCGATACCAGCAGTTCGGAAGGATTGGGGGGAATGGGGCCGGAAGCGATGATATCCAGGTGCTCGTACCCGGAGGGCTGCACCACGGCAGGCAGTTCCTCCATCCCGCTGAGGTAGTTGGATAGCCCCTTTTTGTTTTCCAGTCCAAAGTCCCCAAAAATCTTGGGCTTCCGCATGTCGCAGCCCACCAACACGGTGCGTTTGCCCAGCAGGGCATACACGGAGGCCAGGTTGATGCCGCAGAAGGTCTTGCCCTCGCCCGAGATGGAGGAGGTTAGCATGATCACGGCAGGCTGATCCTTGGGAAGGATAAAGTTGATATTGGAGCGCAGGGAGCGAAAGGCCTCCGCCACCCCGGAACGCGGCCGGTTAAAGACCACCAGGTTTTCCGTCTCCTCGCTAAACCCGATCTGCGAAATCAAGTTCAGCTCGGAGCGCTGCCGCAGCTCGCCGATGTCTTTGAGTTTGGTATTCAGGTAGACCTTGGCCAGCACACCCAGCAGGGGGATCAGCATCCCCAGGGAAAGCGCCAGCGCATAGGCCCTTCCCGAACGGGGCGAAATGGGTCCCCCACCGCCCATGGCCTCTTCCACGACCCGGTTGGCCGCCGTGTTGGAGGCACGGGTGATGGCCGCTTCGGCCCGCTTTTGCAGCAGGTAGGTGTACAGTCCCTCGTTCAGCGCAAACTCCCGCTGTATGCGCAGCAGGTTCTGTTCCGTCTGTGGGAGGCGGTTAAAGTCTCCTTCCATGACCCGGATCCGCTGCTGCAGGTCAGCGATAATCAGCGCGGCATTTTGGTCCACGTTTTGCAGCACTTCCCGGATGGAGCGGTTCATATCCGAAATCTTGCGATTTACGTCCCTCACCATGGGGGCAGACTCCTTCAGCTTTGCCAGGTGGCTGGATTTCTCTGCCTGCAGGAGCAGCAGGTTTTGGATCAGGGAGTTGAGGATGGGATCCTGAATGCCGAGGCCCGAGGGCACCACGATGTCCGAGTAATCCTCCCGTACCAGGTAGTCGGTGAGTTGCCGGTAATAATCCCGTTTGAACTCCTCCTGTGCCAGTTGCCCTTCCAGCTCGCTCAGCTGTTGGAACACGGCACTGCCCTCCGAGGTGATGTTGTAGATGCGGTTGTTGGAGCGGAAATTTTCCAGGCGGCTTTCCGCGTACATCAGGGAGTCGGACAGCACCACCAGTTGGGCGTCTATAAAATCGATGGTGTTGGTGGACATGGTGTTTTTTTGCGCCAGCTCGTCCTCCAGGTACACCTCCTGCAGCGTATTCAGGTAGGCCCTTCCCTTTTCCGGTGTGGGCGTTTTCAGGCTCAGGTTCAGGATGGAGGATTGCTTCTCCACCGGCTGAATTGTTAGGTTGGTGCCCGTGTATTGGCCGATCAGCCCGGACCTGTCCCGCAGGCGGATCACGATCTCCCCGCTTTCCTCCAGGCCCGTGCGGGCTACCGTCAGGTTGAGAAAGGGCAGCTCGATGGCCTTGCCGAAGGGAAAGGGGCCCGCCGGGATCTGCGGTTCCTCGATGCGCAGGCGGCTTTGGCTGGGTTCGTGCACCTGGGTGTAGGTTTCATCCACGGCCTCCAGGGTAAACTGTTGGGAGTCGGACCAGCGTATGCGCAGCCCTCCGCCCACAAGCTGGGGCCGGGACCAATCCACGTCCACCGCAAGGGGGGTGTTGCCATACACCTCCTTTTGGATAAAGACCCCTTGGGTATAATATTCCACGTCAAAGTCCAGCTTGGCCAGGGCCGCCGAGGCAATGGGGCGGGACTTGAGCATGATGGTCTGATTGATCAGGCCGATCTCCGCCTGACTGCTGAGGCCCACCGCGTCTTCGAAGATGCTCAAGGGCGATTCCTTCTCCTTGATAAAGAACTTGCTGCTTACCTCATAGATGGGCGTGCTGTACCGTATGTAGAGGTAAGCGCCCGCCAGTGCGATGACCACGGAAAGCAGCACCAGGTACCAAATGCTCAGGTATTGCCAGACAATCTGCCGGATTTCCCGGGAGTCGTCGTCCTGACCGGGGTTGGGCCTTGGGTACGGATTCGTAGGAAGGGGATTGGGTGGTGGGTAATTCATTCAGGTCAGTTAATTGCGTTCAGCACCAGCAGCACCGCCGAGAGCGTGGTGACGGCCAGTTGGAACGTTTGTACAAAGTTTACGCCGGTGCCCAATTCCCGCACCTTCATGGGTTCGGCATACAGCATGTCGTTGGGCCGGATAAAGAAGAACTCCGACTCGAGGATGCGTTTGTCGTTTAAGTTGATGCGGAAGGACTTGGTGCCCTCGGGATATTGCCGCACCAGCACCACCTCGTTGCGCTTGGCCACGGGCGTCATATCTCCTGCATGGGCAATGGCCTGATAGATGGTGATCTGATTTTGGAGTATGGTAAAGTTGCCATTGCGGACAAATTCCCCCAGGGCCGAAAACCGGATGCCCCCCAGGCGTACCCGTACGTACAGGTCGTCCCGGTTGACGTACTCGGTCAAGCGTTCTTCGATCAGTTCCTTTGCCTGCTGCGTGGTCAGTCCGAGGATGGCCACCTCGCCGAGGAGGGGGAGTTCCACGACGCCATCTTCGCTGACCGTAAAGCCCGTCATAAAGAAGATATCGCCTCCGTTCATCAATCCCTGTCCACCGGCCATGTTCATGCCTTGCTGTCCCGTGCCCACTTCAAACAGGGCGTTCAGTTCCGGGGAGGTGGTGCGGATCTGAATATCCACCACGTCGTTGTATTGCAGAAAGTAATCCTCGGAGCGGTAGGGCACCGTCTGCAGTTCCCGGTAGAGCGGATCCTCGCTGCCCAGTTCCTGCATGTAGATGACACGTTTATTGGGCACACAGGAGCCCGCCAACCACAGCAGCAGGCATCCGAAAAAGGCCGTTAGGATAATTCGCATGAAGAAAAAGAAAGGTTAATGAGCACAAACAAAGGCATTGCAGGGTAAATCGGCAAGGCAGGGGTCGTATTGATTTCCCCCGAGGAGCTACGCTGCACCCTCGTGGGCTTGGCGAAAATCCTGTGTGGGGGTAATGGGTATTGAAAGGAATACTCGGCGATTGGTTGAGGGATGCGAATGCGTTGTGTTGGGGTCCGGACACAGTTTCACCACGTCAGTCACAGATGGCCATAACCGCTTTACAAAGAATAGAAATTTAGGGAATTTATGCAAAGGATGATTTTCCTAATTTTGATTAACCGATTTTCAAAATTTAATTTTTAAATTACTTTTTAGAGGAATAAATTAATTTTTTTGAATGAGGGGCTCGCATAGTGGGTGTAAGTTTTACCTACTGATGGATTGGTAATCAAAGCATTACTCATGTATCACCCATTTAGTGCTACTAGCTAAAATAGGTAAAAATATAACCTATATAATACCATAAAAAATTTTCGGTACGAACCATTTTTTTTGGTGTTTGAATATAAAATTTTGGTGTTTATATCTTGTATCATCTTTTTTGCTTTTTGAATACCTTTTTTTGTCTTTCAAAAAACCATTATTACCTCCGGTGTATGGCATTGCATTCAGCGTCAGGGAGAAGCGTGTAATGGGGGAACTGTGGGGTTGTAGAAGCGTTGAATTGCAGGATTGCCGAAGCGTCGATTCGTTAAATCGGTTGATTGTAAAACGTGTATACATTAGGAGCGAAACTCACCTTTCTGCCGCCGTAATTGCGAGGCTTGGAGATAGGCGGTAACGGAGATACAGGGTAGAATACGATCGGAATCTTTCGGTAGACCGTCAACTAGTATCAAGCCGAAGCAATCTCCTTGAGGAGACGGTTAGATGTGAGATGTGAGATTTTTAGAATACGTAAGATATAAGAAATAAGACATAAGACCCGCAAATCTTTCGACCCTGCATCCGTTCCAGTACAAAAATCCGAAACGATCCCACTCTCTGCCAATGCCCCCCCCTTCTGCTGGCGTAACGAGATTGCCACGCTCCTACGTCGCTCGCAATGACGGGATTGGGCTGATATTGGTAAGGTCGGTAGAACTATCTGCCGACTTTGTCCGAATATTTTGTATATTCAACCCATGCAAGCCACGCCACGGAACATAAACCCCTTTACCGATTTCGGGTTTAA
>NZ_JACVCV010000043.1 GCF_017811155.1 Lunatimonas salinarum | reverse complement strand
AGAGAATCAGAGGGCTTTTTTACAAGTTTTGGAATTTAGTCGGATGACAGTATTTTTCTTTCTTCTTGTACCCTTTATAGTGGTTTCATGTAAAGAAGAAGCTTTAGACCCTGAAATTGTTGAGGAGGTTGCTTCCGGGTTTACCGAGGTGGTGACTTCTTCCACACCTTTGCCTATAATTGTTGAGCAGAATGCGCATTTGAGAAACCAGGCAATGGCCTCCATAAATGCCACTTCGGGGCAAAACGTCGAAGCCCCGGCAAACTGGACGCAATTTGGCCCGTTCACGGTAACCGGGGACCTGACGTTAACGTCCACGAATTTTAGAGTGGTTCTTGGCCCGGAGCAAGGTTACGCAACAGGTGTTTACTTTTGTGATGTCTACAGGTGTTCCAAAAGCGTCACGTTGCCAGCTGGAGCCCTTATGCATTATGACGGTGCTTCAAAGGAAGGTTATGTGACCCCTTCCAATCCTAACGTAATTGGGGTTAACGTAAACCAAACTGGAAATACTTTCGAGTTCGCAACATGGAGTTTAGTCCCTAGGTATAATACGGCAGGCCAAAATATCAATCCCAGCCTAATACCTATACCAATTGATTTAACCGGGACTGAATTCACGTATTATTATGTACAGTTTATACCGTAATTTTTTTGTATTACTTCTGGGATAATTTGGGGCAATCACAAAATGGGAAATCATCATTTTGTAATTTAGGGGCCGATTTCGATGATTTCGGCCTTTTTGCATCGATACCCTATTTTCTCTTCCAACAGGTTCATTCGAAGAGTTTGGTTATACCAAAAGACCGACTTTTAAAACAGCATCTCTTGGCAACGGTGGTTCATACCGTTGCCAAGAGATTCATATACTTCCCCTTATCCATCTAGTGCCGGATAAGTACCTGCTTTCTTTCCTCTTTACCGTTGTGGAGGATATGGACGAAATACGTCCCCGCTGGGAATGCCTCCGTGTCAAAGATAATCTGCCCATCCTCGCTGTTTCCGCTTACGCATTGGTTCCCCTTGTCATCGTAAAGGGTAGCGGAGAATTCCGGGAAAAACTTCTTCTCAGCTAGGCCCTGTCCTTCCATAACATAGGACAGCACTAGGGTATGGTCGGCTGGGTTGGGATAGACAAGCATACCTCCCAGACCACTTACTACCGTGAAATTTTGGGCATACTCTGTACCCCATCCGCACCCCGATTGCCCTTGACCAAAAATCGTGTAATTGCCGACAAATGGTACGGTAAACGTAAAATTGCGATTGCTCAGGTTGGTCCAGGGGATCTGAAAGCCGCTCGGCCCGGTGACACGGTATCTGTAGGCGGTGGGAGCTACCCCGCTCAAATGGATGGTGGATAATATCCACGTGTTGGGAGTGAGTACGCCACCAAAACCCTGCAGGCTGAAAGCATTTACATTGACAAACCCTACGTTGAGGACTCTGCGTAAGGGAAATGCCCCGCAGCCGGGCACCGTCACCGTCGCCGTCAGGATAACCTCACCATTGAAGCTTCCCGCCCGTGTGACGGTGCGGGAATTTCCACTCCCGGTAATCGTTACGGCACTTGAAGGGTTGGCACTCCAAGTGACCGTGGCGCCAGCGGGCACGTTATTGATGGAATACGTGCCAGAAGTGGTACAAAGCGAGGCAGGACCGGACATAGTGGAAGCACCGCATACGCACAGGCATGTTGCATTAGCTACCCTGTTGCGGATTCTGTTACCTGGTTGTGTTCCAAAACCAAGGTTAAAATTCACACCCACGCTTTGATCAACACAATAACTCATAATAGTACCTCCTCCAGACGGTATGCCTGGTGTTAGACAAGGACCAAACCCTACATCCTCGGCGTTCGCACATCCATCAATTGCCGTATTGTTTTCGTTCCATGCGCAGGCGTGGGTATGGTGTGAACCGAATAAATGGCCTAATTCATGGGCCACAACAAAAACCGTTTTGCTAAACGTAGGCACAGGCGCAAAATTGTTGTCAAACATGGACACAGACAACCTTTCCGAAGCAGTAGCGTGACATAAGCCATTTATTCTTGCTGCCCAACCCCCGAGTGATCCTCTAAACGTCAACAATTGCCCCAAATCTCCGTTAAAAGCGGTGCGGTGTGTTTGGAATTCACCTAAAAGAGTTAAAGGATGGGTAGCAGCGTAAGGATCCGCCGTTGTCCAAACAAAAATCTCGGAGATTCTTATCTCCACATTCTCATTCCTATACAATACGGCTACTTGGTTGAAAAGGCCTGTGACAAAGATTTCGACTGAAAGTACACTACCCCGGGCTTGGAAGATATCGTGTTCAGTTTCGAGGTAGATCCTAGTACATCTGGCAGTGGAGGAAAGAATTTCAGACTTCGATGTTTCGGAAAAGAACTCCGTATCACTTTCCGAATGGTCATGGTCGTGAGTCACTCCACAATTGAAATCAAGTTTTTCTTTTAGGTTTTTATCGTTGAAAAAAACATGTCTTCCGTTCTCCCTATCCAAAGACAAGTTAAAATTCCCCTCGTCTGTAGCAACGATTCCCATTACCTCCTCTTCCGTAAAACTCATGGCTACCACACTATTTAGGTCTCCCCTCACGACCCCTTGGTAATGCCGGATGGCTCCTACGCTGGCCGGCAGATGTTGGCCGTCGCTGGTCACGACATCATAACCGTAAAAGGATGCCGGGACTTCCAGTAGTTCCAGTTGGATTTCTCGATCCTTAAACGGAATTGCCAGGAAAACCGCCTCGGTCAGGTTTCTGAATGCGGTTTCATCATAGAGGATAAACTGGACTTCACCGGGGTTTTCAAAATGGGCAAGCGTCTTCCGGTCGTCCGGAGCCTGCTGAAAGGCTGACTGAATTTCCTGGAACTCCGTCCCATCAGCTTTCGCCTGTTGAACGCTCTCATACAACAGGTTTTCCTGCCCAAAGCCGCTTAAGGAGAAAAAAAGGCAGACAATGGCAAGAGTTAAGATAAATCGTATCTTTTTCATAATAAAAATAGTTAAGGTTAATCATTAGTCGATTCGGATAAATTCCATTTTTGGGCCGTCAGTAGGTGAAGCATCCAATGTCATCATTGTAGTCTCGACGGAACACCCCCATCTATTGTGAGCTATTTTTAACCCTCTAAATGAGGATGCACCTGAATCAAAGGGATCCCAAATGAATTCATAATTGTAATCCCCAGCATGATGAGCAGCTTCCGTAACACTGTTGTTTACCACTAGCGAGCCGTCTGACCTGAAATGGTACACGATATCGTCACAGGAATAATCTGTCACTTCAGGTTCACGGGTAAAGTACGCTTGCCTTACCCGCACCAATTTCCATTTTCCCACCACGTCATCCTCCGGTCCAGCCACGGCGCGCACGCGGCATCTCAGGTTCTCGGGGTTGTTGTCCTCCCCACACCCGGCAAGGATAAGGGACGGGAACGCCACTAGGGCTAACCATAAATACAATTTCCCGTCAATAAGCATCTGTAATTTTGTCTTTTTCATAGTAGATTATCATTTAGGTTTTACCTTTTCATCGGTTTCAAAAGACAGGACGCAGCTTTATCAAAAAGTGCCACAATAATTCCCGTTATAGGTCAATAATTTACTCTTCCACCCGGTTTTCCTCGGTAGCACCCGATTCCGTCCCGCTTGCTTGCTGCTCTTTCCTTATGCCGGAATACGTCCATAGGAAAAGAATGCAGAAAACAATGAGGATGTAGGCTACCCATTTGCCGACACGCTCAAGAAACGTGATGATAACCGACTTTTCATAACTTGAAAAGCCCTCCGATCCCATGGGGCTTCTCCTATAGAACTTCCTACGGTTGATCCAATAGCGCAGGCTTATGCCGCCTACGAGTGCTATGATCCCCAATACAAGTGTTGGTTCTATAGCCATAGTTTATTTTAGTTAAATAACTACATAAAGATATAAATAAATCTTCAAAATCAAATTATTTTCTCAATAAATAGCAGTTATTACTTTTTTTTTAATACCAATAAATCTCTTATAAGAGATTTATTGGTATTAAAAACTCCATTTTAGCACTATCAAGGCACTGCCTATATTGTTTGTCTCTGAGATCTTCGTAAGGCTATTTGATCCTAAGGTGGATATCTTGGATTGGCTTTGCGCTTACCAAGTCCACGTTTTGGATCCGTAGTACTTGGTGTCGGCCACCATTTTTCTCAAACATCTCCACAAGCAAAACCTTGTCGTCCGTGAAGGTAAACTGGTCCAGGAGAAACACGTTTTTCTGGCTGGTGTTTCCTGCTACTTGATCCAGGGGCTTGTAAACCCGCAGGGGAACCAGTGGATTCTCCTGTACCACCGTACGCCTGGCCACCTTCCGGTCCACCACCTTGAGGTTCACGAAATCGATCTGGAACGGCACGTTGCTGCTGTTCCGCATCCAAAACACCAGATACTTCCACATACCTGATAAATAAGGTTACCCAATACTTTGTTTGAAATGGGTATAGTATGATCAGAAAAAGCCAGCCGGTGCGTGGTCTAGCCCCGTCCGCTAGAGAAAAACAGCATCAGATTATATCTGGATTTCTATCCCCCATTGGGAGATAGTAGGGCGTATGTCTAAGTTTACCTGTCCTTTTTAGTGCTCCGAGGGCTACCATTTCCGCAAGATCTCTGGTTGCAGTAG
>NZ_JACVCV010000042.1:1786-5021 GCF_017811155.1 Lunatimonas salinarum | reverse complement strand
CTTAAACGCAAAAAAGCCCTTCGATTTCACGAAGGGCTTTTCAATAATGTGGCGGCGACCTACTCTCCCGGGTGTAACCCCAGTACCATCGGCGCGGCAGGGCTTAACTTCTCTGTTCGGGATGGGAAGAGGTGGGACCCCTGCGCTGGGCCGCCTAAATCTTTGGCCGCTCATTACCGGATCTGAGATAACAGTCGGGACATTTCCCATACCTCGTCCGGTCATGTGACCGTTTATACCGTTTGTTCAGGATCTCTTATCGAATATCTTAAGTCTTATATCTTACGTCTCAAGTCTCAGATCTCCCTTTTTCAACATGTCTTGCAGAGAATGCGGACGCTTCCGCGGACGTCCAAGTTTTCGGGCAATTAGTACTGCTCGGCTATGCCGTCTCCGGCTTTACACCTGCAGCCTATCAACGTCATCGTCTCTGACGGCCCTGTATGGAAATCTCATCTTGGGGCGAGTTTCGCACTTAGATGCTTTCAGCGCTTATCCCTTCCCGACTTAGCTACCCGGCGGTGCAGTTGGCACCACAACCGGTACACCAGCGGTCGGTCCAACCCGGTCCTCTCGTACTAAGGTCAGCCCCCCGCAGATTTCCCACGCCCGCAACAGATAGGGACCGAACTGTCTCACGACGTTCTGAACCCAGCTCGCGTGCCACTTTAATGGGCGAACAGCCCAACCCTTGGGACCTTCTCCAGCCCCAGGATGTGACGAGCCGACATCGAGGTGCCAAACCTCCCCGTCGATATGAGCTCTTGGGGGAGATCAGCCTGTTATCCCCAGCGTACCTTTTATCCTTTGAGCGACGGCCCTTCCATGCGGTACCGCCGGATCACTATACCCGACTTTCGTCCCTGTTCGGCTTGTCGGCCTCACAGTCAAGCCCCCTTATGCTATTGCACTCCGCGCACGGTTACCAGGCGTGCTGAGGGAACCTTTGGAAGCCTCCGTTATCCTTTTGGAGGCGACCACCCCAGTCAAACTACCCGCCAAACAATGTCTCCCAACATGGGGATTAGACACCAGGCAAACAAAGGGCCGTATTTCAACGTCGGCTCCACGAAACCTGGCGGTCCCGCTTCAAAGCCTCCGGCCTATCCTACACATCGTTTACCCGATGCCAATGTTAAGCTGCAGTAAAGGTGCATGGGGTCTTTCCGTCCCGTTGCGGGTACGCGGCATCTTCACCGCGACTACAATTTCACCGAGCTCATGGCTGAGACAGCGCCCAGATCGTTACACCATTCGTGCAGGTCGGAACTTACCCGACAAGGAATTTCGCTACCTTAGGACCGTTATAGTTACGGCCGCCGTTTACCGGGGCTTCAATTCAATGCTTCTCCTTGCGGATAACATCCCCTCTTAACCTTCCGGCACCGGGCAGGTGTCAGGCCTTATACTTCCTCTTTCGAGTTCGCAAAGCCATGTGTTTTTGATAAACAGTCGCCTGGGCCTTTTCACTGCGGCCTCCCATTCGCATGGGGAGGCGCCCCTTCTCCCGAAGTTACAGGGCCATTTTGCCGAGTTCCTTAGCCATGATTCACTCGAGCACCTCAGGATTCTCTCCTTGACCACCTGTGTCGGTTTGCGGTACGGGTGCACATGCGCTTGTCGCCAGAAGTTTTTCTTGGAGGCTTTTAGGGACACTATCCGCTTTCCCGAGGGATCGCGGTACTGTCAGGTTCGGCTAGAGCTGCGCATTTCACAACAGCCCCAATACCTACTCCCTTCAACGCGGTATTCCGTCACCGCGCGGTCCTTTCACCGCCCCGTCACTCCGTCACCTGCATGTGCAGTATGGGAATATTAACCCATTTTCCATCGGAATCCCCCTTCGGGTTATCCTTAGGGCCCGACTGACCCTGATCCGATTAGCGTTGATCAGGAAACCTTGGTCTATCGGTGTGCGGGTTTCTCGCCCGCATTATCGTTACTTATGCCTACATTTGCTTTTCCAATCCCTCCAGCGCACATCGCCATGCGCCTTCGCCGGTCATTGGAATGCTCCCCTACCACTACAGCTTGGCTGTAATCCTACGCTTCGGTATCGCACTTGATGCCCGATTATTATCGACGCCCTGCCGCTCGACCAGTGAGCTGTTACGCACTCTTTAAAGGAATAGCTGCTTCCAAGCTAACCTCCTGGCTGTCTCTGCAGCTGGACCACCTTTGTTCAACTTAGTGCAAATTTCGGGACCTTAGCGGTAGGTCCGGGTTCTTTCCCTCTCGGACTGGGACCTTAGCACCCCAGCCCTCACTGCCGCTACCATATGCCGGCATTCGGAGTTCGTCAGGATTTGGTAGGATATGACTCCCCCTAGTCCTATCGGTAGCTCTACCTCCGGCATACATTTCACGACGCTGTTCCTAAAAACATTTCGGGGAGTACGAGCTATTTCCCGGTTTGATTGGCCTTTCACCCCTACCCACGGCTCATCCGGAAGCTTTTCAACGCTTATCGGTTCGGCCCTCCACTCCGTTTTACCGGAGCTTCAGCCTGGCCATGGGTAGATCACCAGGTTTCGCGTCTACCCCCGCCGACTAAATCGCCCTGTTCGGACTCGCTTTCGCTGCGGCTCCCCCCGTCTACGGGGTTAACCTCGCCGGCGAGGTGTAACTCGTAGGCTCATTATGCAAAAGGCACGCCGTCACCCCGATAGATATCGGGGCTCCGACCGCTTGTAGGCGCACGGTTTCAGGTTCTGTTTCACCCCGTTATTCACGGTGCTTTTCACCTTTCCCTCACGGTACTCGTTCACTATCGGTCTCCGGGGAGTATTTAGCCTTTCCGGATGGTGCCGGACAATTCAACCGGGATTTCCCCTGTCCCGGCCTACTCAGGATCCCCGCCAGAAAACAAACACTTCCGGTACGGGACTCTCACCCTCTATGGTCTGCCTTCCCAGGCAGCTCCCGTCACGTTTGTCATCCTTACGCAGGTCCTATAACCCCGCGCCTGCCGTAACAGACACGGTTTGGGCTCTTCCGTTTTCGCTCGCCACTACTCGCGGAATCACTGTTGTTTTCTCTTCCTCCGCCTACTTAGATGTTTCAGTTCGGCGGGTTCGCCTCCATTTCTGGATATCCCGATAAATCGGGATGGGTTGCCCCATTCGGAAATCTGTGGATCAATTCGCCTGTGCCGATCCCCACAGCTTATCGCAGCTTGGCACGTCCTTCTTCGCCTCCCGGAGCCTAGGCATCCCCCGTGCGCCCTTGTCTACTT
>NZ_JACVCV010000041.1 GCF_017811155.1 Lunatimonas salinarum | reverse complement strand
CAGGCAATTCGGTTGGTTGCGCAGCGCTAGACATCTCCGGGTTTTGGCGGAAGTGGGAGGACACCATGAACATCTCCCCGGCCAAAACGGAGGGACAAATTGATCTCTAAGCCCAGGCTATAAACATGTCACCCCTACGGGGTAAGGGAGCCCGGCAAACCCCGTCATTGCGAGTGACGCAGGAGCGAAGCAATCTCTTTAAGTTAGCTCAAGGGGCTTGGGTGTTTTTGGGAAGGAAGCTCGGTTTCTCCAATTGCTAATTGGCAGAAATATCGGGGTGTAGTTGCAAACTACACCCAGTGCGGGGGCCACGGGGGAATAGATTTGAAAAATAAACAGCAAATAAATCTTTAAGGCTTGATAACATCTCAACCTACCATTCAGCCAATAGAAACGAATGCTCAGGTGCGTGTGATACCATTCGAGGAGGCGCTGCAAAAAGATTGGAATGAGGTGGTGAAGCATTCTACGAATGGCACCTTTTTACACGATAGAGCGTATATCAGCTACCACGAAAATAGGTTTAGGGATGCTTCCCTTATTTTCTATGTAGGTTGCACCCCGATTTGCGTTTTCCCCTCGAATGAAGATGGAAGGGGAATCATATCACATGCAGGCCTTTCTTATGGCGGGTGGGTTTTCCGGTATCCGGTCTCTTTACCACTCGCGGAAAGGATCGTTCATCAAACGTTGGAACACTACCAAAAGAGAAATTACCAAAGAATTGAGATCAGAAGTATCCCCGTTTTTTTTTGTAAAGAACCACAAGAAAAGTTCCTAAACGTTTTAATGAATGCTGGCGCCATAATCTCGGACACGTTCATCCATCATTGCACGCGACTTCCTTATAAAATAATAAATCACGGCAAAAGATGGGGAAAAAAAAAGGCGCTAAAAAATAAGCTATACGTAAAGGAAATGGCAGATTTCGCCTTTTTTTGGGAAAGGATACTAAAACCGAATCTCCGCAATAAACACGCTGTTTCCCCTACGCATTCCCTTGCGGAAATCCAACGGCTAAAATCGAGATTTCCCAACCAAATCCGTCTATATGGTGTATACCAATCTGGTCTTATGCTCGGCGGGGCAGTTGTTTACGAAACAGATCTTTGCAATCACCTTCAATATATTGCCGCTACGGAATACGGAAAAAAGCTAGCTTGTCTTGATTTACTGATGAGTACTCTTATCGAAGATCGATCTAGCCAGAAGGCCTATTTTAATATGGGCGTCTCTCATATTCCACCTACTGGAAAACCAAATAAGGGACTGTTGCAATGGAAGGAAAGTCTTGGCGGTAAACCTTTTCCAGCCCATAGACTCTTATTCAATCTGACAGAGTAGGACGGGGAATCGCCGATACCTGATCTTGTTAATTAACCTACTAATTTGAATATTCTTCTCATCCCTTCTTGGTACCCGGATGGGGATTATTTTATGAACGGAATCTTTATAAAAGAGCAAGCTTTAGCCTTTGCCAGAACTTTTCCCGAACACAAAATTGGCGTTAGCCTGTGGGGACAACAGAAGGATGAATATTTGCTTTGGACCAAAGACCAGCTGAATAATGTAACGAAGGTAAAAAATGGACTGAGCAACGTCCGCAAGACAAGGCTTGTTTCTACCCCATTGCCGAATTAATACGAATGGGAAACGCCGGTTTTTACCTGGACGGAAAAGCTCCTGAATGGAAATCTTGGCGGAATACAACGTGCCAATGAAAAAAATCTACAGGAGTTTACTCGCATTGCTGGTAAAGTAGATATAATTCACGCACAAGTATGTCACAAAGCGGGATTAATAGCGCGTTGGTTATCCAAAAAATATAGAATTCCCTATGTAATTACGGAGCAAATGAGTCCGTTTCCTTTCCCGCAAATTCTAAAAAATGGCCGATTGTCTTCCCGCTACGCACAAGCTTATCAAGCTGCTTCAACCAATATCGCAATCAGTCCGGACCTAAGGGATAAGATGAAAAAATTGGGAATCCCCCGCGTGGTGGTGGTTCCAAATCTTACCGATGAACTGTTTTTCCTCCCGGCATCCAAAAAACAGGACCGTTCATTTACATTTTTTACGCTTTGTGACATGCGGGAGCAAAAAGACCTCCCGACTCTTTTTAAAGCAATAGCCTGTCTACTAGAGAAAAAACCCTCCGTCCGATTCCGCATTGGGGGAGGCGGGGAAATGTTTGTTACTTGGAAAAATTTGGCAGACCACATGGGACTCTCCCCATTCGTTACCTGGCTTGGCCCACTTGACCGACAGCAGGCCCGGTTTGAATTTCAGCAAGCCCATGCGTTCGTTCTTCCTAGCATCCACGAAACCTTAGGCGTCGTTTTTCTGGAAGCAATTGCATGCGGCATTCCTGTAATAGGAACCCGCTGCGGTGGGCCGGAAAGCATTATCAATGACGAAAATGGCATACTGGTAGAAGTCGGTAACCCAATCGCTCTTTGCGACGCAATGGAGGCCTTAATGGACAACTACCTCACCTATGATGCCAACAAAATCCGAAAATCCTTTCTAGCGCGATTTTCGGTTGCTCCAGTGTGTACTCAATTAGAGGAAATTTACAAGCACATTACCAGCAAAAAAACATCGCTATTAGCTTTATAATCAAAATAAGCATGCCCCCCTCCCCCTTCAAAAAATACTTTACCTACTTCCGATTTTTCTACGGATTTTTAAAGCACCGCCTGATCGTGGCCTTTGCGCTGAGTATAGGCGTGGGGCTGATGGACGGATTGGGGCTGACCATGTTTATCCCCCTGCTCCAACTGATCGACGGCGGAGAAGGATCCGCCGAAGGACTGGGCAGGCTGGCCTTCTTGGTAGATGGACTGAAGGCATTGGGCATTCCCTTTACCCTGGTACCCGTGCTGCTGATCATGGTGCTGTTCTTCCTGGCCAAAGGCGCCTTCAAATTTATGGAGTCCTACTACCGGGTACGCATGCGCCGCTACTTTATTCAGCGCCTGCGCTTTCAGACCATCGACCGCCTGTCGGAACTGAGCTACAAGGCCTTTGTGCTCTCCGACTCCGGCAGGATCCAAAATACGGTAAGCGGGGAAATGGAACGGGTGGTGGCCGCATGGAGCAGCTACCGAAACGTGCTGCAATCCGGCGCCATGGTTTTTGTCTACATGCTACTGGCCCTATCGGTCAATGTGCAGTTTTCCCTGCTCGTCGCCCTGGGTGCCCTCGCCATCAATGCCATCTACAGCAAGCTGTACAAGCGTACCAAATCACTCTCCCGCAAAGTCACCAACCTAAACCACCTTTTTCAAGGCTTTCTGATACAGCAGGTCGCCTATTTCAAGTACCTCAAGGCCACCGGCAAGCAACGAGCCTACGGCCAGAAGATGAAGGACAAAATTGTGGAAATCGAAAACAGCCACCACCATATGGGCTTTATCGGATCGGCCATCGAAGCCCTACGGGAACCCATGGTGGTCATAATCGTCGTAGGGGTTATCTTGCTCGAAGTGATGGTTTTGGGCGGAACTTTCTCTGCGATTATCCTCAGCCTCCTCTTTTTCTATCGAGCGCTTACCTACTTGATTTCCTTTCAGTCCAATTGGAACAGCCTGCTCACCATGCAGGGTTCCCTGGTCAACTTGATGGAGTTTTTGGAAGAACTCAAGGCCGGGCAGGACCGGGACGGCAAGCTACCCCTATCGGTATTCCGGCAATCCATCCGCTTTGACGGGGTGTCTTTTGCCTACCAAAACCTGCCGGTGCTGCGGGACATCCATCTTGAGTTGCCCCGCAACCAAACGCTGGCGTTGGTAGGGGAAAGTGGTTCCGGTAAAACCACCCTGATGAACCTGATCGCCGGGCTGGCCCTCCCCGATCAGGGAGGGATTTACGTAGATGGTATCTCCGTACGGGATCTCAATCGGGCCACGTACCAATCCCGTATCGGGTATATCACGCAGGAACCGGTCATATTCAGCGACACCGTCTTTAACAATGTCAGCTTCTGGGACCGCAACACTCCCGAAAACAGGCAACGTGTTCAGAGGGCATTGGAAAAAGCCTCTGTCTGGAATTTTGTAGAAACGCTGCCGCAGGGCATGGATGCGCCATTGGGCAGCGGGGGCATACTGGTCAGCGGAGGACAGAAGCAGCGAATCTCCATCGCCCGCGAACTATACAAAGACGTGGATATCCTGCTGATGGACGAGGCCACTTCGGCCTTGGATTCCGAAACCGAGCGGGCCATACAGGATAATATCGAAGCCTTAAAAGGGAAGTACACCATTGTGATGATTGCCCACCGGCTCTCTACCGTAAAGCACGCCGACCGCATCCTGGTGATGCAGGCCGGAGAGATCATTCACAGCGGTTCCTTCGATGAACTGATCTCCCATTCGGGCCCATTCAAAAAGATGGTGGAGCTACAGGAGTTTTAATTTTCTCGTCATTGCGAGGAGTGAGCGACGAAGCAATCTCAACAACCGTCCTCGTCATTGCGAGGAGGGACGACGAAGCAATCTCCCTATGCGGCATCAAGGGGATTGCCACGGCTTGATAGCGATTACCAACCTATTCTTAGTATCCGAAAGCAAACTAATTTGTCTATCCAATACCACATATCTCCAAGCCTCGCAATGACGGGGAAAAAACCGTTATCGTCATTGCGAGGAGGGACGACGAAGCAATCTCAACACGCGCAATCGTCATTGCGAGGAGTGAGCGACGAAGCAATCCCCTTGAGGAGACGTTAGATATGAGATTTGAGATTTTTAGAAGACGTAAGATTTAAGACCTAAGACTCGCAATACTCTCTACCGTGGGATTGCCACGGCTTGAGGTCACTCCATTCTCCGATGTATACATGCAAACCGCAGATTACTTAAAATACTATCTTCGGTTCACTCCAAGCCTCGCAATGACGGAGGTGAAATAAACAGCTAATGGAAAAGGGAGGCTGCGTTTACTTTATGACAAACACCCACAACACCACAATCTACATCGGTGTGGCTTCAAATCTGATAAAAAGGGTGTATAAACATAAAACCGGAGTCCATAAGAATTCCTTTACCGCAAGGTATAACCTGACAAAACTGGTTTATTACGAAATATTTCATTCGATTGAGGAAGCAATTGATCGGGAAAAACAATTGAAAGCTGGAAGTAGAAAAAAAAAGATAGAGTTAGTGAACCGCTTTAACCCCGAGTGGAAGGATCTTTATGAGCAGATATGCAGGGAATGGTAACCACCATCGTCATTGCGAGGAGCGAGCGACGAAGCAATCTCTACACGCGTTATCGTCATTGCGAGGAGTGTGCGACGAAGCAATCTCAACAACCGTCCTCGTCATTGCGAGGAGCGAGCGACGAAGC
>NZ_JACVCV010000040.1 GCF_017811155.1 Lunatimonas salinarum | reverse complement strand
ACACACTTTCGGCGAAAGGAATTCCAATCACAAAACCTTAACTTAATAGCATTGGACAATCCCCTATCGCCGAAGTGACCGACTGAACGCATAAAAATCGTATCTTTGAGAAAGATAGGACAAGAAAAAAGTGAAACAAAGAATTTACATAGACACTTCAGTATTCGGGGGACATTTTGACGAAGAGTTTAAGGAACACACATTCCATTGTTTGAGAGAATCAAAGATGGAGAATTCATTATTTTATACTCGACAGTTACGCAAGACGAACTTGAAAACGCACCCGAAAAAGTAAAAGAACTTGTAAAAAGTCTTAGAGCCGACCTGACTGAGTTTATTGAAACAACAGACGAAGCGGTTGACTTGGCGACTGAATACATTACTGAAAAAGTCGTAGGACAAACAAGTTATGCGGACTGTTTACACATTGCATTGGCAACCATAAACCGAGCAGACTTTTTAGTGAGTTGGAACTTCAAACACATTGTGAACATTGAAAGAATAAGGGGTTACAACGCTATCAATATAAAAAACGGGTACAGACAATTAGAAATACGTTCACCAAGAGAATTTGAAAAATATGAGGACGAATGAAAAAACTTTTGACGCTGTAAAATTTATGCGTCAACAGAGAGACAAATTAAGTGAGAAGTTATCCAAGATGACCAAAGAAGAAATTTTGGAATACTTCAAAAAACGCAAGACGCAGACGACAACAAAGCCCTGTGCATAACATTCAAGACTAAACCGAAGTGGAGCGTAGCGGAATTTTGGACTTAGCCTGCACTTCGACAGGCTCAGTGACCTAGTTGACAGAAGCGTAGCGGGTTTTTTGTGGTAAGGTATCTATGGGGATTAATAAGCCGGGGTGATTTCTTTCGTCTGAAAAATGGGGCTGCCGGGCGTGGGTTCAGCGGCATGTTGGCTGGTTGTTTCTTTTCTGTATGCTTTCTGAGAGGTTTTGTTGGCGGATTTCCCGTTTGCTTTTTGGTGTTTTTCCGGGCTTGTTCGCCCATTGGAATTTTGGACAATTATGAATATATTTAGTACCGAGCGATTGATAAGCCTGACTTCCGATTAGGTAGGCATGAAGAGCCACGGATGTATCGAGGTGAGCGTTTCATGAACAGCCTGTCCCGATTTTCGGGAGTTCCGTGGGAAGGTAGGGGTGAATTGGAAATCACGAACACCGCTAAAATTTTTAAAAATAGTGAGTAGTTCCCTTGCCCAATCCGATTGGCGGTCATTGTAAATCGACACAAAACATAACATGAAGACCTATAAAAACTAAACAATAACAACCAACCTATCCTAACTACAATTACGTTTTGTAAATTTGATACTAGTGAAATAAAAAATGGCGAAAAGCAGAAAGCTAAACGTAAACGAATCCCCGATAACGGTAATCAATCAAAATGAAACTGACTATATAAGTTTGACCGATATGACCGCTTCTTTTCGAGAAGGAAGCGGATTAATCGGCAAATGGGTTACGAACAAAAATACATTGGAATATTTAGGTGTTTGGGAAAAAATCAACAACCCTAACTTTAATTACCCCGAATTCGGGGTAATTACCCAAGAAGCAGGAGTTAATAGGTTCATAATGTCTGTCGGACAATGGATTGAAAGAACAAGTGCAATTGGTATGCTTGTAAAAGCAGGCCGTTACGGTGGTACATATGCACATAAAGACATTGCGTTCCACTTCGCAATGTGGCTAAGTCCTGAGTTTCAGATTTACTTGGTAAATGAATTTCAACGCCTAAAAGACGATGAAAACAACCGACTGAAATTAGAGTGGAACTTACAAAGGACCTTAGCAAAGGTAAATTACCATATTCACACAGACGCAATCAAAGAAAACCTGATTCCTCAAAAAATTACCAAACAACAAGCAAGTATTGTTTATGCCAATGAAGCCGACTTATTGAATGTAGCACTTTTTGGAATTACCGCAAAAGAATGGAGGGAAAGCAATCCTGAACAAATTGGAAATATAAGAGATTATGCGACATTGGAACAATTAGTTGTATTGAGCAATATGGAAAGTATTAATGCCTTACTTATCCGACAAGGATTTATGCAGAAAGAACGTCTTGTCGAACTAAACAAAGTAGCGATTACCCAAATGAAATCCTTACTTGAAAGTAACGCAATGAAGAAACTAAAATAAACGGACGAAAGAACAAACATACAGGGGGCTAAACCGAAGTGGAGCGCAGCGGAATTTTTTGGGGCTTAGCCTGCACTTCGACAGGCTCAGTGACCTAGTTGACAGAAGCGTAGCGGGTTTTTTGTGGTAAGGTATCTATGGGGATTAAAAAGCCGGGGTGATTTCCGTCGTGTGAAAAATGGGGCTGTGGGGAGTTGGTTCTGCGGCATGTTGGCTGCTTGTTACTTTTCTGTATGCTTTCTGAGAGGTTTTGTTGGCGGATTTCCCGTTTTTTTCCCGTATTGCGCATAGGGCCGCCGAAAGAACATCCGCGACAATCTGCGTGATCTGCGGGAGCGTTGGAATAAGTGTTCAGTACAGGGGCTTTCCGGGCTTGTATTTGTATTGGAAGTTTGTTCAATTCTGGGTACATTTAAGTACTTGAGCGATTTAAAAACCTGAATTCCGATCAGCCAGCCACACGGATCCGATGATGTGTCGCGGTCAGCGTCCACATGCGCAGCATATTTTAATTATCGGGAGTTCTGTTGGAAGGTAAGGGTGAATTGGAAATCACGAATGCAGCTTATAAATAATAAATACAGTGAGTTAATTCCCCCCTGACCCGATTGGGCAACACACTACGACAGGAAATTCACCTTGCATCAAAAATTCATCTGGAAAGTTGTAAATTTGCTTCATGACAGACAAAAACCTTTACATTATTGCAGGTTGTAATGGAGCTGGAAAAACTACCGCCTCGTTTACTATTCTTCCTGACATAATTAACTGTAAGGAGTTTGTCAATGCAGACGAAATTGCAAAAGGACTTTCTCCTTTTCAGCCTGAAAAAGTCGCTATCGAATCTCGCAGAATAATGATTAACAGAATAGATGAGTTAATTAAAGCAAACGAAAGTTTTGCATTTGAAACTACATTATCATCAAAAAGCTATCAACATAAAATTCGGATTGCGCGGGAGAAAGGATACACTGTAACTCTCCTCTTTTTCTGGCTTCAGAGTCCAGAACTTGCTAAAGAAAGGGTTAAAATTAGGGTGATGGAAGGCGGGCACAATATTCAGCCTGAAATCATTGAAAGAAGATATCATAATGGCATCCAAAACTTGTTTAGAATTTACTATGATTTAGTTGACGGATTATTCATTTATGACAACTCTGAAGGGAAGCATGAGCTTATTGCAATCAAAACAATTGATGGTAAATTAGATATTATCGACAAGTATAAATTTGAATTATTAAAAGCATATGACAACTGTTGAAAAACAACTTGAATTAAAAGATAAGATTCAGATTGGGCTTGAAAAAGTTTATGAAAAACTTATTGAATTTAAAAAGCAAAAAAATACTGATCTTGTGATACTAAGAGACAATAAAATTACTCGAATAAAACCTCAGTAAAAGTACGTTGCCCAACATACAGGGGCTAACCCGAAGTGGAGCGCAGCGGAATTTCGAGCTTAGCCTGCACTTCGACAGGCTCAGTGACCTAGTTGACAGAAGCGTAGCGAGTTTTTTGTGGTAAGGTATCTATGGGGATTGAAAAGTTTGGGTGATTTCTGTCGTGTGAAAAATGGTGCTTCCGGACGTTGGTGCTGTGGCGTTTTGGCTGGTTGTTTCTTTTCTGTATGCTTTCTGGGCGGTTTTGTTGGGTGATTTTCCGCTTGCTTTTAGTGTTTTTCCAGGTTGTTTCCGTTTTAGCATTTGCTACCGCATGAATTGGAAATCACGAACGCCGCTAAAATTCATCAAAATAGTGCGTAAATTTCCCTGACTGACCGGATTAGCAGTCATTCTAATACGACAGACGAGCAAGAGATTGACATCAAATTGACTAACCAACCCCTAAAAATATTACCTTTGTAAGGTGGAAAAAATTGGCTTCATAGAGATAAGAATAACAGGCTCAAAGGGAAACCTTGACCTATCACCTGACAATTACGACATTCGGGAGATTATCACTATTCTCGAAAATGCCGAAAACTTGCTTTATCCAGGCGACAAAAGAGACAGACCGAATATCAGCTACAAAATTGAAGCAGGTTCTGTAAAACATATACTTAAAACCTCCATTCAATATATAATCGGTTTTAACGCAATCATCGGACAGGTTAGCCAAGTTCAAAACATTGACTTTCTTGACTTAGGGACAGCAAAAGCATTTGAAAACATTCAGGACATAGCTACAAAACGGAATTATGTTTTTAGCATCAAGACATCACTCGACAACACAAACGAAGTGAGAGTTGATAAAACAACAAGATACTACAGAACCGAAGCTATTTGGGCTGACGCTGAATTTTACTTTTACGGTAAGGTTACAAATGCTGGTGGTAAGGACAAAGCTAATATCCACGTTTTCACTGAAGAACTCGGAACTATAAGAATACAGACACCAATTAGTTTTCTTGAGCAATATGACGAAAACTTACTCTATAAGACATTTGGCATTAGAGCAACAGGTAAGCAACATTCGGAAACGGGGGAAATTGACACATCAACATTAAGATTTATCGAGTTGGTTGACTACCAACCAAAATATGATGAGATATATTTAAAAGCACTTCGGGAGAAAGCAAAAAAATCTTGGCTTGGCAGTATAGACCCTGACAAATGGTTAAATGAAATAAGGGGTGGATATGACGCATAACGCTGTTTTACTTGATACCAGTTTCTTTATTCGCTTTCTAAATGAAAGTGACCCGTTATTCAAAAATGCTGACGGATATTTTCGCTACTTTTTACAGAAAGAAATTACAATGATGATTTCTACAATCAGCATTGCAGAGTATTGCGTCGGTGGTGATGTTCACGAGCTTCCGTTGAGAAATTTACAAATAGTTCCATTCAATTTAGACCATTCAAAACGAACAGGAGATTTTGCGAAAATCGCATTCAATGCAAAGAGAAATGGAAAAATAGATGTTGCAAATAGAAATATCATACCGAACGACACAAAACTGTTTGCACAGGCCGACTGTGAAAAATCTATAGAATTTTACCTTTCATCTGACAGCGAAAGTTTGAAAATTTACAACATACTTAGACAAGAAACTGCACCGAAATTCCAATTCATTGACTTGAACACTCCTTACAATGAAACATTCGGACTGCTTGACATTTGACGAAGAAAGAATAACGACCGCTAACATACAAGGAGGCCTAAACCGAAGTGGAGCGCAGCGGAATTTTGGGCTTAGCCTGTATTGATCCCGATAGCTGTCAAGATACGGGTCTCGTATACGGCGACAAGGTGTCTATGGGGATTAAATAGCCGGTTCGATTTCCGTCGTGTGAAGAATGGTACTGCCGGGCATTGGTTCTGCGGCATGTTGGCTGCTTGTATTTTTTCTGTATACCTTTTGAGTGGTTTTCTTGGCTGGTTTTCCCGTTTTTTTCCCGTATTGCGCATATGGCCGCCGAAAGACCATCCGCGAACATCCGCGCGATCTGCGGGGGCTTTGGATTGAATGTTCAGCATAGGGCCTTTCCGGGCTTTGTAACTGGAAAATAACAATGCACCAACTTTAGGTTTGATGAAGAGCTTTTTGAAACAGTTTTGGAACAACCAAGGTAAAGTCGCTATTTGCATGCAACACATTGCTTAAAATAGCAAGAGATTTGTTTTCACGCAGAGCCGCAGAGAAGATTCGATGGGTTTAGAGTTGAACATTGATAAAAACCCTTTGCGTCTTGGCGCCTGGATATTCCGGAGCATGCTGACCCCTCTGAACCGGAATGTTTTTGAGTTGTGA